>CAKZON010000038.1 GCA_937136425.1 uncultured Crocinitomix sp.
TTCAGTTCCATATAATTCAGAATCCTCTCCGTTATGAAGTGCTGGGGTGTACATCATTAATCTTTTTACTCGTAACCCCCCACCCTTTTTAGGTTTAATGCATGGCACTCGGAAATAAGAATTTTCCCAATCTATCGTCAAACACCCTTCTGCCTGGCCTGGGGTTGGCATAGTCGACATCATGTTTATAAACTCAGTGACCATTCCATCTGGGTCATCCGTATTCTCTTCAAAAGATAAATCCCCATTTATACCACAATCTGAGTTTATCGACTTGCCACTTAAGAAAGCTTTTTCATACTCTTGACAAACCTTTTTAGGTAAATCCGTTCGTCCATTTTGACCCGTAGCTAAATCTATATATACTTTTTCTGCTCCCGGAGAGCCTACTAATTGTGCGTCTTCTATTTTAATATAGCCTTTAATATATTCTACATCACAGTCTGTAATATCTGGATATGGGTTTAATGGTGACATAGAATAAAGCATTTTGAAGTACATTTTTTTACTAGTTTCTACATATGTTTTTTGAATAGCATCTACTAGAGCCTGTTTTTCTTCTGCTGTATTGACATTAATTGCTTCAGTGTTTAAGAAGTATGTAGGTGAATTTCCATCATCCGACCCTTCTTTGATCAAAGGTACCATTACGTGCGCTTGCTTATTCTGCACAAATGCGTAGTCATCTTGCTCGTATTGCACATGAATTTCACCACCAGATGGAAGCTTGATTACTTTTAAATTCCATGCTGCAGGATCATAAGGTTGGACTCCACCGTTAAGTGGAATATCCCCATTGACTAAGGTTTGATCTAACCAAGTTCGCATCCCGTCATGTGCACCTTGTCCTACTTCGGTTCCTTGATTATATCCCCATGCGTTTAATTGTTGCTCGTTATATGCTGGGTTTTCTGCTTCAGTAGCGGCACTATAAAAACTGGAGTACCCCTCTGTAACATCATCAATTCCTCCAGCTGCATATTTCTCTGGATAAGTATCATAATCTGGATAATTATATTCAAATTCATATGGGCTAATTTGTGCTTTATAAATCCCATTATAATCAAACCAAACTCTTTTCAATGTCAGTTTACCTCCACCATTATCTGAATTTGGAATACCTGGTACATTTGTGTAATCGTAATCAAAATTCACAGTTTTTAAAGGGGCAGGTTTCGGATTTGTATTATCAGCCATGTATAACTCCCATGCTGCATCCTTTACAAACAATTCAATTTTATCTAATTTTTGTAATTGTTTATCACCAGATGCTCCAATTAACAATGATGCATCATCCGCGTTTGGATTGGCTGAAAGACCATCCATTCTCGCCGAAGTTTCAAAAACAGCGATATGTGTTTTTGTCTCAATATTTTCTAAATAGTAAACTTCTTTCTCGCCAGAAGAATATGACCCTAAATCATCTTTTTTGTCCGACAAACGACCACGGTCATAGTATAGCCCTGCATATGGATAACGCCAATCGTACCAATTTCCGTCATCTAACTTTGATTTTTGGTCTCCTCCTGCAGAGCCATACGATTGCTTGTATTCAAATTTTGTATAACCTCCAAAATCATCTTCTGTTGCGCCATCATTAGTTCTGTCAATATAATTGGGTTCATATATTGAGGTCAACAAATAAGAAGTTACGTATGGAGCTTCTCTTTCTTGACCTTGAATTATTTTTAAATCTTCTCTTTTTTGCAGTGTACTAACATCCGCATCCGCATATACGATATGTCCGTTTTGAACAATTGGCGCTGGCGTTATTCCTGTTAAACCTATTGAAATTTCTTTTTCATTCCGAGCAAAAACGGGTAAACCATAATTATACGATTCACCATTCTTATTCTTTATGCTTAATTCAGCGATTTGGTTCTCTAATTCGGGTTCGCCATAATTAAGGAACTCTTCTATTTGTTCACTTTTTTCATATGATTGATAATGAACAGTACCAGCAGTTAATTCCTTTTCGGCAAATGTATTATGTCCAATGAAAGATGATGCTCCAATATCATAACTCCCCGTTGAGGTGTTTGAGTTAACCTCTTGATCAATTCCAGCTACATCCGCAGTAAATTTTTTGAATCCAGGTATCCCATTATTTTTATAAAGTTCTGCAGACTCTTTAAGTTCATCATTATCAAATTCAACATGTCCACCCAAATCATTCGCAAACCGAAAAACACTCTCATCTGCCGAAGAAAACAATTCTTTTCCGTCATGCAATTCCCATCCATTTTGCTTGTAGACATGGTAACCAACTCCTGCATTCCCGCCTAGATCACTATGAGTTGGGCCTGATCCAAACTCGAAACCTAAATTTCCAATTTCTATCTCGCTCTTTATTTGATTTGGCCTGAATTGTCCCACTTCTTTATGGTGCATTCTAAAAGCGCCCGATATCCCTTCTCCTGCAACCATATATTGATCTGTTAGGGCATGAGGAATTCCTAAAAACACATCATTATTTTCATAATTATGTTGTTTTTCAGTATAATAATCCATTAAATTATTATCATTCGAATATGCATTACCCGCATATTGATTTCCGTAGACAGAATTGATTGTTAAAGGTACATTTTCTTGCACAGCAACCGATCCACTAAAGCCATATTGCAATCCTGCAGGCAGAGGAGTAATTGCAGCGAAAAAGCCCAAAGAAAAATTAAAAGCCCCACCTGTATAATTATTAATTTGATTTGGTCTTTGTCCTCGAGAGAGCGAGATTATTCCATAGACTCCTCCCGACTTTAATTTTGTTTTATCATTAAATTTGGTCGTCAAAAATTTAATCTTTTCTGTTATTATCTTCTGTTCAGATGCCCCAGCTCCATTTATTTGATCGAAATTTTCATCAATTTCTTTCAAAAGTTTGTCTTTTCTATTCTTCGATCGACCGATCAACTTCCAAGGGTCAACTCTTAAAGAAAAAGAATGTTGACCATCAGTTACATTAAATCCTGTAGAAACTAGACCTTTATTCAATGAAAGGCCTGCTCCAGTACTATAACCAAAACCTTTATAATTATTATAAGTTATTGCTGCATTTAGTGAACCGGTTATGCCTATGGATTCTGAGGTATTAGAGAAAATCTCTGTACCTCCATTAACACCTGCCGTAAGGGTTATATTCGGTATCGATTTATTATGGTTAATAACTGTCTCCCCATTCCAATCATCAGGAAAGCCTTGCTTACCTCTATTAATTGCTCCTGGGTTCAGTGTCCAGCCGTGACCTACCCACGAGGCTTCTTGTTCGCCCGTTGTTCCGCTATGGTAAGACAATGAAATTGGATAACCGCCGCCATTGGTTCCGGGAACCATTAAAACGGGTAAGTTATAAGTGAAATCACCGCTAAATGGATCCACCATATTGTTGGTGGCTACAGGTTCAAAACTTCCAAATTCTGGAGAGCTAGGTCCTGATGTGAGTGCCATTGCTGCGGTAGGTGCAACAATTTCAAACACCATATTGAAGACCACAAAAATGGCCATCTTCTTAAAAAATGAATTTTTTCGTTCTAATCTTGACATAATCAATTCTATATTTTGTTCGGAATTGGTTTAAAATCTTCAGCATTGAAAGTGAATTTTGTCCTGCCAATTCCTAGCGTGACATCATCATATATAAAGCTGATTTTTTGAATATTTTGTGCTTCAAAATCTTCTGTTGGTGGTACTGCAACAAAATGTATTTTACGACTATCACTTAGTGTATAAGTGTTTTCCATATTGCTTAACACCACATTATATGGGGTCTCATTAACAGCCACACGTATATCTTCTATTATGGAGAAATTGAAATAATTAACATTGTCTTTAAAGTCTCCAACGCCAGAAACATTGTTGTATAAAAAATTGCCTTTCTTCCGTTTACCATCTGCCTCAATTTCCATGGTAAAATGAACACTTTGGTCTGGCTTGTCATTTGGATTAAACGCCGCATCATTTTCTTGATTCGGGAGATATGTTACGGCAATATTGAAACCATTTACGGTTTTAGTTTTATAAAAAGGATTGTCAGATTCTGGGCCAACCTGCTCCATTGTCAGTTCAGATGAATCCATCAACATTTCTGCCTCTTTTTGACAAGCAAAACCTATTATTAATATGAGAAAAAGGATACTTAATTTCATTCTATTCCGTTGTATTGATTGTTAATGGATTCCAGTAATTCTTCTGTATAGTCTAATCCTGGATCTCCATATAAAATTGTTCCAGATTCAGCTGTTGTAATCAATAAATCCAGTTCATTTTCAGTTGCAAAACTTTCCGAAAAGGCGTTCACTTGATTTAATACACCTTCCAAAATTTCTGTTTCGCGCTCCATCAAAGTCACCTCCATTTCTTGCGCATATTTTGCGACATTATTATACTGGTGTTGCAATAAATTTTCTTGTTGCATCATTTCTTCTTCTGATAAATTAGGGCGCGATATGTTATAGTTATCTACCGAAGTTTGATAATCATTTTTTAACGTTTCAATATTTTGATTCCATTCGCTTTGCTCTTGCTCAAATTTTGTCATAGCGTCTATCATTCCGTCAAATTGGTAAACCAATTCTTGTGACCGAACAAAGCCAGTTTTTAGATTTTCTTTTTCAGCAAATTGAAGGTAAAAAAGGAAGGACATGCCTAATACTAAGACACCTGTTAGAATGTTATGAAATGTAATTTTCATTGAAATTATTTTATGAATTATAATTGGATTATCTGTTTAATATTGGACCAAGAATTGACCTTGTAATAATTCATCTCCAATAGTGATGGAATAATTATAAACTCCTTGATCTATAAGAACACCGTCCACCATTCCATTCCAACTGAAATCTTTATCTTCAGTGGTGTATACAACTGTTCCATTAAGCTTTGAAAATTCGATATTCGTCACTTCGAAATCTCCGTCCATAAATAATGAAATTTCATCATAGGCCTCATCACCATTAGGCGTAAAAGCGAGCCCATTTTCTAAGGAAAGATAAATCTTGCTATCCACGGGTTCAATGCTTTGGTCGGTTGCATGAATTGTTAGTGTAGTTTCTTCGTAAGTGAAATATTGTTCCTTCTCAAAATACACGTCATGTGTTGCATCTTCATAATCTACGCGCCCATGTAAATTTGCAATCTCACCTTCTATAATGTTAAAGACAACTTTTATTGGATCACCTTCTTCGCCGCCAGGAATTGTAATCACAATTTCGTCTGCTTCCTCTAAACCTTCAATTTCAATTGCGATAATTCCGCCTGATTCATATGAAGTTGTTGTTTCTTTTACATCAACTATATATTCTCCCCCATCAATAATTGCATCTGTATTTATGCGTAACACGGTTACGGGTGGTGGAACAACTGCCGAAGATTCTGTTTTGATTCCATAAGAAAAACTGCAGTTTGCAGAAACTATAAATAATAATAATACCCACTTCATATTGATTCGTTTTAGGTTTACTTTTCTAATTGAATCTTCAATAAAGGGATATTTCGAATAGTTTTTTATGCTTACTTCATAACTGGTATTGCACAGTTCATAACTGGTATTTTTTATATGTGGAAATGGGGTGGAACAGTCTGTTTTTACGGCATTTTTTTGTGGTCGAATTTATAGAACAGTAAGGCCGATTTAAAACAAAAATCCATTCACTTTAATAAGCAAATGAATTTTTATAAAACTTTATTTTCGAGAAGGAATGTGTGGAATAAAATGATTTATTCTTTCACAAAACGAATTGTTTCTGTAACTCCTTGAGCATTTACAGATCTAATAAAATAAACTCCTTTAGGCAAATTAGAAAGATCGTAAGAAAATTCATTGTTACCCATAGCTAATTCACCATTGAAAACAGACCCTACTTGTTGTCCAAGAGCATTTAATAATGTTACATTAACTTCTGATTGCGAAGCTAAGTTCATTGAAATAGTTAAATATTCATTAGCAGGGTTTGGATATACACTAAGGTTTAATGCATTTATTTCGTTTTCATCAAGACCTACCATTGAGCTGGTAGAAATGTTGATGTCGTCTAAATATATATTATTGCCATTATCATTTTCAAACTGAATTTTAAAGCGGAAACCATCTGTATAATAATCAGGATTGATGTTCGTAATATTTACTTGGTACCATTCGTCTTTTGATTCTGGTGTATAAGAGCTGCTTTGAACTTCTTCTCCTAAGTCATCTCCATGAATGTTTTTTCTTAATGTCCATGTTTCTCCACAATTATTAGAGATGTAAAAACGCAACCACTCATCATCACCACTATTTCTGCGCACGTATGCGTATTTGAAGTTGAAAATAATATCATCATCTGGATCAACACCACTTAAATCAAACGTGCTTGAAATAATCTCATCTTTTGTTCTATTGTCATTTCCTCTATTAGAAAGATATGCGCAATGTGTTCCTGTATAACCTACTTCGTCGGTTACTTCCCATTCATCTTCACCATCTTCATCTAATGTCAAAATGGTAATGTTATCAGGAATCATTCCTATTGTTTCAAAACTTTCAGAGTAAGGCAATGTATTACCAGGATTTGGTAAAATGAGTGCATATTCTTCTTGCGTAGTGGAAACTGTAGTTGCTCCGTCAGAAACTTCTAGTTCAACTTTATAATGTCCTGCAGTTGCATAAGACACAACTGGATTTGCTTCAGTTGAAGTAGCAGGTGTGCCACCTTCAAATGTCCAATTCCATTCTGTAACGTTTGCGTAAGAATCATCAAAATATTGAATAGTAGATCCTGCGCAAATTTCTGGTTTTTCCGACATGAATTGTGCCTTGCAAAGAACGGCAGGTAATCCTACTCCAGTTTCGTCATGATGATCTGGGTCTACTAAATTTTCTAAAAAACCGATTCCTGCCAAGTTTCCTAAAACAATTGTTTTTTGATCTTCTGAAAACATGTTTTGGCAAGGACTATAGCTCATGAAATTTTCAAACTGATCCAACGCATCAAATCCAAATAAATCTCCTGAAGGAATATCATCACAAGTGTTTTGCGTGGTGCTGCATGACCATTGCGCCTCACTTACAGGAGGAGTATCGCAACAATAATCTCCATTATCATCACAAGCAGATCCATGGCATCCACCTTGGAACGTATGTAATAAACCAAGACAATGACCTACTTCATGTGATAATGTTCTGTCACCACTTGCCGTACCAACTGTTCCGTAGGCATCATTTCTAATAATAACTCCATAATTACTACTACCGCCTCCATAAGGAAATTCAGCATAACCTAAAATAGTTCCTGCTCCGTCGGAATCAATAGAATTTACAAGCCAAATATTAAAATAATAATTACGATCCCAAGCATCTAATCCGCCAGAACTATAATGTTTCATATTGTTACTTGCATTATAACTTCTTGAACCTGCATAACGGCGTTGCACTCCATTTGTACAATTTCCATCAGGATCGATTTTAGCCATCTCAAAACGGATGCCCATATTAGATGCAACATCTAAAAAAGGAGCACCTTCAGTATCGCGTGTATCTTCTGCATCTTCATTTGTACGATTAAAGTCTTCATTCAACATTTCGATACCACTCAATATTTGCTCATAGCTCACATTGCCTTCGCCATTGTCATGCAAAACATGCACGACTACTGGAATAACACATTCTTCATCTCTTTCTTCGCTAGCATAAGCACCACCATTAACGCGCATTAAATGTTCATGCATTTGCAAACGCAAATCCGGATTTGCTGCAAAAATCGATTCGTTATATTGATCGGTTCCACACCAAGGTTCTACCTGGGCATTCAATGCACCTACTGCAAAACAAAAGAGACTTGTAAGAATGAAATTTTTCATGGTATTATTCAGTTGAATTATGAAGCGTTTAGTCTTTCACTAATTTAATGGTTTGAATCTGTCCATCAGATTCAATACGCAAAATATAAATGCCTTTTGCCAAATTATCGGTCGCCCATTGTATTTGATTTTTTCCATCAACCAAAGCACCGTTATGAACAACTGCAATAGTTTCACCTAGGGCATTGTGTAAAGTAACATTATAATCTTGACCTGCTTTTGCAATTAACTCTAGTGTAGCTTGCCCTTCTAATGGGTTAGGATAAACTTTAACACCAAAATCATTACTTTCATCAACTAAACTTGCCATTGAAGCAGGATATAAATTAATATCATCTATGAAAATGTTATTTCCATTATCATTTTCAAATTCAATTTTGAATCTAAAAGTACTTACATAATAATCAGGGAAAATGTTTGTGATATTTACTTGTTGCCAATCTCCTTCGACAGCTGTAAATTCAGATCCAGAAACGGTTGGTCCTAAATCATCTCCATGAATATTTTTACGCAATGCCCATGTTTCACCACAGTCGTCCGAAATATAAAAACGAATCCACTCATCATTTTCTGAGTTTTTACGTTTGTAGGCATACTTAAAGTTAAATATTATGTCGTCATCTTCATCAACACCACTCAAATCAATAGTTCCTGAAACAAGCGCATCTTTTGACCCATTTGTAATACCATAATTTCCTAAGAAAGCTGATTTAGAACCTGAGCTAGCTGCTAGCGTTGTTAATTCCCACGTTACATCTTCAACCTCATTTTCAACAATGAAACGACTATAATCAGGTAAATCACTTAGTGTTTCAAAACCTTCGCTGTAAGGAATAGAGGTACCAGGGTTTGGTAATACAACAATATAGTTTTCATCAGATGTTGATTCAGAACCTCCGCCACCTGAAACTTCTAATGAAACCTCATAGACACCAGGAGTGTCATAAGTGATCGAAGGATTTTCAGAAGTGGAAGTAGCAGGAGAACCTCCTTCAAAGTTCCAAGTACGACTTGTTACCGAGTGATATGAATTATCTGTAAACGTAACTGTTGATCCTGCACAAATTGATCTTAAATCAGATGAGAAAAGAGCTTCACAGACATCACCAGGACCATCAGTTCCAGTGTTCGCTAAATTGGTAGGTGTAGACAGTTTATAACGTTGAGCAGTAGTTCCTAATAAAGCTGTTTGAGCTCGTGCAGCCTGCCCTTCTGAGAACATAGTTGAACAATATGAATAGTCCATTATGTTTTGAACATTATCTAAACTTCCACATGTTTCTCCATACACATCTGAACAGTTATCCCATCCTATAGTATTTGGCGTATCTGCAACTCCGTCATCAGTTCCGCAACTTGCAGGATTTCCAGGGTTGTTATTATTTCCCCAAGGGTGAGATAAGTTTAACCAATGCCCTGCCTCATGACTTAATGTATGTCTACGTCCAGTATTTGAAGTTCCAATAATCCCCATATAATCAGATCGTAAGAATATTGACCCATACATTCTGCCAGCTGGAAACCAGTTGGTTGGTCTAAAGGTATATCCTCCATTTCCGTTAGGATCTGCACAAACAAAAATGTTCATGTATTCGTTTTGTGGCCAAGTGCCATGTTCTTCTTCAACAGCATCAACAATTGGGTGACTACTAGGCCCTGAATTTCCAACATCATAAGTTGTTTCAGAGTAAGTTCTAGTAATTCCTGAGTGACAATTTCCAGAAGGGTCTTTAGTTGCTAATCTAAATTCAATGTCGCAATTACCAATAATGTCCACAAATTCTGGAATGGTAGCCCCAACATCAGGATTTTCTACGTTGAAATCTAAATTCATTTGTTCAATTCCGCTAAATACTTGTGCGTCAGAAATATTTTCTGATCCACCTAGGTGAACAATGTGAACAACAACTGGAATTACATAGAGTGATCTATCGTCAGGACTCCAAGATTCGAGATAATCTTCATAAGCGGCTTGAAAGGTTTCATCTTCCTCTTCTTGCATTGCAGCATATTCAGGATAAGCAGCCATAAGCCGATTTGTTTCTACTGTTTCACCGCAAAGATTAGGTTCAGAATCGTTTTTGTTTATGTGTTGGTGCACCTGAGAGAATGATGCAGAGCTCGCCAAAGCCAATGTAAGTACTAGCGTAATTTTTTTCATGTTTGTTTTTTAAGTGCGTTTTGAATCGCGTTACAAGATACGGATTTAGTATTAGTACTGTATGTTATAACAATTAAACTGAGCATTTCGTTTATTCTGTGGGATAACAAGAATGCAAACTACCCAATTTAAAGACGAGACGATTAAAAGTCCCTTACAGAAATAACCGTTTCAGGATAATTTAATGGCTGTTGAATTACCTTGTTAATTTGATTGGCGACATTTTTAGGATCGGACAATTCATTGTCATTCTTCAGTCCTACAAAACGTTCATGCAATTTAAAATTTTCAGGATTTGCTTGCCGAATATCTGATTGCATTTGCGTGTCAACAACCCCTGGTGCAATGGCATGAATATGCCAATTAAGAATTTCGCGCGATTTTAACTCCTCGGCGGTTGTTTGGCTAAATAAATCTAACGCTGCTTTTGAGGCACAATAGGATGCCCAAGCATCAATAGGATGTTTTCCAGCTCCTGAGCTTATGTTGATAATGTGCCCCTTTTTTACTTTTTGAGAAAAAGTCTTGATGAACTTATTCATTAAAATTTGTGGCGCTATGGTGTTCACATTAATAACCTGTTGGATAGATTGATCTGAGATTTGACCAACAGGCGAAATTTCTCCAATGATTCCGGCATTGTTGATTAATAAAACTTCGCTAGCATTTTGCGAAAAGTTAAACTGTTGCACGGCTTCCAAATCATTTAAATCAAGTTTAATAAATTTAAAATTGGGGCGTTCAGCAACATTAGATCTAGCAATGCCAATAATTTGGTAATCTAAATCTAATAGTAAATCAACCAGTGCTGCTCCAATTCCTCTGGAGCAGCCTGTGATATATGCAATTTTATTTTGTAGGGCAGCCATTGTCCATCCAACCCATTATACCGCCTTGCAAATTTTTAACGTTGGTGTATCCATTCATTGCTAAAAATTGACAAGCTTGCATGCTTCTTGCACCACTTCTACAACCAACAATTACACTTGCGTCTTTAGGAATTTCGGCCATTCTTGTTTGAATGTGCCCTAAAGGAATTTGTAATTGCTTTTGAATATCATAAGAAACCTCATCTATTTCATAAGGTTCTCTAACATCAACAAATACTGATCCGCCTTTAACAGCAGCCAATACGTCATTTGGATTTATTTCTTCTATATTCATATTTTTTATTTTAATGCTTGTTCTAAATCTGCAATTAAATCATCTACATCCTCAATTCCTACACTAAGACGAATCAATGAGTCTACTATACCAGACTTTTCGCGTTCTTCTTTTGGTATTGCTGCGTGGGTCATTTTTACAGGATGGCCTATTAACGATTCAACTCCCCCCAATGATTCTGCCAATGCAAACACTTCTACTTTTTTTAACATGTTTAAGGCATCCTCCATTTTGTTCCCAATAAAGGTAAAAGAAATCATACCTCCAAATCCACGCATTTGTGATTTTGCAATTTCGTGATTTGGGTGAGTTTCAAACCCTGGCCAATAAACTTTATCAATGCGCGGATGATTAGCTAAGAATTGGGCAATTTTTTCTCCATTTTCACAATGTCTTTGCATACGAATATGCAAGGTTTTGATTCCTCTTAATACTAAAAATGAATCCATTGGTGCAGTTACAGCACCACTTGAATTTTGAATTCGGTAAATTTCTTTCGCAATAGTTTCATCATTGCAAACCAAAGCCCCCATAACTACATCCGAATGTCCGCCCAAATATTTTGTAACAGAATGCATCACAATATCTGCACCTAAATCTAATGGGTTTTGTAAGTAAGGTGTTGCAAATGTATTGTCAACAGCTAACCATGCTTTGTATTGTTTAGCAACCTTTGAAGCTGCAACAATATCAATAATATTCATTAAAGGGTTAGTTGGAGTTTCTACCCAAATTAGTTGTGTATTTTCATTACAGTAATCTCCAATTTTATCGGCATTTTCCATGCCAACAAAATGAAATTTGATACCGTATTTTTCAAAAATTGTACGAAAAATTCGATAAGTCCCACCATATAAATCATTGGTAGAAACAACCTCATCACCTGGATTAAGCATTTTTAAGATACAATCAATAGCAGCTAAACCCGAACCAAAGCAAGCTCCGAAATTTCCATTTTCAATTGCGGCTATATTTTTTTCTAGGGCATGTCGAGTTGGGTTTTGCGTGCGAGAATATTCATACCCTTTATTAACACCAACCTCAGGTTGAACGTAGGTACTTGTTTGGTAAATTGGAGTCATAATGGCTCCTGTTGCCTCATCAGGCTGAACGCCGGCATGAATCGCTTTTGTTCCAAATTTCATTTTACGCTCTTCCATGTACAGTTTTCGTAATTCTGCACGAATTTACTTAATTTATAACACTTTTTAAGGGTCACATAATCTTAAAACGGACATAGAAAAGTTATTTCAAAAAACTATGCTTCTTAAAAGAATGCTCTTAGCTCCATACCGCCTGAATGAATAGTCTTGCTATCTTCCGATTTACGTCCATTATAGTTGAAGTTAACTTGTAAATTTTTAGCTACTTTTCTTTGATATGTTAGTCCCCACGTAAAGTTATTGCCGGTTTTTAAACCTTCCAACATTTCAAACGCAATGGATGAATTTAATGCTGCATTATAATCAATATTAATAAAGTTGAAACGGCCTGCAAAGCTTCCTTTTTTGACTTGATTATAACGCAAATCAAATCCAACATCCCGAATTGTAGCTTTTTCAGCTAATTCAGAATTGTTTTCTTTTTGACTGTATTTTGCATTTAAAGCAATGCGGAATGCGCTGTTTGGTTGGTAAGAAAAGACGGGAGTTGTTTCAAAATAATCAATGAAATAATTTCTTCCTAATGCATAGTCGCTTGCGTTTTTTTTGCGTCCTAAAATACTGCTTATTCTAACGTTAAAATACTTGTTTAAATTCCACCTTAATTGCAAATCATGAAATGTGTTTAACCTTGTGTCAAACCCGTTGGTTAATAAAACTTTTGAACCGTTTTCTTGATAAGTATAGTTCAGCCCAAAAACAGCATTGGTTTTATTGAAATAAATTGTGTTTCTAAAGGATGAGCTAATAGAGACCAAACTTGTGTCTGATATATTGTAAACAAATGGATTGAGTAATTGTAATTTATCCTCATAGTTTGTTTTTCGATTGATTTTGTACACGGTTTGATTACTGAATCTTGAAATAACTTTCTTAAGTCCTTTTTTCGATCTCCAAACACGAACGGGAGATAAGGTAAGGCTGGTTGTAAATTGATTTGTATAGGCACGAACATAGGTGTTTGTTGGTACAAACACACGAATGTAATTTCCCTGATCAGCAAAAACTGCTATTTCAAATTCACCTAAATCTTTTACTCCGTCATTATTATAATCTATCCAAGTGTGAGTTCCTTGCCCTGAGTTTACCTCTATAAATACAAATTCACGTTTCAACTCAAGTCCCGATCCTAATTCATAAAAACTGCTTGATGAAACGGCCCCCTTCCATAAA
The DNA here is from genome assembly GCA_937136425.1 of uncultured Crocinitomix sp. Classification (GTDB taxonomy): domain Bacteria; phylum Bacteroidota; class Bacteroidia; order Flavobacteriales_D; family Crocinitomicaceae; genus Crocinitomix. The sequence continues at coordinate 13,492 of CAKZON010000038.1, forward strand.
CGCATCACATGTTCTAACCGATTCAAAATGGTATTTTCAGGTTTTGAAAGAAATAGCGTACTATCCAATACGTTTAGACGACGATAATTAACATTAAGTCGTAAAACATTGTTAGGATTTTTTATCAGCCCAGTTTCTAATCCAACATTTTGTGCCTTTGCAGATAAATTTAAAGCCGTAGAATCACTGAACCAATCGTATCTTTCACGGTAGTATATTCCCAATTGATTTTTGGTAGAATCTGAGGTTGAAATATAAGTTTTCCAATCATAAAATCGGTAAGATGTCATTTCAAGAACGGAATTGTCCGCAAACCGTTTTTTATTGGTTTCTTGGATGTCAATAAAACCAACTTTGACATATTTAAAGGTTTTCGAAGCATCAATTTGGTGGCGCAAGAAATTAGTCTCTTCCTGTCCGTTAGAAAGTAATAAGCTTCCTTTTGCTGCAAGGCGCCATCCGTTTTTTTGAATAGTTGCATTTGCATTGTTTCTAACACCAAAATAATCATTACCCCAAATAAAATTTTCAAAATTATAACCAAACGAACCTACATTTTTGCCTATTAATTGAAGTGCAGCATTGGATAAATATTGGTCACCTGAATATCGTTGATTTCGAACATTCCAATCGCGATCAAACTCAACGCTCCTAAACCATTGAATTTGCCTAAAATTTTGGTGATTATATTCAAAATTAGCTAAGGTGTTTAATTTCCACTTTGAGGAATCTCTAAGTTGATGAATGGAGTTCCAACGCCACTTTACTGCCATCCCTTGATTGTCCTCTGCATGAAGTGGAGAAAAAGTGTTTAAATCGTGATTGGACAAAGCTAGTTCAACCGAAGATTTGATATTATCGGTGAATTTATATTCTGTACCAAATGTAAACATTTGCTTTTTTTGTGGCGCTACAAGTAGTTGAACAGGAGCATAATTCCCTTGTGAAACCCCATCAATTGGTGCGACCCATTTATATACTCGCCCACTCGCTGTAAATCGTTCAAAAACATAATCCCCTTGCCCCATTTCTACCTGCGAAAAAAAGGCTTGATAATAAGCCGAGTCTGGATGAACGGTAAATACTAATACAGAGTCATACCCTAACGAATCCACCATTTTATAAAGAACCCTATTTTCAAAATAACCAACACTATCAATACTGTTAGAGAAAGCATTTAATAAACTATCTCCCGCCTCACTTAAAATAAGCTTTTTGTCATCAGTCAAGTTTTGTTGAATGGTTTGATTTTTGGCATCTTGTTCAGAATAAACGTTGACCCAAGAATGATACTTATCCCCTTCAAATTCCGCATTGTAAGCTAATAAAGAACGGGCATAATTTAAGTCTGAATATTGAAATTCAATGACCATTCTTACATCTTTTGTAATGAGATTATTGGCGGTAAAGGTAACCTCACTTGTGTTATAATCAATGATATAATCAAACTCCTGCCCACGAGTCATCAACTTACCATCTAAATACACTTTTTCTGTTCCAGCAAGAATTACAATAAACGTTTCATTTTCGGCACCGCGTAATCGATAAGGCCCTTGATTTCCTTCAACACCTTGTATAATATTTCGAGCAAATTTACCTTTAGAAAATGCTCCACTTAATTTATGTTTGGCTTGACCAGGAAGTCCTAATAAATCCATGTCATGATAACCTTCTAGAGACACGCCTTGTGTTCGTTTATTATAGTTGAGAAAGTATCCAGTAGGTTTTTTCAGCCAAAAATCGCCACCAATTAACGCAAAATTGTCGTTATATACTTTTAGATAAACCTGATCAAACTCTTGCAGTTTTTGCGTGTTTCCAGAAGGTTGAAATGGCACATTATCATCAGATATGGATCCTTTTAAAAATAAATTGGGCGCAATTTGCCCGTCTAATTGTAGGTTTAAGGTTGATTGTAAAGAAAGGTTTTGGGCATTACCAATTGTCACACCTCTCGAAATGCTTCCTTGCTTATTCAATTTTGATGACCCAAATAGATCTTCATTGGGATTGGCAGATGAAACAGAATATAAAAAGGGATCAAATTCTGTAACCGTATCAGAAACAATTAAATCTTTTGATTTGTGACTAAAGTTAGAGTTTAGGTCGATAGGAGTTCGCTCATATCGAATTTCAAATTTACCACTTACGTTATCGGATAAGAATAATTTAGAATGAATAGGATCCAAATAATAGGAGTTGGGGCTCAATAATACGCCGTCTAGACGCAATTCAAAACCTGTGCGATAAACAGAAACCGTATCAAACTGAATGGTATCAGCAGTTATAAAAATGGTCTTTACAATTTTATCCTGTGCAATAGCAAATTGGGAGGACCAAAAAAAAAGAAAAAGTGATATGTTTAAAAGGTGTTTAACCAAACCTATTTTCAATAGAAAGTATAAAGATATACGGATTTATCGATCGAAAATTGCAAAAGAAGGGCTTTACTAGAAAGAAACTAAGGGTTTAAAGTGATCGAAAATTGAAATTTTGGCTTGAGATTTTAAGAATTTGGAGCCGGGTAAACTATGATAGCTTACCCGACTTCCGAACTCAAACCCTACTCCTCACAGTTGTATAACGATTTATACTTTTTGGTTACAGAAAATTCTTTCAAATTATACTGTATAAGAACTTGGCAGGTAATATTGCAAACTATTTCTATTCGCTCCGTATCCTTTGAATTTAAGCAAGTTCCTTGAAGGAAAGTCTATTGAGAATAGAAATAACAAAAGAAGTTAAAGCGCTAAAGAGAAAGGTTCAAGTCACATATTATTGCTTTCACGTCATTTTTTTTATGAAAAAATTAAGAATAGATAGATTTAGCGTTGAAAATAAATTAAAGAAAATGAAATATACTTATTTAAAACAACTAAGCTCCTTGAAAATTGGAAAAAAGCTTTCTCTATTTGGAATTGTGCTATGTATGGCGGGAAATTCCTTTTCTCAGAGCGAAAATGCCATGAATTTTTCTGGAGGAAGTGATGAAATGATTGATTGTGGACATGGTTATGATGCTGTATTATCAGGAGAGGAAGGATTCCCTCCTGACTTTACAATTGAAACATGGATTTTTCCTACAGCATATGGAACAAGTGATGATGATAACTACATTATATCAAATCAATCTGATTTAAGTGGAGCTCCAATTGAAGCAGGGATTTCAATAAAATTACCTGCAGATGGATTTATGAGAGTGTTTATAGGTACTGAAGTTGTAGGAAGTGTTTTGGCATCAACAGAAAGTTCCGGAACCTTTACAGCTCCGATCCCCTTAAATGCATGGACTCATATAGCGGTAACTGTAGATGATGGATTTCTTACCATGGTTGTAAATGGTGAATTTGCAGGTTTTTTAAGTTTCACTGGAATGGCAGTTTCCCCTAATCCTTTTACAATTGGTGCTCACCCAACAACAGGTGCTGGTTTTCATGGAAAAATTGATGAAGTACGTGTTTGGAACTTTAATAGAGATCTGGTAACAATAGGATCAGAGATGGGAAATGAAGCTTGGTGTGGTAGTACAGTTGGATTGGAAGGTTACTATCAATTTAACCAAGGAATTGCTGATGGAGATAATATTGGATTAATAAGCGTTACTGATGGAATTGGTAGTAATGATGGTGTTGTTATGAATATGGAATTAAACGGTCCAACTTCCAACTGGTCAACAGGGGTTACTGTTGTGGACTGTGCTTCGCCTTGTGATACAGACATGACAGCTCCAGTAGCAGATGTAATGACATTAAGTGATGTAACTGCTGAATGTGAAGTAGCAACATTAACTCCTCCTACAGCAACAGATAACTGTGATGGAATTGTGACAGTAACGCATGATATGACATTGCCAATAACAGATCAGTCTATTACTGAAATCATTTGGACGTATGATGATGGAAATGGAAACACATCAACACAAGCACAAACAATCGTATGGATTCCAATTGATGTTTCAACATCTGTGGATGGATTGACAATTACTGCTAATAACACAGATGCTTCTTATCAATGGGTGGATTGCAATGACAGTTTTTCAGTGATCACTGGAGCAACATTTCAAAATTTCACGGCAGTGGAAAATGGTAGTTACGCAGTGATTGTTACTGATAATGGATGCATGGATACTTCGGTATGCGTAGATATCACAACTGTTGGGATAATTGAGACCACGACAAATGATGTAAACATTTATCCGAACCCTGCGAGTAATTGGTTAACGATTGATATAGAAAATATTACAATTGGAACCCGCTACAAAATCATTGACTTGAAAGGGAGTGAAGTAAAAATCGGAACGTTGAGTGAAACTCATTCAAAACTAGATGTTTCTTCATTGAATCCTGGTGTATATCAACTGATCATTCAGCAGCAAGAGCAGCAGCGCTACTTCAAGATTGTTGTTAGGTAACTACTAATAATAGTAGTTTTAAAAAGGGGGGCTCATTGTTTGATGGGCCCCTTTTTTTAGATCATAAGTAAACCATACTACATACACACAATTCCTAGACTATACTTCGTTTTTCTAGAATAAAATTATACCTCCCCAGAGAATTGTTGTGCTAGGAGTATGTTGATCTCATGTGTCAACTTGTTAATTCATTGTAATTCTTGAGCAGATCAAAGAATTCGGAGTCTAAAAGTCAAAGAAAAATTGCGAACGGAACACTTTTTTGATATTTAATTCAATCCAAGTCTTCTCAAAAGTGAAGTTTTTCGTGCTAAACTATAAGGTATTTTGGATTCACCAATACCAACATAGTTTTGTCCAACTTCTTCTATCTTTTGCAGGTTTACAATATATGATTTGTGAATTTGAAGAAAAAGTTCAGTAGGAAGCATTAAGAGAAAATCACTAAGGTTTTTTCGAATAACGAATCGCTGATTCTTCGTATAAATTTCGACATATTTCAAATGAGATTGGGCATATTCAATTTCTTTAATTACAATCCTTTTGTATATTCCATCTTCTTTAAGAAAAAAAAACGTTTTTTCTTTATTCTCTTCAATTGTGAAAACCTCTTTAGTTTCAATTTTTACCTCATAAGTTGATATAGCTACCTCGATAGCGGCAAAAATTGCGTCATTTGTAAATGGTTTCAATAAATAGCCATACGGTTGAGTAGTTATAGCACGTTCAACAGTGTTTTTATCTCCGTTAGCAGTTAAAAATAGGAATGGTATTTTATATTCTTGATTAATTTGTTCTGCCAACCAAATTCCTGATTTTTCTCCTTGAAGATTTATATCCACTATGGCAAAATCAGTGTTACCTTCATTTAGGATAGTGATACCTTCGTCAGGATCTCTTGCAATTCCCGAAATTGCATAACCGACTTCTAACAGTGAAGCCCTTAGGCTTTCAATGGTCAAAAATTCATCTTCTACGATTAATATTCTTAAATTACTCATAACATGAATCAAATTAGCTCTTCTTTCCTAGTGGACCATTGATAAATTTTATTTCAATTAACGCACCATTTGAATTCTTAAACTCAACTTCTCCTCTCATTTGCCAAACAAACCCCACTATCAATCTAATTCCTATAGACTTTTGTTTTAATTTATGGAAGTTATCAGGAAATCCAATTCCTCTATCTTGGACTTTCAGAATACATTCATCCTGAGTGTTTTCAATTAATTTAATATCTATATTCACTTGGTTATTATCCGTAAAACCATGCTTCAGCGAGTTTGTAATTAGCTCATTCAATACAAGTCCAAGTAACATGGCAATATCCATGTTCAATTTTACGGGACTAATTTGTACTTGTACGTCAAGATCGCGCGAATCACTGTTGAATGATCCTGCAATATCTGCAACCAATTTTTCTACATAACTTTTAAAATCCAACTCTACAACTTTATCGGATGTATAAAGTTGATGATGAATCAACCCCATTGATTGTATCCTATGTTGATTGTCAATTAAGATGTCTTTTATTTGCTGATTTTCAGTATTTTTTGATTGTAAATTTAATAAACTGGAAATTATTTGCAAATTGTTTTTCACTCTATGATGCACCTCATTTAGAAGTAATTCTTTGTCTCGTAAACTTTGTTCAGCCATTAGCTTCTGAGACAGAATGATCCTGCGGGACTTCTTAATTCGAAACAAAAGAATTGCAAGAATAAAAAGCAATACCAGAATTGCCGTAATCATTATTTTTGCTGAGTTAAGCTGTTTTTCATCATGCCTTAACATTAGATTCTTTTCACGCAGAATTTGGTTATTATGAATCGAATCTAATCGTTTTTTGTGTTCAAAATTTGAGGTTAAACGCGCCTCCGTAAGACTACTCAAGTAATCCGCATTTACATAAGAACTGTAGAAAAAAAATGACCTTTTCTGGTAAATAAGAGCTGAGTCAAGTTTTTGAAGCTTTTCATACCCTTTCGAAAGATCATTGCAAATACGGTAAAGATTTAATGTGTCGTTTATTTTAGTAGCAAGAGAATAAGCTGTGTCTAACTGGGTGCATGATTCTTCATAATCTCCTTCCATCATGAATACAGATGCTATTCTACGATATGCCATAAGGTTCAGCTTCTTTATCAAATATGGGTCATCATGTTCACCCTTCGGATAACCTATCACTTTCTGTGCGTAAAATTTTGCCGTATCGAGTTCATTGTCCATAATACTGTACGCTGACTTGGATAGAAATGCGTGAAGTAGGGTAATATGATTACCTTTATTACCATTATCAACCAATATTCTGTCTAAGAAAAAATTGGCAGAGTCTAACATATTCCTACTGGCGTAGTGCCCTGATATGTACATTTGTGCATCTATGAATATAGAATCCGTTGATATCAAGTCTGAAAGTTTCCTGATTCTCACCAAACAACTGTCGCGTAGATTATTTTTTCCTGCTTCAGCATATAGGTAAGCTAAAGTCATATAACAGATGGCTCTTCTATCAATTGACTTTTGATCCATACCAGAGGCTTTCATGGATAGTATTAAATACTTTGATGCAAGAATGTTATTATTGTTCGCTCTGTAACCTAAACCAAGTTTATAGAAATTCACTGATCTTTCATGTTGATTACTAGCCCCATCAGCAATTTTTTCTATTGAATCTAGTTCAGCTAAAGAATATCGATACTCTTGCGGAACAAGAAAGTCTTGAGAGTATGGACTAGTCGAAATAAGTATGAAAAAAACAATAAACAAACATTTCATAACCAATATTGAAGTTCTGTAAATGTATCAAAATAGAGTTAATAGAAATATTAAACCTCTGAATACTGAACCATTTCCACCTTAACTAAAAACATGTAACCTACTATATATAAGTGATATAAGCAAATGCAGAGATTTTAGCAAAAAAATCATTAAGGCTAAAACAAATAACAAACAGGGGTGTAAACAGCCAGTTCAAGTCATTTTTTTATAGGTTCGCGTCAAACTTGTAATTCCCCAAGTTAAATTTGTTTATCAGCTAAAAAATATCATGCATCAGAATTCTGTTCAGTAAATCACTCAGAAAAACCGGCTTGCAAAAATTTTAAGAAAATGACATTTCCTGTACCAATAAATCCGAACAGGTTAAAAAATCGATTAAAATTTATATAATCAAACTTCTCTCTGCGAGTCATTAGTTCACCATCTAAGTACACTTTTTTGTTCCTACAAAATCATAATAAACGTTTCGTTTTCAGTGCCGGGTAAACTATGATAGCTTACCCGACTTCCGAACTCAAACCCTACTCCTCACAGTTGTATAACGATTTATACTT
>CAKZON010000039.1 GCA_937136425.1 uncultured Crocinitomix sp.
TTAGCATAAATCTAGAAAGCTTGCGTGGAGATTTTATACCTCTATCTAATGCCATTTGAATGTAAATATCTCCCAAATTAGACATTCTTACAATAGATTCTAACATGTGTTTGGTCATGGAGTGATAGGTTTTGATAGGAGCAATATCATCAATTCTATTTTGAGCAGTTGTAGATACAGCTTCGAAGCCACCATCTTTGTATGCTTTTCGCAATTCTTGTCTAATTTGCATTACGTCAATGGGGGTATATGCTGAAATTGGCATAGGTTCTTGATCGGATGATTCTTTGAATTTGTCAATATTATGCATTGATACCAGGTCGAGCTCAAGAATAGGAATACCCAATTTTTGATAACGTTTACCTAGATAATCTGTAAATCGTGCAATTGGTAATGAAAAATGTTGATTCCGCAGAAATGTATTGGACAGCTTTTCCGATTTTCCATTAGTGAGTTTCGAATAGAGTGGTTTTCTCGCTTTATTGACACAAATTGACTCTCGGATATGCATTTCAAAAAAATGCCCATCCATGTCTGTAGGCCATTTAATTTCATTATGTTTTTCGATCGACGGCATACCTATTGAATTTTAAATGTCAGGTTAAAACTACAGCCATAATTTAAGGATGCCCAATTGAAAAGAGCAAATAAATGATTTGATTTGTGTTTTTCGCAAAGCTTAGTTACCCCAATTGGGCAAGGTTTACTTTTGCTTAAAGTATTTGTTTTGCAATTTAATTATCCTCCAACATACTTCTTAATCTCATTCAACTTCATCAAAGCCTCAACAGGAGTCAACGTATTAATATCAATACTTTCAATTTGATCTTTAATTTGCATTAAAACAGGATCGTCTAATTGGAAAAAACTTAATTGCATATTAGCATCTGCAGCAATTGCTTTCGCTTCTGATTTTAAATCACCCGAATGACTTTTCTCCAATTGCACCAATATTTGATCCGCACGATTAAGAACAGCTTTTGGCATTCCGGCCATTTTCGCCACATGAATACCAAAACTATGTGCACTTCCGCCGGGTACTAATTTCCGCATGAAAATGATTTTGTTCCCTAATTCTTTAACAGAAACGTTATAGTTTTTAATGCGGTTAAAAGTTCCGCTCATCTCGTTTAACTCATGATAGTGAGTCGCAAATAATGTTTTTGGCTTTGCGCTTTTATTCTCATGTAAATATTCCGTAATAGACCATGCAATTGAGATACCGTCATAAGTACTTGTTCCTCGTCCAATTTCATCCAAAATAATTAAGCTGCGTTCTGACAAGTTGTTCAAAATACTTGCGGTCTCATTCATTTCAACCATAAAAGTTGATTCTCCAGACGAGATATTATCAGATGCACCAACTCTTGTAAAAACCTTATCTACAATTCCTAATGTAGCAGCATCTGCAGGAACAAAACTCCCCATTTGCGCCATTAAAGATATTAAAGCAGTTTGGCGTAACAATGCAGATTTACCCGACATGTTAGGTCCTGTAATCATGATGATTTGCTGAGAATCATTATCCAAATAAACATCATTGGAAATATAAGCCTCACCCATAGGCAATTGTTTCTCAATTACTGGGTGTCTTCCTTCCTTAATATCAATCACAAATGACTCATCCATTTTAGGACAAACGTACTGATTTGATCGAGCTACCATAGCAAATGAATGTAAACAATCGAGCTTTGCTAATTGCGAGGCATTATGCTGTATTGGAGTGATATAGTCCGCCATAGATAATACCAAATCTGAAAGTAGTGTGCTTTCTAATTGGTGAATTTTTTCTTCGGCGCCCAATATTTTTGATTCGTATTCTTTTAATTCTTCAGTTATATATCGTTCGGCGTTAACCAGCGTTTGTTTTCTAATCCACTCTTCAGGAACTTTATCCTTATGCGAATTTCTAACTTCAATATAGTAGCCAAATACATTATTAAAGGCAATTTTTATACTTGAAATTCCGGTGCGTTCAGCTTCACGCACTTTCATAGCTTCTAAATAATCCTTACCTGAATTCAATACGGTACGTAAATCATCCAATTCGGTATTTACACCATCTGCAATTACTTGTCCTTTACCAACTGCAATAGCAGGATCAGCATCAATTTCCTTTTCAATTCGTTCGCGCAATGCCGCACAAGGATTTAATTGATCACCAATTAATGGCAACGCTTTTGATTTAGCTTTACTACAAGCTTCCTTAATTGGGTCAATAGCAGTTAATGCACGTTTAAGTTGTACAATCTCTTTTGGATTAATACGCGTTGTTGCTACTTTAGAAATGATTCGTTCTAAATCACCAACCTCTTTCAATTGTGTTTCAATGGTTGATTGAAAGTCACCATCATTTAAAAAGTACTGTACAATTTCATGACGTTCACGAATTGGTGCTAGGTCTTTCAATGGCAATACCGTCCAACGGCGCATCATTCTACTGCCAGGAGGCGTTAAGGTTTGATCAATAATATCAATCAATGTTACGGCGCCTTCGTTTTGCGAATAAAGTAATTCTAAATTTCGAATTGTAAAACGGTCCAACCATACATATCGATCCTCTTCCAGTCTTGAGATAGTTGTGATATGCGAAAGTTTATCATGTTGCGTTTGCGATAAATAATGCAACACGGCACTACCTGCAATTACAGCCATTTCCATTTTATTAATGCCAAACCCTTTCAGTGATTTAACTTCAAAATGCTTTTCTAAATTTTCTTTTGCAAAATCAGTTGTAAATACCCAGTCCTCTAGTTTATAGGTGTAAAATTTATCACTAAAATGTTCTAAATAAAGTTTTTGCTTTCCTTTTTGAAATAAAATTTCTTTAGGTCCAAAACTTTGAATTAGTTTATCGATATATTCAAAATTTCCTTCTGCAACTAAAAACTCGCCCGTAGATACATCTATAAATGATACCCCTGCTTGTTTTCCTTCAAAATGAATGGCTGCCAAGAAATTGTTTTCACTTCCATCCAACACCTTGTCATTGTATGAAACACCTGGTGTCACCAATTCAGTCACACCTCGTTTAACAATGGTTTTAGTCATTTTCGGATCTTCTAATTGATCACAAATGGCAACACGCATGCCGGCTCTAACTAATTTGGGCAAATAAGTATCAAGTGAGTGGTGCGGAAAACCTGCTAATTCAATTTCAGAAGGACTATCTTTTCCTCTTTTTGTTAAGATGATATTAAGGATATTGGATGCTTTAATAGCATCTTCTCCAAAGGTTTCGTAAAAATCACCAACTCGAAACAATAACATTGCATCAGGATATTTCATCTTGATTTGGTTGTATTGCTTCATCAACGGAGTTACCGTTGCTTTCTTACTACTTGCTTTTTTCTTCGCCACGTTTAATTGAATTTTGGAAAGACGAATTTAAGGCATTGTTTTACCTTTCAAAAATTTGTGTAAACTGACTTATCAATACTTGTTAACAGTTATGAAATTGAATTTGCTGTGGATTAGCTTTAGCAAGCAACTTTTATCGTAATAACGGTTCCTTTGCTCTGCTCTGATCTAATAGTGATAGTTCCGCTAATTTGATCGACTAATGCCAAAATTATTTCAAAACCAAGTGAGTTTTGATCTTCTATTTCAAACCCTTCAGGTAATCCAATTCCATTGTCAGAAACTTGGATATGGTATTGTCCATTAACTTCAGTAATGGTTACATCCACCTTAGGTGAAGTTTGGCTGGAAGATTCTGGAAAGGCATATTTGATCGAATTAGAAATCAACTCATTCAAAATAAGTCCGCAGGATAAAGCTAAATCTAGAGAGATTTTACTGTTTTTTACTCCGCTAACATCTAATGAAATTTTGATTGATGCCCCAATTGATTCTGTTATTAAATCAATTATCGAACTAAAATATTTATTAAGGTTTACAAACTCAACGTTTGAAGTTTGATGCAATTTTTCATGAACAAGAGCAATCGCTTTTATTCTGTTACGTGTTTCTCGAAACATTTCAACAGAAGCTCTATCCGGTAAGTAATGTGATTGCAAATTGAGTAAGCTAGAGATGAGTTGCAAATTATTTTTTACACGGTGATGCACCTCTTTTAATAAAATGGATTTTTCTTCTAATGATTTTAGTATTTTTTGCTCTACTATTTTCCTTTCAAAAAAGAGGGGTATTTCAAAGTTGTCGTTCAAATTGGTGTGAACAGATTCTTTTTCTAAATAAGTCTCAATTTTATTAGGATGTGCAGTTATAAATGTACAATTATCATCACCCTTTCCACGACATGTAATTTCAATTGATGTCAATGGGATGCCAAAACTTTCTTCACACCAACCAGAAGAATAACCTGCATTCATAATGCAAACGGGCCTGTCAGAAACTTTATTTCTTTTAATCCAAGACTCGGCTTCAAATGAATGGGGATGACGATATTTTAAGAAAAAATTTTCATCAGATGTTGGGTTGCTGTCTATAATTTCAACGCTGGCCCAACCACTATATGCAAAGTGTATTGGTCCTGCAGAAAGCTTTTCTAAAGGGCTTGTTAAATCCATTTTTTTGTGAAACGCTTTTGCATCCTCAATACCCAAAACATGCGAAATATCAAAGAGGAAATTTTGTCCTATTCGAATGGCTTCGTCATTTCCTTTGTGAGAATATAGTCTTTTAATTTCTTCTAAAAAATCTATTGATAATGAAGAGGCACGCATCAAGACGTAACGCTCATTGTCAATTAATATGGACGCTTTTCCTGGATCAAATTGTACTTTTTTAAAGTAACCTGAAACAAGTTTTTCAGCCTCATCAAAAATTGGTTTGAATGCTGGTGGAGTATCGACTACGGATTTCTCTGAATCTTTAAACAGGTGGCTTTCCTTTAACCATGCATTTTCATTCTCAAGTTCTTTAATTTTTTGCTTTAAATCCGATATTTCTTCTTTTAATATGGCGCTCATGTGAAATTGATTAAAACCCCTTTAGTTTAAGATGACTATTTCTTGATGTGTACTGTTTTGGGTAATTACTTTCACTATAACTGAACCTCTAGCGTAGTTCGATAGATCAATCGTATGATGTTTTAGCGTACTGGAATTTGAATAAATTAATTGACCAGAAAGATCGAGTATTTGAATGAGAATATTTTCGTTAAAATTTTGATTCAAATGGAGGTGTAATAGTCCTTTTGATGGATTTGGATAAATTGAAAAAATATTCTTTTCAAATTCTTTATATCCAATGGGGTCGTGATATTCATATGCTCCAATATCTGGTCTTATACCATGCAAATCTCTAATGCCTGCAAGGTAGGTGTTGTGGTAATATTGTGATGTTGCTTCTAAATCTCCCGTTAAAATCATTCCAGAGTCCTTAGCAACGGAGTAAAGTCCAATATTGTATACATAAACTTCTTCTGCTTCAAAATCAAAAACAGAAATATCCTCATCTGCATAGTTATGTGAAAAAGTGGTGGCCTCACCTTCTAATAAATCACCTGTCCCTGCAAAAATATTATTGACAATATATGCTTCCATTGTTCCATCTGCAATTTGTAAAAATCGGCAAGATGCTTCACGTTTATTAACCATTGTATTATGCACAAAATAAAATTCATGAGGTGCTGGATTTGTTAAACCTTCTAAACCATATCCAACAGCGTTATTATTTAAAGCAGCAGGACCTTGCATTAAAGCATTTCCTTTTACAAGTGCATAACCTCCGTTTGACAAGTCAATCAAACGACTTGAGTTTCCGTCTGATTCATCTGTAATTCGATTATAGATAATGAAATTGTTATTTGCTCTAGATTTTACATTATGCCCCACATTAGTGTGATGCGAATAACAATGACTTAAAGTGAAATTGTTAACATGGCCGATATACATATTGTGGGTAAATTCGTCTCCAAAGCCATTGTATGCAAATTCACAAAACTGAATGAAAATATCTCCATCATAAGGATTGCTCGTAAATAATCCATTTTCATTGTGATGGAAATAACATTTTAAAAGTGTTAAACCAATTCCGTCTAACCGAATTCCTGCTCCATTTTCATCTGGAACAGCAGCTCCTGAAAATTCAATATTTGAAACAGTTATATTATTACCAACACAAACCCAAGTTCCTTTGCCAAGAATATAAGCTCCATCAGCAATCATATGAGGCCGTGCATCAATGTCACCTTCTCCTTGAATAAATAAATTATCCTGTTGCCAGGCGGCTAAAGCATCTGTACCTAAATAGTCAGCACTTTCAATATAAATGGTGTCAAAATCTGCAATATCAATATCACCAGCAACGTCTGCTAAATAAAATGCATTCGGGGTCATATAGTCATAGGAAGGTCCAACATTCCACACTGCGGCGGAACTAATAATGGGACTTACAATGAATAATAGTAAGTGTATTAAACAAGGTGTATTCATAGGTGGTTGCATTTATAAATATAGACCATTCTAATGACAAATGCCATTTTTTATTCGCCAAGCACGGTTTAAAATTGACCATAAATGATAAAAAACAAAAGCCCTGACAATAGTTGTCAGGGCTTTAATTCTGTTAAAAATATAGGTTGAAATTCTACTTACTCCATTCAGCAATAGAGTCTTTGTTCATTTTAACATAGTCTGAATTTCCAGCTTTTTCTGCTCCTGCCATTGACAATTTTGCCGTTGCAATTGCTTCTTTTTTCTTGCCCAATTTAGCTTCAATTAAAGATTGTTTTCTTAACATCCAAAATGGAGCTTCACCACCGCGCATTTCAATTGCTTTTTGAATCCATTCATAAGCTTGGTCCATGTCTTTGTCAGATGCTAAATAAAAACTAGCAGCAGAATAATAATCACCCGCTGATGGTCCAGCCATTGTTTTATCAATACTTTTTTGAGCAATTTCATTGGTAGGTGCTTCAATTTTCACCGTCACTTTTGTTTTGGCCCAAGAAATACTTAAGTCAGCATCTGTTCCATTTATCAAATTGTCTATGGAAATAGTGAATGATTCAATAGGATCGTTTAATGCTTGAACATCAACAGTTACTCTAGCAGCTTCTAGTGTTTCGTCCCATTTTTCTGGTGTTCCCCAAATCTCAGTTTCAGTGTATAAAATAACGTCCCATTTTTTTTCGCCAGGAACGGTATATAAAGCATAATCTCCTGCAGGAACATCTTTACCTCCAAATTTAATGTCAGTTGACGTTGAAAATTGCACGGCTTTGTTTGCGCCGGTTCTCCAAACTTTACCATATGGCACTAAGTCTCCAAAAATGGTTCTGCCTTTAACTCCTGGACGAGAATAAGCAATTGTAACCTCTGTTAAGCCAACTGTTTGCTCAATTTTTGCTGATGGACTTGGTTGTGGAGATTTTACCTGAGCATTAACAGTTGCCGAAACGGTAAATAATAGTAATAATGTAAAGAATGTATTTTTCATATGAATAATTTTAGGATTTGACGATTTACTTTAAAATTCTTTACAAAGGAACTATTTTAAAGTAGACTGTTAATTAATTTAACATGCAATAACATAAAAATAAACTTTCAATAAATATTGAAAGTTCGAAAAATTATATTACATTTGATCTATGCAATTGAATGACGCGAAAATGGAATTTGTACAAACTTGGGGCTCAATAGGGAGTGCTTGGGGGATTCCTCGTTCTATGGCGCAAATTCATGCATTACTTTTAGCGAGTAATGAGGCTTTGAGTACAGAAGATGTGATGGAGACCATTAAACTTTCTCGTGGTAATGTGAATATTAACATGCGCGAGTTGATCAATTGGAGGTTAGTGAGCAAGCAGAATAAAATAGGGGAACGGAAAGAATTTTTTACGGCACAGACTGATATTATGTCTATGGCGCAAAATATTGTTGAAGAGCGAAAAAGAAGAGAGTTGCAACCAGTACTTTCCTTATTGTCTAAATTGAAAAATGAAGAGTTGGAAGGTAATGAGGAGGAAGTTGCGCACTTTAAACAATTAATGCAGGAACTGGATGATTTTATTAAACAATTGGATCAGCTTTCAGAAATTTGGTTGAAATTAAAAGACAACTTCTTCTTCAAAAAAATGATTAAAACTATGAGTTAATATTTTTTTAAATCAAACTTTCAATTTTTTCTAAAACTTTAATATGTTTAAAAATATCGAATTATCGGAAATTAATAATGATCGAGTCGTACAGAGTTTATGGGTATTGTTCTCTTCAATTGGCGCATTTATGATAGTTGGCGCAATTGTAAGGTTTGGAATGGGGAATGACGAGTTTAGTATTGGATTAATTTTTTACTATTTATTACAAGTGATTTTTTTTGGATGGCCTATGTGGGGTGGAATATGGCTCTTGTTTTACATTATAGAGCGATTCACTCTTGGAAAAAAATCTACAACAAAGACAGTAGCAATTTTATTTATAGTTGAAATTATCCTCCCATTTCTATTTCTAATTATAGTCCTTGCATTTGAAAATCGCGCAAATTTTTTAGGATTAATTGTGTTGGTGCCAGTTATCCTAGCACAGTGTATTCGTTGGAAGTATTTAAAACACAAAAACCGCATGTATAATCTCATCAAATAGTTTCTAAATAATAAAACTTATAACTATGAAAATTAGTAAAACCAAGGTGCATTTAAGCATGCTTATCCCATTCTTAATGGTGTTTCTCGCTATCTTCTTTTATGTATTTGAATCTGTTTCTCAGCAAAATGCCTGGGCAGAATTTTTTGAAATATTTTTTGCAACCTCTCCTTTATGGATAGTAAGTGTTGTAATCTGTCTAATTATTGAATTTGCAACAATCAATGAAAAATTAAACAAAAAGAGATTAAGACGCATGTTAATAATAGAAACCATTGTTGCTTCCGTTATTTCTTTGCACATGATTTTTGTAATTCTGGTCATAGGTAGTGTTAGTAACATATTGCGATATCAATTCCTTGTTTTTAAAAATAGAAGTACTAAATCTTAAGTTATGAAAATCAGTAGAATTAAGGTTCAATCAAGTATGGCGATCCCAATTCCAGCGGTGTTTTTTCTAATCATAATAATGGGAGTAATAGAGTCATTATCTATGGGGCAATCAATACCAATTCTGGAGCTTATTAGCATGGCAGGTTTAGGAATTATTATAGGAGTTGTGGTTTGGTTGCCTTCAGCAATTATTTGCATGATTATCGAACGAATTGCAATTAATGAAAGAACAACCAAGGAACATATTAAGCTATTACTTTTTGTTGAGGTATTTATTCCAGTCATCATTTTTAATGGACTAATGTGGAGAGGTGAATACACTACCATAATTTGGACATTAGCAATTGCAATGTTGGCCCAATTACCTCGCTGGCTCTATTTAAGAAGTAAAGATCGCATGTACATGAATGAGGAAGAAGAAGCGGGGCAAATGAGAGTGAATAACGATCATCAAATCTAATGTCATGATAACGAATCACAAATTAATTATTGATAAGAGTTGTCCAATGTGCAGTTTGTACGGTAGGTGCTTCACAAAAATGGGCTTGATTGATGAAGATACCATTGTCTATTATCAAAATGTCAACCGCAAGATATTTGATCAAATAGATGATAAGCGAGCAAAATCAGAGGTGGCTTTAGTCCATCCCAGGTCTGGTAAAACGACTTATGGCATTGATGCGTTTATGCGAATAATTTCTGATAAGAAACCTATTTTAAAAAGGTTGTTTCAAGTTAAATGGATTTACTTTTTACTGAGTAAATTATATCGATTTATTTCATTTAACCGTAAAGTTATAGCCGGGAGAAGCGTGGGGATAAACGAGCGTGATTGTACACCACCAGTTCATATTCCGTATCGAATTGTTTACCTTTTAATTGCTGCTTTGTTTACAGGTTTTATGGTCAATAGTTTTTCTGCCTTATTGGATGCAGAACTTCGGGTTGTTCATTTTGGTTGGCGTGAATATGCGATTTGTTTCGGTCAAATTGGATGGCAATTTTTCGCATTGAGTTTAATCCAACCCAATAAGAGATTGGCATATTTAGGAAATATGTCAACTGTTTCAATAATAGGAGGCTTTTTGTTGGTTCCTTTGCTCATTTCAGATCATTATATTGACTTTAGTTGGGTGCAATTACTGGTTGGTTTTGGGCTAATTGTTGGGACAATGTTCAGTTTACATGTACAGCGTTGTAAGCGACTAGGGTTACCATTTATTGTTTCAATATCATGGGTTGTGTTTCGTGCATTAGTACTAATGGTTATGTTGTATTTTTTATACTTAAAATAATGAAATTGAAAAACATTTTAATTGCTGGAGGGACGGGTTTTCTAGGAAGAAGCTTAGAAAGATATTTTAAAGGAGCCGGATGTAATATCCGCTTATTAACGCGCAAACCAAAGGCTGAAAATGAAATTTATTGGGACGCTCAAAACCATGGAGAATGGTTGGCCGACCTGGAATGGGCGGATGTTTTGATTAATATGACAGGGAAAAGTGTTGACTGTCGTTATACGGATAAAAATAAGCAAGAGATTTTATCTTCAAGAATTGATAGTACTCGAATTTTGGCTTTGGCAATTCAAAAAGCCGAGAATCCTCCCAACGTTTGGTTGAATGCAGCAAGTTCAACAATTTATGTGCATTCAGAAACGCAAGAAATGACGGAGGATGATGGGATTATTGGAGATGATTTTTCAATGAATGTTTGCAAAAAGTGGGAAGCCGAGTTCTTTAAACACGATTTGCAAAGCACAAGGCGCGTGGCTTTAAGAACCTCAATTGTATTGGGCAAAAATGGCGGAGCATATCCCAAATTACAGCAATTAACTAAACTATTTTTTGGTGGTAAACAAGGCAATGGTAATCAATTCATTAGTTGGATTCATGTGGTTGATTTTTGCAAAGCCGTACATTTTATGATGGAAGATCCAGCGATTGTTGGGGCGGTGAATGTTGTTGCGCCAAGGCCTGTGCGTAATAAGGCATTTATGGGGCTTCTTCGGCAAAGTTTAAATCGATCGTTTGGTATTGGACAATCAAAGTGTTTGTTAGAATTAGGCGCAAAAATTATTGGTACAGAAACGGAATTGTTACTTAAAAGTCGCAATGTAATTCCTGAACGTTTATTAGAAAAAGGATTTAAGTTCGAATTTGAAACGGCTGAAAAGTGTTTGAAAAATTTGGCCAACCGTTAAGACCTATAAGTAATAGATCTCAACTCTATAAAAGTCACTTTTTTTCCTTGCATAGTCGTTTTTTTAATCCAATTTCCCTTTTTATCATAAACGTATAAATAGCGATAAGTAATGGGTTTAGAAGTATTACTAAGAATAGAAGTACTTAGTAAGTATTGGCGAGTACCATAATGTAATGATGTTCTATAAACACTTGAGTCTGGCGTAAAGTAATGAGTTCGAATATTAAAATTTGTGCGGTCATATTCCCACTGGTATGTGTAGAGTAATTTTCCTCCAACTACAAAGGAACCATATGTTTGATGTTCAATTATGAATCCTTTTGCGTTGAACGTATACACATCTTTGCCAACAGAGTCTCCTTGCTCTGAAAAAGCAAAAGAAGTTATTGTACGCTGAATGGTATCATGTGTAAATTGATTCGTGTTTTGAAATTTATTGGAATGATCTATATAAAGATTGCTGGTTTTGATTCCTTGCTCATTGTAATAGGTATGAATAGTTGTTGAATCTTCCGTAGCATTGAATTTCCAACATTCTTGTTTTATGTTTCCATCTTTATTAAATAAATAAGTTATCTGACTTGTTGTGTCCATCCTTTTATTTCGCTTGGATTTTCCAGTAGCACTTAAAGTTGTTTCAATTATGGATTCAACAGATGATTTAAGATTCATTTGTTCCAAATCAGTTGTACTAATTTGTCCTTCTAAATTGAAATGAATGCAGATTAAGATAAATAGTAAGAATATTGTTTTCATGTCCATTTATGTCCAAATAATTAAAATGTAACTGAACAGGAAGAACGATATTCTTATTCAATAACAATTACTTGTTTTCCGCAAACGTGCCGTGTACTCACATTTTTTAGAGCTTGAGGAACTTGAGCTAAGGGAAATTTTGCTGTAATATAACTTTTAACTGCGCCACTAGAAAGCATTTCTCCAAGTGTTGTAAGTACCTCTGAATTGGGTTCAACATGTACAACTTTTATTTGCTTTGAAGGATTAAGCATAAACCTAAACATAAGTGTTAATGTAGTCATACCAATTACTGCACATATTCCACCTGGTTTTAAAATTCGTTTCATTTCTTTTGGTGTCCGGTTGCCTACTACATCTATGACATGGTCATATTTTATTCCTTGAGAACAAAAGTCGGTAGTTTCGTAATTAAGAACTTCATCAGCCCCCAATGCAATAACCGCAGCAGCATTTTTTCCACTGCAAACAGCAGTAACTTTTGCACCATAATGTTTTGCCATTTGCACCGCAAAAGTTCCAACCCCACCAGATGCGCCATTAATTAAAACATGGTCTCCTTTTTTGACCTTTGTGATGTCACGAATGCCTTTTAAGGCAGTCATTCCAGCAACTGGAATCGCAGCAGCTTGCTCAAAACTAACATTCTCAGGTTTTTTTGCTAATTGATGTTCTTCTGCAAGCGCATATTCTGCATATCCACCATTAAAAATGTCGCCAAATACCGCATCTCCTTTTTTAAACCCTTTAACTTCAGAACCTACCGACACAACTTCTCCTGAAATATCAGCACCTTGAACGTCATATTTTTTTGAAGGTTTAAATATCCCGCATTTCATTCTAACCATCCATAAGCCTCTAAAAATATGCCACTCCATGGCGTTAGTAGAACTGTTTTTTACACGAACAAGAATTTGTTTGGAATTAGGTTCAGGAATTGGTTTTTCAATTTGCTTTAAATGTTCAAATGAACCGTATTTAGGAAAATGGATTGCTTTCATGATATTAAGTGTTTAAAGTTTCACTTGCAATTCCAAATTGTTTTAGTAATAAAATGATATCTAAATCAGCAATGGTTTGCAAGGCTTCTATTCTAAGGACATTATCAATGTCTTCAGTGTCTACATTCCATTCAATAATAGATGGATGTAAGTTTAAAATTGGGCGTATTGCATCTACTCCTTGATCAGAATCAAGGTTTGTTTTTAAAATAAGAAAATGCATGAATTTATTTTTTTTGGTTCCGTTTTTTGAATTTGTCCTCGGTACTATGATAGGTGAAAACCTCGTTCAATGGTACTTCGAAAATATGGGCAATTCGGAATGCGAGTTCAAGAGTAGGAGAATATTTTCCTTTCTCAATTGCGACTATAGTTTGTCTTGTGACACCTACTTCGTCTGCTAGTTTTTGCTGCGTCATTTCATCTTTGTGAAAACGCAACGTTCTAATATTATTAGTAATGTGTTTTTGATTCATTTTAAATCCCTCTTCTATAATAATAGATTTTCCAAAGATCGCCTAAAGTTCCTCCAATAAAACCTGATGATAACATTATTATAAACATATAATAAACAGGTTCTCCCATAGCTACTGGTATCATTGAGCAAATGAAACCAATAATAAAAAAGTAATTGCCATTTCGTTCAGATTTCATTTCGATTTTTTTATCATATTCATCCATAAAATCCTCCTCTTGCGCTCTAGTAATAATGGCTTTGATAATTGTAAATAGAATCAAACTAATGATTTTAAGAATGATTGTAACAATAATCATTGTTAGTGTAAATTGTGCCCAAAATTGAACCTCCAAAATTTGCGGCATATTCTCTGCGGCATGCATTACAAAAGTGTAATAAGCATAACCTCCCATAATTAATGCGGATGTTATGATATTAAAAACTGCCTTTTTTTCTTGTATTGACATAATCTATTAATTGTACGTTATTTTATACTTTGAGTAAATAATATTTGATACAAAGTTAAATAAATTATACTCAATGTCAAATATATTTTACATTGGTTTGTTTTTTTGCCTATTGAAAATGTGCCAAGAGCCACGTTTATCAAGAGATTGATGGCTTATGAAAAAAATGATTTTTTTTGTCGAAAATCAGAACTATCTTTGTCTTTATGAGTGAATCACGCAAAAAACTGAAGCTTGAAGAATTGGGTAGAATATCAGTTGAATCCTATAAATCTTCTGAGAAAACACCGCTAATTATTGTTCTAGATAATATTCGAAGCTTGAATAATATTGGTTCTGTATTTAGAACTTCGGATGCTTTTCGAATTGAGAAAATCTACCTTTGCGGAATAACTGCAACTCCTCCACACCGCGATATACATAAGACTGCCCTTGGTGCAACTGAATCTGTAGATTGGGAATATGTTGAGGATACCACAGATTTATTATTGCGGTTAAATGAGGACGGCGTTGACACTTATGCCATTGAGCAAGCCGAGGACAGTATAATGCTCAATAATTTTCAACCAAGCGCTACGAATAAAACCGCCATTATAATGGGAAATGAAGTGGAGGGTGTACAGCAAGAGGTTATTTATGCATGCAAAGGTGTTATTGAAATACCGCAAATAGGAACGAAGCATTCTTTGAATATTTCGGTATGTACAGGTGTTGTTGTGTGGGACTTGTATACAAAATTGTTGAAATGAAAGTCTTGCTAATTTTTGTTTTGCTTGCTTTAGTGGCATGTTCTGGGGATAGACTTGAAGAAAATATAGACCTTTCATCTCATGAAACTGTAAATAGTTTAACGCACGAAAAGGATTTTATAACTATTGGCGAAAAAGTAGATGGCCCAGCAAATGTTAGAGATAAACCGAACGGAGAGGTAGTTTTTGAATTGTATGATAATGCGATTATTCAGGTTGCAAACGATACGGGGGATTGGGTTCGAATTGGTATTTACTGTTCGACAAATAAAGAGCAGCAGAATAACAGCGTGATGGAAGTTAATGCAATTTTGTATGATAATAATCACAAGGCTTTTGGGAAAATGCATAAAGATTTTATTGCACTTATTATGGATGAAAGTAGTGATGATGGATACGCTTACTTAGAAGGATATACGCATAGAGATAATATCCGCCCTGAAAGTGTAATTGAAAAGGACTTAGTGAGTTTTATTGGGCAAAATGGACGAGATAAATCAGTATTTCAAACCTTTGTGGATAAATATCAGATGCAAAGAGATTCAGCTCATTTAGATTTTGAGAGTTTCTTTATTTATGAAAATTGGATTACGGATCCTTCTCCTGGTTATCGGGTTAGTTTATTATTTATAGATTCTCAATTACAAGGCGTAATGCACTCACGTGAAGTTAACCTCTCTAATACAACTAAATATGATTTAGGTACCTTCCGTTATCAAGTTTCGTTTTTCAATGATTATCCGAATGATGAGCAACTCCAATTTGTGGAGTATATGACAGATTGGTTACAAGGAGTTGATTAAATTTAAAAGATGAAAGCAGTATTAATAGGAGCAACAGGGTTAATTGGACGCGCATTATTAAAGGAACTATTATTAGATGATTCGTTTTCAGAAGTAAAGGTGCTTACCAGAAGGTCGACAGAACTTAAGCACGTAAAATTAAGCGAAGAAATTGTAGATTTTGATCAAATTAAATCTAGTGAGATTGCACTAAATTTTGATGTGATGTTTTCAACTTTAGGAACCACTATAAAAACCGCCGGAACAAAAGAAAGACAGTGGGAGATTGATTATGATATGCAATTCAATACTGCCGAACTAGCGAGTAATGCAGGAACAAGAAAACTCGTTTTATTATCTTCAGCAGGTGCCAATGCAAAATCAAAAGTATTTTATTCTAGAATGAAGGGCGAGTTAGATGAAGCCGTGCAAAATTTAAAGTTTAAACAAGTCAGTATTATCCGTCCATCAATGCTGGCAGGTAACCGAGAAGAATTTCGTTGGGTTGAGAAAATATTTACACCAATTATGTATGCTTTTTCATGGGTGCCAGGTATTCGAAAATATCGCCCAATAAAAGATGTTATTGTAGCTAAAGCAATGACGAATGCAGCCAAAAATCAAGAAAAAAGCTATGCGGTTTACGAGTTGCAAGGCGTTTTTGATTTGGCCAAATAGATTATTGCCCCTTTAAATAGTCATTTTCATCTAGACACGCTTCGCAAAATGTATTTCTTAACTCTTCATGGTCGAAAGCCTGAAATGGAATGCCGCAATCATTGATAAACATATTGCACCAAATTGATTTGTTCATTGTTTTAGAGAGTTCAATCAAGTAAGCATAATATAAATTGGATAATGGAGCTGAGGAATGGGTGTAAGCTAAGGGAACGATATATTGAATAACTTCTGGTTTGTCTAAATAAGGAAATGTTAACTGCTGAGCTTGAACGGGATTGTTATAATAAACAGCCATTTTTGCCATATTTAAAATGCGCTCCGCCGAAGTTGTATCATGTTTAGCATAGTATAAAGCAATCTGCTTTAATGCTGTTTCAGCACTTTCGGTATTAGCTGTCGGGTCTGAAGGGAAAACCATATTCAATAGCATCATATTTAAATTAAAATTCAATGATTCTATATTGCTTTGAGCAATAGTGTCGGAATAATAAAAGCCACGCAAAGGTTGAAGAACGTCTAGCGTTACTTGAATTTTATTTTGCGTTACTTTTTTTGAATTGATTAATTCACGCGTAATCAAATAGGCATGATCATACCAGAAAACGGGTGAAACTGCTTTTACTGGTTGTTGAGCAAGCAAAATTCGAATAGCTTCACGATCTTTATTCCATTGTTCATTTTTAGCAAAAGCCTTTGGAAATTCGCAGCCATAAAGCAGAAATTTCTCCATTAAACGATTATCAGATTTATAGAGAATAGGTAGATTTAATGAAGCGAAAAAATCTACAGAAATTTTACCTTCAACTACTTTTTGGTGGGCAAGAGCATACAGAGAGTTTAAATCATCCAATGCCGATTTTCGTTGCTCGGGTGAAATTTCTGGTTGGTTTAAAATCTGATCAAGTTCATCTAAGTTTTCCTGAATCAAGAATTCAAGATTTTTATCACTTGGCGGTACGCTTATAAAAAGTGTGATGTTTGCTTTTCGTTCGGCTGCTAAAATAGGTTCCAAGGCTTCTTGTGTTTTTGAATCATTTAATGCCTTCATCACAGTTGCTTTATCTGCTCTTCCTAACTCTCTGTATTTGGGGTTCGCTCTTACTTTAGAGTAAAAATGATTCCATGCAATCTCTGTTTCTATTTTCGTTTTGATTGTTCGTTTTTGATTGTTTTGCCAAACAGCTAAAATACTTGAAGCCCTTTTTCTTAATAAGGCCTGATTACTGATAGAGTCTCCTTCGACCGAAGCAGATGCTTTTATATAAATGGAGTCTACTGTATAATCTACATTTTTTAGTGATTCTATAAATGGAGCAATATCTTTTTTTGAGTAGGTAGATTTATTTTGCTCGAAGGGAATTTCAAAGTATTTTCTTTTTTTCTGATCTTGAAACTTAAATGGGGTAGCATGGGTGTCTAACGACATAAAATCAAAAGCCACCGTATCCATATATAAATCGCTGCAATGCCCTGTAAAATAATCTACATGACATATTTCACCATCTTGAATGTAAATCAAGTTATGTGCCCACAAGCCCGAGATATCTTTTGGGAGTTTCCCTAACTTAATTTCAAAATATTCACTAGAATATTGCGCCATTTTATAATTAGGAAAGCGATTTTTAAATTTTACAGAGTCTGCACCAAACAAATAAGACAAGAATTTTACGTCCTTTTTCTTTTTACGATTTTTATAACCTTTTGATAATTCATTTCTATACAAAGGCTTTATTAAAGTCCCATTTATTTTTATTTGCTCATTTCTGCGGCTGGGTTTTTCATAATAATCAGGATTACCGCAGGCGTAGTCATTGTATTCAACAATTTCTACTGCAAATCCATCTTTTTTATCTTGAATAATGTTTTGGACAAATTCTGAGTTCTCAACCCGCAGTATAAAATTTCCTTTTTCATACCTAAGTGTTAAATAAGGTGTTTCTTTAATTTGCTTTTCGCAATCAGTGCATTTTTCTTGTGAATCGTGAGAGAGGTTCCATTCGTATTTATAATGCGCAATTAGCGCTTTTTCAACATTATCAAAACTAGTGATTACAGGTTTTGGTTTGTAATCAGAATATTGAAATAGAGTAGGAGACTCAATGAAGTTGTATTGGTATAAAACCGTTGCAAATTTCTGGCAAGCATAAACATTTCCGCCTTTGTAATTAACTGAAACACCTGTTATTTGATATTCTGGATTAATAATATTTTTAAAATGGCCAGGAGAATTTACCCAGCCATAAACAATACTTGTTGCTAAAGAACCATAGGTGTTTGTATGGATAACTCTGGCTTTGTTTCCTGATACTTTAGCCTTTTTAGATTTGATATTAGCATTTGCTTTCGTTTTTAAAACATTTTCACCTACAAAGTAGTTTTTCGCTCCATAAAACTCTGCTCGCAATTGTGGCGAATTTGTTATGGGGTTTTCCTCTTCATAGTGTGATAGGCGCTTATTGGTTTGCATAAAACTACTGTGATGCTCAGCTGCAATGTATAAAATAGAGTCATTTACAAGTGGTTCACAATTATACGCCAAGCGTACACTGTCTACTTTTATTTTAATAAGATGTTCAAGATACTTTTCATTGATTTCGCCTTGTCCAAGTAGGGTGGATTCATTTTGGGAATAGGTGTTAATACCAATGATTAAAAGAAATAAAAAGAGTATCGGGTTAGCTGTATTCATTTAGTTTGTCAAAATTAAGAATTCTGTTCATTTCTAATTAATGTAGCTTATTTAAATAGGTAATCCGATTAGCGTTTAAGTTCTTGAAAGTCTTTAGTTAAGACAAGGTGTTTTTAGTTTTCATTTATAAATATTCGTAACCAATTCTCTTCCCGATTATTATAAGTACAACTTCCCCTCAAAAAACGAATAACCTATGAAATTCATTTTAGTAACGGCTCTTGCCGTAAGTATATTGTCGTTTGTCAGAGTGCCGTCGACCGAAACGGAGCGGTATAATGAAGCTGAAGATTATTGTCAATCAATTCAAATCGAATTTGAAAAAGTTGCAAAAACTTATAGTCTTGATTATAAAGAAGTTCTTCCAATCATCTTTCCTGAATGTACACGTTTTAGTCAATTTTCTGATCAATTGGAAACTACGGCTTTGGAATATTTTTATGTAAAGTACGGATCTCAAGGCGCCAATTTTTCAATTGGGCGGTTTCAAATGAAACCTGGTTTTATTGAGGAGCTAGAAAATGAAATCCTAAAACTTGAAATTAGTGAGAAGGAAAAAAGTCATTTTAGTTTTAAGGCTACTGACGAGAAGGAGATTCGAGCAGAACGAGTTGCGAGATTAACCGAAACCACATGGCAAATCCATTACTTGTGCATTTTCTATAAGGTGATGGATCAACGAATGAATCATAGGGTTTGGCAAAGTAGAAAAGATCGAGTTGCATTTTATGCTGCGGCTTATAATTATGGTTTTTTAAGCTCAGAAGCTGAAATAGAAGCATGGCAATCGCAATCCAAATTTCCTACGGATGAATATGGCGGTAAAGCTCCGTATGCTCAAATAGCATCAGATTATTACTTAAAAATTAGAGGCTATGAAAACTAAAACTTTACTTGGATTAATTGTACTGTTCAGCACTTCATTATTTGCACAAAATATCATTCGTATTCGGCCGCAACATCAAAAAGAACATATTTACACTTTAAAGGAAGGTGAACGAATTGGAAGGAATGAGTCTTCATTAGATATGCACTTAAACGGTGCGGATTATACTTTCATGACAATAAAAGGAAATGATTATTACCGTCACACGCGTTCGGGTAAAAAAAGGTTAGTTGGAAAAAGATATCTTCCTTCAGTTTTTAAAAATTGGCAAATTAAAACAGTAGCTAACAAGGTGACGGTCGAGAGTAGATATAACGCTCAAAAGTATGGCCCAATCAATCAACCATCATTAATTTACGATCGTTCGCTTGGTATAAATTCTTCTGGAACATATGTTACTTCCAAAAGTGATTTATATGGTTTTATTTATTCTGAAAAACCTGAAGTTGAGGGAGCAAATAAATGGCATTATTATGTTGTACGTCCAGGTAAAGATCCAAAAGGACCTTATTTAGGTGCGAGTATTCGAAAAGCAACTGAAACGGACTTTATTTACACTTTTAAAACGGAAGAAGGTCACTTTCTTAGTAATAACAACGAAGTTTCGGGTCCTTATGACGCACTCACCTATAGCATATACCAAACTAATAATAATGATGTTGAATCTGAGCAAGAATTGTTCACTTATTTGTCAAATGGTGCGTGGAAAATTGAAAATGAACATTTAAAAGATTATACGTTAAGTAAAGCGCCTTATCTGGAGCGTACAAAAAATGGAAGGCAATTGGTTGTGCAAATTGTTGAAAAGGAAAATAAAACCTTTAGGTTATTGGAGGATGGAAGTTTAGAAGAGAAGAGTGAGGATTATTTTGTTGAACGAAATAATAAAGGAGAGAAATTAATTTTTCAGTTGATAAATGATTCAACTTCTTATATGAAGTTATATAATTTGACATTGGGAGATTCTAATATTGGGGAGTTTTATGTGAATTCTCTTTGGCATAGTTCACGTGTCCATTTAAATTCAGATTTTTTTGAAATTCCTATAATTCCAGCGCATTTAATTGCGGAAAATGCTAATTATGGATCAATATTTTATTTCAGTCCTTCTTTAGGATTAACTAATGCTATAACGAGTAGTAGAAGTAGCAAAGTGCATTTATTGGATGATGGTTATGCAATATATGATCATATGACAGATTCACTGATGATTGGAGATGTTGCATATGACGAAGTGTTGGCTGTAGATTTTTATATTGATCCTGATAATTGGTGGATGATTAGAAGTGAGGGGGATTTAGATCAACCTTATAAAAATGGTAAGCCTACAAATTCATTAAAGTCAATGCCTAAAGCCTTTGAAAGGTATGACACGCCTAATAAACCATTTGTTATTGTTGATAAAGATGAGAAATCATTTATTCGAATGCGCAAAAACAAAAAATTGGTTGGGCCAGTTGATAGAAGTAGCCAAATAGTTATTTCTAAAGATGAAAAAAACTATGCAGAATGTAAGCGTGGAGAAAATACACTCTGGATTAATGACAAACTAATTTCAAACGGATATTATTTGGTTTATAATGAAAAAATGGACGCATTTCATTGGTTTAGTATAACAGATGATAATAAAATTTACTTGCATACATACGAATTGAATTAACACCAAATATTATGGAGAAAATTGTACTCATTATATTAATTATAATCTCGCTTTTTAGTTGTAACGGTAATCTTGAGTTAACTGCTGAAAATCCAATTATTAATCCTCCGTTTGAGGGGATTGATGTATCATTTAGCGTATACCAAATTAACCCTGCTGAGGAAAACACGATAGAAACGGAAAGAGGAACAGTTATTAATATTCCTGCAAATGCTATTGTTGATGCAAACGGAGATTTGATTAAGGATGAGGTAAATATTAACTATCGTTCATTTCACAGTTCCGCAGAAATTATTGCAAGCGGAATTCCTATGGGGTACGATTCTTTAGGGCAAAGTTATGACTTTGTTTCGGCAGGAATGTTTGAATTAACAGCAGATGTAAAAGGTGAGTCTGTTTTCATAAAAAAAGGGGTGGAAATTGACATGGAGTTTGCAGCTTATAATGGAGGTGATGGATTTAATTTATATACGCTAGATGAAACAAGTGGAGATTGGGCTTATGTAGAGCCAAGTATTGCAATTGAGAATGAAAGAAAAGAAACCGCCTTGCAAGCGTTTAAAGATGCGTTTATTATTGAACTAGATATTGATTATCGCTCTAACCCAGAACTGAAGTCTTTTGATGAAATGACTTGGATTTATAGCGGTGAAGATCCTACAAAAGATCCGGTTAAAAATCCATGGATTTTTGAAGAGAAATGGAGAGATATTAAATTGTCGAGTATTGATGCGGATCAAGGGCTATATAATATGCATTTGAAAAGTAATAACAAATCATTAGACCTAGTAGTCTCGCCATATATCCAAGGAGATGAAGCAACTTATTTAGCAGCGTTAAATGATGGCATTATTGCTCAAAACGAAGCCGTGGAAGCAAGAAAAGAAGAAGAGCTGGGAGTACGAATGCAGGCAAATATGGTGCGTAAATTCAGCATTTCAAGTTTTGGTATTTGTAATATCGATACGATTAAAAGATTGTTAGAATCGGAGGAATTATTTGCAACAAATGCAAATTTTAATGTGAAAAATGAGCCTGTAAATCAAGCTGGAAAAATCATTTTAATTAGTGGTAATGAAAAAACAATGGTGTCAAGGCACGATATAAACTGGCCTGAAATGATGTTTAAGTCTGATGAGGAAAATACACTTTTATTCATTTTACCTAAAAACGAAGTCGCCCTTTGTGGACAGTCTGAATTTGACAAAGCTAAGGGCAACGCTGATTATGAATTTAAGTTTACAGATTATCGAAAAATCACAAGTTTAGAAGATTTTGAGGACTTACTTGCAGGGATTTAAGTACTGTCATTCTTAACCTAATAAGGCAGAATGACAGCGCTTTTGTTTATTGTATAATTAGTTTGTCTTTTAACAATTGATCGCCTTGGGTAATTACTATATAGTATACTCCATTTGCCAGTTGACTAACATCAATATTAGGTTCTGTAGAGGTTGCTATTAATTGGCCAGACATTGCATAAATCTCAGTGGTTGTGTTTTCATCTGCTTCAATAAATACAGTGCTATTTGTAGGGTTAGGATAAAATTTAATAGTTGAATTTTTCGCTTCCACTTCTGTTGATAGGATTGGCGCTAGGGTTCCTCCAGACGGCCAATAAGCTGTGCAAAAGCCTTCTTTAAGGTCAAAATCTCCAGTCCCTCCATTGTATTTCCAAAAATAACAAGTACTTCCTTCGCAATCAAATATACACTGATCTTCACCATCTAAAAAGGCATAGTTTTCATCTTCTAAATCAACTTTTATATCCACATTAGTGTAAAAAGTATAACTTCCGCGTTGGTCAACAAAAACGCAATCGCAATCTGGACCAGGAGTACCTGTGGTGTCCCATGGGAGATCATTTTCAAAATCATCATCTGTACACTCACCTTTTCCGCCTGGTTCGTAACCACAGCGCTTTACTAAAACACTGTCTTTTTCTAAAGCATCTTCGCCATATCTTTCTAATTCCTCCTCAGTAAGTTCTTCATATGTCAACCAAAAAAAACGGCAGATCCAAATATCAAAACTACATTTTTCATCATCACATCCATCACCTTCGCATCCTTCAACATTATTGTATAATGGATTTCCAGGAGCACTGCTGATTAAATCAATGTTCCAAATTACAAAGTCTCCAGTTTTAGGGTCGCCTCTTTCATTTTTGCACCAACAATCATTTTTGGTTGTTTTATCTTGCGCATGCGTCAATATAGGAGTCATTATCATGAGAAAAACTCCAATTATCCAATTCAATTTCATAAGTCTTATATTTAATTTATGTCCAAAATAGAGGGGATAAGGCATTATTTCTAACCTAATTTAGGGCATAAATCATTTTGAAAAGAAGTCGGGAAAGGTAATTATTGAGCGTTAACTTGTTGTTAAACAGGTTGAAGTGCGTCTTTGGAAATCATTTCCGTTTTAATTGAAGTTAAGGTGACTTAAAATTGACCTTTATATGTTAATGCTTGCTTAATATGCGCCAAATGATGATTGCTATGCCACGCATAATTCCCTATAGTTTCAGCCAAGCTAAAACGTTTTCCGTGTTCAGGATGAATAAATTCGCGTTTTAAATCTTCTGATTTTATATGGCGTAATATAGAACCCCATTTTTTATGCAACCCTGTCAATATTTGAATTGTTGCAGAAATATCTTCGTCTAATGAATCAGGCAAAAGTGCCCAACGATCTTCATAATAGGGACGGATTTTTGGTTCATTTTCGGTGAGTGTTAGCTTGAATCTAATTACAGCGTTCATGTGACTGTCAGCGCAATGATGTATGACTTGCTTTATCATCCATCCACCTGGACGGTAATGATAGTTTAGTTCTTTTGTACTAATGTTGCTTGTTAGTTTTGCAAGGCGTTTTGGAAATAATTCAATCTCAGAAATCCACTCATTTATTTGTTTTTGATCAATTATGTCTGGAACAACATAAGGGCCAATAGGGAATTTAAGAGCTTCAATATTCATGGAATTAAAAATACAAAATTTCTGGAAATTAATACGTAGTATTAAATTCTGTCAAATTCCTTTTATATAGCACCGTTGTAAGGATGTGTTGTGTTGGTTACTGTTTGTTTATTAGATATTTACCTGTTTTTAGTACTTAGGTAATTTTACCCTTTTCACGCATTGCTTTTTGTTTGAATTTTACAATCGTAACCTAAAACAAATGATCAAGTAGCTACGATTTTGTTTTGCAAAATGGCGTAATCTGAAAAGCCAGCATTAAACAGAGTAAGAAAATTTATAATAACTAATTATGGGATTTTATATGAAACAGCCGGTTGACCCGGCAAAAACAACAGCAACTTATATATGGACAGGTTTAAATACACCTGGCGTATTTTTAATCCATGTAGAAGGAGAAGCTCCTAACTTTACTTCAGGATTTACTTTGGTACGTGATCCTCACTTTGTGGGTGGATTAAAAATCGACTCAATGGGATGGACAGGACCACGTGCAGAAGGAACCACTCCTTATGTTTCTAAAGGATCATTTCCAGGGCAATTTTATCCAAAAATTGTAGTTTCCGGAGCAAATGGAGATTTCTTAATTGACGTTAAAGAGGTTCCACACGATCAAGTAGATGACTACATGAAGTCAAATGCCTAACGATAACTTATTTCATTTTTGAGAAACCAGCTTCTTTAAAAAGAGGGTGGTTTCTCTTTTATGTTAATAGATTTAGTAAGTTTTGAGCCCTCTTTTTAAATTGAGCAGTGCTATTGTTTTGCTGCACTTCCAAACATTCGCGCAATTCATTTTTTAGCTCAGGATATTTTTGTGTTAACGCATCTAATGGAATTAATGCTCGTGACTTTGTCGTAACATTTATATGAGGAGATTGAAGCAACTTAAATAATAAGTCAATAGCATCAACTTCGTTTTCTGCTGGAACACCGGCAAGTCCCCAATATGTTGCAAAGGACTGTTCAAAGTCAAAGGTTTTAACCTCTTTTCTCATAGCGTAAAGTTGCGGTAATGCTTGGTTAAACGTTGCAGGGTCTGCTTTTGCAATACCACTCAATAACCATGAAAACGGAAGTGCAATTGCTCTTTTCTTTAATAAAAGAGGTGCAAGGGTATCAATTGGAATGTTTTCTTGAGCAATTTTTTTCAACCAACTTTGTCTTTGGTTAGATTTGCAACCAGGAAGTTGTTCTGTTAACTCAGCCAAAAATAATGCGTGCTTGTTTTCCACTTATTCCTTGTTTTTAGATATTTAAATTAGTCAACGTACCAATTTGCTATATCACAGTTTAATCCACTATCGTAATGTTCAAGATAGAAATTGTCTTCAATTTTTTTCCAATCACCTCTATTGATTGAATCATTTAAAGGAATGATATAACTTAAATTTTCTGATGAAAAACCGCGGTATATCAGTTTAACTATATTTTCTTTTTTAGAATAGCTTTTGCAGTTAATAGCTCTTAATTTATGAACTAATAAATTCATTTCATTGGGCGAAAGGTCATGGTAACTAATTAACCTATTTACTAAATGATGCTCCAAATTCCCACTAAAATAAATTTTCCAATTTATATGTGTTGACCAAGCCCCATTTTTTAACACTCGAATTGAGTTAGTGTCGGTAAAAACAATGTCTTGAATATTGTCAACCTCATCTTCTCCAGCATAAAAAAAAGGAGATACTGGGTCGTGATTTTCAGTGTGTTGCGTATCTGTTAATGTGAAATAGAGTTGATCCCCATCAGACAGAAAGAAGTTTTCTAAATAATGAACGTTAGAACTGTACTTTTGAAATTCTTCAAACCGCCCTTTATTATGATGAAAGTTTTCAATCATTTCAGATTCAGCTTCCATAATATATGGGGCATGATCAATATAAGCTTGGCGTAATTCATACCAATACCACCCACCATATGTAAGTATACTGATTAGTATAAGAGCCACACCAAGTTTTTTGAGCATAGCTCTAAAATAGAAATATTATTGTCGAAAAGTGAGCTTTTTAGAAAAGACTTTTTAAATCAACATCAACCAAATTAGGTACTGTTACTTTAAGACTTGGAGTTCGCTCCATTTCACGTTTAATAGCGAAAATGGCACCTTCATTTCTTGCCCAACTACGGCGAGAAATTCCGTTATTAACATCCCAATGCAACATCATTTTTAAACGACGATCAGAATCTTCACTACCGTCTAATAACATTCCAAATCCACCATTAATAACTTCTCCCCAGCCAACGCCACCACCATTGTGAATAGAAATCCAAGTAGCACCACGGAAACCGTCACCAATTACATTTTGAATGGCCATGTCGGCAGTAAATTTTGATCCATCATAAATATTGGAAGTTTCACGGTATGGTGAATCTGTTCCAGAAACATCATGATGATCACGCCCTAAAACAACTGGGCCAATTTTACCTGCTTTAATCGCATTGTTGAATGCTTCAGCAATTTTGATTCGGCCTTCAGCATCTGCATATAAAATACGTGCTTGTGAACCTACCACTAGTTTATTTTCCTGGGCGCCTTTAATCCATTGGATATTATCTGCCATTTGTTGCTGAATTTCAGCTGGCGAATTTTGTCTAATTTCTTCAAGTACTTCGCATGCAATTTGATCAGTCATGGCTAAGTCTTCTGGTTTTTCAGAAACGCAAACCCATCTAAATGGCCCAAATCCATAATCAAAACACATAGGGCCCATAATATCCTGAACGTATGATGGATATTTAAAATCAATACCATTTTCTGCCATAATATCTGCACCAGCGCGGCTGGCTTCTAATAAAAAGGCATTTCCATAATCAAAGAAATATGTTCCTTTCGCAGTATGTTTATCAACTGCAGCAGCATGCTTTCTTAATGTCTCTTGAATTTTTTCTTTAAATAAGTCAGGTTCATTTGCCATCATTTCATTGGCAGCATCAAATGTCATTCCTACAGGGTAATAACCTCCAGCCCATGGATTATGAAGTGAAGTTTGGTCGGATCCTAATTCAATAAAAATGTCCTCTTGATCAAACTTTTCCCAAACGTCTACCACATTTCCTTGATAGGCAATTGAGACCACTTCTTTATTTGCTTTTGCCTCTCGCACACGTGTGCATAGCGCATCCAAATCAGTAATTACTTCATCAACCCAACCTTGTGAATGACGTGTTTCAGTTGCTTTAGGGTTAACCTCTGCAGTAACAGAAACTACGCCTGCAATATTACCTGCCTTAGGCTGTGCACCACTCATTCCACCTAATCCTGCAGTTACAAATAATTTACCCGCAGTTGAGCCGTCTCCAGCTAATTTTCTGCAAGCATTAAGTACGGTAATTGTTGTTCCGTGTACAATTCCTTGTGGCCCAATGTACATATAAGACCCGGCTGTCATTTGTCCGTATTGACTAACACCTAGTGCATTCATTTTCTCCCAATCATCCGGTTTTGAATAATTAGGAATAACCATACCGTTGGTTACAACTACACGTGGTGCATCTTTGTGTGACGGAAACAATCCCATTGGATGACCAGAATACATAGTTAATGTTTGTTCTTCTGTCATTTCAGACAAATATTGCATGCACAATAAGTATTGCGCCCAATTTTGAAAAACAGCACCGTTTCCACCGTAAGTAATTAACTCATGCGGATGTTGTGCCACAGCATAGTCCAAGTTGTTTTGAATCATTGCCATAATAGATTTTGCCTGCTCAGATTTTCCAGGATATTCGTCTATTGGACGCGCATACATTTTATAATCTGGACGGTAACGATACATGTATATTCTACCGTATGTCTTCAATTCTTCTGCAAATTCACTAGCTAATTCAGCATGTTGATCTTTTGGGAAATAACGCAATGCATTTTCCAAAGCCAATACTTTTTCCTCTTTTGAAAGTATTTCCTTTCGCTTAGGAGCATGATTAATGGTTGGATCATAGTCCTTTTTTGGAGGAATTACATTAGGAATTCCTGCTTGTATTGCTGCTTTAATTTCTTCAACTGTCATGCCATGTGATTTGTGAGCGAATTTAAGCATAATGCGGCATTTTTTTTAATGGTTGAGGTGAAAGAATTCATTTTAATCTTGCTGTATTTTCAGTCGAGTGCTTTATATTTGGATGCATCATACAAAAATCAATTATGTCTATGTCCTTTTTATTCAAGATTTTGCCGATTTTAATGATCTCAGTTTTCTTTGTTTTTACGAGTTGTAGTGAAGAGAAAAAAAATAGAGATTGGATTGAGGACTTAGAGACGTCTCAAAATAATTCTCAGCCTACTGTATCTTCTAGTGTGCCTAATATTGAAGGGGATTGGATTCAGGTTAAAATGGAGTTTTCATCTCCTTTTAATGGGGATAATGTAGCAAATGTTGATTTTGAAAATCAGGTAGTTTGGTCTTTTAGTAAAGACAGTCTTAAGTTATTCGAATATCCCAAATATCAGTGGGCGCATGTTCCTTATCATTGTAAAGACAATACCGTTTTATTTAAACAAGCAAATGATGCACCTGCAGATGTGGTTCATGTTTTTGAGCAAATTGGAGACACGATTAAATTCACAAATACACAAGGACCAATAACAAACTACGTGTATTTTGTTCCTTTTGAAGAGGATGAAAATTTGGCCTTATTAAAGGAAAGTAAAATTAATTGGGAGGTTGTTCTTGAAGAAGATTGGGAGTTTTTTAATGTTCGTCAATTACCCGGGTTTGATGCTATTTCATTTGACGATTTTACACCTCCTTCAGGTTTTACAAAAGACGCTCTCACGTCACCTAAATTTGATATAGATGGGGATGTAATTTCTTATAATGCTCAAGGAAGTGATTATGATTTAAAATTTATTGATTTACACGAATGGTTAGACACCTTTTATTTCTCGTTAGAAATAATTGAGGCAGACAGTTCTTTCAATAAAGCCTTGCAATATTATAGACTAGGAGATGTTCCTAAACCATTTAATTCTCATTTAGAGTGATCCAATATAACAGAGTTCGGCATTAAAAGGAAAATTGTTCATTCTAAAACCATCTCTTAATATATTATCTCCCTTAATAATATAAGATGGTCCAAATTTTAACCATGCAGGACCAATGACTAAACCAATTTTAGGGTTGTAGGAAGTCTGTCTTGCAACAATATCACTTTCGGGGCTCATTAAGGAAAGACGAGAAAATGAATTATCAATTGTGATGGGGCCAAATTTGAACCCTGCTTGAATTCCTGTGCTAAATGCGCCTGCAAATAAAACAAACATGGAAAGATCGGCGCCAACATAGAAAGAGCTTCCTTTGAATGGTCTATTTTCAATGCTTGGTGCCCTTTTAAAATTTAAGCGACATATTCCGCCAAGTTTTGGCAGGCCGATCAATGTTTCTTGACCGAAACTTAGACCTATATGTCCCAAAAGATCTATTCGTTTAAAACCATTGTTATAATGTTGACTTCGTTTTGTTTTTTTTCGATTAAACGTTGAGCCTTTTCTAAAGTTCTTACTACCAGGATACGCTTGGCAATAAACTGTCCCACTAATAATAAAGAGTAATGCTATAATTATGATTCTCTTTCCCATTCAAGTATTATTTTCCAAATGAATAACCAAAAGATAATCCGGCACCAGGCATTAATGACATTCGCTCACCTGCATTTGTTAAATAGGTAGCACTAATTCGACCTTTAAAATTGAAGCCAGCTTCACTAAAAATGTTAAAACCAATAAAACTTCCAAATCCTGAACCTTCATAATCGCCAGTTTCAGTTAAAAAATCGCGCCATTTAAGGTAGTAGTGATCGGTGTATTTATATTGGGCGCCAATTGTTATAAAGGCATTTTTCTTACCAATGTTTAAGGAAGGAGCAATGGTGTAATATTCATTAACGAAAAGAAGGCCAACTCCAGCTGATGCATGAATAGAAACAAAAGTATTTTCTGTTTTTAAGAAATTATAATTATATCCAATTCCAGTAACGCCTCGATCCCACAATCCTGTTTCTAATGAAATGGTGTGCGACTTTACATTGTCCATTTGCCCAAAAGCATTTAAACCTAAAACTACAAGAACTAAAGCAATTAATTTTTTCATGATAATAATTTTTTGTTGGTGTAAAATTACAACATGAGTAGGGCGTGTTTAAATTGAATTTCACCACCTGCAAAATTGGTTTGCGATTTTCGCAAATAATGAAAATGTCCGTTAATAAATAAAAATGTGTCGTTAATAAGGTTTTCAAATTTTGACTGAATATAGCCCCGTTATTTGCGGCTAAGTTTTATACAAATAATACAAAATGAAAAAACCAAACATCTTTAAATCGATTTTATCCACGGCAATATTGCTATGCTTAGGATTAAATGTTAATGGGCAGTGTTCCTTCACGGGGCTCGACTCAATTTATTGTTCAGACGGAAGTTCAGCTACTTTAGTGGGTACACCCGAAGGAGGAGAATTTACTGGGGCTGGTGTTACCGGCAGTACTTTTGATCCAGTAGTTGCTGGTTCTGGCAATCATGTAGTTTCATATAATTATGAGATCATTAAAGAAAATTATTATTTAAGATCAGCAGTAGGAGAACCTTGGGGTTCAGCTTCAAATACTGAAGCAATGGATTTAGCTTTTGGCGCTGGAGAGTGGAGTATGGCAGAATTTGAATCATTAGATCCTGCTGAAGTATTTTCAGAAGGAACAGGATTTGTTTTTATTGATGGAAGTGATGACGGTGCTGTTGAACTAGCTGCGTTTTTAGCAGTAAACCTATCTTTAATTGAAGATTGGGTAGATGAAGGCGGAAGGTTATTGATGAACTCGGCTCCAAATGAAGGATCAGACATTCCGTTTGGATTTGGATCTTCCACTTTAGTTTATGCTGATCCATCAGGAAGTGTTGATGTTGTTGATTTAACTCATCCAGCATATTTAGGTCCAAATGCGCCAACTGCAGCAACTATGACAGGTTCTAGTTATAGCCATGCGCATGTTACAGGGACAGATTTTACAAATGTTTTAGTTAACTCTACTGACGCCACCAATATTGTTTTATGTGAAAAAGCTTGGGGTGCTGGACATGTAATGTTAGGCGGAATGACAACAAACAACTATCATTCACCATTAGCTGAATCAGCAAATTGGAGAGCTAATTTATTACATTACATGAGCAATGCAACAAGTAGATTTTATTTAAGAGCTACAGTTGGAGATCCTTGGGGTAGCTCAAGTAATACAGACGCTATGAACCTGGCATTTGGAACTGGACAGTGGACATTAGACTTTTTCGAAACATTAGATCCAGAAGCAGTATTTTCAAGTAGCACATCTTTCGTTTTTATTGATGGAAGTGATAATGGAGCGTCAGAATTAAACACTTTTTTAATTGACAACTTAGAAATTATTGAAAACTGGGTAGATGCCGGAGGAAGTTTATTGTTGAATTCTGCACCAAACGAAGGTGGAGATATGGACTTTGGATTTGACGGATCGACTTTAATTTATGCTGACGCATCAGGAAGTGTTGATGTTGCTGACATGGCGCATCCAGCATATGTAGGGCCTAATTCACCAACAGCTGCAACAATGACAGGTTCAAGCTATAGTCATGCACATATTACTGGTTCAGGATTTACATCTGTACTTGTTAATTCAACAGACGCTACAAATATTGTTTTATGTGAGAAAGTTTGGGGTAACGGAAATGTGATGATGGGCGGTATGACGACAAGTAATTATCATACACCGCTTTTAGAAGCAAATAACTATAGAGCAAACTTAATGGTTCATATGTCTGAATTATATGATGGTTATGTTTGTACTGCAACGCAAGAAGTTACTGTGCTTGAGCCGTTGGAAGTTTCATTTACTACGGAAGATGAAATTTTTGGAGATGACGGATCAATTGATATTACTGTAACAGGAGGATATCCAGATTATTCAATTGATTGGGATAATGATGGAACTGGAGATTTTGATGATGATGAAGATCTTTCAGGTATGGTTGCAGGAACTTACGTCGTAACTGTTGAGGATGATTGGGGATGCACGGCTACTGAAACTATTGTAATAAATAGTCAAGTTGGAATTGCTACAAACACTCAATTGGAAATTAAGCTTTATCCAAATCCAACATTAGGAGAAACTGTGCTTGAAATGGAAGGTGTTTTCACATATATGTTGTATGATTTGAATGGTAAAACTATTTTGACTGGAAATGGGTTCAATAAGGAAACATTAGAACTTTCAAACCTAGAAAATGGAGTGTACTTTATTCAAATTTCAGCTGATAATGTAAACCAAACAGTGAAATTGGTAAAGAAATAAATCTTAATAAGAAGTAAATCTGGGGGCCTCTCGTACTGAATAAGTACGGGGGGCTTTTATGTTTTATAAAGTATTACTTGTCCATTTATCTTTTGCCTTTAGTCTCGTTTATTAACTGACCTTTTGCATCATATAATTGAATGGTGTATTTTTTTGATTTTGGTTTGTAAATCACCTTTTTAGTTAATTTTGGCTGGGTTGAGTTACGGTTTTTATAAGTATAAGTAATATTGATTCCAACAGGTGTTGAATATGCATAAGAATTGTATTTGTCAGGATCCTGATAACGGTTCATTCCTTCAAAAATAATGCGTCCCCATCTATCATATTCTTTTATAATTCCGTTTGTATGCCTGCCATAAAATTGTCCTTCAAGTAGTTTGGTGCTGTCTTGTGTGTAAACGATTAAATAATAATCAGAAGTATCAATTTGTATTGCGTTGTTGCAAATTCTTATACTATCAATAAATCCACCACCATTTTTATCAGCTGAAATTATGCGGTAGGGGCGAACACCTCTGATGTCATATTGAAGTGGTTTAACCGCGCAATCTGTAGAATCAAGGTAAATGTTTATGGTGTCTGATTGCGGATAGGAAGTGATTGCGAAAACCAAGTAAGAGAAACTAATTAAAAGAGATTTTGTCATATGCATTAATGTTCTTTTTCAAATTAAGTAACCTAAAAAAGAAAGATATGAATGCAAAAAAAACGCCCTAGTAAATTACCAGAGCGTCTTCTAAAAAATATCGAATCAATTTATCTTCTATTCAATAATATAATGATGTAATAAAGTAATGTTGCAACTGCAGCTAATGCGGCAACAACATAGGTCATGGCTGCCCATTTAAGCGCATCCTTGGCTCCATCATATTCATCAGTCGTCACAATTCCGTTCGCTTCAATCCATTGTAAGGCACGTTTACTCGCATCAAACTCAACAGGTAAGGTAACAAGTGCAAATAACGTAATTGCGGCTTGCGCGGCAATAATTACGTAAATCATAAAAGGCGCTATTCCACCGAGTGCTCCGCCTAAAAATGCCATACCAATTACCACAACATTCAAAATCATACCGCTCGCATTTTGGATTGGTACAAGTTTAGAACGCATATTTAACGGTTTATATGCTCTGGCATGTTGCACGGCATGGCCACATTCGTGAGCAGCAACTGCAACTGCAGCAGC
Organism: uncultured Crocinitomix sp.; assembly: GCA_937136425.1. Classification (GTDB taxonomy): domain Bacteria; phylum Bacteroidota; class Bacteroidia; order Flavobacteriales_D; family Crocinitomicaceae; genus Crocinitomix. Next base: position 33,767 of record CAKZON010000039.1, read on the forward strand.
ATTTGCTTTATTATAAACTGCCTCGCTCAAATTAACCGTTTTGTGGACAGGATGATAATGATCTGTTAGTTGCCCTTTTACGGCAATAACTTTTACATCATAAATACCATTGTCTTTTAACATACGCTCAGCAACTTCTCTACCCGTCATACCATTGGACATTCGTAGTTTCGAATACTTGGCAAACTTACGCTTGAGCGTGCTACCAACTAACCAACTGATGAGCATAAAAACTCCACCAATTATCATTGGGCCCCAATAGTAGGTCATCATTCCTTCTCCTTGCATAGTCTTTCTATTTTATTGTTTTATCCTCTATCTCCAACAAAGCGAAGAATAGACATAAATAAGTTAATGAAAAGAATATAAAGTATTAATCCTCCTAATAACTCTTGTTTTTTACGATCCTCACCTTGTAATGATGGTTCTGTTGCAATTTTCTTCATTTCCTGCATTTTGTATGCAGTTAATCCTGTAAATACAATTAATCCTAAGAAAGAAATTACATAACTAATCGTATCGCTTCCCATAAACATATTTGCTATTCCTGCAATGAACATTCCAATGAAAACCATGTATAATAAACTTCCCATCTTGCTCAAATCAGTTTTAGTATAATAACCTAATAAGGCCATTGATCCAAAAGCTCCGGCAGTTACAAAGAATGTTAGGAAAATTGAGGAAGAAGTATAGATCATGAAGATAAATGCTAAACTAATTCCTATCAGAATTGAATAAAGCAAATAAAGTCCTAGTGTTGCAGAATAAGACATTTTATTGATTCGCAATTGAATCAATAGAACCAATCCAACAGGTGCAAACATTGTGATGTATCCAACAGGAGATAATCCAGTTTCTGTAAACATCATTTGTAAATACCAATCTTGTGTTGAAGCGTACCAAGAAACAAAACCTGATACAGCTAATGCTAAAAACATGTATTTGTAGACATTGGCGAAAAAGGTGCGTGATAATTCAGCAATTTTTGATTCGCTATCAATGACTTCGTAATTGTTATAATCCATTTTAATTTATTTTGTAATCAAATTTAATAAAAATATAGTTCTAATTTTGTTAATTAATCAAAAGCAAGAACCCTACCATTGGGGTTTTACTGACATTTTGGCTTAAAATAATAAACTATGATAGTAGTAACAGGTGCAGCAGGTTTCATTTCGTCATGTTTAGTTGCAGAATTGAATCAACTTGGACATCAGGATATTGTTGTTGTGGATGACTTTTCCAGAGAAGATAAAGTGAATAATTTGGTTGGGAAATCAATTGTAGCAAAAATTCCACGAACAGATTTTTTTGCGTGGGCAAAAGATTTTTCAAATGAAATAGATTTTGTTTTTCATTTAGGAGCGAGAACAGATACAACAGAATTTGATAAAGCAATTTTTGATGAGTTAAACGTGACTTATTCGCAAGACATGTGGAATTTGTGTGCTGAGAATAATATTCCGTTGGTATATGCGAGTAGTGGTGCCACCTATGGAATAGGTGAAAATGGTTATTCTGATAGCCACGATATTTTAGATCAATTAAAACCATTGAATCCTTATGGCGATTCTAAAAATGATTTTGATAAATGGGCATTAAAGCAAGAAAAAGCTCCACCTTTTTGGGCAGGACTTAAGTTTTTTAATGTTTATGGGCCAAATGAATATCATAAAGGTAGAATGGCATCTGTAATTATGCATGCTTTCAATCAAATCACGGCATCTGGCGGAATGAAGTTATTTGCTTCGCATAATCCAGGTTATAAAGATGGTGAGCAATTGCGTGACTTTGTTTATGTAAAAGATGTGGTAAGCGTTTGTACATTTTTAATGCAAGAAAAACCAACTAGTGGGTTGTATAATTTAGGAACTGGAACAGCAAGAACTTTTGTTGATTTAACCAAAGCAACTTTTAAAGCAATGGGAGTGGAGGAAAACATCTCATTTGTTCCAACACCTGAGGATATTAGAGATAAGTATCAGTATTTTACAGAGGCGGATATCACTAAATTAAAATCAGCAGGTTATAATAAACCGTTCTCTTCGTTAGAAGAAGGAGTAAATGACTACGTTAAAAATTACCTTATAGGTCGTAATTATTACTAAATTGTAAACATGGATGTAAATCAAGATGTTCAACAAAGGATTTTTGAATCGATAAAAAAGCAGTTACCTAAAGACGAAAAAATAGCAGTTGTATTAATGAATACGCTCTATTTAAGTCAGGACGCTGTGTACAGAAGGTTGCGTGGAGATGTTCCATTGAGCATTTACGAAACTAAAACATTGTGCGAAGCTTATAATATTTCGTTTGATGAGATTGACGCCTATAAAAAAGGATCAGTTAATTTTTCTTACATGCCTTTGGATCGTATTGGGCTAAATTTTGAAACCTGGATTATAGGATTGAGAGATGCGCTGCAGCAGATTAAAGAAATGGAAGATACTAGCATGATTATGAGTGTGAATGATACACCTATCTTTCAGCTATTTAATTTGCCGCATTTAACTCGATTTAAATTTTTCTTTTGGGCAAAAACGTATTTAAAAATTCCTGCTTATCAAAACGAATTGTTTAAACGCGAAAAAATTGATAAAAAGGTCTTAATGATTGGGATTGAGGCGCACAATATTTATAATTCAATTCCAAGTACAGAAATATATTCGTTAGAAACATTGCGCGGAACTTTACGCCAAATTCAATACTATTTTGATGCAAGATTGTTTGAAGAGCCGAGTTATACATTGGAGCTGATTGACAATTTGATGGAATTAATTGGGCATTTAAAAGCACAAGCCGAAATTGGTAGAAAGTTTGCTTTTAGAAATGAGCCGCCTGAATCTGGTAACGAATTGCATATGTATTTTAACGAAACTTTTATTTCTGATAATACCTATTTGATTAAATCTAATTCAGGATCAGCCGTGTTTTTCTCGCACAATATCATGAATTATCTCAATACAACAGATCCTTATTATATACAAGAGTCTGAATTTGTGTTAGACAACCTATTGCAAAATTCTAACCTTATTTCAAAGGTGAATGCGAAAGATCGGAACAGGTATTTTGCAGAATTAGAAAACAACGTGCGCAACTTTAGAAAGAAAGTTGAGTTAGAGTTAGAACAAATGGGATAAAGCTTTGTTAAGGCGGTAATTTGTACAACTATGACTGAAAAAATTCTTCATTACTTAAATAAAATTGAAGCAGAAAAGGATATTAAAATATTGCTGGCCTGCGAAACGGGTTCACGTGCATGGGGATTTCCGTCACCTGACAGTGATTTTGATATTCGAATAATTTATGTCCATAAGTTGGATTGGTATTTAGCCATTAATAATCCTAAGGATACAATAGAAGTGATGTTTGAAAATAATGACATTGATATTTCTGGTTGGGAATTAAGAAAATCACTTCAATTGTTGGCAAAATCGAATCCTGCATTATTAGAAAGGCTTCAATCTCCTATAATTTACAAGGCAGATGCACAGTTTGTAGCAAAAATAAAACCGTTGGCTCAAGCCTGTTATTCAAAGATTGCAACTATGCACCATTATTTGAATATGGCCAAAAAAATGATTGAAGATCTTGATCATAGTAAAGAATATAAACTCAAACGGTTTTTTTATGCTTTAAGGACATCTACCGCTTGTCTTTGGATTTTAGAAAAAGAGGAGATGCCACCAATTGAGTTTTCAAAAATGTTGGATGGTTTGACTGAAATGTCACTGCACAAGGAAAGAATAAAGGAGTTGATTGCCTTAAAGTCTACCATTAGTGAGGCTTATTTCCATACAGGAGATAAAGAGTTGATTGAGTTTATGCAAAAGTGTATTGATCGTGCAAGTAATGAGGCAAATTCATTGGCTACATCCAAAGGCAATGTTACTTCATTGAATACCTTTTTAGCGTCTCAAGTTCAACAAGAATGGAAATAGAAGATCTACGAAAAAACGAAACAATTATTTTAGAGTGCATTAGTGGAAGTAGGGCTTATGGTCTTGCCACTCCAACTTCTGACACGGATATTAAAGGGGTTTTTCTTTTACCAAAATTTGATTTTTACGGACTCAATTATACTCCACAGGTTAATAATAGCACAAACGATATTGTGTTTTATGAGCTGAGAAGATTTATTGAATTACTCTCAGTTAATAACCCCAATATTTTAGAGTTATTAAGCACACCAGATGAACATGTAATTTATCAAAATCCAGTTTTGAGTCAATTAAAAACGGAAGATATTTTATCCAAATTATGTAAAAACACTTTTGGTAAATTCGCCGTCTCTCAAATCAAAAAAGCAAAAGGGCTCAAGAAAAAAATTGTTAATCCAATAGCAAAAGAACGTAAAATAGTACTTGATTTTTGTTATGTGAACCATAAAAATGGTTCTGTGCCTGTCCAAAAGTATTTAGAGCAAATGAAATTTCATCAATCGGATTGTGGTTTGGTGAAAATACCGCATATGCGAAATATGTATGGTTTATATTACAGTGCAAATGGTGTTTATAAAGGAATTGTACAAAGTAATGAGTCGAATGATATTTCATTAAGTTCTGTTTCGGTGGAAGATGAACAAGTGGCATTATTGTACTTTAATAAAGATGCTTATTCCATTTATTGCAAGGATTATAAAGAGTATTGGGACTGGGTTGAAAATCGTAATGAAGATAGATACGAAAACACAAAGTCGCACGGAAAGAACTATGACGCTAAAAACATGATGCACACCTTTCGATTGCTAGACATGGCAATAGAAATTGCACAAGAGCACAGCGTAAATGTACACAGACCCAATCGAGATTTTTTATTAGCAATTAAATCTGGAGAATTTGAATATCAAGATTTATTAGAAATGGCCAATAAAAAACAGGCAGAAATGGAAGTCGCATTTGAAAAGTCAACCTTGCCAGACCGACCGAACCTCTCTCATATTAATCAACTTTGTTTTGATTTGAGAGAGGAACTGTATCGGTAATTAGAACGATTTCTTTTCGTTATTAAAAACTAGGGCAAGAAATCGTTCTATACTTCTTAACACGAATTGTTTTGTCTTTAGGATATTTAATCGTGAATGAAATTTGGTAAGATTTTGATTCGCCAGGTTTAAGGTTCAATAGCCATGTTAATTTGCCCGAAGTTTCATTGTAAGTCGCATCTGAAGTTTCGTTAATGGTAATTGAAATGTCACTGTCTTGCGAAATAGGGATTTGATCATATAAGTTCAATCTAATTGGAATATCGCGATTATTTTTTGCAATTATTTTATAAGTATAGTTGTCTTTACGATTGCTGCCAATTACTTTCTTATCACTAAATTCTTGCATTAATTTTCTTGAAACAGGAATCTTAGTATCTCGCCCAAAAGATAAACGTAGAGTATCCGAAACATTGCTTGTATTGATGTACGACTGACCTACAAAAGCCTCAGAAAAATAAACCTGCGTTGGTCCAGGTACCAAGTCTAAACTTTCCCACCCAACAATATTGGCTAATAAAAATGCATCTTTATCCAATTTTGGAACGGCTTTATGAGAGAAAGTAGCAGTAAGACTGTGTTCTGTAATATCAACCAAATAGGGTTTAGCGTCACTAGGAATTGAGTACTGTTTTTCAATTTCAAACGTAGTTGATAATTGTGAAACTTCAATGTTTGTGAATTTAATATTATCCTCAGGATTAGCAACTGTTTCTTGGCTTTGCTCATAATTATCAGTTGCATAAATTCCATCTAGATTTTGAGATATTTGCGGAGCGGCATTCCAATTTTGATAGTATTTTTTGTATGCGCGGTTATCAGGCACTACATATTCATTTCCTTGGTAGGCGTCACTAGTTTGATTCATTAATGAATTATAATTTAAATACCAAGGAGCTAATTCTGGAGCTGAAGCAGAAATATTAGGATCTGATGTTGATAAAAATAAGTTTACATCTGCCCAATCATTCCCTGTATTATTGTAAACTTTGGCTTTGTATTTTAAAGATATTTTGTCCTTAATGTTATTCGCTCGTAAATCATAATTTGCTTGCCAACCGCAGTTTGAGACCATATATTTTAGATTGACTGTAGCGGTTTCAGTTGTCGGGGCGTCAACAATTACTACAATTTGATTACTCTTAATTGTTTCTTTATAATTCAGTTCGGTTAATTGGTTTTGATATCGATATTTTAAATTATTCTTTTTTCGAATGCGTAAATCGTATTGGGTCATGGTTTTATTAATTTCCATGATGTGTTTGCGATAATAGGCAGCCATTGCACTCAATTCTTCAACCGTTAAATTTTGCTGATCGCCTTTAATAGATTTGTTTTGCTCCAACAATTGTCTTTCAACTTGGTAGGCAGATTTTTCGTTTTGTAAATCCACAACTTCATCACTTAATAACTGAATGGAGTCTTTTATAGTTTTGATTCGTGGATTCCGATCAGATACACTTAAATAATCAATTTCTGAACTTACAGAAACAAGGCTTAAATCGGTTTCACTTGAAAACTGAATACTTTTATTGTCAGCAACGGTACTGATTTCTGTAAAAACAAGTTTGTTTCTTCCTTTTTTAAGATTTATAGATGCAGTTCGGTGCACTTCACCACCTGTTAAAAATACCGTTATGGCCTCAATTTTACTACTTATTCTTGATGTTGTAATTTCTTGCGAAAAACCGGCTATACTTGTTGTAAATAAAATAGTTAATAGGATATATTTCATTGGATCAATTTGTAAATTATGAATTATTTGCGTTTCACTATTGTAAACAATGGATTGCGTCTAAAGTTACAGTGCCGTTTATATTTGCGGTAGGCAGAATGAGTTTTCGTTAAGATATTAAGGGTGAAATGGTAGGTTGGGTGAGTTGAAGGTAATGTTTGAAATATTAAACCCAAACTTTTGACCCTTCAGAGCAGTTTTTGCAAATTTCAATGTCTTTTCGGTTTTTAAATACTTTTGAACGAAATTCTCGGTATATGCTAGACTTCCAGGTCGTGTTAAAATCTAGCGTATTCAAGTCGCCCATTTTATGTTGGGCGTCTTTGTCAAAACAACATGGAACTATTTTTCCGTCCCAAGTGAAAACGCATGAACTCCACATGCGCCAGCATTTGTTTTTGAATTTGTTCTTTAATTCATATTGTCCCTCATTCGTTTTCTTGTAGCGAGAATAAGTTTCATTTTCAGGAATTAAATCATTGCCCGTTTCATAATCATAAACCTGAACGGATTTTAGCCGAACTTCATCTACACCAACAGATTCGCCTAATGCAAAAAGTTTGTCAATTTCATGCTCATTATGTTTTGTAACCAAAAATTGAAATGTAACGACTGGATTAGGGCGATTCATTTTTCTTTTGGCAGCAATTAAATTTTTTGTTCCTGCAATTACTTTTTCTAATTTTCCATTAATACGGTATTGCTCATAGGTTTCTTGCGTCAAGCCATCAATTGATATAATAATTTCGCTTAAACCAGAGGTAACAATTTTTTCTGCCGTTTCAGGAGTGATAAAATGTGCATTGGTTGAGGTGACTACATAAATATTGCGTTCGCGCGCCTCCTTTACCAAAGCCAAAAATTCTGGATGAATAAAAGGTTCGCCTTGGAAATAATAATTGATATGTTGCAATTGTTTTCCAACCTGGTCAAGAATTTTTTTATTCAAATCAAGATCCAAATTACCTGTGTCTCTTGTAAACTGACGCAAACCACTTGGGCATTGAGGACACCTTAAATTACAAGTTGTAGTTGGCTCAATTGAAATGGCCATGGGCTTGCCCCAATGAATAGGCTTTTTAAGTATTGCAGCTAAATGGAATGAAGTTTTGAGCAAGGCTAAATTCCAAAGTCTTCTAAAGGTGACAGTTTTTAATATTTCCTTGGTCCGCAGTTTCACAAAAGGTCGATCTACTGTAAAATTACAGGAATTAAACTAACCTTAGCTTTATTCTGGAAATTAGTTCACGAAAGGAAAAGTAATAAACAGTTACTTATTTTTTTACTGAGTTCTGTTTTTCCTTAAGTGCATTCGGATCAAAATGTTGAAATAAATTCATCCAAATCACTCTGCTTAATCTAAAAGTAAGCGGCATTAAACCTACTATTCCTAATAAGATTGCTGCAATATATACTTTGTAAGATGCGCTTGGAAATAAAACGACAATTGCTACACCAATGGCAACAGAAAAAGCAATGGCCAAACCATAACTTACATACATGGCACCATAAAAATACCCGGGTTCTTTTTCAAAACGATATCCACATTTATCACAAGTTTCATGATTCTTGCTAAAATCCTTTAAGTCGTAGGCATTTTTAGTTAAATAAAAATCCCCCTCATGACACCTTGGACATTTAGAATTGAGGATACTATATAGTCTTTTACCTTTTAGGTTTGAAAGCATGGTAAACTAAGTTTGGGTACAAAGATATATCAATCAAATAAGTGAGAAGTGATTTTCGTCACTTTCATGACAAGTATGTTGTTCAGAATTTAATAGTTTTGTAATCGTGAAAGGACAGCTTAAATTTTTCGGAAAACTTTTAGCCATTTGGCTTCTCTTTTTTCTTTTTCAACGATTACTCTTTATTTTTCACTTTTTAGGAGACTTTAGTGGAAACTATGGTGAATTGTTTCTAATGCCTTTTCACGGATTAAAATTGGATTTGTCTGCCTTTGGTTACATTTCAGGTATTGCATTTTTAATTAGTGTCCCAAGTTTTTTTATTACTAGTGAAAAAGGATTAAAAATTATTAATCGAATTATCACTATCTATTTTTGGACAATTTTAATACTTGTTTCATTAGTCATGTGTGGTGAAATTGTGACCTATATTGAATGGAAAACAAAACTGTCATCTAAAATCTTTATGCATTTTGGTACTCCGTCTGAAATATTTCGAACGGCCTCAGGATCCTATACGTTTTGGTATTTTTTCTACTTTATTGTTCAAGTTGTGTTCGGTTATTTACTCTATAATCGCTGGTTCAAAAAAAATAAAATCAAGTCTACTATTCAATCAATTTCAAAACGTCTGATTTATGGGTTGACTTATTTTTTAGTTGGAGCTTTTGTTCTTGTTTTAATGATTAGAGGGGGATTGCAGCAAATTCCTGTTAGTGCCACTGATGGTTATTTCTCTAATAAACAAATAGTGAATGATGTGACTGTTAATCCGGTTTGGAATTTTATAAATACATGCTACGTTCATTTTAAGGTAGATTTGTCTGCCTATTATCATAATTTAGATCCTCAGGTTTCTGACGATTTAACAGCGAGTTTATATACTAGTGATGGAATCGATTCCGTTAAAATTTTCGATCAAAAACAACCTAATATTGTTTTGGTAACGCTAGAAGGTTGGTCTGCACAAATGATAGAACCTTTAGGAGGAGAGTCAGGAATTACGCCAAATTTCAATCAACTTTGCAATGAAGGGTTACTCTTTACAAAAATATTTTCAACCGGTGGAACTTCAGAGACGGGACACTCTTCTATCATAAGCGGATATCCAACAATTGCAGGAGTATCAATCTCAACACAGTCATCTAAATGTCGTCATTTGCCCTCTTTAAATCAATCGTTTGAAGCATTGGGTTATAATTCATTTTACACCTTCGGCGGTTCATTGTCGTATGGTAATATTGGCGGCTATTTAACAGATGTTGGGTTTGATAAATTAGTAGATGAAAATGACCTTAATTTAACGCCAACAGGAAAGTTAGGGATTCATGACGAAGCAATGTTTCCTTATTTTTTAAGTGAGGTTCAAAAAGCTAAAAGGCCCTATTTTTACGGCTTGTTTACGCAAAGTACGCATTCTCCTTATGATATGCCAGCTGAACCTTTTCCGGGTTATAATAATGATGGATATGTTACTAGCATGCATTATGCAGATGAGCATTTAGCAAAGTTCGTAGAAGGAATTCGGAATTTACCAGATTATGACAATACTGTGGTTATTTTTATTGCAGATCATGGCCGTGCAAATATTTATAATCAAAATACTTATGATGAAATGTACTTTCACATTCCGTTGCTAATTTGGGGTGGTGCATTAAAAAATGAATATGCTGGTCAAACAATTGATCGGGTAGGTTCTCAGGCAGATTTGGCCAAGACATTGCTTAACCAATTAGATATAAATTCAGATGATTTTCATTGGAGTAAAGATTTATTAGATCCTTCTACTCAGGCTTGGGCAATTTGTACTTCAACCTTGTCCTACGGTTGGAAAAATGAAGATGGCTATACAGTTTATCATATGATTGATGATCGATTAGTGCATTCACCGTATACAGATCAAAAAGAGATTGATGCTGCATTGAAAAAATGTCGCGCTGTGCTTGAGGCAATGTATAGAGAATTTATTGAATTGTAAAGTAATAGCCAGTCTGTTACTCTTACTTTTTACCGATTAAATAGAATTTACTACACTTCACTCAACGGATGTCTGAATTAATTTAATTTTCGTATTTTTGCTCTTATATAAAATCAAAATTTTAAAACATGAAAAAAATTGTACTATTTATGAGCCTATGCCTTTTGGCCACTGTGGGTAGCGCTCAAGTTATTTTCCAAGTTCAGGCACCTTCGCCGAATGCGGGGAATTACGACTTTACTTATGCCGATTTCATGGCTGCTGATTGGTCAGTGCCAGACATGGATGATCCTGATAACAGCGTTTTATCTGAGATGGTATTAATCGACGACGGGTCGGATTTAGATAATCCAACAGCCTGTGCACCAGCAGTAAATGATTTAACTGGTAAAATTGCTGTTGTATACAGAGGATCTTGCGAATTTGGATCTAAAGCATTGGCTTGCCAAAATGCTGGAGCAATTGCTTGTATCATCATTAACAACTTAGGTGGAGATCCTGTTGCTATGGGTGGTGGTGCTGACGGTGCTACTGTTACTATTCCTGTAGTAATGATTTCTAACGTTGATGGAGCTTTATTACGTGACGAGATTGATCTTGGTGCTACTGAGGTTTTTATCGGAAGTAAAAATGGCTTATATGCTAACGATATAGGATTTACTGCTGCAGATCATTTAAGAGCTCAAAGCTTTGGTAACTTATCTCAGCTTTCTCAAGATGCTTCTGAATTTGAAGTAGAAGTAGGAACATGGGTAAGAAACTACGGTTCTAACGAGCAAACTAACGTAACTTTAAACGTAACTATTGGTCTTGAAGGTTCTGAGATTTATAATGAAACTTCTGATCCAATTGGTGCTTTACCATCAGGTGATAGTGTATTTGTTCCATTACCAACTTTCTCTCAAGCTTCTTATGCTGACGGATACTACCACGTAGATTATACTGTTGCTGCTGATGCTGCTGACGAATCTGATTATGATAATACCGGAACTGCTGATTTCTCAATGGGAGATGAGTTGTTTTCAATGGCTGCTTTAGATGAAGCAACTTCAATTCCAGTTAACTCTAGTAACCAATTTAACGGAACAACTGATAACTTATATAGCTGTTTATTCTTCCAAGATCCTAACGCAAGTAGAGTAGGTGTTCAAGGAATGAACTTTTCTGCAGGTACTTCTCAAAACCCTGATCCAACATCTTTAGATGGTCAGTTATTTGAGATTTATGTATATGAGTGGTTAGACGAGTGGGTTGATTTAAATGATCCAGGATTTGCTTTAGCTTCATTAAATGATGTTGCTGATGCAGAGTATATCTATACTGACAACTTACAAAGCGAAAACGTTTATGTTGAGTTAGAAGAGCCAATGTTATTAGAAGATGATCAAAAATACCTTTTCTGTGTTCAGATGTATGGTACTGATATCTACCCAGGATTTGATTCTAAAACGGATTATAACTGGAACGTTGAAACTTATGCAATGCCAACTTCTCCAATTTACTTAAGTGGACAATGGTATGCATTAGGATATGGTTCAGATAGAAATCCATCTTTATCTATTAAAATGTTTGATGCAAGTGAATTAAGTTTAGTTGAATTAACTCAAACTGAATTAGAAGCATTCCCTAACCCTGCAAATGAGGTAGTACACATCCCAATGGAGGCTGTTGAAGGAAACATTGCTATGACTATTGTTGACGTAACTGGAAAAGTTATCGATACACAAAACGTAACAATGACAAACAATAGATTAGACGTAGATGTAACAGCATTTGCTGCTGGAATGTACGTAATCAATTTAGCGTTTGCTGATGGTACTACTGGTACTGTTAACGTAATGGTGACTAAGTAAGCACATAGCTTAAAACAATATTGAAGACGCCTCGTGAATAACGGGGCGTTTTTTTTATGTCATAAGTTTCATGACAAAATTATAATTGTAACGAGTGTGCTAATGTTGCAATTTAAGATAATAGCACAATTACTTCTGCGTCGCTATAGGCAATTGTGATATAGTGACGGGTGTTCTTGAAAGGAAGATTGATTAAGGAGATTACCTTAATTCATTGATTCAATCTTAAACTGTGTCAACCAAAAAATAGCAGCTTCTTTATCAGTAAAGAATTTTGTTGGAATTTTGGGTTTGAAGAACTTGGTATATATTGAAGCGCCAAATCGTTGGATTTGGTCATTAACCAAAATTCCAGTAGAAGTAAGATATTGCATGGCTTCGCCAGATGATAAATATCTATTGGCAGCTCGTTCCATCTTAAGTGCGGATCCAAGTTCTACATAGAGTGGGCGAGATATCCCGTTTGAAATGTTTAGTCTGTCCTGCGTAATGATTTTAGCAATATCTAAAGTCAACACATCAAAATTTGGTTTGAAAATTTCATAAATGATTCCATCTTCTATCCAATATTCGCAGTAGTCGTTTTGATAATATGATTCTTTATTATTCATAATGAGTAAGGAGGATTGGAAAGATACAAAGAATAAATTTAGCATGACACATTAGCTTAATTAGTTTAATTTAGAGTTTAAACTCAATTATTGCGACACAATTATGCACGGTAAAATCATCAACAACATTTACGAAATAATTACAAAAGGAACCGAAAACGGCATTGGACAATTATATACGGAGGATCAGTTTTATGATAGTACAACTATCACGTTTGGAAATAAGAAACATGTCAATTTTGGTTCATATAGTTATTTAAGTTTGGAGCACGATCTCCGATTAAAAGACGCAGCTATAGATGCGATTCAAAGATTTGGTATACAATATCCAAGTTCCAGAACCTATGTTTCTACAACATTATACAATGAGTTAGAAGGGTTGATGGAAGAGATTTTTGAAAACCCCATTGTTTTAGCCACAACAACTACATTAGCCCATATGGCAGCAATGCCTATTTTAATTGAAGAAGGAGATGTTATTATAATGGACCAACAGGTGCACTCAAGTGTGCAGTTTATGATTAATCATATTAAGCAACATGGAGTTCCATTTTTTGTTGTTAGGCATAATAATTTAGAACAACTCGAAAAGAAAATTAAAGATTTGTCAAAAGAATATAAACGCGTATGGTATATGTGTGATGGAGTATATTCAATGTACGGAGATACCGCACCAATACAAGATCTAAATGCGTTGCTTGATAAATATTCAAAGTTTAATTTATACGTAGATGATGCTCATGGTATGTCATGGGCAGGAGAAAATGGAGCAGGTTATGTATTTAGCAAATGTAAATTGCATGATCGAATGGTGGTTGTCACCTCTTTAAATAAAGCATTTGCCGCAGGGGGATCTGTAGTTGTGCTGTCAGATGAAAAATTAGCAAACAAAATTAAAACTTGCGGAGGTCCACTCATATTTGCTGGACAACATCAAATGTCATCATTAGGTGCAGCAGTTGCATGTGCAAAAATTCATTTGTCAAATGAGATCACACATATGCAAGAGGAATTAATTGAAAAGATTCACTATTGCCATGAATTATTGGTAAGAAATGGTTTGCCCGTTATTTCGGAAGGAGAAACTCCTATCTTTTTTGTAGGGGTTGGTTTGCCTAAGGTTGGTTATAATCTTGTCAAAAAATTAATGGACCGCGGCCAGTACTTAAATTTAGCAGTTTTTCCAGCAGTTGCAGAAACTTGTACAGGAGTGAGGTTCACAATTACAAGATCACATAGTTTTGAGCAAATAGAAACTATGGTAGAAGACTTGAGTGTTTCTTTTAAGCTGGCATTAATTGAAGAAGAACGAACGCTTGGAGATATTTATAAGGCATTTAGAAAGGTGAAAACATTTGATACTAAGCCTAAACTTGAGTTTGCCATGAGTGATACAGGACAATATCGTATTCAACATGAGACCTCAATTACAAATATTTCAGAACAATTATGGAATTCTAAAATTGGAAAAAGATCTCTTTTCGATTGGAAAGCCTTGTCAGATTTAGAGGCCGTATTTAAGAATAATGCTGCGCACAATAATTGGGACTTTCATTATTTTATGATGTTTGACAATAAGGATAATCTAGTGTTTGCTACATATATGACTGTTTGTTTAACAAAGGATGATGCATTGGCAGCTTCATCAATATCTTTAGAAATTGAAGAACGAAGAATTAAAGATAAATACTACCTCTGTTCTAAAACACTCATGATGGGGTGCCCAATTTCAACAGGAAGACATTATTATTTGTCGAGCACAGCAGATTGTAAGCCAATTTTGAATTTTTTCTTTAAGTATTTAGATGAAGTGCAAGAAAAATTGGATACAACAGTTTTAAATCTTAGAGATTTTGCAACAGACAACGAAATAATATCAAATTACTTTTTAGATCAAGGTTTTATAAAGGTTGAAATGCCAACAAATTATATATTAAAAAATGAAACATTTGTTCCTACAATTCAGGAGTATTTAACTGAATTAAAAAGTAGCCAACGACGATTTGTTAAATTGCGGGGGCTGAATAAGGAAGCTAATTTTAAGTTGGTTGAAATTGACCAGTTTAATAGACATACCCTTATTCAGTTGAACAATTTGTATAAAAACGTTCAAAAAAGAAGTTTTGAATTGAATTTATTCGAGTTTCCTTCAAAGATTATCGAAAGAGCTGTTGTAAGCCCTAATTGGGATGTGATTGGGTTAAGTCTTAAAGATCGGTCAGATGATTTGGTTGCAATGGCTATAAGTTATGTTAATGATAATAATTACCACTTTTTAATTGCCGGCTTAGATTATGATTACGTTAAAGATTATGACGTATATACGCAGTTGCTATGGCAAATTGTAAAAAGATCTAAAGTGAAAAAGTGTACTAAAATTAACTTTGGAATGACTACTGGACAAAACAAGCGTAAGTTTGGTGCTAATGAGATTAACACTTCGTCATATGTGCAGTTAAAAGATAATTTTAACGCCACGGTAATTAATCAAATGTCGTCAGAAAATGGATTCTCTACAGAGCTTAAAAAGAGGAGAGGTTACGTTTCCTTGGTATAAGAACATTAACTGTTGTTCCTTTAGAAAGTGTTGATTTGACTTCAATTTCACCTTGCATGTAGTTTACATACTTTTTCGTGAAATAAAGTCCCAAACCAAAATTGCTGATAGAATCAGATGTTGAATACCCTTTGTCGAAAATGGTGTGTAATAAATCATTGTCTATTCCAATTCCGTTGTCATTTACTTTTATTGAAATAGCATCATCTTGATCTTGTATTTCAATTAAAACTGTTGCATCATTTTTATTCTCATCCTGAAAACTAATAGCGTTAATCACTATGTTTTTAATGATTGAGAATAAGATGGAATAGTTGGATGTGAAGGTTAAGTGTGTTTTGTTTACTAGGGTCAAATTAACCTGGTCTGAATTAATAAGGTATTGCACTTCATCACTTAATTGCTGAAGCAGTACATTGAAGTCAATTATTTCAGAGTAATTTTTAAACTGATCCTCATTTAATAATTCAGTAACTAAGTTTTCCTTAAGTTTAAGAAGGTTCTGAAGTAATACTGCCGAGTTCTGAATACTGTTTTCGTCTTGAGTTGTATTTCTCAAGTTATTGATACCGCCAATTACATTTTTGACAATATTATAGTTTTCATAAAGATTTGCAGCTGCATCAAAGTCTAAATTTTTGAAATTTAAAATAAATACAAATTCTTGTATTTCATCTTCATGATCACAAGTTAGATATGATAGTTCAGTCTTTCGAAGTCCTAATTTTTCTGTGTGTACTACTAAAGGTTCTCTTAGGCAATTTTTTTCTCCGTACGCTGAAATTTGCTCAGCATTTAATTCAGGAATAATTGTGCTAATAGGTTTTCCTTCAACATTAAAATGTTCTGTATCAAATAAAAATTCCCCAGCCTTATTTATCGATCGGATATTGTAATTTTTATCTGTCACAACCATTACAACGTTCGGTTGCGTTTCGAAATAGGCGTTAATTGATTTTTTTGAAAAAGTAGCAGAGCTCATAGATTCTGCAATTGATTCTAATGCGAATCCAAAATAATTAAACAAGTTTTTACTGATTCCTTCCACTGAAAAATTGGGCAATTTTTGAGAGTAATCCAGTCGCATTATTGACTCGGCGTAATCTCCAATTCTCTTAGAGATGTCACCGTCCTCACTAAATATTTTTAGATAAAATAAGCCTTGTATCTTATCAAAAATCTCCTGTTCAGATTGAACTAAGTTATTTTCTTTCTTTTTATCTAATAATCTGTTGAATGCTTTGAATATTCCCTCAGTTTGCCTTTCAATCACTTGTTCTTTGTCTAGCGTAGCTAGCTCAATCATCCCTTTCAAGCCATTCTCAAAAATACTAATATCTCCATCTTGTTCACGACTAGAAATCGTTTCATAACAATCACGCAAAATTTCTGCGAGTAAGGGATCTCCCTCTCGTATATTTGCCGTTATATCATAGCTGTCAGAATTGTTAGGATTTTTCATGAACTAAGTTTTGTGCTCTTAAAGATAATCAATCGATCAAATCAAAATTGATTCGAAGGCAATTAATTTTATTTTAATATTCATTAATTCCTACAAAAATCAGAATTTAAAATGAAAGACAATTGCGCCTTTATACGTATTTATTCTTCTTTTTCATCCGTATAAATAAGGCTTAATTGTGCTTGCATAAGGTTTGTCCTAACTCAAATACAATTAATTCTGCCCATTTATGAGGGGCTATAATTACTTTATGTTTGTCGGCATTTCCAGCTAATATTTCAAAGCCATCTCCACTTACAAAATGTTCTTCGTGATGTTCAAATGCGATAGTCATCTCTCCATTTAAAACATAACCAATGTGTCCTTTTTGGCACCATTCTTTTTCTTCAAATTGATCTGTAAATTGGATGAGCCGAATTTTCGTATTACCGGTTTGATAGGTCTTTTGTTTCGCTCCAATGCTCGTTTCGTTCCATGCAATGTCTTTGAATATTATTTGATGATTCTTCATGAGTCTGGCATTATTAAATTGAGAATACGCTAGCTGATGCAGTTTGGGTGTCCCAAATCAAAATACCTTCTGTATTACAAGACATTTTTTGAATGTTTTTATTTTTTGAATGCCAAACAGATGATGCACCTGCAGATACAAAATCTTCACACGGTCCAATTGAGTTGGCAACTAAAACACATAGCTCCGAATTAAGGGCAATTTTTGTAAACCACTGATCAGCGCTATCCATCCCTTCTTGATCCTTTGCTACGCTTACTAAATAATAGTCTGCACTTGAAGCTATGGCTTTATTGACATGCGCGGCTTGCATTGATTCATAACAAATTGCTGGAGCAATTTTTACATCATTGAGTTGTATTATTGTTTCGTTAACACCTGGTTTAAAATAAGGTAATTCATCTTCATGCAGTAATTGTTTAGCATAAGATTTTCTTGTTGAATTAGGTTGAAAAATGATTAGTCCAATTTCAACATTCTGTGCTTCCCTTAGTGGGGCGCCAACACAAATCGTTATGTTGTGGAGATCACTTTTTTCTTGAAAAACTGCTAACCGCGCATCATTGGTTAGCAAGGCTAATTCTTTTGCCATTTTAGGTTCATAACCTGTTAATGAAAGTTCAGGGAAAGCAATTAAGTCAACATTTTGATTAATAGCCAAATCAATCACCTCCATATGCTTTTTAATATTCAATTGAATATTACCACGTTCTGCCTGAACTTGTGCAACCGCTAATTTCATTAGTTAGACCTTGCTCTTTTTTAACGCAGTAACCTGAATCTCAATTTTCATTCTTTCATCTGCAAGTCCTGCAGTAAACATAGTTGCTGCTGGTTTTATATCTCCAAAATATTTTCTTAGCACAGGCCAAGTCTTTTCAAATTCTGTTGCGTCCGGTAAAATATAAAGTACTCGAACTGTGTCGCTCAATTCTGCATTGGCTTCTTTTAATGCGGCAACAATGTTTTTTAAGCATTGCTCCGTTTGTGCTTCAATTGATGCTTCAATTGTCATTGTTTCATAATTAAAACCTGTCGTTCCGGATACAAAGATCCAATTGCCATCAACTATCGCACGTGAATAGGCTATTTCTTTCTCAAAAGTAGAGCCTGAGCTGATTTGCTTTCTTTCCATTGTCAATTTCAGTTATAATGATTGCTTCTAATATTACAAAATTCATCAAAAAGTACCGAAATATAAATGACAAAGCTTGAAAATCAATAAAATATGTTCGTAAAACTCAATCAATATAAATCATTTGGTATCTTAGGTATCAAATCAATTGAAAGTGAGAAAACTAGGAGTTGTTTTTATAATTGTAGGAATATTGTTAGCTGCTTTTACAGCTTTAGGGATGGGGTATGGTTTTTTAATTAAATGGTATCAAATTATAGGCGTTATCTTTAGTGGCCCCATTCTTTTTACTGGTGTTTCAATGCTTTTTATACAATTACCAAAAGAAAGAAGAAGAAGACCAGCTCTAGTATTGCTGTTGATATCAATCATTTTAATTACAGTTGGGGCACTTTCAAAATTTGTGTACTATTGGTTTGGTTCTAACATTGAGGTGATTCTTGGAGTTTTTATTTTTTGCTTTGCTTTTGCACTGTTGATGACCAAATTCAGATATGAAAAATGGTCTCAATTTATCGGTTCTTCGTAATATTAAAGGAGCCTTTCCTTTGGCGTTTGTTCAGGTCTTGTTTAACCATAATAAGATTTTCATAGTACTGGATTTAAAGATTATCCAGTCACATGGCGGGTAACAAGGAGAAAATAAAAAAAGGAGAGTTTCCTCTCCTTTAATACCTTGCGACCTGCTTAAGTTTAGGTAGACTAACCTTAAATCCTACCTGCCATTCTCCCTGTTTTTTCTTTCCTATCTTATCACTAAGTTTTACGTTTGCTTCCATATTGACTCCTTTCTTTTTTGAGCAAGACAAGCCTGCGGTTAATGAAAATTTGGTTTGAAGGTGACCAGAGCCACACATCAATAACAACATGCCCAGAGGCATTAAGACTTTTCTGACTGGAGACAGAACAGGATTCGAACCTGAAAGATCGCTTCGTCAGCCATCAATGCACTATAAAGATAGCAATCTATTGGGATATGTAAAGGTTATACAGCAACTTGTTATTTATGTGCTTTATTCCATAAACAAAGAAAGTTCTCCACCTCAAAAGGAGCAAGCGAATGAAGCTCTTTAGGAAATTCATGAAGAGATACATATCGTCCTAGATTTTCCATACCTACACAATTTGTCTCTAGCAAAATCTTAGCACCTTGTTTTGCTCCGGCATGAATAAAAACCTGATTAGGATAAAGGTTTAGATACCACCCTATCCGTAGAGCTGTATCATATGCCCATAAAGGGCCAACTCCATTAACCCCATCTTTTACATCTTTAATCATTAAGAACAATTCTTCAAATGAGGCAACATTTAGCAGGTCTTCTTGGATTTCTGTTAACGCCTTCATTGCTATTGGTTTACTGCCTTTAGGTGGTCTTCTTTGATGCGGATTAATCATTACTTGATTTCCTACTGGAGTATGCCCTAAGGCTGCCTGTTGAATTGCTACTAAAGAAGAAAGTCTGTTTTTATAGTATTCAACTTCTTGATGTAATCTTGGTAGATCGATCCTTCTGTATTCTCTGATATCTTGGATTAAATTCATGCGGTAAAAATAAGCACTAGGTCCCACTTATGAACTTGTAGACTTAGATGTGGACCTTTTATTCTAAAAAGCGGGGATAACTAGATCAAACCCTCTTAAAAAGCAAAAATCCGAAGATATTGATACATCTTCGGATTTTCTATTTCCTTCAGCCATAAAGGACTTGACCTTGCTCTTTCGAGCTGTGCGGTCTGGACGAGACTCGAACTCGCGACCCCCTGCGTGACAGGCAGGTATTCTAACCAACTGAACTACCAGACCAATAATTTTTTCACTAGTGCCTCTCTCTTGAAGCGGGTCAAAGGTAGGTATATTTTTTATTTGAACAAGCGAAAAAATGAAAAAAATTCAATTATTTTTTTTCAAATGATAATCAATGATCTTCTCTAGAGAATCCTTGATTTGATTGATCTTCATTATCAGGTGTTTATACCCGCTTTGCACATTTAGGTAATTCTGACCTGAAAAAATGAAAGTTGCATTATTACTATTGTATAAATCAAAAAATGAAATAAAAAATGGCAACTTATAATTTCGAACAACAAATATATAGTCTTTCTCAAACAGCAAATATTAGTTTTAATAAACGCTTTGCAACCTTAAATGCTTTGCAAGATTATGTGACAGATACAATGAACGGTCTTCTTTCAAATCCATCCGCTCAAAATTTGATTGGTGATTGGAGTACAATATGGGGGCCATATACGTGGTGTAATTATGCGGCACAGGATAATCCAAAAGATACATCTTCCACCCCATATTATTCTGATAATACTATGTATTTGGCGTATAATGCGGCAACCAATCAATATGTGCTTGCCGTGGCTGGAACAAATGCAATATCGTGGTATGGTTGGTTAGTTGAAGATTTTAGCACAATAAAAACAGAACCATGGTCTAAATTGGTACCAAATACAACAGCAACAACAGCTAAAATATCGGAAGGAACTTATACAGGAATGAATATTCTCTTGAATGAGATTAATTCTCAATATAGTGGAAGTCAATCTGGGATTGTGGACTTTTTAGCCAATCATATGAAAACCGCTCAGGCAGGTGCAACATTAGCTGTTACTGGTCATAGTCTTGGTGGAGCATTATCTCCTACGTTGGCAACTTATTTAAAAGAGATTCAGTCAACTTGGGATCCAACAGGAAATGTAACTGTTCTTTCTACTTACCCAACAGCTGGGCCAACTCCAGGTGACGAAGCGTTTGCACATCATATTGAGGATGAAATAGGATCCAATTATCATGCGTCATATAATAAAATAGATATGGTTCCGCATGCATGGGAAGCGATTATGATGGCTGAGATTCCGACACTCTATACTGCTTGTGGAATTCCTGCGCCAACTATTATAAAAGATGCTGTTGATTTGTTAATAGGTGCTACATTAATGAATGGTTATTTGCAAGCGCAACCTTTAACATCATTACCTGGAACTTGTTATAAGACGGATCCGCAATTAATTACGGAAATTATTGGTGAAATTAGCCCTGCATTATTAAAAGAGTTAGAATCTTTTGGTTTAGTAGATGCGAATAATTTGGTAAACTTTTTATTGGAAGTGGTTTATCAGCATACAACTGCATATAATAGTTTGCTAAACCGTGAGGCATTTTCTGTTTTGTTTGATCAGGCAACGGGGACAAAACCTAGTTATGAGCATTTAGTATTAACTGTGATTGATGAATTGCTTAAAGTGTTTAAAACATTTTCGTAGTAAGCCTAGATTATTTTCTGCCGCTTAACAAGGTATTGTTGTAGTACAAACTCAATACCTTCTTTAATGTCCGCTTCAACAAAATCAATTTTGAATTGAGCACATTTTAATTTTAAGTCACTCGTAACTTTTGCAACTTGTTCTTGAAATGATTTTTTAATCTCACCAGGATGAAGCTTTATTTTTTCTCCAGACTCAAGATCAATAAATGTGGTTGGCTTGTTTGGGTAATCCAAGTTCATTTCTGTAGCCTTGTCCATCACATTGAATAATAAAACTTCGTGTTTATTGTGTTTGAGATGTAAAAAGGCATCTGTTAAATCATCTAAAGATTCATTACTGAAGAAATCAGAGAAAATGATAACCAATGATCGTTTGTGATTGTTTTCAGCAACTTGATGTAGGATACTTGAAAGAGACGTTTTAACCTCCAAATGGTCTTCCTGTTTAATCATTAATTTCTCAAGTTCATCATAGATCATTCTGTGATGAGATGGAGATGTTTTGAGAGGTGTGTCCAGCTTTATTTCATTTTCAAAAACAGTGATTCCAACTCCGTCACGTTGCTTTTTGAATATCTCCATTAGAGATGCTATGGAGTAAATACTGAAACCTAATTTGTTAAGCGGGTTCTTTTGGTCCACTTTTGGGAAATACATGGAGGATGAAATATCTAGAATTACTCGGCAACGCAGGTTTGTCTCCTCTTCATATCTTTTAACAAATAGTTTATCTGTTTTTGCGTAAAGTTTCCAGTCAATATGTTTGGTTGACTCTCCTGGATTATACAAACGGTGTTCTGCAAACTCAACGGAAAATCCGTGAAAAGGGGAGCGGTGTAAACCTGTAATAAAACCCTCAACTACTTGCTTTGCAATAAATTCCAAGTTTCCAAACTTGGCGAGCTCCTGTATGTCTATTTTTCCGTACAATCTTGTAATTTAGTGAAAGATAGTAATCTTATTCAAAATGTGTAACTTTAGTGGTGAATTATGATGAAAGAAAAGGCAAATACTAATCGCGTTTGTGAGAGTTGTGGAGATGTAATTACAGGAAGAAGTGATAAACGGTTTTGTTCTGATTATTGTCGTAATACTAAGCATAATCAGCTGAATAGAGATAGTTCAAATTACATTCGAAAGGTGAATAATATTTTAAGAAGAAATCGAAGAATATTAGAGCGTTTTAATCCGAACGGTAAGGCCAAGGTGATGGGGACAACATTGATGGAGGAAGGTTTTAATTTTGCCTACTATACCAATGTCTATGAGACAAAAAAAGGTTCTCGTTATTTCTTTTGCTATGATCAAGGGTATTTAAAAATTGATGATGAGTATTATGCCTTGGTTGAGCGTCAAGAATATGTTAAGTGATTATGATGAAATATATTAATTACATATTCATTTTTCCCGTTAAAATTTATCAATGGATTATTTCTCCAATTTTTCCAGCCCAGTGTCGCTATGATCCTACTTGTAGCAATTACACAATTGATGCAATTAAAGAGTGGGGTCCAATAAGAGGTGGTTGGATGGGAATAAAACGCATTGCTTCTTGTCACCCGTGGGGAGGAATGGGACATGACCCTGTACCTAAGAATCCAAAAAAAAATAAGTCCAACAAAAAAGGAGCGTGATATCACGCTCCTTTTTTATTATAAGATTTTAAGCAAACTACAACGCCACAAATTGGGGCTTAATAAGCGTAGCATTTTTAGAAGCTTCAAATTGCTTTTTAGCGTTTTCTAACCACTCTTTAAATACTTCAACTTCTGAATGCGTTTGGTAATTCGCTTTTCCTGAAATGTTATTTTCTTTATGGTCTAGAATAACGTACATAGGCTGAGTTACCTCACCATAACGATCGATTTCCATTTTCATCCATTTGTCTCCAACTGTTTCCATTGGATCGCCATTTGCTTTTAATTCGTTAGCATATTTTTCAGGAAGATCAGAACGCTCATCAACGTAAAGTGAAGCAATAACAAAATCATTAGCCATTAATGGAGCAACAGATTCGTCTGCCCAAACATACTCTTCCATTTTTCTACAATTTACACATGCCCAACCAGTGAAATCAAGTAAAAGTGGTTTGTCAACTTCTTTAGCGTATTCAAGTGCATCATAATAATCACGAATGGTGTAGATATTGTGTCCATGTGCATGAGTACTTTCAGGCCAACCTTCAGGTATCTCTGGAGCTTCACCATGCAGTCCATAAGGAGATTCAGAATAGGTCATTGGAGGAGGGAATCCAGATATTAACTTTAATGGTGCGCCCCACATTCCTGGAAGCAAATAGATTATAAACCCAATTACAAACGTTGCAAATAAAGTTCGACCAACAGACAGTTTTTTAATAGGACTATCATGCGGTAGTTCTATTTTACCGATTAGATAAATGAAGAGTACTACAAAAATACCTAGCCAAATTCCAATAAATAGCTCACGTTCGATATAGTGAAGTTGTAATACTAAATCTGCATTTGATAAGAATTTCAAAGCAAGTGCTAATTCAATAAATCCTAATACAACTTTTACTGTGTTTAACCAACCACCAGAAGAAGGCAGAGAGTTTAACCATCCTGGGAATGCTGCAAATAAACCAAATGGTAATGCTAAAGCCATAGAGAAACCAAGCATAGCTACAATTGGTCCAGATAATCCTCCTTCAGCAGATTGTACTAGTACTGTTCCTACAATTGGTCCTGTACATGAGAATGATACTAATGCTAATGTAAAGGCCATGAAGAATATTCCAATAAGCCCACCTCGGTCTGCTTGTTTGTCTGCTTTGTTTACCCAAGATGCAGGCAACGTAATTTCAAATGCACCTAAGAAAGAGATTGCAAAAATTACGAACATGATAAAGAATACCAGATTCACCCATGGGTTAGTCGCCATGTCATTTAAAATTGTTGGTCCAGCAATGGCTGTTACCAATACTCCCAAAATAACATAGATCAAGATAATTGATACGGCGTAAAATATTGCCTTTCTAATTCCTTCTGATTTAGTTTTTGATTGTTTAGTAAAGAAACTAACAGTCATAGGAATCATTGGGAATACACAAGGAGTTAATAGTGCAACGAATCCACTTAAAAATGCAATTATGAAAATTAACCACAAGGAATCTTGCGTTGTTCTTTCTCCATTGTCAATTGCTTCACTTAAGTTAAAGTTAAGCTCTGATACTTCCGTATTGTGAAAGTCATTAGCGCATCCCATTAAGTAGAGATCTAAATCAACAGTTAAATTAGGAACATTAGCAGTATCTTTAATTGTAATGTCTTGTCTTATTGTAGCAAGATATTTATAACCAGTAGTTGCCTCTCCAACTGTTTCTTGAATTTCTAATGTATATGGTTTTGTTTCTTCAATTTGGTCATTATCACGTAAATTAAAAACTGATTTATATCCTTGTGGATTATCAAAAGCATACATTGCAAAAATTGAATCAATTACAATTTCAGCTGATAAAGTATAGCTTTTCTCGTCCGTTCTAAATGGGTCAAATACTCTAACTAATACAGGGTCAAATGCTTCGCTGTAGTTTGATCCTTCGCAAGTGCTTAATAATGATGCTAAAACAGAGTCTATAGCAACTTCATCATCAATAATTGGATCTTCACTAGTTTCTGTCTCACTTGTGTCATCTTGAACAACAGGTTCTTCAACGCCATCCTCAAGGTTGTCAGTTCCTTTAATTGAAATTGCAAAGTCTGTATATCCTGGAGGGAAGCAAGCTGTTCTGCAAGCCATTGAATAAACTTCAACGTTTAAAATGAAATCTTTTTTCGATTTAATTTTAACCTTTTGCTTAAATGTTGCTTTTGAACCATCAAAAACACGCTCTGGATAGCCGTCGTTATCTTTTTCTGTAACTCCATATTCTTTGGTGCTTCCAACAAGTTCATAATCTGAACTTGGTTTAAATGTGAGTTCAGTACCTTGAGAAACTCCCGTTGGAGGTTGCTCTTGTGCGTATATATGCCAATGATCATATTGTCTGGCAATGATAGATACAATGGCGATATCACCGTCATATTCAACTGAATGTTCCCATTTGATTACTTCATCAACTGAGGCAGGCATTTCTTCATCCTGTGCAAAGCTATAAGTTGCAAATAAGGCCAGAAAAATGAGTGAAATTTGTTTAAGCATAATTCAATTTGTGATAAGTGTAGCCCCAAATGTAATATAAAAGTAGCATAACGATTTGAGTGAATATTGCTTATTGTTGAAATTCTAAAACATAAAAAAAGGCGGGTAAGCCCGCCTTTTCAATAGTTATTTTGTTCTATTATATGTATCTTATGTCAATTATTTTATCAATTGGAATCCAAAGACCACCTTTTAAACAAATAAATTTATTTCCTGTGGCCCAAATTGTAGTTTGTACAGATTTGGGTCCAGAGTCCGAATGGAAATCAATGTGAAATTTCACTTTGCTTAAATTTCCTAGCCCAGTGGCGTCTCTTAGTTTTTTTAACAATAACGGATTTTGCTTAAATGACACATTATTCTTAAACGAAAAATTAGCAATTGCCTCTTTTTCAACCAATGTCGGACTCAATATCTCTTGCATACTTCGAAGTTTTTGGGGCTAGAATTCCCTGCGCGTTATAATTTTTTTTAAAATTAAAGGGGGAGTTCTTAGCTCGGTTTAGATATACAATTTATAAAAAAAATATGAATGTTCAAAAACTAAATTGATTCTAATCAATGAAATGTTAAAGGAGAATGCAGAATTATAAATTACTGCACAAAAAAAAACGCCCTCTCTCGTTGAACCGAGAAGGGCGTTTTTATTAAGTTTATTTATCTTTTAGTCCACCATTATATAAGTGGTCATAAATTCATTTCTTTCTACATCAGTACCGTTTACACCAACAGAATTAATTTCTAAGTTAACTAATAATCGCATAATTACTCTACGCGCCATTTCGTTATCTTCAACTAAACTTATCTTAACGGTGTTTCCAGAGTCTCCTGCATCTACAACCGTAACCGTGAAATAACTTTCATAGTATGCCGCGTTGCTACTAATGTCTTCAGCAGTGTGAACTGGGCTAAACATGAAGTTAAAACTAGTGGTAGCTTTTTTGTCATAACTATCAGTAGCATCTGTGAATGCAATCGTTGATTGTCCAAATGTGAAAGCAGCCATCATTAATCCTGCAACTAATCCTAATACCTTTTTCATGTGTTTTATTTTATGTCGCTTCTATTTTAATTGAATTGACGTTTTTATCTTTTGTTTACTCTTCCTAGACGCAATTAGCGTGCCAAAGGTTGTTGTAAATATATAAATTTTGGTCGTATTGATCTGTTTTAAAGGGTTAATATTCTATTTTTGTTTTAGACGAATCTTGGATTCATAATTAATAATATGGCGCTAAAAACATATTTTGAAAAAGGTAAAATTGAGGCTGGGTGTGACGAAGCAGGAAGAGGCTGTCTTGCAGGGCCTGTTGTTGCTGCTGCTGTTATTTTACCAAAAGGCTTTCGCAATAAAGTTTTAAATGATTCGAAACAGCTTTCAGAAAAGAGGCGCGAAGAGTTAGCGCCTCTCATTATGGAAAAAGCGCTGGCGTACGGTATTGGGGTGGTTGATCATTTAGAGATTGACAAAATTAATATATTGAATGCCTCGTTTGAAGCTATGCATAGGGCAATTCGTGCTTTGCAATCTACTCCTGAATCGTTGTTGATTGATGGAAATCGATTTAATCCATATCCGGAAATTGAACATCATTGCATTATAAAAGGTGACGCAAAGTATTTGTCTATTGCTGCGGCATCTGTATTGGCAAAAACGCACCGTGATCATTTAATGGCAGATTATCACGAAAGGTATCCAGATTACGGTTGGAATCAAAACAAGGGATATCCAACAAAAAAGCACCGCCAAGCTATTTTTGATTTTGGAGCAACACCTTTGCATAGAAAATCATTTAAATTACTTTCAGACGAGCAATTGCGCCTTTTTAAGTAGTTGAAATCAGTCCGTAAATTAAGAGGTTAGAAGTACACATTTTTTTGTGTATATCATATAGCATTGAGTGGGTTCCTTAGGGTTTTAAGTTTTAAATTTGAAAGTTAAACCGGAAACTAAAGCGTGAAGTTTGTTCGATTAATATTGGTTCTTGTGCTTGCTGGGGTGTTTGCCTTTTTGGCTTATGATCTTTATGAGCAGCAAAAAAATAAATATTCTTTTCTTTCTTTTGAATTGAATGAAGATTCTAATTCTATTATTGTTCCCAATATTGACCGTTTATTAGATAAGATAAATGGTGCCAATCAAATTGAAGGGTTAGCTGCAAATAATACTTTAAAAAATGGTTGCGAACAACTTCTAGCGCATAAACAGTATAATTTTAACATTGAATTTGGTTCAGCCTGTTATTTGTCTTTTAATTCGGCTGACTTTAGTATAACATTTTCTAATCCTGATTTAGATTTTGAGCAAATTGTAATTGTGCTAAATGAGGTGTTGAATGTGGATGCCTCGTTCACGAATAATGCCTTGCAAATAAATAACCAATCATACAACGCGGAACGGTTTGGGAAATATACCGTTATAAGTACTTTACCGATCCAACCTGAATTTACAACAAATACTTACTTAGCAACAAATGCAGATTTTTTTGCTTTAAAGGATAGTGTGCAAATTGATCGTTACATCTTGGCAAATAACAAACAATTTAAAGTTTGGAATGAAAATGCTGCTATTGTTAGAGGAAATCCAATTGAGCATGCTGCTTTTGTCAAAAAAATACCCGCTAGTTTTGAGGTTGCAAACTTATATGGAAGTAAACGTTTTTTAGAGGATAAGAATAGCTTTTTTGGAGAATCGGGTGAAGAAGCGTATAGTTGGGTAAGTGAAGGAATAATGATTTTTAAAAAAGGTGATTTTGAAATCATGTTGGCCATGCAAAACGATCAACGAGATTTGAGATTGATATTGGAAGAACAAACATTAAATGCTCAAGGTGACACAGTTCAAATAAACTTTGTTAATGTCAAAAATTTTGAAATTATGCCGTTTGAAACGGTTTTTAAATGGACAGAATCTATTCCTGCACTAAATTCGGAATTGAGATTGTATACTGAGTTTGAAAACTTCAATGTTTTAGCAAATAGTATGGAAGCAATGCAATGGTATTTGTCAGAAATTCAGATTGGTAATTTATTGGAAGAAAACAGTTCCATTCTGGATCATTATGTGATGTCTTCACCTTTATACAGCCATTATATTGAATTGATTAATGAAGGAGATGCCATTCAAGTAGAAACGGGTACTTGGACAGAAAAAACAAAATGCACTAAAACATATACAAATGCTTCATTATTAGCGTCTGTTCCACAAAATATAACGGAGGCAATTGATTTCCCAATCAATTTTACACCTCTACATATTCAGCCATATGTTCAAAAAGGAGTCAAAAAGCTATTAATTTCTAATAACAATAAAATTGCTAATTATACAGCCGAGGGAACTTTAGAGTGGGAGCGTGCACTTCAAAGTGAAATCTTATTTGCGCCAGAGTTTATTGATTTGCAAAATGATGGTGAATTTGAAATTGCAATTTTTACCAAACAAGAGTTTATGGTAATTACAGGAGCAGGAAAAAATATAGCAGGCCTTACTAAGAAAGTTGGAGATGAAATTGTTGGAGGGCTTTGCGTTAATTATGATCAAAAGTATGATTATAGATTCTTTGTGGTTGAAGGTAATCGAGTAATTTGTTTCAATGAAAAGGGGGAGACGGTAACTGGTTGGAAGTTTGCAAATGCTAATCAAAATGCGCCACTAACTGGCGAGGCTGCATATACACAAATTGCTGGTGTAGACTTTTTAACTTTTAAAGCAGTAAATGATGAACTTTTCGTCTTGAATAGGCGTGGTGAACCAAAATTTGGAGAAGCCGTGCAATCTAAATTACCTAATGAGTCTAACTTTGTTACGGGTAAAAATGAAGGGGTATTGCATAAGTTAGGGTATGAAAATCAGTACATTTATAATCGCTATTTAAAAGATGGTTATACCGACTCTGTTAAATTAGATAAACGTGTTAATGCAGTAGGTGCAAGTTGGGTTATGCTAGATGAACCGACACTTTTAATCGAGGAACCAAATCGTATCGTACTTTTCAATGCATTTGGCTATCTAACGCAGGAAATTCTTAAGCCACAAGATGCTCAGCAATTTTTAGGAATAGAAAGAACACCTGAGATTCATTACGTTTTTTTCAATAATTCCAATAATAGCTTATATTTGCTAAACAGAGAGGGGAAAATTGTGCTTTCCAATCTCGTAAATAGTAAAGCAGTTTATGGAATAGATAGTTTTACTTTTTACACATTTAATGGCCAAAACATTAAAGCACATAAATTAAATTAAGCATAGTTATGAAGAAAAATTTACGCTTACTGCTCATTTTACTAACCATATCTTCAAGTAGCATTTTCGCGCAGGATTTTATGGGGTATAGGCAAAGTAATTACTCTGGAGTTTCTGGAGGAGATTTGAACCCAGCAAATATTGCTGATAGTCGTTTCGTTGTTGATGTGACTTTAGGTGCGGCATCTATGTCTGCCTATAATAATCACATTTACTTCAATCCACATAAAATGCCCTATTGGTGGTCTCAATCATTCGATACTACAGATCTAGCTGTACAACGTTGGAATGATGATCCTAACTTTGGAGCAATTATTCCTAGTGAGGATGCAAGAGATTCTGTCAACTCAAATGCAGGTAACTTTTTTGAATTTGCAAATCCAAAAGGAAAAGCTCGTAAAGGTTATTTCGAATATAACTTAGACATTTTAAATGCTATGATTAGCATTAACAGAAAAATGGCAATTAGCTTCGGAATAAAGCAACGTACAGTTTTCAACGTTGACCACCTTTCTCCAGAACTAATTACATTAGCTCAAAACGGTTTAGAGTATGAAGATTTATGGAACCAAAACTTTAATGATGAGTTGGTAAATATTTCTTTTAATAGCTGGGTTGAATACAATCTAGGATTTGCTATGACTGTTTTTGATGAGGAAGAGCACTTTCTTAAAGCAGGTGGTAAACTAAAGTTCTTACAAGGATTAGGAGCACTTTATTTATATACGGATGAGGTAAGATATAACGTTCAAAATGATGACACGTTAGCAGGAATTTCTGGTGATTTTAATTATGGTTATTCTTCTAATATAGATCAACATTGGGATGCTTCTTCAAGTGCATATACTGGAGGTTCTGGTCCAAATGGAGATATTCAGTTTGGAGACATTTATTCTTTACAATCTAAATTAGGTTTAGGATTAGATTTAGGTGTTGTATATGAGTGGAGACCAAATTGGAAAGATTACAAATACGACATGGATGGTGAAACTAACTTATGGCGTAGAGATCAAAATAAATACAAATTAAAAGTAAGTTTTGCCTTGAATGATATAGGTGGAATGAGATACGAAAAGTCAGTTAATAGTAAAAACTTCAATGTTGACATTGATGCTTCTAACCCATCAGCGGTATTAAGCCTATTCCAATTTGAAGATACAGAAGGCTTAGAGTCATTTAACCAAAACGTAGATACTTTAATTGCTGCAGGTGGTGCTTCTACTATTAATGATAAAGGATCATTTTATATGAACCTTCCAACACACATTAACATGGGAGTTGATTACCATGTATGGCAAGATATTTATGTGAATACCAATGCTATGATTGGTTTCCAAATGAATAAGAATGCTGAAAAGGTACGTTACCCAACCAGTATTAGCTTAACTCCTCGTTATGATTTTGCTTGGGCAGGATTATCTATCCCAATGTCATATAGCAGCATGTATGGTGCTAGAGCAGGATTAGGATTAAGATTAGGGCCAGTTATTGTTGGTACAGGAGATTTAAGATGGGTATTTGCACCAGGTAAAGACAAGCAAGTAAGAGGTGCTGATATTTACTTTGCATTAAAGGTTCCAATTTTATACGGAGCTCCAAAAGATGCTGATATGGATAAAGTATCAGATAAATTAGACCTTTGTGTTGACACACCAGGTGTATGGGAATTCAAAGGATGTCCTGATACTGATGGTGACGGAATCCAAGATTCAGAAGATGCTTGTCCTACAGAGGCAGGACCAAAAGAATTTAATGGATGTCCAGACAGAGATGGTGATAAGATCATTGATAAAGAAGATAACTGTCCGGATGATGCAGGTTTAGCTGAGTTTAACGGTTGTCCAGATAGAGATGGAGATAAAATCATTGATAAAGAAGATGATTGTCCAGATGTTGCAGGTATTGCATTATTCAAAGGATGTCCTGATACTGATGGTGACGGATTAAAAGATTCAGATGATCTTTGTCCTGAGCACGCAGGTCCTAAAGAAAATCAAGGATGTCCTGATACTGATAATGACGGAATCTTCGATTACTTAGATGAATGTCCTACAGAAGCAGGTCCACAAGAGAACAGAGGTTGTCCTTGGCCTGATACTGATGGTGACGGTTTATTAGATAAAGATGATAAATGTCCTAAGAATGCAGGTCCAGCTAAGAATGATGGTTGTCCTTACATTGATACTGATGAAGATGGTGTATTAGATAAAGATGATGAGTGTGTGAATACTCCAGGTCCAGTTGAAAACAAAGGTTGTCCTGTTGTTGATGTTGAGATCTTGAAGAGAGCATTTGATAACCTTCAGTTCCAAACTGGTAAAGCAGTTATCAAAACTGAATCAAAAGAGTCTTTAGATGATTTAGCTGCTTACTTAGTTGATAATCCTGAGTTTAGATTGAAAATTGCAGGTCACACAGATAGTCAAGGTAAAGAGCAATCTAACTTGATCTTATCTAAGAAACGTGCAGAGGCTGTTAGAGACTACCTAGAATCTAGAGGTGTTGCAGTAGATAGAATGATTGTTCAATACTTCGGTGAAGAGCAACCAATCGCTTCTAACGATACTAAAGAAGGTAGAGAGCAAAACAGACGTGTAAACATGGATGTGATCTTTGAATAATAAGAATTGATTATAATTGAAATGCCCTCCTGCAATCGTGGGAGGGCATTTTCTAATTTAGGCCTATTATAGAATTGAAATGAATCGTATGAAAAATGGACTTTATTTAATCTTTTTACTGTTGTTGGTAGCTTGTAACGGTGAGCAAGGAATTGAGATCACAACGGCGGAAATAGATACCTATGTTAATGATAAATTAAGTGAATCAC
Source organism: uncultured Crocinitomix sp. (assembly GCA_937136425.1). Lineage (GTDB taxonomy): Bacteria > Bacteroidota > Bacteroidia > Flavobacteriales_D > Crocinitomicaceae > Crocinitomix. The sequence continues at coordinate 66,787 of CAKZON010000039.1, forward strand.
AAGTTTATGATGTTTCTCAAAGTTTACGTTTTTCAAGAGAGAATGAAACTTATGAGGTGGTTCGTTATATGCAAAATGACACTGTTATCCTCTATATAGAGACTGATATTACCAAAGATGAGGAATTGGTTAGACAAACCTTTTTTAAAGAGGGGGTACCAGTTTATATAGATGAGTTTATTGCATCTAATATTAATGAAAATCCATTTACACAACGTAAAATATATTTAGACGGAGTAAATGTAATTGAGAGCTATGAAAAAAATGCAGCTTATGAGTTGGATTTGGAAGGGTTAGACTTTGAAGAAAGCAATGTAGCGGTTGCAGAGTTTGATTTTGCCAGACCAGATAGCGCCTTGCAACAAAAAGGCAACTTCGAAATGAAATTTGAAGAGTTTATTATCATTGATCCACAAACCTACCTTATTCTTGAAAATGCCAAAAGTGAATATGATGTAGCACTATTTGTAGGCGAAGAACATCCACTACTTAATCAACTTTTTGCAAATCCTGATGAATATAAAGGACGTAGCATTTTTGTAACGCACCAATTCGTGTTAATGAACGGCATTGAAAGAATGTTGTTTATTGATGGTGAACTCGAAGAAGAAAAGCCTTAGTTCTTAACTTAATTGGCCTCTATCGTTAATGAGGTTATTGTATTTTTACCTCCCTCAGCCTTGCTGTTTATCGTTACACGATATTTCTTAGCAGCAACAGAAATTAATTCACCAATAAAATATTGGCTCGACTTTGCATTGCCTTTATGAATAATGGAAAATTCTTTTGGTTTATGTTCTGTGAAAAAATGTTGCAAAACTTGTTGCGCCTGAGATTTAGAGTAAAGATTAGCTTTCCCTAAAATAGATAAGTCCACATTGTCACCAAAATACAACGCTATTTTAGCTGCATTTCCTGTTTTGAACGCGTTTATAACAACCGCTTCAAATGAAGGCTGTGGAGCTGCATACGACGTAAGCGTATCAACTGAATCCAGTTCAACCATTATTATATCACCTGATGTAGGTTGTGCAAATGCACCTGTTCCAACCAGTAATAATAGTATAATAACAAATTTTCTCATCTTAATATATTATTTATCAAATGTAAATCAAATCTTATTAGAAAACAAAGTATACAAAAACTAAGCCAATAATTTTGAATCGGTTTAACTATCTTTCCCGCCAGAAAAGAATGAAACAAACTTAGTACCAGATTCATGAAAATTAATTTAGTTGTTGTAGGAAAAACGAATGAAAAGTTTTTGATAAACGGTGAGGCCGAGTATGCTAAACGGATAAACCGTTATGTAAAATTCGCCAAAATTGAAATTCCAGACCTAAAACATGCAAAAAAAATGAGTCAGGAAGAAATTAAACGAGAAGAAGGAAAGTTGATTTTATCTAAATTAAGCCCAAATGGACTCATTGTTTTGTTAGATGATAAAGGACAAGCCAAAACTTCAATGCAATTCTCTAAATGGATTCAAAACACCATGAATCGAGGATATAAACATATTACATTTATTATTGGTGGAGCTTATGGCTTTTCTGATGAGGTATATAAAGCTGCTAATGAGCAATTGTCGCTTTCAAAAATGACTTTTAGCCATCAAATGATTCGTCTCTTCTTTACGGAGCAAATTTACCGCGGCTTTACCATTTTAAATAATGAGCCTTATCATCATGAGTAATTGTTTTTAATTGCTCATGATAACCTAAAATCACAATTATCTTTTCAACCAAAATTGCCATAAAGTAGGGTGGTAATGTAGTTTGCTTTCATGGGTAATTGGAGTTGTAGTAACTATTTGATCATTCAACAAGTTTTCTTGCTGGGCAACTATTAAATCTAGGCCATTACAATATTGAAGAATTGGATAAGTTTTAAAGTTGTCTTCCTTTGTTGGAATAATCACTTTTTGTGCGATTATTTGCCCAGTATCAATACCAGCATCTACCAGGTGAAGTGTTACTCCAAAATGAGCTAGGTCATTATTATGAACTGCCCAATAACCGCCGTGCACTCCTCTGTATTTAGGGGTGATTCCAACATGAATATTGATTATTGGACATTTGATTTTTTCTAATAATGCTCTTTTTAAAATTCGTGTTCCATTGATGAAAATAAGCGTTGGTTGTGCTAATTCAAGTTGTTGTGCAAAATCTTTGTCATGGACTGAATTAATGCGTTGAGTTATGTTTGAATCTATTTTGTTTCCATTCAAATTATGGTCTTTAATAATCTGCGAAACGCGCTTTTCTCTTTTAGAAACAAATGGTAAAGCAAACAATATAAAAAGAACTTGGCCAATTGTTTTAGAAAAACCAATACGTTTAATTCTGCGTTTTAGAATGGCTTTTTTTGATTCAGGAGTTTCAATAAACACTTGGGTAACATTCATCCTGCTTGAAAGATGTTCAACCAAAAGGTTTGTAGTTAAACCTTCACTAGCAATTACAACAACGTTAGCTTTTGACATGTGCGGCAATTTCAGACATGTTTAATGATTCAAAGGCGAATTTCTCTTTCAATACTAATTGATAAGCTAATAATTCTTCAATTTGGTCTAAGCTTTCTTGTAAATGTGTTGTAAAGTTGTGCGGATGCCACCATAAATGGTAAACCGTTTCGGTTCGTGCGGCATTTAGCATTTCACGTTTTATGCGTTTTATTTTTCTTTTTTCTAACCACCTTTTTCCTGAATGAGGTCTGAAAAATCGATTTGCTGGTATATTCAATAAACCTTCCACCGTTTTTAATTCCGTTATTCTATAAGATCGAGTTTTAGAAATCTTGAAATAGGCATCAGATACACGCAACACCTTTTTTAAGAATGATTCATTTTCAAAACGACTGTTTTTCCAGTATTTATTTTCTTGATTTCCACGATAACTAGAATAATTTTGCTGATTCAAAATTGCAAGTGCATTTGTGCTAACTTGGTTTCTAGGAAAAACAATACTTGCAAAGTTGTGGTTGAGTTCTGTTCCAACTTGGCTCATTCGTTTGCAATCTAAATCAAAATCAAGAGGCTTAATTCCTTCTTCACAACAATATAAATGACTGTACGTGTGCGAAGCCAATTCCTGATGGGTTTGTTTCAAAATTGCAGATATTTCAGTTGCGCCCAATAACAAATTGGGGTTAAATGCTCCATATTTTTCTTTGGTAATAGGAAATGGCGAATAGTTTTTAATTAAGTAAGGAATAGCGGTATTGTTTGGATCTGTTTTTAGGCTTTCAATATTTTTATTGGCTAATAAACCAACCGTTGCCCAAGTTGCATGAATGTCATATCGATCAAAAAGTTCTAAAATTCCAGTGACAGATGCTTGTGTTTGAGTTATTTCATTAACATCATTGATAGAACGTACATCATGTACACCCCAATACTTCTCAAAATCTAACGATATGCAAAAAACTCCCTTGATAAACCTTTCTTAATTCGAATCAAAGATAAAATATTGCAGGGTAAACCATTAAAACAGGTCGCATATTATTTAAAATAAGGGAGCAGAACTTTATTGACCTATTAAGCGTATAGGATATAAAAAGCCATAAATGGGTAGTATTACTTTGGTAGATTGGGGAATCTGGATGGTGTATCTAGCTCTCATTTTTATCGTACTCTGGATTTACAGAACTTCCAGAAGGGAATCCTATTACCAATATTTTATGCCAGCTTTTTTATTGAAAGTGCTTGGAGGTGTGGGGTTCGCACTTGTTTATGTTTACTATTATAAGTTTGGTGATACGTTTTTATATCATAAAGGAGCAACGGTTTTATCTCAAACTTTAATTGATTCTCCTGTTGATTATTTTCGTCTTTTAGCTTCTTCAAATAATAATTTACCAGTTGATTTGACTGTTTTTTCAAATGAGATAAAATACTCTGCAACCTATGAAGAGTGGGCAATGGTAAAGTTGCTATCACCTATTAATTTTATCTCCTTTCAATCCTATTTGGTTTCTACATTGTTCATGTCTCTACTTTCATTTTTAGGGAGCTGGAAGCTGTTTTTGGTTTTTAAAGATTTGGTACCAAAATACGTTGGGTATGCTTTTGTTGCTGCATTCTTAGTGCCTTCGGTTATTTTTTGGGGTGGCGGAATAATGAAAGATACCGTTACATTGTTCGCGATTAACTATTTGATTTATGCGTTGTATTTTGGTTTTTTCAAACAGAAATTTAATATGAAATTGCTAGCGGTGTCGCTTATCATGTTGTATTTAATCATGATTTTGAAAGCATATATTGCACTGGCATTTTTACCTGGTATTTTTTTAGGGTTCTATTTATTAATTAAGAAACGAATTGGAAATCGCCTTTTACGTTTTGTTGCAGGACCAATTATTTTTGCTGTATTGATTGGAATTAGTTACGTAGGTTTAGTTCAAATCACAGAAACGTCCACTAAGTATCAAGCTTCAAATATCGAGTGGCAAGTAAAAGGGTTCCATTCATGGCATTCAGATGTTGGAGGTTCTACATATAATTTAGGAGAAGTAGATTATTCATTACTCGGAGTAGTTCAAAAAGTTCCGGCGGCACTAAATGTTACTTTTTTCAGACCTTATTTATGGGAAGCAAGAAATCCAGTTGTTTTAATTGGGGCAGTGGAAAGCTTTGTGTTTTTAATTTTGGCATTTATCGTACTGCTTAATTATCGATTGAAAATTATCAGAGAAATTCGAAAAGAACCCATAATTTATGGCTTGTTCATTTTTTGTTTGATTTTTGGATTTTCCGTTGGGTTTACATCTTATAATTTTGGTGCATTGGCACGTTATAAAATCCCAATTCTTTCAATCTTTATTTTTATTTTGCTTTATTTTTATTCGAAAATTCAGCAAGAGAAGCTTGATAAAATTCAAGGGTAGCATTGGTCATTCTTTCCAATGAAAAATAACCTTTTAAGCGTTTATTGCTTGCTGTAACATATTGCTTAGCAATTGCTTTGTTTGATAAAATCTCGATAATTGCTTCTCCTAATTTGTCAGTGTCAAATGGAGGGATCAAAATTCCCGTTTCTTTATCTATAATAATTTCATTCGTTGCCGGAACATCAAAACCAATGATTGGTATTTGTGCATTCATGGCTTCTAAAAATATTAAACCAAAACCTTCCGAGATTGACGGAACCAACATCATATCAGAATTCACCAAATAATCATAAATATTAGATTGATATCCTGGAAATGTCACATTTTGTGAGAGGTCATTTTTTTCCAAATAATGATTTAATTTTTGGATCAAATCAGCATCTCCATGCCCAATTATTTGCAAATTAAATGTTGGAAAAACAGCTTTTACTATTGGTAGGGCTTTCAACAAGAGCTCATGACCTTTGAAGGGGATAATCCGCCCAAGAATAACTAATTGTTGTTTAGAGTTCCTAAAGGCTTCATTTTTTTTATTGGATACTGCAGGCAAATCAAACCCATGATGAATAGTGCTAATCCGATCTGGATTACAAATTTCACTCTCAATAAATAATTGACGTAAACCTTCTGAAACAGCAAAAGATCGGTCTATGTATTTTTCAGAAAATTTACAAATACGATAATACCTATTGGGTTGAAGTGCTGCTGCTGAAAATCCATGTTTAGATATATATGCCTCGTCATAACCATGTTTGGTAGAAACAAGTGGGCAAGTAATTTGTTTCATTTTTTTTAACAAAGCGCACCATAAGTCTGCATGAATTAAATGTGAATGAACCAAATCAAAATTTCCTTTTTTGTAAACTTTTCTTATGAATCTGGCGCATTTTAGTATCGCCTTTTCTGAGCCAATTTCTAGGACATGTAATTCAATATTAGCATTGCGCATGGCAGTTATGAAAGGAATCGTTTTTTCTTTGTCAGCCTTGCTGTAAATGCATATAAAAGTAGTTTGATGTCCTTTTGCTTCAATGGCAGGAAGCAATTCTAAAAAGTATTTTTCAGAACCTACTAATGCTTTAACTTTTTGTACAAATAATAGCTTCATCAGGAGTTGTTTTTAGTTAATAAAGCGTCATATTTCAAGAAAAGCAGTGCAGTTGAATAATGAGAAATTATCTTTTTTCGAGCTTGCTTAGGAATATTTGAATCCGTTTGCAATGATGTAATGCAAGCGCACATTTGTTTGTGCAGGTCTTCAGCATTTCCATTTTGATAGAGCCAACCTGTTTCGTTTGGAGTAATCAATAAACGGTTGTTTTCAATGCCTGCGGTTATGGTA
>CAKZON010000040.1 GCA_937136425.1 uncultured Crocinitomix sp.
ATACAATTTCGTTTTTTCGGTCGCCAAATGTTTTATCCCAACCTGATTCGATTAATTTTTGGTTTTCAACGAAGTCAACATACCTAATTCTATCTTCAAAAGGCATGCTGCTCCACCAAACACCTGCACTGTCGGCGCGTAAAGATCCCCCGGCTTGACTCCATGATAGGGCTTGCCCAGGACGTGAGGCCAACCAAAAGAGTCCTTTGCTTCTTATAACTGTTGTAGGAAATTTTTTAGCAATATATGTCCAGAATTTTTCGGGATCAAAAGGACTATTAGATCGATATACAAAAGATGAAATGCCATATTCTTCAGTTTCTGGTGTGTGTTCTTCTTTATTCAATTCCTCTATCCAGCCAGCACTTTGTTCGGCTTCTTCAAAATTAAATAAACCTGTATTAAGTATTTCTTTTAGATCCACTTTGCTAAACGTAGACTCAATAATTTTAGCACTTGGGTTGAGTTTATTTATGGCTGACTTTAATACGCCTAAGTGTTGCTCTGATACTAGGTCTGTTTTATTTAGGATGATCACATTCGCGAACTCAACCTGATCGGTTAGTAAATTTACAATTGTTCTAAAATCATCCTCCATATCCGTCATCTTGCGATCCATTAATGTTTCCGGACTTCCAAAATCTTTAAAGAAATTGTATGAGTCAACCACCGTTACCATAGTGTCAACATAACTAAACTGTGAAAGATCAATTCCATTTTCATCATCTATAAAAGAAAATGTTTGTGCCACGGGTATTGGTTCGCTGATTCCTGTGCTTTCAATAAGTAAGTAATCAAATCGATTTTCTTTGGCCAAGCGTTCCACTTCAACCATTAAGTCTTCTCGAAGTGTACAGCAGATACATCCGTTGCTCATTTCAACTAATTTCTCTTCAGTACGGGATAGTGTGTTTTCACTTTTTACTAAATCGGCATCAACGTTCACTTCACTCATGTCATTTACTATAACAGCAACCTTTAGTCCTTGTTTGTTATGTAAAATATGATTTAAAAGGGTTGTCTTTCCAGCTCCAAGGAAGCCACTTAATACAGTAACGGGTAGTTTTTTGTTCATTTTAAATGATTGTTATATTAATTTATGGTTACGCAACAGTGTTGCAAATATAATGTAATTACGTTTGAATCGCAACATTGTTGCATTCTCGAGCGGGGACGCTTATAACAAATAGGAATTAAAGAGATCTTTTCTCGTTTGAATGATACCATCATTTTTTTTTTTTCAATAAAAAGTAGGGTAGTCAATTTATAATGCGGTATATAACTGTAACAAATAATTTTAAAGAAATGAAAAAAGGATTATTCAGCATGGCATTGATTGCTTCATTGACAATGGTTTCATGCTCAAAAGAAAAACAAGAAAACAATTTCCAACAAGAAGTGGTAGAGGAAAGCGAAACGCTAAGATTACCAGAGTCTGGTTTTGAAATAACAGAAGCCGTTCCTTTAAGTAACATAGTTGAAGATGTATACACAGAAGGTGTTTTAGAATACAAAAAGGATGGAGAACTTTTAGGAAGCTTTGATTATTCTAAAGGAGATAAAGACAAGGGAGAATGGGATAAGGATGGAGAGAAAAAGGAGTGTGATTTAAAGAAGAAAAAAGGCAAATATGTTGATTATAAAAAAGTTGTAGTTCGCCCATTGGTTAAAACTGATGACTGTGAATACATTGTAGCTGGTGTCATTAAGTATTTTGAGATGAAGTCTGGCAAATGGGTTGCAACAATTGACTTTGGTGATGGTGATTGTGATGATATTGCTGTAAAAACAACGAAAGAGGGAGATTATACTTTCTCTATCTCAGAATGGATGAGCAAATAATTAAGTTAACTTTGAGTGATGCCATTAATTTGGTATCACTCTCATATTATTCTCTTGACAAAAGAACAATTTAAAATATGCTTTGATGAGTGGTTCGACGGAGTTCGTAATTACATCTTCTATAAATGTGGAGATAGTGAGAAGGCTACTGATATTACACAGGAAGCATTCATGAAGGTTTGGCAAAAGCAATTTAAATATCATGCCCAACAAACCAAAGGCTTATTATATAAAATTGCTAACGAATTGTGGATATCTGAATATAGAAAAATTCAGACAGCAAGAAAATTTGAATTGTCACTTACTGTTAAGACGGATGAAAATAGTCCTGAAGACAACTTGGAATATGAAGAGTTGAAATCAAAGTATGAGCAATCATTAGCTGATCTTCCTGAAAAGCAGAGGGAGGTTTTTTTGATGAGTAGAATGGAAGAATTGAGTTATAAAGAAATTTCTGAGCGAGTGGGGATAAGTGTTAAGGCGGTTGAGAAAAGAATGTCTCTAGCCTTGTCTGAGCTTAGAATTAAGTTGAAAAAATGAGCAAATCTAATCACATATCAAATGAAAAGGAAAAAGAGTTATTGCAGAACTTGGAAGTAAATTATTCCAAATCTAAAGATGCTATTTGGGCTGAAATGGAGGGTGCGATTGAAGAGGTGAAGGAATCTGATCAGTCAAAAATTATAAAAATGGGGTGGTTAAAATATGTAGCAGCCATTGCTGTTTTATTGGTTGGTTCAGTAGTGTTTATGCGTTTCTATTCTGTTGAATTTCATACTGAAAATGGAGAGTTTGCCACATATATTTTACCAGATGGTTCAGAAGTTGAGTTGAATGCTGGGTCTACAATATCTTATCAGCCTTATTGGTGGAGCTTTAGTAGAGGGGTTCAGTTGGATGGAGAAGCGTTTTTTAAGGTAGAGAAAGGTAGTCAATTTTCTGTTCATTCCGACTATGGCACTACACAAGTGTTGGGTACAAGCTTTAACATATATTCGCGTGATAACGTCTATAACGTTTATTGTAAAACCGGAAAGGTAAAAGTGATGGACTTAAATAAGAATCAAGTTTACCTTGAGCCAGGTGATTTTGCTCAAACTACGAGTACCAATATTGTGAGTTTGGAAATCGCTGAGGCTGAAGTCTTATCATGGAAGCGTGGTGAATTTGTTTATAATACAACGCCATTAACCAAAGTTCTTGAGGATTTTGAAAGACAGTACAGCGTTAATATTGAAGTGTTGAATAAGGAGGTAGAAAAACTTAATTTTACCGGAATTTTTGAGCGATCGGTTATTGCAGAAGATGCAATTAAATTGGTTTGTTTAACTTTTGACCTTACTTTTGAAAAAACAGATAAACTGACCTATACTATTTATTAAGTTATAAAACGTCAAACAACTCTTATTCATATTCGCCTTTTTAGCTGCCTTTAATACTCAGGCGCAAAGAGTGAACCTAGATTATTCCAGTTTATATCTCAATGAAATTTTAATTGATTTAAACCTGCGGTATGATCTTCAAATATCGATTGATTCTGAATTGTCATCTGTTTGCAGTGTTACAATCGAAAAAGACTACGCTTCTATTGATGAAGCAATGCAAGCCCTTGCAAACTATTGCGGCCTATCACTCTCTAAAGTAGCAAAGGTTTATGTATTTAGTAAGGGGATACAAGTTGAGCAACAAATAGTTGATCCTATAATCAAACATGAATGGTTTCTATATCAAGGTACTGTTGTTGATTTTGAAACAAAAGAACCTTTGCCTTATGCTAAATTAATGGTTGGAAATGCACAGTTATTAACAGATGATTTAGGGCAGTTTAGTGTCAAGTCTAAAGAGAGTTCGGAAAATATTCAGGTGAAGTATTTAGGTTATTATGTCTTAGATTCAATCATTCAACAAGCGTCACAAATAGAGATTGCATTAAGACCAAGTACTCTTGATTTGAATGTTGTTGAAGTACTTATGCAACATATTCCAAAAATTGAAAATCATAATTCAGGCGAAAGTGCAGGGCATTTGAAATTTAATGAGGTATCAACGAATGTAGTTCCTGGTGGTGGAAATAATATACTTTTTAATTATATCCGATTGTATCCAGGTGTTTTAGCAGCCGGAGAATCTCTTTCAGAATACAGTGTGTGGGGATCTTATCAAGGGCAAAATCAAATTGTATTTGATGGGGTTACACTTTTTAATAGTGCTGGATTAAACGATAATGTTGGTAGAGTAAACCCTCTAATGATAAAAAATATTGAAGTTTACAAGGCTGGTTATAATGTTGAAGTGGGTGATCGAGTAGGAGGTGTCATGTTGATTGATGGTAAACAAGGAACCCGGGATAGTTTAGTGGCTAAAATAAATGCAAGCACTCAAATTACGAATGGTTATATTGGCATTCCTTTATTCAATAACTCCTCAGCTTTGCAAATTGCTGGGCGTGTATCTTATTTTGAGTTTTTTGATCGTATTTTTTCTAAATCAATCTCCACAAATTATTTGAATACGGATTATAAGTATTCTGATTTGAACTTAAAGTTTTCAAGTAATTTAAAAAATGGCGATTACCTACAAATCAGTGCTATGTATAGCAATGATTCATATTTTGAAAATTTAAATCAAGCTAAGACTAGTGATAAAGAATTGGACGCTGTTGCTAAATCAAATCAATTTGGAAGTAGTTTGAAATATGTTCACCATTGGACTAAAGGAGGTTTCTCAACTGTTGCTATTTCAAACTCGAATTATAAAAATGATTTGAATTCAAAACTTACTTATTTAGACAGTTTAAATAATGCAAAATATTCATTAGAGGATTGGCAAAATGGAATTACGGAAGTATCGTCAAAAGTTACACATCAATTTGCAACACAAAAAAACCACAAGTTTAAGTTGTCTTTAGGGTATGTTAGAAGTGAGAATAAATTTTTATCAAGTAATAATCTATTTGAGTTAAATGATAATTCAAATAGTCTGAATAGGTTATCCATGTTTACACAAGACAAAATACAATTTGGACAACGCTTCAACGCGCTACTAGGGTTTAAAGTAGATCTGCCATTCAGCAGTAGTTTGAAGCCCTATTTTCAGCCTCGCATTAATACCCAGTTAAAAATTAACGATAAATTCAATTGGAACGTAGGTTGGGGGATATATAATCAGTTTATTGGGCAAACAATGACTGTGAATCAATACCGTAATATTAATACTGTTTGGCTTGTCTATGGTCAAGATGAATCCCCCGTTTTATCTTCAATACACAGTGTTACGGGGTTTTCATACTTGTCAGAAAAGGTTGATCTTGGAGTAGAAGGCTTCTATATAAATACAGATGGAATCAGTAGAATAATTGAAAAAAATGATACGACTGTATTATTTGATCAAGGAAAATCTCGTGCTTATGGTGGAGATTTTTATATTAAATATAGGAACAAAAAACATGAATTATGGGCTGCTTATACTTTGAGTAGGGTAGAAGAGCAATTTCCTGTTTTTACGCAAAACTACTACAAGTCTTCATTACACAATCAATTACATGAACTAAAACTGGCTGGAACTTTTAACTTTCATCCATTTTACATTTCAACTACTCATGTATTTGGATCAGGTTTTAATAATTCCTTTCAATCAGTAAAGAACAATAATAGTTATAACCGCACGGATATTGCTTTTCAATATCGCTTTCGAACCAAGCGCAGTAAGTTTCAAACAGGATTTTCCATATTGAACCTCTTAAATAATAATAATTTTCGTCTCTATCAATTTGCCAATTTTCCAGATGGCGGAAGCAATTCCGTTATAGGAACACCATTTACTGCAACGATCTACTTTAACATTATTTTATAGTTGAAAATACATTTGGTTAGACGTTAATACAAAAAGTATTATTGATTCTTGTCCTTCTCAAATGTTAATTTGTAGTTATAGGTTCCGTCAGATTTATATTCGTTTTCAGGATCAATGCTTTTGTTGTAATAATCTCCAACTAAAATTAGCTCTTTATTTGATAGGCGATCAATTCTGTAAATTCCTCCCCACATGGTGATTCCTGTTTTCTTTTTGGTCCCATCACTCCACCACCAATAATCTTTAAATTCTTGTGTTAAATCATCTGTTTTTCTGTGGATAATTAAGGTTCCTTCTTTTGTGATTTCCATATCGTATGAGTACTCCCATGTATAGGTAGAATCATCCGTTTCAATAGTATAAATCCCATCATTAATGTCATATGAACCGTGTTGATTCTGCTCATAGGTAGTTGTGTCATATGTATAACTAAATGTGTAGTCTAATTCCATTTCTGCTAACTTCCAATAGCCGGTTATTCTGCTATTTCTGGTTTTAAGAGATAGGAGCGGATCATTTTCGCTTTTTCTACATGAAATTATACTTGTTACAAATACTAATACGAGTAATGAAAGAATACTTTTTGTCATTATAATAAGTTTTGTTGTTAATGTTATCACCTAAGTTAATGGAATGTTTGCTTGGTTGTTAATGATTTAGGATAGAATAACTAAAATTTTATACATCTCAGAATGGATGACTAAATTATGCTGCACATAATTTGTCCCTGTTTAATACGATATGATTTTTTTCATAACCAAGAATTGCTTATTAAATTGACCTGATTTTATTCCTGAAGTATGCAGCATTTTTTGAATGCAAGTTTTTGCTCTTGCTCGAAACTCACACTCAAAACTGATGTGTGAGTTGAGTGAGGTTACTCGCTGCTCTCATGATCCCAACGCATTGCTTTTTACCCAAACATAAAGTCTAATTCCAATTGCATTGGAATTAGACTTTTTTTGTGGAGAGAAGGGGACTGTTATCGAACCCTCTTTTTGAGGATTTAGTGAGGTTGGCGGAGTTGGAATTTTTGATTGAAGAGAATGTTAATTACTATTTAGAACAGGTTAATTGAATTAGAAATTTTATAAATAGATTTTACAAAATGCGGTAATAAGACCTATTGTAGCAACAATTCCATCCAAAATATGAATATCAATGTATTTCTCTAAAAATTTGATTAGTAAGGAAGTTAAAACGATTAATGTATACAACATTAAATAAATAGGAAATGCAATGATCATAGTTCCTAAATAGAATGAAATAGATAGAACAACAAACCAAATCAATTGAAAGTAGAAAATCCCAATTTTATCAATTAATGACTTAAACGGATAAAAAACATTTGTAATATCAAAATTAATATCACCAAAATATTCTCCCATAAAAAATACAATTAAAGGAGTAAACAAAAGAAAAATAACGGGATAGCTAAGAAAAAACTCTTTCAACGTTTTATTGTGATAATGTATCCAAGATATTGAAACTTGTAGTAATATCGAAATTACTAAAATAGGTGCAACAAGATTAACAAAGTAGTTTTGTATTCTGTCAGGGAATAAACGTATTATAACATAGCTAATTAAGCTATAAAGCATAACCTTTCTGCTAAGTTCTAATAAACTGTTTAATAATAATTTTGGTTTTTGATTTTTATATAGACTCAACCGAACATTAACTGAGCTAAGAAAAGATTCAATATTCCCTTTAAGAGGTTCATTTTTCACTGCTTTTCTGGCATAAAGATATATTGTAACTGTTATTCCTATTAAAATCATCATTTTTCATCAAATTTGGATAAAATATTTTTATCCAATTATTTGAACATTTAAGTTTGTTAATTTTGCTTTTGTTACCTCTGAAATATTTTCTAAACAAGAAATACACAATAATTGTCTTGCTCTACTAAAAGCAACATATCCTAGCCTTGGATAGTCTGTAGTTTCATTGTTTCTTTTAGCATCTCTTATTGTTTGATTCGTTTCTATCCATAATAGTAGTTCTTCCTCTGTTTTTGCAATAGCCAAAACTGCCTCAGATTCTAGACCTTTATAATTGTGGATATTAGAAACAACAATAGCATCTTTTTTTGATATTGTAGATGCATTTATTCTTAGATTACCTAGTTTAATTGGAACTGTAGTTTTTACTTCTAGTTTTAGTTGCTCAGTAACGTAGTTAAAAAACGTATTTTCATTGTCAATTGTACCAGCTTTTATTTCTTTTAATATTTGAATACATATTTTCCTTAATTCAAATATTGTTGAATTATATTTTTTTAAATATTCAGATTGATTTAGGCTCAGTGACGAAAGTAGAGTTGCCATAATCTCTTTAATTGGGCTTATATTATTACTTTTTGTTGGCGATATAATGTTATCATCTAAAGCAGCAGTAATTCTTTTTATGACATCATTTTTTTTAGAAATTATACATCTATCGTTATTGTGTATTTTTAGTTTATCACATTCGCTAAAGAACAATGGAATCATGTTAGAAATATTCTCAAATTTGTCTAAAAACTTCACAGGTTCACTTTCACTCTCATTTATACAAATTTGACTGAAAGTATCCAAACCAAAATTTCTTCCATTAAATTTATTAAGGAAAGTTGTTATTGATTCTGTAGAACGGTGATTTGAGTTATTAATTTTCAATTCATAACTTTTTGATTTTGAAGCTTTTAAAATCGGTATATTATTGAATGCTTTGATTGTGGACGAAAAACTTTGGATATATTGTTCAGGATCACCAACACAATAAATTTCAGTTGTTTTTTCTTTTCGAATAGCATCTATTATAAAAAAAACATTATTTCCAGTGTCTTGAAATTCATCTACAAATAAGTATTGAATTCTATTAGATATTATTTTTTTTATCAACTTGTTTTCAAAACATTCTTTAGCTATTGATAGAGTCTGGTCATAAGTGATATATCCGTTTTTACTCATAGCAATTTTAATTTTTTTTTGAATAATTGCTGAATCTTTTGGACTATATTTTTTCTTTTTTTCTTTTCTGAATTTTTCAAAAATGTCTGATGTTTGACATTGGATGAACATTTTTTCTCCTTTTATTCGGTTATTGTGAAATGAAGAAAAAGGAATTACAATAAATCTATTGAGAAAGGAATGCATTGTACCAATAAACAAGTTTGGTGGAATTTGTATTCTTTTTGCCAATCTTTCCTTTATATTATTTGTTGCTGAATTAGTATAGGTTATTACAATTAAATATTTAGCAGGTGATAAATTCTTTAATGAATTAATAATTTCATTCACCATACCATAAGTTTTCCCAGCCCCAGGACCAGCAATAACAAGTTTAGGTTTATTTGCCATTATCGTGTGGGATTAAGGAAAGTAATCCCTGATTTTATATATTCAGGAATAGTAAAACCAGTATTGTTTTCTTGTAATTCTAATAATAGTTGAAAAGCAAAATCAGATTTAAAATCCTTAATGAGAGTAAAGTAATTTTCTATATCAATGTCACCTTCTCCTAGTTCTGTTTCATACGTTTTACCCGAAATTGGTCTGACTAATTTTAGAACTTTAATTAAAATACCTTTACCTAATCCGCTTGAATTAAACCGTATGATGTCTTTTTCAAAAGTAGACTCTGAACTTATACAAATTAAAACTTCATCAATTGTGGAGTATTCTTCTGCTAAGTTCTCGGCTCTATCTTCTGCTTTGGTATCTTTGTCACTGTCTGTTAAAACTAAGCATTTTGTATGATAGCCGTTTTTAATTAAGTCTAAAAAATTTTTAAACGCTAATCCATTAACATTAACTATGCAGGTACTCATTTTATCCATAGTTTCGGATTGTGCAATTTCAAAAAATGTTGGAAATAGGAGTTTCTCCGATATTCCTTCAACTAAAACAATTTTTCTTGAATAGAAAAGGTTTACATTTTCAGAATCTAAATATTTTCTTAAATATTTAACACGTTTTTTATCTTCTGCATTAGTTGAAAATCCTTGTAGAACGTAGTGAGTTGCTAAATCTCCATTTTTTTGATATAACACAACAGTGTTATCAAAGTCAATTTTAGTTGTAATATGATTTGAGTGAGATGTCAATAGTAATTGAATGTCTTTTCTATATTCTGTTGAGCCTTCTAACTTAATTAACGATTCAATATTGTAAGCTAAGTGGTTTTGTAAATTTGCGTGTAAATGCGATTCTGGTTCTTCAATTCCAACGACTCTAAAAAAATTACTTTGTGCTGAGTTTGGGTCTTCAATGTATGAAAGAATTAAAGACATAAAAAGTAAGTTATTTCGACCTGTTCCATTATGCTCTATTTTTAGAGGGTTTTCTCCATAAATAAGGCTTAATTTTTTTAAAATATCTTCAACATTTGGTAATGAAAAAATTAAATCAATATCATTATTCGAATATTCAGTTGATAAAGATATTTTGTCTAATTGTGTCGAAATTCCTGTAACAATACTTTGAATAGCTTCATTTTCTTTAATGGAATTTTGCAATCCAATAAGCTGTTTTTTTAAATCTTGATATTCATTTTCTTCTTTTGCGTTTAAAACTCTGAATAAAAGATTACCTCTATGGCTAGCAGATAATTCTGTTTTTGCATCTCTCAAAGCATCTAATAATTCAAATTTTAATTGATTGAGGTGATATATATTTGCCTGTGTTTCATTTTGGTTGCCACCAATTATAGAATAATAATATTTTGATATTGGAAAGTTAATTAAATCTAATAGGTCTTTTTCAGAGAGTTCAGCTAGTTTTTCAGAACTAAGTTCTGCTTTAAATGTGTTTATAAAATCTCTTTGATTTTGTAACTCTTCTAATTGATTGAATGAAGAAACAGGAGAGTAAATATAAGTTAATTTAGCCTCTGTTAATTCCTCATTTATATACCAATCTCCTATAACTGATTCTTGGTCATCATCCCAATCTACTAGAGTTGCTGAAATTTCAATTATTGGGAATTCAATATCCTCTATAAGTTTTTCAGTGTTGAGAATATCTCTTTTGTATTGAATTATACAGTCGTAATTAAAATCAGAAATTTCTAAATTTCTTTTTTTGTAAATCGAGACATCTTGGCTGAAAATAAACCCTAAAGAATTTAAGAGGTTTGATTTCCCTATATTGTTTTCACCAATTATTAAAGTTAAGGGTTTCAATAACACCTCAAAGTCAACGAAATTTTTATAATTATTTATTTCTAGTTTTGATATATACATTTAAGTTTTGTTTTTGCATGATTGACAATTCGAATTATTTCATGATTTACTTGGTTGTGATATGCCAATAGGCTTTGAAAGAAATCGCAAATATTTGGAAAAGCCTTTTAGGTGTTTTTCGTTGTTACGTTTTGTAGACTTTTTTTATTTTATCTATTAATATTAAAGCATTTTTTTCTTCCATTCGAATAGCAATTTCATTTGCTATTTTCTCAATTTTCGATTCATTAAATTCATAGAGTTCATCATATATTTTTGAGGATAAATCTTTTAAAAATTTAATAGGAAAATTACTTAACCTTTCATAAGCCTCATTTAGCTCGATATAACTGATAGAGTCTTTTTTTTTTAACTCAGGAATTAGATTGATAATTTGTTTATCTAAATCATCCGAATGTTTAAAAGAGTTATTTAGTTCCTTCAATTGAAAAACTTCCTTATATCCATTTATTTCTTTTGGATTGATGTTTTTATTCTTTAAAAATTGGGTTAATGATTCCCACCTAAAGAATTCTTTTATTGATGTTTCGGGGTATGAGCCTTTCAATAATTTTTTTATATTAATTTCAAAAAATTTATAGAGGTAAATAATTTTCATTTCTAGTAATGCCCAAATCTCTTCTTCTCTAAAGAAATTTTCAATATCATATTCATTAATTTGCATTTCAAGATCAATATCGGCTATATCTGCTATATTTTCAAGCTCTTCATATCTTTGAGGCTTATACTTTTTGATTCGGATCCATTCATCACGTTCTTTTTCGTTGTTCTCTTTTTCTTCTATTAATTTTTTGATAACTAAATCAGCTGATGACTCAAACATATTTTGTTTGTTAAAAGTAAACGAGTCTAAATTCATTTGATTGAACTCTCTTATTTCATTAATTCCTAATTTATCTTCCATTATTAATTTCTCTTGATAGAATATTTGAATAAAACATCAATGCATTTAAGTTTATTTTTTTATAAATAAAGTAATTATCGTGTTAAATAAAAACAGTATAAACACCTGTTTTTTATTGATAAAGTGCTTTTAAAATCACGATTACAAAAACAAACCTGCCAAAACACATAATAAACTACCCAAACAAAAGAATATCCTACTCAAAACATCCCTACAAACCAAAAAAAAGCCCATCAAACAAAAGTTCAACGGACTTTAAAAACACAAAAAATGTGCTTTTAAAAACAATTACACACCAAAATAAAACTCATCCAATACAAAAACGAACTTTTGAATAGCATAAACACACTCATTTCGCCTCTTTTCGGGTTTTAAAACCAAAGTCAAGCCTTTTAACGTTTTTTGCATGATGTTTATATGCTCTAAACTTTCAACCCTAACAATTATATAAGGCGAATCATCCTCATAAAAAATAGGCACTAAAGACTCACCTGTTTCTTCTGCTCGTTTTATCTCTTCTAATTGCGCAAAATTATTTTGATTTTTTCTAGCATTCGGTTTCAATTAAACTTCGACTTTTTCGTTGCGGAGAATGAGGGATTACTTTCATTGATTCCGTTCCGGTTTACCATCAAGGCATAGAAAACAAGATTCTGAATTTTCAGAATCTATTGATTTTTTCATTATCCTCAATTCGAAGTTTAACTTCGGTTGAATCCAACAAAAAAAGCCAAGCATTTTATGCTTGGCTTTTTTCTGGCGGACCGAGTGGGATTCGAACCCACTACTCAAGATTGACAGTCTCGCGTTTTTCCTCTGATTGAAATCAGTTAAACTACCGGCCCAATTTCTAACTATGTATTTTTAGTAAAAGTGAACTGGGTGCGATTCGAACGCACGGCCCCCCAATTGTAATTTGGGTGCTCTTCCAGCTGAGCTACCAGTTCTTTGTTTTACCAATTATTTACTTTATAATTCTTAAATAAACTACCATATATTTTTTCTCCCTGCATAACCGCATAAATAGGATCCATAATTCGACTCGCCCCATCAACAGAGTCTAGTGGCGGAACATAGGCACGGTCAAATTGTTTTTTACGTAAAGTTTCTTTTGCACCTGTAGAAATCCAACCTACATCAACACTGTTCATGTAAATTTGATCCTTTTCAAAATCTGCACCAGAGGTTCTCGTCATCATATTTAAAGATGCCTTTGTCATATTGGTGTGTGGATGGAATTCTGTTTTGTTGCTATAACTGAAAATTCCTTCAGAAGATGTGACATTGATAATGTGCCGCTTTTTAATTTCTGAATTTAACATTAGAGGCTTAAGTGCCTTAATTAAATGATATGGTGCGATTTGATTGATTAAATTCACTTCCAACAATTCCATTAAGCTAACTTCTTCTAGTTTCGAATTCCAACTTGTTTTATCTCTGTTATCAACAGGTTGGCCAAATCGTGTTAGCGGCATATCTGCTAATTCTGGAGCCGAATTTACTTCAAGCAACTTTACTTTACCAATAACTGCTGTAGCGTTTGGAACAATGGAGGCATTGGTATGCGACGCAAGCAGTTTAATCTCTTCGCTAACAAGTGGTAAATAATAGTTGTCAGGATAACGAATTGTTTGTGCGGCATTATTAATGAGAATTTCTAAGTGATTGAATTGGTCTTTAAAATGGTCTATGAATACATCAATTTGCTTTAAATCTCTTAAATCAAGACCATAAATATGCAATTGGTTTTGCCAATCATTATAATCTGTTTCTTTTTTAAATGCATTAAGTGCTAATCCGGGAAAACGGGTAGTTCCAATTACTGTTGCACCTGCGCGCAGCAGTTTTAAAGTGGTTGCATAACCAATTTTTACACGACATCCAGTAATAATTGCAACATGGCCTGTTAAATCCATTTTTAGGTCGCGTTTTGCATAATTTAATTCTGCACAAGCTGGACAAATGCGGTTGTAAAAGAAATGTGCCGATTTGAAAGAGGTGTTACAACAGTAGCAATTCTTTGGAATGTTTAATTTCGAATAAGCTTCAAGCGGTTCTGTATTATTGTTGCTGCTATACACTGAGTTGCCATCTAGTGCATTTGATACAACCACTGATTTTTTTAGCACGGCAATGTCTGCTGCTTTTTTGCTGCTATAAGAATCCTTTCGCAATTGCTTGCGCGAATTCTTTTTGATTTTAGTAATCAACGCTTTAAATTGATCGTTGTCTGGGTTGTTGAACGGATCATCCTTTAAAAAGGAGAGGACTTTTAAGCAAGTATCCCATTCGGCAGAAGAAAAAGGGTAGATATTATTTTCAGTTTCCATAATTATGCTAAAAAGGTTCTACAAATCCAATGAATTTCTTATTATCTAAAGACCAGCGCATGCCATGTCCATTTTTCTCTCTTATTTCGTATACATGACCATGTTTGAAATGCTCAAATACATTCCACCAGGTGTGTTTTTTTATAATTTCATTTACTAGGTTTATCACGTGCTTTTCTTTTTGTTGCGGCGTCCCATCAATAACACCCCAAAATTCAGTGTCCGTTCGGCCTGCATGTTTTTCCCAGGCTCTAACGGCAATTTTTATTTCTTGATTATAAGGAGCAAAGGCTTGTTGAACCAATTGAGCAGATGCCGGAGGAATTGCTTTCTTATTTTGTACACTGGCAGGTGTTATCCTTTGTCCCAAAACAATTAAAAATTCGCTAAAAGGTCGATCTGTAAAAAAGTTGCGTACAAAATCTTCAGCAGCTTTGCTGTTCATTTGTGTTAAGTTTTCTATGAATTGATGATGGATTTGCCAAATTTCAACATAGGGTATGGGGATCTCTTCCTCAAAGCTAGGAAATGTATGATCCAAAATGAATTCAGTAAAATAATCCTGGTCCAATTTCCTGAAATATTCATTTAAAATGGGAGTGGTAAAAAAATGACCAAAGCGTAATAGTTCGCTTTCCGAGAAAAAATGATCTACATTGATCAAATATTTGTCGAATGCCTTTTGCTTATTCTTTCTATTTCGCTCTATTATTGGTGTCATCATTAATTTTTAGACAAACTTAAAGGAAGATTGCGCATCCTTTTTGCGTAGTATAAATATAATTTATTTTAAACATTATTGAATGGTTCCAACTAGTGTTAAAGTTGTTTCATATAAAGGTTTTTTTACCATTTTAGATTTTAGCCAAGCATAAAAACTGATTAAAAATAAATCTTCTTCTTCAGTAGGTTTCCATTCAAATGCTGCCTCAACTTTAGCCATAAACTTTGTCGAACTTACTTCTTGCGGATTTTGATGATAAGATTTGATTAACGTTAGAAAAGTTAAACCTGCTGCCGTAACACCTTTGAAAAAGTCTGTTTTTTTTCGCAATAAACTATTTATTCTACTGTCTACATAATTAGTGTTGCCAAATTCAATGTGGAGCAATATTTCAATAAATTTCTTATTAAGCAGCCATTCAATTCCAATGTTGTCAATATACCAATTATCACTGCGATTGAGTTCGCTTAGGTTTTTCTTGGCCAAATTGAGTTCTTGTTGTTGGAAATGAATCATAATTCGAGCTAATTTGGCTTGCAATTGTCCTCTTTTTAAAGCTCCTTTTGTAGTTGTCAAAATGGTATCTAAGATTTGTTTGGCTAGCGCAGAGTTACCTTTGAAATTTTGGTTAAGAGCTAATAGTGTTTGATGTTTCGTTTGCCGAATATTGTAATAGCGTTTGTTATAACGGTTCATTAATTCGTCCATTCTTTCCAATTGAACGAGGCTTTGGTCAAAATCCTTTTTTCTAAAGTAAATATGAGCGATTAAATAAATTAAGTCAATATGATAAATGAGCTGTTCTTCATTGTCTAAAGGTCCGTCTTTAATTTTTTCAATTTGTTGTTCGAAAAATAAGTCTACTCCAAAATAATTTTTCCTAAGGGCACCAGAAATATCAGTCATTTCAGCAATCTGATATAATGATTTGAAATTATAACCCATATCTTTTTTTACTCCAAACTTCTTGAAGTTGTCATCTATTAATGTACTGAGGTTAAACGGAGCAGACTGTCGCTCGTATTCATGAAATTGTTTACGAATTACAGCATAGGCCATGTTTAAATTGGATTGATTTTCGAAAGCAATTTTGTTCGTTTGAAAATCATTTAATAATTGATTCTGATCAGGTGCAAGCTCATGATAGGAATGCTCTATTAAGGTTTGATAAATGTCATTTAATAAGTGAAAGTGCTGAACTTTAATGGCTTTTTTCTCTGCTTGGCGTAGTAATTTGAAAGCAGCTTTATAAGCTTTAAAACTAAATAGTTTTCTACCTAATATAATTAGCTTTATTACATCAGTTTCAAGTGTGTTTTCTTTGTCTAAGAGGCGACTGGCAGTATAATCAATTAACCTGTCAGTTAACCTTTTGTTTAAAACATTAAAGGCATTTACACCAATTTCTTTTTGCAGCTTAAATTCATTTCCTTTTTGTATTGCCTTGAATAGTTGGGTATTGCGTGTGTCATGCCTTTTGTTTCTGCTTTTTAAATGAAGAATAAAGGCTTGTCTTTCTGTTTCGCTTAAAATTGAAATTATTTCTTTAGTGATTTTCACAATATATATTGTAATAATTGTTGTGTGTAATTTGTTGGTATTGAGTGTTCTATTTAAATAATTTTGCTGTTAATATAGTAATATAAATCTAACTTTTATGTTTTTCTAGAGAGGATCAATCCGCAACTTTGACCCAAACAAATAAAACAATTATGGAAACTCAAGTAAACACAGAAGAAATCATTCAAAAGAAACAAAAAAACAATTTTCATGGTGTAAGACCAACAGCCGCATTTATTGGTGCAGCATGGGCAGGTTTAGGAATAGGTGTGATTGCCTATTGCATAGGTTTGTGGAATGCACATATGGAGCTGAATGAAAAAGGGTACTATTTCGCCATTATACTATTCGGATTATTTTCTGCCATATCGGTTCAAAAATGTGTGAGAGATAGGGCTGAAGGGTTAGAGGTAACTGATATTTATTATGGTTTAAGCTGGGTAATGACCATTGCGTCTATTGTGCTGTTAGTAGTTGGTTTGCGCAATGCTGATATAAGTTTGAGCGAAAAGGGGTTCTATGGTATGTCATATACGCTTGGTTTGTTTGCAGCCATTGCAGTTCAAAAAAACACACGCGACATTAAAATTTTAGATCGAGAAGTTTAATTCGCTCCAAAAAGGAACAACTCTAAACCATAAATCATGAAATACAATAATAAACGCCTCGTTCGCTTTTCAAAGTTCATTCATTACACAATCGCCACCGTTTTGTGTGGTTTTTTAATAGCGCTAACCAGCGTTTTAATGGATGATGCAAATCAATGGAAAGATTATCCTTATAGAGAAAGCTACGAGAATACTGAATTGCTAAATAAGCAAGAGGGGTTAAAAGATTCTGTTGAATCAATTATAAATAATTTAGAGAAGGAGGAGGAGCGTTTGAATTTGCGTTTAAGCGCCGTGGAAACGGACCACGCAAACGCTAAAGAATCATTCGATACCTGGCTCGCTGCCAGAGGAACGATTGGTTCCTCTGCTCAAGATAAGGCTGTGCTTGAACGTGCCAGTGAGCTTGATCAATACTTTGTGAAAGAACGCCAAATTAACGCGAGTATTGACTCCGTTGGGAGGTTAATTCATGTAAAGGAAGCGAAGCAACAAGAAATTCAAGATGTAATTAATTTGGAGGATGTCAGAACAGGCAAAGAGTATCATAAAGCTATTCGTTCTTATGAACTAGGTGTCTTCTTAATTCGCTTTTCCATTATTTTTCCCATTCTATTGCTAGGAATTTTCTTTGCCGTAAAGTTTAGAAAACATAAATATTGGCCCATTTTTTTAGGATTCATTCTTTTCTCAATTTATGCCTTTTTTGTAGGGTTAGTGCCATATTTGCCAAGTTACGGTGGGTATATTCGTTATTCTGTTGGTATAATATTATGTCTTGTTTTTGGCGTCTATGCTATTAATCGAATTCGGGCATTTATAGAGCGTAAAAGAAATGAAATGCAGGTTTCGCAAAAAGAGCGGGCAACGAATGTGCAAACGGACATTGCCGAAAAGGCTTTAGAAGATCATATTTGCCCTTCTTGTGGTAAAGATTTTGTGATTCGCAGTTGGAGAAAGTTGTCTGGAAAAGATGCGAAGGTTCAAACAATTATTAAAAACACAAAGTATTGTCGCTTTTGTGGTTTGGTTTTGTTTCAAGATTGTGAATCTTGTGGAACAGAGAATTTTTCGCATTTACCGTTTTGCTCAAATTGTGGAGATGAAGTAAAGGTAGGAGAGAAGCTTGAATCAAATAAATCTATGAAATAAATCAATATTACTCTGTTTTTCGTACTATTCTAACTCCCTGTTGGCAAGTGTTGTTTAAAAAGCAATCATTGTCATCAGGGGGATAGATTATGAAATGACCAAAGGTGTTTCGGCTAAGTATTGATTTTAGGTTAACACTTTCTTGAATCTTTAATTTAGATTTTGGTACACCTAGATCTGTAAGCAGGGCATACACTTTTAAAGCTCTTTGATTTGCAAGTTCTTCTGAGCAATTGTCCCATGTTATTCCTGTTAGCTCAACCGTAGAGTTTGATGACATAATTTCCGAATAAATAGAATCAATGTTATTGCAGGGTGAATCAACAATAGTTAATGAAGTGCTATCAAAATGTATGAAATTGGTATTAATGCCTTGAAAACATAGGTAGAAATCATATTTAATTTCTATGTCAGTCGTTTGACCATAAGAATCAATATAAAATTGAGCAGAATCCATTCGGCCTAAATTATTATCTATAAATAAAACTTCGTAATATCCTGTATCTAGCATTAATCCAATACTTTTAAGGTTTAAGCGATCTTCAAATGTGCTGTGTTCATTGAAAGGGATCAGGGTTGTATCATTTGTTTTTAAATAACTATTACCCGAACTCGTCTCACTTAATTCGGTTCCTGAACAAAAACCACCATGATAAGCTATAATATATGTAGGACCAGTATTCCATGATTTGTTTTGTCCAGTGGCATTAAATATTCCAATAAAAAAAAGGAGTAGAGTGATTTTAAATTTCATAATTGTTAATTGATTGGAGTTACTACGCCAGTATTTGAAACTCGAAATCTCATTTTGTTGCGTGTGTAATAATAGCCATCAACATCTTGTTTTAGTGCATATTTAGAATTGAAAATGACTTTGCCAGTATTGTCAATTAAACAATTGCTTACAACCGTTTTTTTACTACCATTGAAAGCGGTATTGCTACTGTCTATCACGACAATGTTATTGTCAATAACTCGTTTTAGATATCCATTTTGAATAATCAAATGTGGATGAGAATTAACCCAAGAACAGCTGTCAGCAATGAGTTTCAAGTCAGCGTCGTACCAATCAATGTATTGCCCATGTTTTGTCATTAATGATTGGTCGTGTAAAATCCCGAACGAATCATACTGAATGGGAAAGACTTCATTTCCGTTTAGGTCATAGAGTCCTTTCTTTTGTTTATTGCCCAGTACAAAATAGACTAATTCATTACTTCGATCACTGTTTTTCTTAAATAGAAACTCTGCGTAGTCATACTTGGAACTAAATATTTGTTCACCAAATTCATTAAACCCTCCAAACTTTCCAGCTCTATTTTTGAAGATGTAAGGACCATCCCAATTTCTAACGTTGCGAGCAACATTTTCATCAAGAATTTTAGTTGATTTTATTTTTTTATAGTTTTCGTTATAGATATCCCATTGAATACAAGTAGCTTCATTTTCATCATCATCAAAAGTGTATTTAAAAGCATAAAACAGAATTCTATTGTCAATTACTCTCCAGTTTATTTGGTTGTATTGCGGAGGAATCATTTGTTTTGTCTTATAATTTAATAATCCAATTTTGCAGGCAATGTATTGAAGTTCATCAAATGATTTTTCAGGTATTTCTTTCACCTTTTTGAATACATAAATAAATGGGTGTTTTTCGGTAATAGGGCTAGAGTTGTTCAAGACAGAAGTTTCCTCAAAATAGACACTGCGTAAAGGGGGATTGTTTGCTGTGGTAATCTTATAAAGATCAATATTAGCGTAATGATTTACAGATGGGAGGTAGGAATGACTCTCGTATATGATTCTGAAATTTTTATTCATTATTTTCCAATTCCCTTTGTTAATTGCTACAATTTTGTCGAATAGAAAAGTTATTTCTTGGTATTTTTCCGTGTGCTGTTTCGTTTCTAAATTGTAAATAACTTTAGATTGATCTTTGTTAAAAACTAAAAGATAGGGACTAGCATTCTTATTACTTGAACTGGATAACTGATTGCTGATGAAAACAACATGGCTTGTCGTTTCATTGGCTGTAAATACTAACTCTCCGTCAGAATTGAAGATGATGTCTTTATTTCCTTTTTTATTTTGAAAACGATAGTCGGCATCACTTGATGGATTAGTTTTAGAGTGAAACTTAATCACTAAATATGTGTCTATTATATGAGGTATAAATAAATCACGTTTTGCATCATAAATGCCTGTTAATCCATTTTCTGTTGCTTCAAACAGATGGTTTGAAAAAATGGTAGAACGATTTTCTCTTTGAGATATAGGGATTTCTTCTAGTTTACTAAATCGAGGTGTTGTAATTGGTTTAAACTTTAAATTCATTAAACCATATAAGCCATTCCTATTATAAATAACATTACTATCATTTTTCATACTTAATTCGTCATACTCAGCTGGTGTTAATCTATTGTTGTTTCGATCAATCAATCCCCATTTATTATCAATTTGATATTGTATGAATGCGTTATTACCATACGCTAATGAATCATAACCAAGTGGAATGATAACCTCGTTATAGCCATTAATCATTCCAACTTTATCATCCTTTTTCACGAAATAATATTTTGTATACCTTGCAGTGCCGGTGTCTCTTAATGGGCTTCTAGAAATATCATTGTAAATAATCGGTACAATTTGTTGATAACCGTCCGTTAACCCTATTTTAGAACTGTCTTTTGAATAATTAAGGTATAAATTGCGATCTTGAGAATGGCAATCATTGATAGCAACAATAATTAAAAGCGAAAAAAAGAATGTAATCAGCCTCATAAGTTATTTAACGCAGTTGCTTTAAATGGGTACAGCCTAAAGTTCTAAATTAATTTTTAGATGAAAGATTCTATCCTAGTTTTTTTTCATTTTTAATCAAGTTTATTTCAGTCAAGAAACCATTGTTCACAAGTTATTGCTCAAAAATTATGGATTTCTGCGAATAAGAACGTATCTTTGTACCCGTCTTACGGGGTTAAGACACTAGCTAATTGTTCCAGGTTAATTCTAAATAGAAACGAAATCTCGTTTCATTCTCTGATTGTTTTTCCTTCTTCAATGGCTAAAACGCCTGAGTGCAATAAAAATTATTAACGAATACAAATTAATGGGAAGATCAAACGAAACCTTTAGTAAAAAAGAAAAAGAAAAGAAGAAAATTCAAAAGCGTAAAGAAAAGCAAGCCAAAAAAGAGGCTAGAAAAGAAAACGCTTCAGGTGGTGGATTAGACGCTATGATGGCGTATGTAGATGAAAACGGAATGTTAACAGATACTCCGCCGGATCCAACAAAAAAGAAAAAAGTAATTAAAGCTAGTTCAATTGAAATTGGCGTACCTAAACGTGAGGATATTGAAATTGATCCAGTTCACCAAGGTATTGTTTCGTTTTTTAATGACGATAAGGGATACGGATTTATTAAAGATCTGAATTCTCAAGACAGTTACTTTGTTCATATTAACAATACAACGGAGCCTATTATCGAAGGAAATAAAGTTTCTTTTGAATTAGAGTCTGGACCAAAAGGACCAGTTGCCGTGAAAGTAAGTAAAGTTTAGTACGTCTATTTGATAGCACTCGTACAAAATGGGTGTTTATCAAAAATATTGACATGCAACTAAAACTCTATCCCTTCATTTTATTGCTATTAATTTATGGCTGCAATAATAATGCACCCTTAAATGTAGAAGAAGAAAACAGTGTTGACCCAACTAGTAAACTAATGGAACAAGTTTATTTAGCTCACGGTGAATTGGGGAATTATTCATTCAAATTTAGAGGAAATGATTATTCATTCTCATTTGATGGGGATGAATTTCAGTATAAAAAATCTACCTTGAAAGATTCTGTTTTTACTGAGGATTTGCTGACAAATGATCTGTTTGAGCGAAGAGTGGATTGGGTATTACAGGATCTTAGTCAAGAAGATTCTGATAAGTATTCAGAGTCGCTCAATTCTGTGGTTTATTTTACTTGCTTACCCTTGAATTTAAATGCGCCAGCTGTAAATCGAGCTTTAAAACCACAGATTTCAATCAACAATACACTGTATGATGTAATTGAGGTGACTTTTGATGAAGAAGGTGGGGGAAAGGATCATGATGATGTTTTTTATTATTGGTTTAATAACGAAACACACATTATGGATTTTATGGCATATAGCTATAAAGTTAATGGTGGAGGAGTCCGTTTCCGTGAGGCCTATAATTCAAGAATGATTGATGGAATGCGTTTTCAAGACTATGTAAACTATAGCGCTCCTGCTGACACACCATTAGATAGTTTGCCCATTTTATTTGAGCAAAAAAAGTTGGAAGAACTTTCATTAATAGTTGCTGAACAGGTTGCTCCTTTTAATAAAACAAAGTAGGTGTTTTATTTGTTTATTGTTATGCGTGCATAAAATAATGCAGCTAAAATATTCAATCCTCACTAATTTCCTTTATTTTTGTTAGAAACTGATAACATCAATGGCTGAACGTAAATTATTATCTGATATTCTTAATATAGAGCATCCCATTATTATGGCTCCAATGTTTTTGGTGTCGAATTCGAAAATGTTAATAGCTGCAGGTAATAGTGGTATTACAGGTGCTGTTCCAGCATTAAACTATCGCACGGATGAAGCATTCAGGGCGGCGATTAAAGAAGTGCGTGCAAATACTAATGGGCCAATTGGTGTTAATTTAATCGTGAATAAATCTAATCCAAAAGTGCCACAGCAGTTAAAAACATCAGTTGAACTTGGTGTTGATTATATTATTACTTCTTTAGGGAGTCCGGCTGAAGTGATTAAGCAATGTAAACCTAAGGGAATTAAAGTGTTTTGTGATGTCGTTGATTTAAAGTTTGCTTTAAAGGTGCAGGAGCTAGGAGCAGATGCAGTTATTGCTGTGAATAAAGAAGCGGGAGGGCATGCAGGTCCTACTTCAAGAGAAGAGTTGATTCCTTTATTGGTAGAAAAATGTACCATTCCAGTAATTTCAGCAGGAGGTGTAGGAAGCTTTGAGGAATTGCAGAAAATACTAGACCTTGGAGCTTGCGGTGCGTCGATTGGAAGTGTTTTTATAGCAAGTGATGAATCTGATGTTTCTGAAGAATACAAACAGGCCTGTGTAGATTATGGAGCAAAAGATATTGTAATGAGCACAAAAGTTTCTGGGACGCCGTGCACAGTTATAAACACTCCATACGTTCAAAAAATTGGAACAAAACAAAATTGGTTTGAACGAATTTTGAGCAAGAACAAAAAGCTAAAAAAGTGGGTTAAGATGTTGACTTTTGCCAAAGGAATGAAAGCCTTGGAGAAATCTGCTTTTAGTGCAACTTATAAAACAGTTTGGTGTGCAGGTCCAACAATTGAGCATGTAAAGGCTATTCGCCCAATTAGTGAAATTGTTGATGGGTTAACTAAGCCTAAATAAGCCTTGTTGTTTTTAATCACAATTTTGATAATCGCGTACTTTTTCAAACTTACCCTCATTGAACTCGAAAAGAGTAATAATTGGGGAGAAAAAGGGTGGGTTAGAACAATAACCTTCAGATTCTGCGATTAATTGCTGTGTTTCTTTATTGATTGAAAAATTGGAATATTCAACAAGTTCGTCATGAATAATTAACTCGTTGTTTGCTAGATTATATTCAATTAAATGACCACGAGACATGACGTAACCATTTGAAGCACTAGTGCGCATAAAAATGTCATTGGTTCCGTCAAAATTAAAATCTAAAAAACTAATTTCATAAGAAAGACTACTAAATTCTAAATCCTGAATAGATGTGATTAGCTCCCAGTTACCAGCTTCTAGTTTATAGAGGTTCATATCACACAATGTGTCGTGCTCTTCAATGTAAACCGCATTAATTACGGTGTCATTTAGTAGATATCCAGATTGAAAATCTTTAAATGGATTTATTTCATACCAATTGGCACTGTCTAATTCTACAGAATTGTCTAAACAAGTCGTTAAAAAATCCTTTTCTAATAATAGCGAATCTGAATTAGATTTAATCTCACCTGATAGCTCATTAGAACTTGAGTTGTTGCATGAGAGAAATAAGGTGATTATTGCTAATGCAAAACCCTTTTTGGTAATTGAAAGAAACATGAAATTGTGGTTATCTAACCCCAATAAACTCTGCAGTATTTATCCCCTTATTGTAGGTGAATTTGAGCTTGTTTTCATCAGAAATAAAGATGAAATCGTCTAAATACGGGTCAGCTTGAGAAACTGGTTCAACATTGATTCCGTTAGAAGTTACTAAAACCTCAAAGTTTTCAAAATCATTTCCAGCTACGCTTACTTTATTGTCATTAACAGATGTAACTAATACTTGATAGCCTGAAGAAGTCAATGTATCATGCTCATCAAACGATCCTTCAAATGATCCTACGTAAGTGCCAGACATTGTTACTGCAGGTTCTTTATCCTTGTTGCAACTTGTTAAAACGGTAAAGCCAAAAGCAAAAATGGCAAGGCTATAAATGATATTTTTTTTCATGATTCAAATTTTCTGTTTCTAAATGTAAGAAAAAGGGATGATTATTTCTAGAACTGTACCTAAAATTTAACAATCAGACGAACATTGATTCTACGTCCTGTTAAATGATTTGGAATCGCATAGTAACGTCCTGCAATATCCTGCAACCATTGGTATGAAATAATATTATTAACTCCTAAGAGGTTGAAAGCATCCAAACTCACAGTCATTTGATTAAAGTGTTTTAGCACTCTTTTTTCTGTATATAAATGTAAACTGTCAGGATTAATGATGTCATACATGAAACCTAAATCTAATCGTAAATATGATTTTGTACGCAATACATCTTTATAACGCTCATAGGTTGGTGGGCCGTAAGGTAGGGGAGTTCCCATAATTAAGTTGGCAGACACTTTTAGGTTTTCAAAACGTGGCATTTTATCTTGAAAGAAAACTGAAAACGTCATGCGTTGGTCAGATGGACGCGGCAACCAGCCTGGTTCATTGCGAGAAGAGTCAACTGGTGTATCATCAAAAGTATAGCCAGGGAAAATAGTGTCACCGGCTTCGTTAAAATAAGTGTAGTAAAAATCATTTAAAATATCTTCTTTTGTATTTAAGTAACCAATTCTAAAGAAGGATTCAACGCCTTTTACAAATTCACCATTAATTTTTGCATCAGCTCCATATGAATAAGCTATCGCACTGTTTTCTCCGTAATAACGAATTCGAACATTGTCAATTTCATACGGAACTACGTCCCACATGTATTTATAGTAGGCTTCTGAAATAAACTTGAAATCACGCCCCCAAAGTTGGAAATATACATCAGCTCCGACAACATTGTGCCATGATTTTTGCGAAATTATGTTTGGGTTTATTTCTCCAGTTATTCCGCGCATAGTTCTGTACAATGGTGGCTGATAATATAGGCCACTTGCCAATCTTAGTTTCATGTTACGGCGCAAAATGGTACTGTCATCTGCAACAAAGTATTTACGCGGAGTGTAAGTGATGCTAGCGCGTGGTGTTAACCACCATTCATCATTGTAAGAGCGGTAACCTGCTCGTGTCCCTAAATTAAAAGATAGTTTTGCTGGGCTCCTTGCAATTGTGTCTTGCACATAAAGGAATGACTTTCCAGAATCAGACTTGATTTTACGTTTTAAATTAAGGTAAACGGGCTTGTATTTTATTCTTCCACGATTAAACTGTACATATGAAGTTGCTCTAAAGCTTTCAACAAAATTATCTTGTTTGATAACCTCCTTTAGCTCTACAATGTCAGAGGATCCTTGAGGAATTGAATATCCTGCAGAATCAATTAGGTGCCATTCACTTAAATGGTCAGTAAACTGCTCGTATTGTAATTTGGCTCCCCAAAATAAATTCCCAGTTTTCAAATTATTAGAGCTTGTGTCAACCTTACGTTTAAATGTATATTTCCCATCATGGTAGACATTTCCAATCCAAACGTTTAAGTTGTTTCTAGCATGGTCTAACAATCCTCCAACACCAACATTACTTGTAGAATCACCGAAAGATTCTTTAGATGGATCGGTTTCTAATTCGTTAATCCAGTATTCCCCCAAAATATCGAAATATTCGCTTTCAACAGAGTGGAATACAGAAGTGGTAAAGTTTAGTTTTAAATTGTCGTTGTACATGTTTTCCAAACCAGTGGCTGCCGTAAAAGTTTGGAATTTAGTTTCTTCTTGTCCTTCAAAAAATACGCGTAATTGGTAGGCTTCATTTACCGTTCCCCAAGAAGTATTTCGCGTTTGCGGTTCAAATCTGTAATTGTTGGTCGAGAAATGCCCCAATGTATACCACTTCTTATATTCACCAGGGTTGTCATAGTCCAAGTAGTAATTGGTTAAAAATTGATAATCAAAAAACGTTGGATTATAATCTCCTTGGGTTGGTAGGCTATTTAATAAATATGAATTAGCTCTGTATCTAGCCCCTGTAATGTATGAGCCTCTTCTTCCTGCAAAACGTCCTTCAACATGAGCTTGACCGCCCATTAAACTTAATTGCGCCGACCCACCAAATTCTGTTGGTTGCCGATAACGAATATCTAATACAGAACTTAGTTTGTCTCCATAATAAGAATCAAAACCACCTGCTGAGAAAAATATGTTATTAACAAATGCAGGATTTATAAAGCTAAGTCCTTCTTGCTGACCAGAGCGGGCTAAAAAAGGACGATAGATTTGAATACCATTTACATAGATAAGGTTTTCATCATAGTTTCCTCCACGTACATTATAGTTAGCAGTTAACTCATTATTAGAGTTTACACCTAAACCAACAACTTTAATTAAATCTTCAAAGTTTTGAGAGGGGGTGCTAATACGAGTTAGGTTTACCAAAGGAATTCCATCCATAAAATCACTAGGTCTAATTTCTTCAATAACAACAGGGCCTAATGTTTTGTCTTTTATTGAAATTCTAATGCCTGAAATATTTGTTGTTTGAACAGAAATTCTTTTTTTAGTTGTTCGTCCAATATAAGCAAAGCGAAAGGTGTAACTTTTATTTCGTTCAATTGAAACTTTAAAGAATCCTTCACTTGTTGTACGGGTCAATTCTCCAAGTCCATCCACAGTTACAGCAACACCTGGTAAAGGTTTGCCGTCCTCGTTTGAAACTGTTCCAGAAACGGTAACGTCTTGTGCCTGAGAAGATACGCAAGCGACAAAAAGACTAATGAGTAAGAGATATTTTTTAAGTAATTCCAATTCGGCCCAAAATTAAGCATTCGGTTCTAATTCAAAACGCATTTTATTCGATAATATTTTAGTAAAGATTATTTTATGCTAGAAATTATAGCGCTGAATCTTACGAATTGGCAGCTAAACAATTGAAATAGCTAAAAAAGTAGATGAAATAATGGATAACTAACCGTGAAATGTTAATATCCTCTTGGTTTCTAATGCAATTCATATTGTCTTTACAATTATTTTTGTAGGTACTTGTATTGTATAATTTTCAACACGAAAAACGATTTTAAGCATGGCAGAAGAGAAAGTGAATTATGATGAGGGGAATATTAAATCCTTAGAGTGGAATGAGCATATTCGCCATAGGCCTGGTATGTATATTGGGAAATTAGGTGATGGAGCATCCGCTGATGATGGGATATATGTTTTGATTAAAGAAATTGTCGATAACTGTATTGATGAGTTTGTGATGGGGAATGGTAGACGAATTGACATCAAAATTAAAGATGGTGTTGCTACAATTCGTGATTATGGTCGTGGAATTCCTCTTGGTGCTGTGGTTGATTGTGTTTCGAAAATGAATACAGGTGCTAAATATGATTCAAGAGCGTTTAAAAAATCAGTAGGACTTAATGGGGTTGGAACAAAAGCTGTAAATGCATTGAGTCAACGTTTTAAAGTAATGTCTGTCAGAGAAGGAAAACAAAAGACGGCATATTTTGAGCAAGGAAATTTGCTTGAAGATAACAAAGTAGAAACATCAACGGAAAGAAATGGTACGTATATTCATTTTACACCAGATCCTACCATTTTTAAAAATTATAAGTTTAAAATTCCTTATTTGCAAAAGCTTTTTTGGAATTACTGTTACTTGAACAGAGGATTGGCCATTTATTTTAATGGTGAGAAGTTTGTATCTGAAAATGGATTGAGAGATTTATTAGAGGACAATATGGAAAGTGATCCTTTATATCCAATTATTCATTTAGAAGGAAATGACATTGAGGTTGCAATTACGCACATTCGCTCTTATGGTGAAAATTACTATTCTTTTGTAAATGGACAACATACGACACAAGGTGGTACGCATTTAACTGAGTTTAGGGCTGCAGTAGCAAAAGTTATAAGAGATTTTTACGGAAAAAATTATGATGCAATTGACATTCGTCAATCTATTGTTGCAGCAGTTGCAGTAAAGGTAATGGAACCTGTTTTTGAATCTCAAACAAAAACAAAACTAGGTTCGCAAGAAGTGGAGAAGGGTGGTAAGTCTATGCGCGCTTTCATGACGGACTTTTTGAAAGAGAAGTTGGACAATTTTCTACATAAAAACCCAGAAACGGCTGAAGTTTTAGAGAAAAAAATTAAGCAGTCTGAAAAGGAGAGGAAAGAACTTTCAGGTATACGAAAGTTAGCAAGAGATCGTGCTAAAAAAGCGAGCTTACACAATAAAAAATTGCGCGATTGTAGAGTGCATCTTAATGATAAAGGTAATAATGAGAAGAAAGAGGAAACAACTCTTTTTATAACCGAGGGAGATTCTGCAAGTGGATCTATTACTAAGTCTCGCCGAGTGGATACGCAAGCCGTTTTTAGTTTGCGCGGAAAACCATTGAATAGTTTTGGGTTGACAAAAAAGATTGTTTATGAAAATGAAGAATTTAACTTGTTACAAGCCGCACTAAATATTGAAGACGGAATTGATGACTTGCGCTATAAAAATATTGTAATTGCAACGGATGCTGATGTTGATGGAATGCACATTCGATTGCTTTTATTGACTTTTTTCTTGCAGTTTTTTCCAGATTTGGTGCGGAAAGGACATGTGTTTATATTGCAAACTCCGTTATTTAGAGTGAGAAATAAAAAACATACCTTTTATTGCTATACCGAAGAAGAAAGAGTAAATGCCTTAGAAAAATGTGGGAAAACTGCCGAAATAACACGATTTAAAGGGTTGGGAGAAATCTCTCCTGATGAGTTTAAGAATTTTATTGGTGAAGACATTAGGTTGGATCCTGTGTTGATTGGGAAGGATGCTAAAATTGAAGATGTTTTAACCTTTTACATGGGGAAAAACACGCCAGACAGACAAGATTTCATCATTGACAACCTTAAGTTTGATGAGGCTGTTGCTTAGTGATTGAATTTTTAGTAAGCCGCTCTCCGCTAAAACGACTAACACAACAATAGAATCAATCAAACGCCTGCTTGAACATTATTTAAGGGGGTGTTTGATAGAATTTGCTGATATTAATACGATCAAACATTTTTTAGTGATAAATTAAAGTAAATTAGAACAGGTGAAAGCATTTAAATTACTGATATTATCATCCTTGTTAACTCTTGCTGGTCAAGTGGGTTATTCTCAGGGTGACAACATGGGCACAGTACGATTCTTTGTGAATGTTGATAATGGCTATTTCGAAATTGAAATTAACGATACCATGTTGCTCCGTCGATATAAAGATACGTTGCCTGCAGGTAATTATAAAGCGAAGGTTTGGTCTCCTGGTTATGTGCTAAACAGAATAGAGTTCACTGTAGTTGCTGGGCAGACTACTGAAAAGCATGTGAACATGGTTAAGAATAATAATTACATGGAATATGAGAATGATTATAAAGCATACCGCATGCAGTTCCATAAACAATTTACAGCCCCCTTGTCATTGACACTTGCAAGTGCTATTACATCAGGGGTATTTATGGTAAATGCCTACAACAGTAAAAAGAGAGTTACGGCTGATGTTGAACTCTATCATTTATCTTCAGTAACAAGTGAAATTGGTGATATTAAGCTTCGTATAAGTGAAAATAATCGGAAATATAACCGTCAACGAACGGCGTTCTATATTAATACAGGTTTTACTTGTTTGTTTTTAGGAGGTACCATTTGGTCTTATATGAATTTTAATAAAAACTATACCGAGCCTGACTATTCTAAGGATAGTCCATTTAAAGATAAATTCTCATTAAACTTAACACCTTACGGATGCAGCTTAGCACTAAAACTTTAAAAATTAGCCTAATTCTTTTTGTATTGCTACCGTTGTTTTTAGGAAGTTGCTTAAAGAAAGTAGACGGCGTTGATGAAATTGATACTAATATTTTTGATCGTGAATACGCGGGGGATATTTGGTATGTTATAAAAGATGTTGAGCAGGTTACAAATGAGCTTGGACAGATTAAAGCACGTTTAAATATCTGGATCCCTAAAGAAAATTTACCAGGTCTAGTTCCAAGCAATATTAAGATTCATACGCAAGGTGATGGTTTAGATGTAACTGTTTTGGATTTTCCTTTAACTCCTGGAGGCGATTATGAGCGTTTTATTGACTTACCTTATACAGGTCCAGGTAATTATTGTATTACACTTGGAGTATATATTGAGGAAGATAATGCTGCAATCAATTTATTTGATGAGTGTGTAACTCTTTAGTTCTGTTTTACTTTTAATATTAAGGAGTTAAACACACTTTAATTCCTTAATTCGGCTTTCTAATTCTGAAAATTTCCAATGATTGATTTTACAGCTGTTAAAATCAACGATTCAACTGTGTAAACTAAAACTAAAATGTTGATAACTCAGGCACTTACCCTGACTATTTTAAAGGACTTCTGGTTATTTTTGTTAGCTGCAGAAAAACAACTATGTCAGAAGAGAATCAAGAACCGGAAGATGAACAAGAATTCGATCCACTAAACACTGACGGTGAGGAGATAGCTAATGAAGACGGCGGTGATCAAATTATTCCACTTTCTGGAATGTATAAGGATTGGTTTTTAGATTACGCTTCCTATGTAATTTTAGAAAGAGCTGTCCCTGCTTTAACGGATGGCTTCAAACCAGTACAACGACGTATTCTTCATTCAATGAAGGAAATGGATGATGGGCGCTATAATAAAGTAGCTAACATCATAGGTAACACAATGAAATATCATCCGCACGGTGATGCTTCAATTGGAGATGCGCTCGTTCAAATGGGACAGAAAGACTTGCTAATTGACATGCAAGGAAACTGGGGTAACACGCTAACCGGTGACCGTGCTGCAGCGCCTAGATATATTGAGGCGCGTTTGTCCAAGTTTGCAAATCACGTAACGTTTAATGCAAAAACTACAGATTGGACTCCTTCTTATGATGGTAGAAATAATGAGCCGGTATTATTGCCTGTGAAATTTCCATTATTATTAGCCCAAGGTGCTGAAGGAATTGCTGTAGGTATGGCGTGTAAAATTTTACCCCATAACTTTATTGAATTGATTGACGCGTCTATTGACGTGTTAAGAGGGAAGAGAACAAACATTTTGCCTGATTTCCAAAATGGTGGAATGGCTGACTTTAGTGGCTATAATGATGGTCTTAGAGGAGGTAAAGTTAGAGTAAGAGCAAAAATTGAAAAGGTTGATTCTAAAACCTTAAGAATTATAGAAATTCCTTACGGAACAACAACATCTTCGTTAATTGACTCAATTCTTAAAGCCAATGATAAAGGCAAAATCAAAATTAAAAGAGTAGAGGACAATACGGCGGCAGAGGTTGAGATTATGATCTTTTTATCGCCTGGTGTTTCGCCTGACAAATCAATTGATGCTTTATACGCATTCACAAATTGTGAAATGTCTATTTCGCCTAATAGTTCAGTGATTTTAGATAATAAGCCTTATTTCCTTGGGGTAAATGAAATTCTAAAAATTAACACTAACAATACTGTTAGGTTGCTTAAAAGAGAGTTGGAAATTCGTTTGGCTGAATTATTAGAATCTTGGCATTTTTCTTCTCTTGAAAAAATCTTTATTGAGAATAAGATCTATATCGATTTTGATGGAAAAACATATGATGAAGCAATTGTAGTAACGCATAAATTGTTAAAGCCGCACATTAAGCATTTAAGACGTGCTGTTACTGATGATGATGTAAAAAGATTATTAGAAATAAAAATGCGCCGAATTACTAAGCATGATTCGGATAAGGCAGATAATTATATTGCTTCATTAGAAGATGAGATGGAGCGCATTAAGCATAACCTTGAAAATTTGACAGATTATGCTATTGATTATTATAAAGATCTGAAAAAGAGATTTTCTGAAGGGAAAGAAAGAAAAACGGAGATCAAAACATTTGACACAATTTCTGCTAAAAAAGTAATTGTTGCCAATAAGAAATTATATGTTGATAAAGCTGAAGGCTTTATTGGTTGGGGATTGAAGAAAGAGGAATTTGTTGCTGAATGTAGTGATATTGATGATGTAATTGTCTTCTTTAAAACAGGTAAAATGATGGTAACTAAAATCAGCGATAAAAAATTCGTTGGTAAGGGTGTTATTTATTGTGGTATTTGGAAAAAAGGAGATGTAAGAACAATTTATCATTTGATATATAGAGATGGCCCTGACGGAAACGCTACCTATATGAAGCGTTTTGCTGTTAAAAGTATTACGCGTGATAAAGAATATCCTATCACCAAAGGAACTAAAGGAAGTAAAATGTATTACTTCTCGGTACACCCTAATGGTGAAAGAGAGATTGTGAATGTGCAATTACGACCAAGGCCGCACTTAAAAAGAATTCGTTTTGATATTGATTTCGGAGATTTACTGATTAAAGGTAGAGGTGCTGCCGGAAATCGTGTTACAAAAGAAATCATTTCGAAAATTGTACAAAAAGAGGTTGGTGAATCTACACTTGCTGCCCGCAAAATTTGGTGGGATCCTGTTGTAAGTAGATTAAATGTGGATGATAGAGGAACTTTTTTAGGTGACTTTAAAGGAGATGATAAATTATTAACCTTGTATGCTTCTGGAGAATTAAGGTTAACCAATTTTGATATATCAAATCGTTTTTCAGATGACTTAGTACATATTGAAAAATGGCATCCAGATCATCCTTTAAGTGTTGTGTATTATGACGGAGGCAAAGACTTGTATTTTGTAAAGCGTTTCCTTATTGACATAAAGTCTGATAAAAAAACATTGTTTATTTCAGAATCTGAAAATTCACGATTAGAGGTTGTGTCCACGGCATTTGAACCGAAGATTAAAATAATCTATAACAAACGATTAAAGGAAACAAAAAATCTGCCTGATAAATTGATAGAGCTCAATAGTTTTATTGATATAAAAGGAATGAAATCGCAAGGAAATCAATTAACCAAATTAAAGGTTAAGGAAATTGAATTAACACACCCTATAGAGGGAGATACTCCATGGCCAACACCTGAGGTTGAAGAGCCTGAAGTTGAAGATGCTGAAGGGGCGGACGGAGTTATAAAAGCTGTTGGTGATGATCAGCCAATTGAGATGGAGTGGGATGTGAGTAAGGAAAAAAAAGATAAGCCAAATCCGATAAAAGAAGAAGATGAAGACAAAAATCAAGGTAAACTCTTTTAAGCATTTAGCAATATTAATTTTTGCTAGTGCTTTGTTTTCAGCTTGCGGGTCTTTAAATGTTTCTAATAAAACTATAACATATAAAACCCATTTTATTGGAAAGTCAGTAAATGGAGCACATAGCCGTGCGGTTTATATTACTGATATGTTTGTTGTCGCAGCAGGGCAAAAAGGAAATTTGGGTGTACATATAATGGATACAACCAATAGAACGCCTCACATTCAAGATTCTATTCCAAATATAGAAGATTTTAGAGACATTTATCTAAATAATAGAGGCAATTGTATGCTCATGAACTCTGGTGAAAATGGAATTATTTATGGTGTTTCTCGTGGAACCCAAAAAATGGTTCTTTATGATACTGCAGGAGTCTTTTTAGATGGGATGTCGTTTTGGGAGGATCAAACTGGAATTGTTTTTGGAGATCCGATTAATGGGAAGTTCTTTTTGGCTAAATCGACCAATCAAGGCTTAAAGTGGTCTGCTTTAACACCTAAAACAATGCCCAACGTTTTAGAAAATGAAGCCGGATTTGCAGCAAGTGGAACTAGCATTCAAACATTAGAAGATTCAACAGTATATTTTGGAACCGGAATGGGATCAAAGGCGCGTTTGTTTTGTAGCTATGATCGAGGAGAAAATTGGATTGTAAAAGATACTCCAATGAGAGCAGGAGATTCTTATGGAATTTACACAATGTATTTTTGGTCGAAAGACGAAGGTTTAATATTAGGAGGAAGTTATAAAGATTCAACCTATAAAAAAGGAATTTGTCAATTCACTAAAGATGGAGGAGACAGTTGGGAGGCTCGAACTAATGGTCTCTTAGGATATTGTTCTGGTGTGCATGGCACGGCAAACGGAGAACTAATTGTTGCCACAGGCAGAATGGGAACTTTTTATACTACAACACAGGGACAAACTTGGGACGTTTTGGTTGAACGTGCTTATTATTCTTGTTTTGTAACTGAAAAAAGAATTGCATTAGTGGGTAGGAATGGAGCTACTGAGATCCTGAATTACACCTTGTCAGAGAAGTAGGCATGGAATTTGTCTTAATATAATTACAAAGAAATTTAAATAAATTAGCTAATTTCGGCGTTAATAGAGTATATCGTGTTTAAATCATTAAATATTAAAAGAGTTTCAGCATTGTTTTTAATGTTGTTTACAGGCGTTTTTTCTTACGGTCAAAATGATCTTGCTGTGAGTTGGAGTGCGCATACGACTGGCGATACAATTGAAGATGATCCTTTTAATGGAAGCTTTACAGTGAGTAATGTTGGAGAATCGGTGATTAATGCTGGAGATACAATTTGGTATGGGTATTTTGTTGATGGGGTAAAATACGATATTGCATTAAGTCCGGAAGCTGTTTCAGGTGAAGTGTTAGAAGATGATCTAAACCCTGGAGAAGAATTTGTGGTTGTTAATAATTTTTATTGGCCGCTAATTGGTTCAGGAATAACTATTGAGTTTTGTGCCGTAGTTTATGGAGTGGGATATGAATCTTATACAGACGATTTATATACCGGAGATGATGACACTTCAAATAATACAGATTGTGTGTACGCAATTTTACCTGAATATACAGTTGGATTAGAAGATGCAGAATCAAATGAAGAAGTGTCAATGAAATTCTCGAATCAAAAACTATTTATTAATAACAAGGATGATGCACTCAGTGAGTCTGCAAAAATTGAAATCTATAATATTGACGGAAGACTCGTTTACACACAGTCGGTTGTGCTTGGTCCTGGTGTTAACCAAGCTTCACTTCCAGAATTTGTGAGTGGAGCATATATTGCACGTTTAACCTCTAATTCTTTTGAGGTTAGCGAAAAGTTTGTAGCTAATTAATTAGTGCTTTAGTACAAGAGTTTTCCCTTATTTCTCCTAATTCTACTTAACTAATGGATTATAAACAGGTTGTTGTGAAGAATTAAATCCATAATAAACCAGTTTTTAACAACTTAAGACCCTTTTTGTTGATTTACTATCAAAATCTTCGTGTTTTTTTTCTTACATTTGACCATTATTAATTTATAAATGAAAAATATGAAAAAA
Organism: uncultured Crocinitomix sp.; assembly: GCA_937136425.1. Lineage (GTDB taxonomy): Bacteria > Bacteroidota > Bacteroidia > Flavobacteriales_D > Crocinitomicaceae > Crocinitomix. Next base: position 35,866 of record CAKZON010000040.1, read on the forward strand.
ATTTACACTTTACTTGCCGTTATGGCTTTTGCTTTTAGTGCTTCTGCACAATTAGAGTATGACTTATCTGTTTCGTTTGAGGCACACACTGAAGGAGCTTCAGTTTCTGGTAGCCCAATGAATGGAGTAATCATTGTTAAAAATGAAGGACCAGTAATTCCTGCAGGTGACTCATTGTTTTTTAACTACAAAATTGATGGTGGTGATTATGATTTAGCGCTTAATGCTGGATTTGTTAACTTCTCAGTTTTAGAAGAAGATTTTGCAACTGGTGCTGAAATGCCATTTGGTAACGCTGAGTTAGCTTGGGCTGAACTTGGAATTACTGTTGAATTATGTGCAAACGTATATGGTGTTGGGCAAGCGTCTTTCTTAGTAGAAAACTACTTAGGAGATACAGATACTACTAATAACATTTTATGTATTGATTACACTCTTCCTGATGCACCAATTGATGATGCTAGCATTGAAGATTTAAGCTTAGAATTATCTAACGTTTATGTTGCTGCTGGTCAATTAATGATCGTTAACGAAGGAGCTAATGATGACGTTCAAGCGAACTTAAACATTGTTAACATGAATGGACAAACTGTTCAAACTGAAAACTTTGCTTTAGTTACTGGAACTTCTATCGTTGAATTAAATAACCTTTCTTCTGGAATCTATATCGTTTCTATCGAAGTTGAAGGTGATTTTATCACTAGAAAAATTTCTATCCAATAATAACGGATAACTACTTATTAAAGACCGCCTTGGAATATTCCAAGGCGGTCTTTTTTTTTGATAAATATTTTTTTTCTTGTTTCTTTAATAAAAGTTCACTTATATTTGTAGCTCGAAAAGAAAAAATGAATTTTAATCAATTACATCATCATCATTTTCATACTTGCATAAAAGCGAGCGGAAAATGATATGTCTGTAAATAAGGAATAATCTAAACCCGTCTTGGCTTTGCTGAGACGGGTTTTTTCTTTTCATCAATCCAATCTTTCTCAGTTTTGTCTAGGCATGAAAACAAAAAATGAGAAAATTAAAAATTGCAATTCAAAAATCAGGTCGACTCAGGGAGGAATCCTTGAAATTGCTAAAACAAAGCGGAATTTCTGTTGATAATGGCCAAGATCAACTCAAGACATGCGCTACAAATTTCCCTTTGGAAATTTATTATTTGAGAAATTCGGATATCTACCAATACCTTATTGATGGTGTTGTAGATATAGCCATTTTAGGTGAAAACACCCTTTATGAAAATGGAAGCAACCTACCTGTTGTTTGTAAGCTAGGGTTCTCTAAATGCCGTGTTTCAATGGCCGTTCCTAAAGAGGTTAAAGTAGAGGGGGTGAGCTATTTTGAAGGGAAACAAATAGCTACTTCCTATCCAAAAACGCTTGAGAAATTTCTATCTTCTAACGAGATTTCAGCCTCAATTCATAAAATTTCCGGATCGGTAGAAATTGCGCCAAACATTGGCCTTGCAGATGCTATAATGGATATTGTAAGTAGTGGAAATACGCTTTTCAAAAATGGGTTAAAAGAATCCACCGTAGTGTTAGAATCGGAGGCGGTATTGGTTAAAGGTGATAAACTTGATGCTGACCTAGTGGCGTTGATTGATCAGCTTAACTTTCGCATAAATGCAGTTCTAGGAGCAAAACAGTCGCGCTATGTTTTGATGAATGTCCCAAATGATAAAATAGACGCCATTAGTCAATTATTACCTGTTTTAAAAAGTCCTACAATTATGCCACTTGCAATGGAAGGCTGGAGCTCTTTACATACGGTAATTAGTGAAAATGAATTCTGGCCAGTAATTGATGGGCTAAAAGCGCAAGGTGCAGAAGGTATTTTAGTGTTGCCAATTGAAAAAATCATTCTTTAAAATAGTTGTAAAATGAAAACATATATTAATCCAAGTCAAACAGGTTGGAAAGAGATAAGTAAACGCCCATTAATAACTACAGAAAGCATAATGCCGTTAGTGCAAGAGGTGTTTAACAGAGTAGAAAAGGATGGTGATAAAGCAATTCGTGAATACACTGCTAAATTTGATAATGTAATGCTTTCTGATTTTCGAGTTTCTGAAAATGAGATTACTCAAGCATGTGAAAAGGTGGCCGATTCATTAAAAAGCGCCATTAAAATTGCGGCCAATAATATTGAGACTTTTCATAAGATACAAATTGCGAATAAAGAGGTTGTGGAGACAACCAAAGGGGTTTTTTGTTGGCAAGAATCAAGACCAATTGAGCGCGTAGGTGTTTATATTCCTGGAGGAACAGCTCCTTTGTTTTCAACAGTATTGATGCTTGGCATTCCTGCGCGTATTGGAGGTTGTGAAAAAGTTGTGCTTTGTACTCCTCCAAATAAGGTTGGAGAAATTGACCCAGCTATACTGTACGCAGCTCAATTAGTTGGAATAACTGAAATATTTAAAGTGGGTGGGATTCAAGCAATCGCTTCATTAACATACGGAACCGCAACAATTCCAAAAGTATTTAAAATTTTTGGTCCCGGTAATCAATATGTTACGGCTGCTAAACAATTTGCTCAACAGTGCGGCATTGCAATAGATATGCCAGCAGGACCGTCAGAATTACTTGTAATGGCAGATGAAAAATCTAATTTAGATTTTGTTGCGGCAGACCTATTATCGCAAGCCGAGCATGGCGAAGACAGCCAGGTGATAGCTGTTTTATCAAATGAATCTATGCTTAAAAAACTTACGATAGCAATTCAAACGCAGGTAAACATTTTGGCAAGAAAAGAAACAGCTGCAGGAGCACTTCAAAACTCACGCATGATTGTTTTAAATGATTTAAACGAGCGAATCAATTTTGTTAATGAATATGCGCCGGAACATCTTATAATTGCTGAGCAAGAACCAGAAACTATACTTAACAAAATCACCAATGCAGGTTCTGTTTTTATTGGCCCATATACTCCAGAAAGCGCTGGTGATTATGCTTCAGGAACGAATCATACTTTGCCAACAAATGGTTTTGCAACTACCTATAGTGGTGTGAATGTGGATGCTTTTGTGAAAAAAATCACAGTTCAAAAAATCACAAAAAATGGCATTAAAAACATTGGACAAACAATAGAAATTATGGCAGAAGCAGAACAGTTGCAAGCGCATAAAAATGCCGTTACTATTCGCTTAAAAAACTTAAGAAATGAAAATTGAAAACCTATTGCGGAATAATATAAAAACCTTAAAGCCATATAAGGCTGCAAGGCATGATTTGAATATTAAAGGAGTTCTGCTAGATGCGAATGAAAGTCCTTTTGAAAATGGATATAATCGTTATCCAGATCCTTATCAAAATCAGTTGAAAAAAGTGATTTCTAAATTAAAAGGAGTTGAACACAATCAAATTTTCATTGGTAACGGAAGTGATGAAACCTTGGATTTACTAATTCGTGCATTTTGCGAACCAAAAATAGATAATATCATTATTATGCCACCAACCTATGGCATGTATGAGGTGTTGGCAAGTATTAATGCTGTTGAATGCGTTAAAGTCCCCTTGAATAAAGATTTTAGTTTGAATGCAGAGCAGGTTTTGGCAGCTGTAAATTCACAAACTAAAATCATATTTATTTGCTCACCGAATAACCCAACAGGCAATTTATTGTGCAAAAACGAAATAAATAAAGTGCTTGAAAACTTCAATGGAATTGTTGTTGTAGATGAAGCATACATTGATTTTTCTAAAGCCGAATCTACTATACGATTGCTAAAACAATTTCCTAATTTATTTGTTAATCAAACACTTTCAAAAGCTCATGCAGGTGCTGGTCTACGCTTAGGGATGGGGTTTTCATCAGTTGAAATGATTGATGTTCTAAATGCCATTAAACCGCCCTACAATATTAATGCACTTACACAAAGTGCTGGTATTGATTTATTGCAGCAAGAGTCAGAATTTCAATCAAATATCAACTTGATTAATCAAGAAAAACAAAGGCTTTATAATGAGCTGTCTAAATTGTCTTTCGTTTTAGAGATCTTTCCAAGCGAAGCCAATTTTTGGTTGGTACGCTTTAAAAATGCAATAACAATTCATAGAAACTTAATCAATAACGGAATCATTACAAGAAATCGGTCGCATGAGTTGTATTGCGGAAACACATTACGAATAACAGTAGGCACTGCTGATGAAAACACCCAATTAATTAATTGCCTTAACCAAATTAAAAGCACACAATGAAAAAAGTATTATTTATTGACAGAGATGGAACTCTAGTGATTGAACCACCAGTAGATTATCAATTGGACAGTTTTGAAAAACTGGAGTATTATCCAGAAGTGTTTTATTTCCTGCGTAAAATTACAATTGAGCTAGATTATGAATTGGTTATGGTAACTAATCAAGACGGTTTGGGAACGGCTTCGTTTCCATCAGAAACTTTTTGGCCAGTTCAAAACAGCATAATTAAAACCTTTAAGAATGAAAAAATATCCTTTTCATCTGTACATGTAGATCCAAGTTTGCCAGAAGAAAACTCTCCTAATCGAAAGCCTAAAACAGGGATGCTTCAGGAGTATTTTGGAGGAGGGTACGACCTTGAAAATAGTTTGGTTATTGGCGATCGTCTGTCTGATATGGAGTTGGCGAAAAATCTCGGATGTAAAGGGATCTTTCTGAATGATGAATTTATAGATGAATTAGACTATGTGGCGCTTCAAACTGTAAACTGGTCTGATATTTATTCCTTTTTAGCTAAAGGTAGTCGATCTGCCTCAATAGCCAGAAAAACCAATGAAACTGATATTTCAATACAATTGAACTTAAACGGAACAGGGCTTTCTAATATTGATACAGGCATTGCGTTTTTTGATCATATGCTCGCTCAAATTGCAAAACATGGATTGGTAGATTTATTCATTAATGTTGAAGGTGATTTGGAAGTTGATGAACACCATACAATTGAAGACACTGCCATTGCTCTTGGTGAAGTTTTTAGAAAAGCGTTAGGATCTAAATTAGGAATTGAACGCTATGGATTTATGTTGCCAATGGATGATTGTTTAGCACAGGTAGCAATTGACTTTGGAGGAAGGAATTGGATGGAGTGGAATGCAGAATTTAAGCGTGAGATGATTGGCAAAATGCCGACAGAAATGTTCTTTCACTTCTTTAAATCATTTACTGACGGGGCACTTTGCAACCTTAATATTAAAGCCGAGGGAACCAATGAGCACCATAAAATAGAATCCATTTTTAAAGCCTTTGCTAAAGCAATAAAAATGGCTGTGCAACAAGATCCAGATCGGATGATTTTACCAACAACAAAAGGAGTGATATAATGAAAGTAGTTATTATAGATTATGGTGCAGGAAATACACAATCTGTATTGTATGCATTGAAAAGATTAAATATTGAAGGAGTAATTACTAATCAGGCGGATGAAATTCTTGATGCTGACAAAGTAATTCTGCCAGGAGTTGGTCATGCTAAACCTGCTTTAACAGCGCTTAAAAGTAATGGAATTGATAAAGTAATTAGTGGGCTGAATCAACCATTTTTAGGGATTTGTTTAGGGATGCAATTACTCTGTAAAGAAATTGCAGAAGGAACTGTTGATGGTTTAGGGATTTTTGACAATAATGTATATCAATTCGAATCCAAACAAGAGGATAGAACTAATAAAATAAAAGTTCCGCATATGGGATGGAACAATTTGCAATTGACTTCGTCCCCGTTATTTAAGGATTTAGCGGAGGATGCCTTTGTTTACTTTGTTCATAGTTATTATGCTGAAACGAATTGCGAAACTATTGCAACCTGTCATTACGAGAAATCATTCTCTGCTGCCATGCAAAAAGACAATTTTTATGGGTGTCAATTCCATCCAGAAAAAAGTGGAGAAACAGGATTGAAAATTTTAAAAAACTTTATTGAATTATGAAAATTATACCTGCTATTGATATAATTGAAGGAAAGTGCGTAAGGCTTTCTCAGGGAGATTATAAACAAAAAAAAATATATAATGAATCACCAATAGAAGTTGCAAAGAGCTTTGAGAATCACGGAATAAAGCAGCTTCATTTGGTAGATTTAGATGGTGCTAAATCAAATAAGATTGTGAATTGGCGAATATTGCGTGAAATAGCGACAAAGACTAATTTGGACATTGATTTTGGTGGAGGTATTAAATCAACCAAGTCATTAAATATAGCATTTGAAAACGGTGCCAAACAAGTTACAGGCGGAACAATTGCAGCTAAAAAACCTTTGTTATTCCAGTCCTGGTTAAAGGAGTATGGAGCGGATAAAATTATACTAGGCGCAGATGGTTATAACGGGAAAGTTGCTGTAGCCGGTTGGAAAGAGCAAACAGAACAGAATTTATTCGATTTTATTCGTAATTATCAGTTGAAAGGTGTTGAGAATGTGATTTGTACAGATATTTCAAAAGACGGAATGCTCAATGGTGCAGCTAATCTTCTTTATCAGCAAATTTTGGAGGAACTACCCGACATAAACTTGATTGCAAGTGGTGGTGTAGCAACAATTCAGGATTTAGAAGATTTACGTGCTATTGGTTGCAAAGGCGCGATAATAGGTAAAGCCATTTATGAGAATAAAATAACCTTAAAAGAATTAGAGCTTTATGTTGACTAAAAGAATCATTCCTTGTTTAGATATAAAAAATGGAAAAACTGTTAAAGGAATCAATTTTAAGGAATTAAGAAATGCCGGAGATCCTATTGAATTGGCAAAAAAATACTCTGATGAAGGAGCAGATGAAATTGTTTTCTTAGATATTTCAGCTACAGAAGAACGCCGAAAAACACAAGTGGCCTTAGTAAATGAAATTGCTAAAAACATTAATATTCCCTTTACGGTTGGTGGTGGTATCTCATCTGTAGAAGAAGCACGACAAGTGTTGAGGGCTGGAGCAGATAAAATTGCAGTTAATTCTGCTGCACTCAATCGTCCCAATTTAGTTGCAGAACTGTCTAGCCAATTTGGGCTTCAATGCATAGTCGTTGCTATTGATGCGCAGGAGATAGAAGGGGAGTGGTTAGTCTATAAAAATGGAGGAAAGATTAAAACAAAATGGAACCTTTTTGATTGGGCTGAAAAAGTGGTCACACTTGGCGCAGGCGAAATTTTATTCACCTCAATGAATGGAGATGGCACTAAATCTGGATTTTCGAATTTGGCCTTGGCAAAATTGTCTAAAAAGGTTGATATTCCAATCATAGCTTCTGGAGGAGCAGGATCAATAGAGCACTTTACGGATGCATTTACTATTGGGCGTGCTGATGCGGCACTTGCAGCTTCTGTTTTTCACTTTAATGAAATCCAAATTCCAGAACTAAAAGAACAATTAAAAAAACAAAATATAGCAATAAGATGAAATCAATAAAATTTGTTAATGGTTTGGTTCCTGCAATTATTCAGGACAGCCAATCAAGAGAAGTATTAATGCTTGGTTATATGAACCAAGATGCCCTGGATCAAACATTAGCATCCAAAAAAATAACTTTTTATAGTAGATCAAAACAACGTCTTTGGATGAAGGGGGAAGAAAGTGGGAATACACTGGAGTTAGTTTCGATAAAAAATGATTGTGATTCTGATGCTTTATTAATTCAAGCCAAGCCTGCTGGTCCTACTTGTCATAAAGGAACTAAAACTTGTTGGGGAGAAGTTTCTAGAGTAAATTATTATGAAATTGAACGATTAGAGAACAGTATTCAAGATAGAATTGAGAATCCTAAAAATGGTTCATATGTTTCTGCGCTAATAAGTGAGGGTATAAATAAAGTGGCTCAAAAAGTGGGAGAGGAAGCAGTTGAAGTGGTGATTGAAGCAATGGATAATAATGATGCTCTTTTTCTAGAAGAATCTGCTGATTTATTATTCCATTACCTCATACTCTTGCAAGCTAAAGGCTATTCGTTGAAAGAAGTGTTGGCAGTGTTAAAGCTAAGAAATTCAAATAATTAATGATATATTAGTATTTACCCAAAATCAGATTTATGTCAAAAAATAGAATAGAAAGAACTTATTGTAAAGAAAGTATTTATGGTGAGGCTAAGACACGAAAGCATATTATTTTATTGGACGGGACATGGAATGATGAAACTGGAATTAATTCTGATGGTAATGTTACTAATATTGTACACCTAAAACGCATTCTAAAAAACGATAGTGAAAACCAAATTGTTACTTATCACCGTGGAATTGGAAATGACAATGAGAATAGTCGCATTAAAAAGGTGTTAAAAGGTGCTACCGGTGCAGATATTGACGATATAATTACAAATGCATACGCCAAATTTGTTCAAAATTGGCATAAAGGAGATCGAATTTATATTTTCGGTTTTAGCCGTGGTGCTGCAACAGCAAGACTTTTGGCATCTAAAATTCAGAAAGAAGGTATTCCTTATAAAATTAAAATATCATTTAGATCAAGCGTAAACAAGGAAACTAATGTGGTAGAGCAACGTGTCGAAAAATATCAGGTGGCTAGCAAGAAACCTCCTTTCAGCACCGATATTGAATTTTTAGGTGTTTGGGATACTGTTGCTGCTTTAGGAGCGTGGACTAATTTCATGAAATTTTTAGGAATTAATAAAACCAATATTTTTCAAGATTTTCATATTGCTCCAAACATTAAAAAAGCCGTGCATCTAGTCGCCATTGACGAAACTCGCTCAATTTTCTCGGCGGCTCTTATGAATTATAAGGAAAACGTCACTCATGAAGTATGGTTTCCTGGCGTTCATTCTGATATTGGTGGAAGTTATCCTGTGGATGAAATTGCACAGGTGTCTTTATACTATATGTTGAAAAATATGGAAGAATGGGCAGAAGAAAGAGAACTGGAACCTTTTTTGATTAACAAGGACATGCGCGCTATTTACACCAGTGAAAAAGTAGATCGAGCACATTTTCACTTTCACGGAGAAGGTTTGGGTAAATCAATGCGGAAAATAGGCGTGCAGGTTAATGGCAAAATTGATCCAAGTAGAGCGCCTAAATTCCACAAATTATTGAAGGATATTATTGATAATAACTCTGCTTATGCCGTATTTACAATTGATGGCGATAATGACGCCAAAGAACAAAAGAAAACTGCTAATTTTGACTATAAACCGTTTCATATAGAAGAACTGCCAAATGATGAATCGGAATATTACTATTAAAAGAGAATGCTTTAAATGAATATCAATCTAAAAGTTGTCAATAAAAGTCAAGTGAAAAGAAAATCTCGCATTTATGCAGGTGCATTAATTCCTTTTTAGAGAAAAATACAAACAACACCATTGATTTCATAGAGTTTGGAAACCTTATTTAGAATAAATGTTCTCTGAATAATTAGGTTAATTTTGTTTCAATTGTGATTGATAAACTAAATAAAATAACTTTTTTCGGATTTGCGCTTTGTGTTGTTATGCCAATAATGGAAGTGAAGTATCGCTATATCCATGATTACAGTAGTGAACCAAATGATAGTAGGGGGCTAATGAACATTTGGAATGCTTTGACAGAGCATTGGGATGGTATAAATTTTCTGTTTGGTTTTCATCCAGAGGTGATGGTTGTTCCGATAGCAGTAATTCTCCAAGGCATTATCCTTTTAAAGGATAAAAAACGATTTCAAAAAGCAGGTAATGTACTTGATAGTTATCAAACCTATATGTTTTTATTAATTGCCATTGCTATTAACCTATTCCTAATTGATGATGCTTATAATAGTCACCGAACTAAGTTTTATTTTTGGTTTGGTGGGTACATTTTTATTGGTTTAATTCTAATGAATGGCATCATTAAAAGAGTGTGGCATATAAAAGCAAAAAAGCTATAGCAATTCATGTTAACCTCTTTGTTCTTTTTGTAGCTAACGCACAACAATTCCTATCACTTAAAGTTTGTTAAGAACTTACGTTAAACATTTACTAATGGTAATCTATTCCAGTACTTTCTTATTTTTGCCAGCGTTGTGATCCAAAAATTAAACATAATCACTTTCTGGGCATTTCTTGCAAGCATAGTATTGCCAGTGTTTGTTTTAGAATACCATTATATGCATGGTGAGGCTAAGCCATTTTTTGATGTTTCTCTTTTTCCAACAAACCATCTTTATGAAAGTTGGTATGGTCACAAGTTTCTATCCGGATTTCATAAAGAATTGCTAATTATTCCAATATTCGTTGCCCTGCAAGGAATCATACTCCTGAAAAATAAAAAAACATTTCAAAAAATGGGGCAAGCCTTAGACCATTATAGAACCTACATTGTCATGTTGGTTGGAGTTGTTTTAACCTTTTTTATTTTGAGTCAGACCTATCCAATACATCACGTTACTTATTATTTTCAAATAGGTGCTTATCTTTGTGTAGGTATAATTATTACAAATATTGTCTTAAGACTTTATCATAATCAAAGCATAAAAATAAGTAGCTCAACAACTAATAAAATCAAAAAATGAAAACACTATCAAAAATTATTTTATTAATTATAACGGCTCTTGTTGTTTCATGCGGAGGGAATGATTTTAAAACCTTTACAGATAAGGCTAATGGTTTTAAGATTGATTATCCGGCAGATTGGGATACAACAAATTTGGATGCTAGAATGGCTTTTATGGCGCGAGAATCGTTCGTCGATTCAACGGATATGTTTGGCGAGGGATTTAGTGTGTCTGTTTTTGATAATCAAGGTATTTCATTACAATCAATAGTAGATGAAAATGTTAAAATGACTAATCTTTACTTTGATACACCAGAAATTAAAGAAAACAAATTCACTACAGAGAAAGGAATAGACTGTATTGAAATTGACGTAACCTATGAAACTAGCGGTTTGAACTTAAATAATACCGCCGTGTTTTTGACGAGCGAAAACCTCTTATATACCATTACAATGAGCACCCAAGTTGAGCAGAAAGAAGCTTACGAAGCTACATTTGATGCAATAATCAATAGTTTTGATTGGGTTGAAGAATAGTGTTTATGGAAATTAAAAAAATAAATCTGGCAGAAAAATTTTCATTGTTTACAGAGCATTGGAGTCCCAAAATTGTTGGAGAGTTAAATCAACAACAGGTTAAAATTGCTAAGCTAAAAGGCGAGTTTGTTATGCATAAGCATGACAATGAAGATGAGCTTTTTATGGTGATTGAAGGAACGCTTTTTATTGAGTTAGAGGATAAAACGATTGAGCTTAATGAAGGTGAATTTGTCATTATTCCTAAAGGTGTCAACCATAAGCCATTTGCCCCAGAAGAGGTTAAGGTGCTTTTGTTTGAACCCGCATCAACGCTAAATACAGGTGAATTAACCAATCACTTAACAACTAAAAATCTAGACCGTTTAGATAAATAATAACTCCTTTTGTAATTGAATCATAAGGAAAACGTCTAAGAAAACAATTTAAATACATTATGCAGATTAAGTCTTATACGTTTATTGTTTTACTTGGCGCTTTATTGATAACGGCTTGTAAAAAAGAATACAAAACAGATAATTTGGCCGAGTATTTGGCAGAAAATAGTGGTTTAGAAAGAGATGATTTAATTGCTTGTGCGGCCGGAAGTGCCGAGGGGCTTGATGGAACAGGGAATTTCCCTACATCTGTTTTCTTTTATCCTGTAGCTGGAGCAACAGATTACCGATATTTTGAAGCTTATAATTTAGAGGACTCATTAGATTTTACAAAGTACACTCAGAAATTTATGACAGATAGCCCTGTGTTTAATGGTTATTTGTGGAAATATAACAATACGGGATTTGTAAATGAGCGCATGGGGATTGTAACTTATAAAACAGATGGTAAATTGCATGTCTGCACTCCAATCCGTTTAAAAACAAATACTAAACCCACAGAAATAAATCCTGATTTACTAACTATTACAGAGAATGGTGTTAATCCTGAATTTGAATGGGAGGATGGAATGATTGATGAAAATGTCATTTATTTCCAAGTAATTTCAGATTTGGAAGGGAATTTAATTTCTGGGACTTATACGTATGAAAAGAACTTTACATTTTATGATTTAAGTAATGTGGTTTTAAACATTAAAGATGTTGATCCTGCTCCAGCTTTATTACCCAACCAGCATTATCGCATTACAATGATGGCAGTAAGTGAAGACAATTGGGTGAACTTGATTTGTGAAAAAGGGTTTAGTACTGTCGAGTAAAGAATTCTCCTCTATACAAAGCAATAAAGCACATTTATTGATAACTTTAAAGTGGTTCAATCAAATGAACACAATTGTTAGTTCATCAATAATCCAATTAAATGAAGCAGGGCATAATTACACTTTTTATTATAAGCACTTTTGTTGCGTGTACCGCTACCGAAAATGATGTAAACCAGGAAGAAGAAGATGTGCTAATGGTAGGCGACTATGAGTTTGTTGAGAATTTGACGAATGATTATGGCCTTATTTGGTCGTGGGAAGGTGAGTTTACCACTGGAGAACAAGAGAAAGTAAAAGATTGGATTACGGAGGTTAGCGAAGCAACAAATAATACCTTAGGTCAATATGGCTTTGATGTTTATGTTAATATTATTCGTTCTAATTCTAAAAATCGACCTGTACCATTTGGTTTTGCACGAAGACGTGAAGGTAAGAATCAAGTTCATTTATACGTCAACCCCACAGCAACGAAAGATGAGCTTTTAAGAGATTGGACAGCACAGCATGAGTTTAGTCATTTATCAATTCCTTTTTTAGGGAGTAAAAACAAGTGGTTTTCAGAAGGTTTTGCTACTTTTTTAAGTCGACAAACTATGATGGATCAAGGGCTTTATACGCAAGTTGAATTTGATTCGTTATATCATAGTAAAATAACCGAAGCAAAGGCTTATTACAATTCAAGTACAAAAACCTTTATAGAAGTGTCAGATAGTTTGTTAGATAATAATGTATATTCTCATATGTATTGGGGGAGTACTACTTTTCTTTTCACAATTGATAAACGTTTACGAAAAGAACGTGATATACGATTTGTAGACATAATGAAAGAGTATCAACCACTATTCAGAGACAGTGATAAAAGCATTAAAGACGTCATTCGATCATTTGATAAGGTTATTGGAGAGGATTGGTGCTGGGAGTTGATGGCAGTTTATAGAAATAATCCTTCTAATGTTATTATGGAGGATTATTAATGATATTTATAAGATACTTGATAGCAATAAGCTTATTAAGCTTTTCTTTAGATGGCGTGAGTCAATCTATTGATTGGGAGTGGAAAGCCGAAGTTGATTTTCCTGATTTGGGTCGTGATGATGCAATTGCATTTTCAATTGGTGATACAATTTATTTTGGGTCTGGTAACCATGGGGGCTTTGGTCAAAGCAATGTTTTTTATAAATTCAGTACATCAACTAATGCTTGGGCGTTAATTACTCCATTTCCTGGAGTTGCACGTCAATATTCGATTGCTGCTACCATTGGTAATAAAGGGTATTTATGTGGAGGAATTGATCTTTTTAATAATCCTTTAAATGATTTGTGGGAGTACAACCCTGCAAGCGATACTTGGACTGAATTAACAGAATTACCTGCGGCACCTCGTTGGCAGGCAGCAAGTTTTGTTTTAAATAATGAGCTATATGTTGGTACTGGGCGTGGTTGGGATGAAATTTATAAAGATTTTTGGGCTTATAATATTCAGCAAGCTGAATGGAGGCAAGTAAGTGATTTGCCTAAATTGCCTTGTTATGAAACGGTGTCTTTTGAGTTGTTTGATAATGGTTATTTAGGGTTGGGCAGAGATTGCACAGGTGTTTATTTGAGTGATTTATGGAGATATGATCCGTTGGAGGACGACTGGCTTCAAGAAGCAGACTTTCCATCAGATGCTAGATATTATGCTAAAGCAGAAGCCTATAATGGATTTGGCATTGTAGGATCAGGGCAAAATGCAAGTGGACAAATGTTAAATGATTTTTGGGCATTTGATCCTATTCAAAAATCTTGGACAGAAATTCCTATTCCGCAAATGTCTAAACGTAAAGGTTTAGCTTCTGCGGCAATTCCTTTTCATGGTGTTTATTTTATTGCGGGTATTGATGAGTCTTTTAACCGGAGGAATGAAATGTACCAATTAAAGGTGGTTGCAAGTGCTTCGTCAAATTTTCGTTTGGTTTATAATCAACCAAATGCAATAATATATCTCACTGAAATAGCAATGCCCACCAATGTTCAAGTATTTGATATAAATGGCCGAATGGTCTATGAAAGCAAGGCGATAGATTCTTATTTATACATTGATATAAACAGTTGGACAAAAGGACTTTATTTGGTGCGTGTTAATGATGACGTAAAAAAAATCATCTTGTATTGAGTGTTCAATTAACACTATTTAACGTTCAAATTGGTCTAATTTTTGTTACTTCGTAGAACGAATGAAAGTAATCTTTTTTATAGCCTTATTCATTTCCACTTTTACTTATGGTCAAAGTGTTAATTATAATGATTCACTTATTACCTTAAAAGGTAAAGTGTTAGATACCAATTATAGTGTTGGATTTTACAATGTGGTGGTATTAAATAAAACCGTAGGTAAAGGCATTTTTGGTGATTATACAGGTAATTTTAGCATTACCGTAAAAAAAACAGATACAATTGGTATCTCTGTTCGTGGATACCAAACCATTTACCTGTCATTTGCGGATAGTGCTTATCATAAAGTATATAATAACAAGTTTTATATTGAGGAATTATCAATCACTACTGAGGAGGTTGTCGTACGTCCATTAAAAACTTTAGAAGAATTAAAAGAAGAGCGGGCAAACATTGCAAAACGTGAAGTTGCAACTGTTACAGTTGTAAATGCTATTGAGAGCCCTATAACGGCTTTATATCTAGCGTTTAGTAAACGGGAAAAAACAAAACGCTACGTTGCTGAAATGGAATACAAAGATCAGCAATATGATGTAGTAAAAGAAATATTACGTGTATATGTTCATAATGATATTTTTGAATTGTCAGAAGATGATTTCGACGAGTTTATTCGTTTTTTAAATTTGAATATCGAGTTTCTTAAGTCAGCTTCAGATTATGATTTGGTGACTTATATCAAAGCCAAATTTGAACATTTCCAAAAAATTAAAGAAGGTTTCTAAAGCTATTTATAAAGCATAGATATTTGTATTGAACCTTTTTTAATGTTAATTGTATCAACTAAAAAAGGAACTATGAAACATCTATTATTAGGCTTATATATTGGCATTGCAGGAATTATACATGCGCATAGTTCTGAGATGTTAGGGCTGCCAGGTTGGACGATAGTTTCAGAAATAAAGAATGATTCTATTCCAGAAGGGGATGTTATTCTTGAAGGTAATGTGAAAATGTTTTCTAGCGCTTTGCCATTGTCAGATGTTAGGATAGGAACAAGTTCAAGTGAAACATTAACAGATAGTCTAGGGGATTTCACCTTGAATGCAAAAGCAAGTGATTCGCTATTTTTTTGTTACCGATCAGGATGGTCTGAAATTTATGAGATCAATCCTAATTTTAAAAGTCAGCATATAATTACAATTGATGTTTACTTATTTCAGGAGCGTCAAATCATGAAAAAACCAATTATCTATCTTTATAATGACACTCCTATAAATGCGCAAATAAAAATTACTCCAAAAGGTGAGTTTACTTTTACTTATCCTAAATATGAAGATGGTTGGAATGTTTCTGTTCAGCCTAAAGGGGGAATTGTGGACTTAAAATCAAATAAGGAATTTCCTTACTTATTTTGGGAGGCAGAAACCGAAGGTTTATTCTTTGACTTTACTGAAAAACAAATGGAAGGATGGGTTATTAAAACAGACACTTGTATTTCTTTTTTAGAAAATCAATTGACGGCTTTAGGATTAAATGAGGTTGAGCAAACGGATTTTATTACGTTTTGGGCCCCAATACTTTCAAAAGATGAATATGCAGTAATTCAGTTCTTGTTAGATGATGTCTACCAAAATAATATCGCTGAAATTGAAATTTCACCAAAGCCTGATGCCATTCGCAGAGTCTATTTACTTACGGCACCGTTAAATAATGCTTTTATTGGAATAAACATGGTGCCCCAAACCTTTGCACCCTTTCAACGAAATGGCTTTACAGTGTTAGAATGGGGCGGAACTGAATTGAATTTTTTGGACCTTAAATTTTAAAGATGAAAGAACTCGTTACCATATTATTGCTCATGACAATTGGTAGTTTAACTGCCAAGTCTGAGTTAAGGTTAGTGGTGCCATACACCGTGATTAGTGATTCTGTATCAGCCCAGGTTCCTGAAGGACATTGTAAAGTAAGAGGAAAAATAATTTTGGCTGATTCAAGTGTTGTTATAAAAGGATTTGTTGCGAATTATGGCATGACACGAAAAGCCAAAATTAAAGAGGGGGAATTTGATCTGTTAATTCCAGATTCTGATAGCATTGTGTTTTTCTATTCTCCAAATTATGGTGAAATAATTATGTCTCCTTATGATTTTAAAAGTGGGCATGAAGTGACGGTATATTTTTATCCCAGAAGTCCTCAAATTATGATGGAGGTTGACAAGCCGGTCATTTATTGTTATTCTGAACAACCATTAACGGCGACAATAAATTTGAACTTCAATGGTGATTTCACGTTTTCTTATCCTGTTTATAATGAGGGGTGGAAAGTAGACGTTAATGCGTCAGGAAATTTAAAAACAGAGGAAGGTAATTCTTATCCTTATCTGTTTTGGGAGGGTAAAACATCATCTTTGAGTTTTCAGGAGAATGAAAATGGCGCTTTTGAAGGCTTTTTTGTTCAAACTGACACCATTGTAAGCTTTTTTGAAGATCAACTGACATCACTGAGTTTAAACCGTCAAGAACAAGCAGACTTTATAACTTATTGGGCGCCTCGTATCATTGAAAACGAACATGTGTTCATTCAATTTCTGGTTGATGAATCTTATGCTGAAAACATTGCTGAAATTAATATAACTCCTAAGCCTGATCATTTACGCCGTGTTTATATGTTATTTACACCAGCATCAGAATCTCACAATTTAGAGATTAGTTCGCAGGTTTTTAAGCCAATTAAACGTACAGGTTTTGCGGTTATAGAATGGGGTGGTAGTGAAATGAACATTAATACAAATCAACTATGAGAGCAATTTTAATCATTTTACTATTTGGCGCGTCAATTGGCGCTAGTGCTATAGACTCTTATAGAGCATTGCCAAATTATTACATAATAAAGTCAGACACATATACGAATGACCTTTTAACAGGACAAGTAAGGGTTAAAGGACATGTATTAGACTATAAAGGCGAAGCGTTAGCAGGAACATTAGTGAGCACAATGGATGAAGAAACATCTGCCTTGACTGATGCTAACGGAGCTTTTGATATGATTGTACACGATTCTGATACCTCTATTTTTGCATTTAAAGAAGCCTATACCGAAATTGCAATAGCACGGTATGACTTTAGAGCTGGTCACACCGTTGAAATAGAATTTAGATTGCCTTTAAAAATTGAACAAGAACCAAAAACGCCGGTTGTATCCTTTAAACCAGTCATTTATTTGTATTCTACCACCACGCTTAATGTTTCTTTGGCTTTAGATTATTTGGGTGAGTTAACTTTTACTTACCCTGAATATAATGAGGGGTGGAATGTTACAGTTGGTCCAAATGGAATTCAAGACGCTAAAAGAACTTATCCTTACTTGTTTTGGGAAGGTGAGATGGATCATTTAACATACGAAAGAAATGGATCAGAATTAGAAGGGCAATTGGTGGCTACGGACACTTTAGTTGAGTTTTTAGAAAAGCAATTGAGCGATATTGGTTTAAATAGAACTGAACAAGCTGATTTTATTACGTTTTGGGCTCCAAAAATGTCCGTTGGCAACTATGTGTTTGTCCAATTTTTATTGGATGATTTATATACATCAAAAATTGCCGAACTAACAATGAGCCCTGAGCCAGAATCTTTAAAAAGGGTATACTTATTGTACACTACTTATCAAGAATTTCCGGACATTGATTATGCTCCGCAACAATTTGAACCTTTTGATAGGAAAGGCTTTACCTTGATTGAATGGGGTGGGTCAGAATTAAAAACTTTAATCACTTTATAACTATGAAATTAATAACTACAATACTTTTAAGCCTAGTTGTAATATCTAGCCTGTTTGCAGAAACTGAGCCCCCTGGATATTATAAGGTTATTTCAGATAAATATTCTGCCGACATTCCTGCTGGAACGTGTATTATTCAAGGGAGGGTTTATGAGGACGGCACCAAAGTAGGAATTCCCGGCGCTGTAGTTGGAGAAACTAGCCGAACACGCTACATACTTACGGATAATGACGGAAAGTTTAAGTTGAAATTAAGCTCAAAAGACACCAGTTTCTATTGTTTTCATCAAGATTATGAAGAGGTCGTATGTTGGAATTATGATTTTAAAAGTCAGCACATTATTACGGTTAATTTTTTTACAAAAAAACGTCTGATTATGGATGATAATTATCCCGTTGCTGAAAAACCGGTAATCTATCTTTATTCTGATGAAGAAGTTGATGCTACGATTAGCCTACAACCAAAAGGTGAATTTACTTTTACTTATCCAGCATATGAAGATGGTTGGAGTGTAAACGTGTCTTCAAATGGATTAAAAGTAAATGAGCAACAATATCCTTATCTGTTTTGGGAAGGTGAATGTGAGAATTTGAGCTTTAATAAGAATGGCGGACAATTCGCTGGTTATTTTATAAATACAGATTCTACCATTCAATTTTTAGAAACAACATTGGAAGCTATTGGATTTAACAGTACCGAAAGAACCGATTTTATAACTTATTGGGGACCAAGATTAACAGCTCATAGCTATGCGTCTGTACAATTTTTAGTAGGAGAGCAGTATGATCAGAATGTTGCTTCCATTGATGTGTCTCCCCAACCTGATTCTCAGTTACGGGTATACATGTTATTTCAGGGGACTGAATTTTCTTCAAGTCCGCACCGTTTAGTGGCGACAGAGTTTCCAAAGTTTAACCGTAAAGGATTTACTTTGGTAGAATGGGGTGGTAGTGAATTTAAAGCTGTTAAGCATACTATGGCAGCTCTTTAATTTCTTTTCAAAAGATAGTTTGGTTATTTAGTATATTGTGCGAATTAAAATAATCCATTTTAATGAATCCGTATAAATTTCTTATTGCACTTATAGGCTTGATTTTAAGGTAGGCTTTTCTATTGCGGTATTTTAATAGTTTGTCTCGTTTAAAACAATAAATCAGTAGTATGTATTATTTAATTCAGTCCAATATCTATTCCGATCCGGAGCACTTTAAGGTATTTGAGGTGTTGGAGGATTTAGGGCTTGAATATGAAACGATTGAATTAAGTTCAGACGCAACATCAGTTGAAATTAAAAGTGATAGAGAGGATGTGTTCGTTTATGGCTCCGTAAAATTAGCACGCTTAAGTAAAGCTAATACACATTGGAATCCTGGATCATTCTATGGTGGAAATCACAATTTTGAAATCATATCAAAACACTATAAATCACATTTGCTAAATGCAAATGCCGAAGTTTTTGAATTTGGACAAAGCATTAATTGGAAAGAAGGAGAGACAAAATTCATTAAACCATATCAAGATGCAAAAGTGTTTACGGGTAAGGTGTTTACTCAATTAAAGTGGAATGATTTTGTGAATGAAGCATTGACTCATCCTAAAACCGAACGGTTAAATAGTAAAACTCTTGTTCAGGCTTCTGTTCCTCAAAAGCTTTACAAGGAGGCAAGGTTGTGGGTAGTTGGGCAACAAATTGTAGGTTCAGTTTATTACCGCTTTCATGGTGATGTGCCTTTTCATACCAAGGTAGATGATGAAGGCATCTTGTTTGCAAATGAAATGATTGAAATTTTTAACGTGGCTGATGCATTTGTGATGGATATTGGCTTAACAAATGATGGGTGGAAGATTGTAGAAGTAAACTGTATAAATAGTGCTGGTTTTTACAACCTTAATGTACGCACCTTGTTTCGCGCATTAGAAGCTTATTTTTGATTTGTTGAGTGGAGAGATGAACTTATTTAACTCCTAAATAAACAAACGCTGGGGGAATATTAACCGCTACAAATCCCATTTGTAATTTGCCAAATTTCATTTCTAACAGTTTTTTCGCATTCAAAGAGTATTGGTATTGTACATAAACACCGCCTTTTTTCAAAACATCATACGATTTAATGACAATTCGCTTACGAATCTGATCTGGAATAACAGCTAGTGGAAGAGACGATAGGATTGCATCTGCTTCTTTAACTTCGTAGTTTTCAAGAATTGAATCAATGTTATCTGCACTTTCTCTTAAAAGAATTATGCGTGGATCTGTAAATTTGTTTGATAAAAAATGATAGAATTCTTCATTCAATTCAATTACAAAAATGCGACAATCTTTAGATGCGCGTTTTAATAATTCATCTGTAAAAACTCCGGTGCCAGGACCTAGTTCTACAATGTTTTTTGCAGTTGAAAAATCAATTTTATCGCACATTTTTTTTACTAGAAATCTAGAGCTTGGGGCCAATGCGCCTACTTGTTTACGTTCTTTAAAAAACGTCTTTAGAAAATTCCCTTTATGCTTGTTTTCTTTCTTCAAACTATGCCTTTAGTGATAAAACTCCTTCACTTATTAATCCGTATACTTTTCCAGATAATGTTTGACCAATTAAAGGTGTGTTTTTTGACTTAGATAATAATACTTCGCTTTCAATCTCCATCTTTTCATCAGGATTAAAGAGCGTCAAATCAGCTATGTTTCCAACTTTAATTTCATTATCTACTAAACCAAATATTGTTCTTGGTTTACTGCTAATTAATGCAATCTTTTCTTTTAAATCTAATTCAGCAACTTCATTCAATAATGGAAATAAAGTTTGCACACCAATCATTCCAAATGCAGCACCGTCAAATTCTACATCTTTGCTTTCAATGTCTTCTGGTGTATGGTCAGAACAAACAAAATCAATCGTTCCATCTTTTAAACCTTGAATTAGTGCCGCACGATCTTCTTTAGCTCTTAATGGTGGTAACACCTTGTAAGTAGCGTCAAAGCCCATCAAATCATCTTCTGTGTATACTAAATTTTGCACGTACACATCTGCTGTAACGTCCAATCCTTCTGCCTTTGCTTTTCTTATTAATTCAACACTTTCTTTGGTGGATATTCCTGTAAAGTGAATTCCACCTTCTGTATAACGCAATAAATTTAAATCACGCTCCACAGTCATGAACTCAGCCATTGATGGAATGGATTTAAGCCCAGTCATTACACTTAATGTTCCTTCATGCACAAATCCCTCACCAAAAATGCTATTGTCCAATGGAAATGAAATTACTTTTCCGTTGAAATTTTTTGCATATAACAAGGCACGATATAAAATTCCTCCGCTAACTGGAGCATGCATATCTGTAAAACCAATTGCACCTGCATTCGAAAGATCATACATTTCTGCCAAATTCTTTCCTTCCATATTAGCAGTAAGCGTAGCATATGGATGAACTCGAACAGGGGAAATAGCTCCTTTCATTTTCAGATACTCAATCTGCGATTTATTAGAAACCGCAGGGTTCGTATTAGGTGTAATCCCAACAGCTGTCATTCCACCAGCCTCAGCTGATTTTAATCCAGAATACAAGTCTTCTTTAACCTCGTTTCCTGGGTCGCAAAAATTAACACGCGCATCAAACCAACCGGCAGATACATGTAAATTTTCACGCTCAATAACCTGATCAGCCTCAGTTGTAATTGATGGGGCAATTTCCTCAATTGCTCCGTTTTCTATTAAAATATCTTGCTTACCGTCATATTGAGTTGACGTTGATACGATTGTACATGATTTTAGAATTATCTTCATAGTCAAATTGTGCACATTAGCGTTTCCAAAGTTTTAAAAGAAGTATTTCTACTCCTACAAAAATCAAGGCCAAAATTAGTAGAATTCTCCAGTATTCTGTTGCTTTTAATTGATTAATTTGAACCTTTCCTTGCCCGTTTAATTCAAATGCCTTAGCGTTTGACCAACCAGCATTCAGAAACTGCTCCGCAACTTCTTCATTCGTAAACGGATCCACATAAGATTCTGCTCGGCTATAGTTTAGCCCAACCGTCTCATTAAATGTGTTTTGATCTGTTAATTCATAAAAACCAGAAGATGAAATTGTATTTTCTAAATGGCTAAATGAAATTGCTCGGGCATTGGCAACATTTATTAATAATGGAATTACATCTACTTTTAATTCTTCATTTTTTAAATGAATTGGATCTTTTTCAGACACGGCAGTTTGCAATGGAAAATTATCCATTTCACCAATTGTCATGTAAAGTGGTTTTTGAAATGATGCTGTTTCTGCCATTCTTAAAAATGTAGCAGCAAATAATGCGTGGTTTTGAAAATTGGTATAATCTGCATTAAGCGGAGAGGAGAGGAGTACTATTTTTCCATTTCCTCTTTGTCCGTAAAGCATGTAAGGAGAGGTTGGGCTGGTGCCAAACAAAGTAATGAATTGTTGACTATTACTTAATCCCAACCTATATCTATTGAATAATCGAGGATGTTTGTAATTTTCTGGAGTGCTTTCAAATACTCCTGTGTATAAAGGATCGTCTGAGTTGAAATAAGATAATTCTAACGAAGTTGTGTCTTTGTTGTTTAATGTCGGTAACTGATGTCTCCCTAAAAAGGCATTCCAATTAGTTGCGTCAATGTTTTTTCCCGGAATCAATACAACAGTCCCACCATTTTTCATGGCTTGGTCCAGTAATTCCATAATTCCACTCGGAATATTGTCTATGTTTTGTAAAACAATTAATTCTTTATCTTCAAAATCATCAGGCACTAAACTTTCAACATTTACGCTTGTTGCATTATAATAATCTTCTAAACTGTATAATTGTTCTAAATTTTTGCTGCTTTCTTCCCGATTGTCAACCAATAAAATATTAACCGATTCTTTGATTGTGTATGTAAAAAAGAAATCATCATCAAAAAATAATTGTCCTGTTTCAATGTGTAGTTTTGCCTCTTTAATTCCTGGCGTTCTATCCGTAAAAGTTATTTTATCCTCAATAAATGAATTGGCTGGTATTGAAAGGCGCTTAGGTCCAGGTTCGTTTCCGTTAATTGAAAGTCGAATGATTAAATCTGTCAAATCTTCAGATGAGTTGTTTTCAACTCTAAAATGAACATCAACTGGGCTATTTACTCTGTGCACAGGGCTTTCAAACCAAACACTATCAATAAAAATATTTTCTACATTAACGGCATTTGCTTTATAGTAATAAGCTTGTGTTTCGGGTAACTTTAGATCTTCAATACTGTTGGTCTTTTTCTGGAAATCACTTAATACAAATACGCGGCGGTTTCCTTTTTCCTTTGCGTTGTTCAAAATGTCGTGTTGCATTCTTAAAACTGCTTTTAACTGAGTGGATTTGGCAGAATAATCAATTTCTTTAATTCTGTCTATAATCTCAGATTTAGAGTAAAAGCGTTGGTCTACAGAGTTTAAATCACTTGTTAATAGATTAACTCTTTCATTTTCTGCCAATGATTTTACAATTTCAATTGCTTGATTTTTTACTTCGTTTAGTAAATCCCCGTCAGCCCCTTGAGACTGCATACTATAACTATTATCCAAATAAATAGATGTTAAGTTTTCAGTCATTTCACCTTCTTCTGCAGGAATGTATGGTTGAGCAAAAGCAAGAACTAAACAAGAAAGCATTAAAAGCCGAGAAAGCAATACGAGCAAGTGTTTTAATTTGGCTCCTGATTTTGAGTCCTCAACAACTTCTTGTAAAAATTTAACTCTAGAAAAATAAACGGTTTTGTAGCGCCGAAAATTGAACAAATGCACAATTATCGGAATCAATAAAATGAAAAATGCCCATAGGAAATTAGGGTAAACAAAACTCATAACACAAATATGCAAAATCAGATTCGATTTACCTCAGAATGCAGCTCAGAAATCCTCTAATCAATTGTTAAATATTATTATTTAGTCATAATAACTAATTACTCTCAACTTATAGGATACTATTCTGCCCTTTTTAATCTTGTTTTTACGTATCCAATTTCCGTGAGCATCATAAGTGTATTGATAAATGGTTTCCTCTTTTATTTTACCATTATCAATATGTTGTTTAGTTTCTTTTAAAAGAAAACCTAAGCTATCATAGGTGTAAATTGTTTGGTTACTAAAACGCCAATCTAGCCATGGTCGATAAATAGTTTTAATAAGTTGGTTATTGCTGTTGTAAGTGTTGGCTTGATAATATGTTCTAGTACCTTTGTCATCATAGTGAGATAATTCTATTAAATTACCTAATGTGTCATAACTCATGGAATCTGATAGATAACTATGGTTGTATCTATTGTTATAAATCATTTGAATTTTTCCAAATTCATTGTATACATACGATTCTGTTTCGCTTATCTGTCTGGAAGATCGAATATTGATGACATTTGCTGATTTACCATTAGATTGCTGAATAATTTCGGTTCCGCTTTCAAAATTAGATTGAGCATCTAGCGTTCTCCAGGAGATAATTTCTCGCTTTTCATTAATCATATATATGTCGGTAGTAATTAGATTGTATCTGTTCCAATTACAAATTAGAAATTTACCTTTTTCGTAAAAATTATATTCGGCGGTGTAAAAAGGCTTATTATTCTTCTCTTTTGCCACCATTTGTTTGACTTGTCCTAACGTGTCAAATTGTATTGATCGTTGAAAAGTTGTATCGCTATAATTATTAATTTGATAGGTTTTTAACTCAGACACATTGTCTGCCAAGTCAAAATCAGTCGTGTAAAATTCATGAAATAATCGAAGTCCTTTTTCTTGCGCAATAAGAATGTTAGAAAACAATAGAAATAGAAGCGTAATTCTCATAGGGTTGCTGTATACGAACTATAACAAAATTGAAATGAGAAGTTACTTTAATTCTCCAGTAACTCCTAAGCCAAAGAGGGCATAATCATATTTGCACGGGTCAATTGGGTCAAATTTTCTAAGATGAACCATTAACTCTTCTAGTGCTTTCCAATCGTTAGCTTTGCGTTTAATCAAGCCTAATTTTCGAGCAACATTACCAGTGTGCACGTCCAAAGGGATGTATAGTTCTGAAGGTTTTATTGAGTTCCATATTCCAAAATCAACTCCTTTATTATCTTGTCTAACCATCCACCTTAAAAACATGTTAAGGCGTTTAGAGGCAGAGCCACTTAAAGGGTTTGATACATGCTTTTCACTCCTTTTCTCATGCGTTGTATTCAGCAGGGCTTGTCTAAATCCATAAATTCTATCTGCCATAGTTGGTCCATTACCAAAAGCTTTTTCTAATCCATTTTCATCTTTTTGATAGATTGCTCGTAACCCTAGTATAAAAAAGCGCAAATCATCTGCATTAAATGTTCTATGAACAAACTCAATTGTTTTCAAATCTTGAGAACTGGCGTTCATAATAAAATCATGTGGAGAATGTCCCATAATTTCCATGAGTTGATGCCCATTCTTAATTATCGTTTTGCGTTGCCCCCAAGAAATAGTAGCCATTATTAACCCAATACTCTCTATATCTCTTGGGTGTGTGAAAAGATGTGGAATTGAAATAGGATCATCTGCAATGAATGCAGTATTATTAAACTCTTCACTCTTAAAGTCAAGATATTCTATCAGTTCTTTTTTATTCATATTCAGAAAGGGGAGTGGTTGCTTTACTAAAGACTAAAATTTATAAATAAAAACCGCTAAATATTATTGACAATTATTCCATCCCGCATTTCTAAAGTTCTGTCAGACATTTCAGCTAGTTCTCGGTTATGTGTTACAATTACAAAGGTTTGCTCCATTTCATCTTTTAACTTAAAAAATAGTTCATGTAACTCTCGAGAGCTCACAGAATCTAAATTTCCAGAAGGTTCGTCCGCAAAAATTATATCAGGATCATTAATCAAGGCTCTTGCTACCGCAACTCTTTGTTGCTCTCCGCCAGATAATTCAGAAGGCTTGTGTTTTAGTCGATCTGCAAGGCCTAAAAAAGACAATAATTCGCTTCCTTTTTCAATGGCAGCACTTTTAGATCGGTTTCCTAATAGTGCAGGAATTATAACATTTTCCAAGGCTGTAAACTCAGGTAGTAATTGATGAAACTGGAAAATAAAACCAAGCCTGTCATTTCTAAATCTAGCTAAGTTATTTCCTCTTAATCCAATTACGTCCTGACCAGCAATTATCAGCTCACCGCTATCTGGTGTGTCCAATGTTCCTAGTATTTGTAATAAGGTGGTTTTTCCAGCACCAGAAGCCCCAACTATTGAAACAACCTCTTGTTTGGCAATGGTTAAATCTATTCCTTTTAAAATTGGTAATTCACCATAATTTTTATATATTCCTTTTGCTGTCAACATAGGTCGATAAAAATAAGTAGTTTTGACTGTTAAAACAGCATTTTTGTAAAAGTGTTTGAAGAAAGCGAAAATATTTATCCAGTAAAACCTGAATTGTTAGCAGGGTCTGCGGCTAAAAACCGAAATGGAATCATACTCTTTGGTCTTGTTCTGCTTTTTATTGCAACAAATTATTTGTCAGAGTCATACATTATTCTAGTTGAAGTATTACTTATATTGGCTTTGCATGAATTAGGTCATTTTTTAATGATGCGAATTTATGGAGTAAAAGCACAAGGCATGTTTGTCATGTCTTATTTTGGCAATTCTACAAAACGCCTAAATTTCAGTGATTCGCAACGGCAACAAACCTTTATTAATCTAATGGGACCCTTACCAGGTGTCGTTTTAGGCTCAGGAATATTTATTTATGCTCTTTATAACGAGCCTAATATTTATGTTATTGAGGTAGCCGTGCTTATGTTGGCCGTTAATATTCTCAATTTAGTGCCAATTGACCCATTTGATGGTGGTAGAATTGTAGGTGGATTCTTTTTTAATAAAAATGATCAGTTAAAGATGATATTTACACTCATATCATCTGTTGTAATGATAGGTGTAGGTGTTTACTTTAGCTTTATTCCGCTCACTGTATTTGGGTTTTTAATGGGGTTAAAAGTTCGTGCTTTTCAAAAAAGTAAAGATTTACATGAGCAGCTTGATGAGACTAATGTAAACTATAAAAAAGAATATAAAGACCTTACTGATAAAGAGTATTGGAAAATTCGTAGCATCTTTCTTTTGAATAATCCAAAATTAAAAGAGATGATTCCTTCTGGTTATACTCTTTGGGATAATGAGCGTTTATTAGTTGAACAGGTTCGTCAGGTGCTTCGCATTGATATGAAACCAGATTTGAGCCTTGCAAGCAAAATAGCAATCTTATTATTGATTGTTGCGCTTGTTGTTAGCCCAATTCTGTTGGTGTTTTCGAATTTTGAGTTGATTGAATGGTATTTAGAAAATGCAAACATTTAGGATAGGGGATTCGGTAGCGGTTTTGCACGACACAATTAAGGGGAAAGTAGTTGAGTTGAGTTCATCTTCAGTTAGAATTGAAGATGAGGATGGATTTCTTAGATCTTATCCTTTGAATAAAGTTGTGTTGCAACAATCCAAAGAAGATTATAAAATAGAAAGCAAAATTGTAGCAAAAGATCGTGTGGTTGCTAAGCAAGTGTTGTCCAAAAACACTATGGTTAAAAACATTGTTAAAACTCCAGCTGAAATTGATTTGCATATTGAAGAATTAAGAGAATACACAACGCATTTAACCAATTTCGAAATTGTTCAAATTCAGATGACTGCATGCCGTGCCTTTGTTCAGGATGCGCTAGCTGCAAGATTAAAAAAGATTGTAGTCATACACGGCAAAGGAGAAGGCGTGTTAAAATCTGAAATCCATCAATATTTGGATCGCTTGGCAAATGGCAGTGGCATTCAGCTGGATTATTATGACGCACCATACAACGAATATGGGATGGGTGGGGCTACGACAATTTCATTTAATAATTAATCGTTTTAACAGTTGGAAGTTTGATCTCAAATGCTGGTTTTTATCAGAATAAAAGCTAGTATCAATCTACAGATAAATTTGAATCGCTAGACATTAAAAGGAGGGTTGCAATAATACAATCAATTTATGAAGCGGTTATTGAAATGACACCGTAAAAATAGCGTATAAAATTACGTACAAATACGGAATTTTATCAAGTTTTATTTGTAGGGACAATATTTTAAACAATTGTTTTGTAGTGGGTTAACGGCTCTTTCGCTTTTATTGATTTATCCTGAGTAAGCACGCAAAAATAAAGGCTATTATTTTTTTTGTATTTTAGCATAATAAACCACGCTCAACCAACTGAAATATTGACTCTTAACACCGCTCGGTAGGTTTGGGTAAATGCTTATACATGATGAAGAATAATCAAACTACTTTGCTCTCTATTTTACTTTTCGCGTTTCTTTGTTTTAGTCAAATGGTTAATGCACAACATTGGTCTATAACTAATGTTGCTGGTGACGGAACCAGTGATCCTTTTATTGAAGGGGTGAACGCTTTAGAAACTCCTATTGGAATTCCTGCGGCAATGGCAATTGACAGTGAGGGTAATATATATTTCATTGTGGTAGGCTGGAACGACTTAGTTAATTCAGGGATTTATAAAATTAATAGTTCAGATAATGTCGTTACGCATATTGCTGATGAACTACCTGGAATTGCTGGAATTGCTATTGATGGAGCAGATAATATTTATTTTACACGTGGTGAGCCAGGTCCTGATTCAGGGCAGCCAAGTTCTGTAAAAAATTATATCTATAAATTAAGCGCTGAGGATGGAGCCATTACAACTATTGCAGGTAATGGATTTGCGGGAGAAGCTCCTATAGCAGAATCAGATGCTCATTCAAATCCTGTTGGCGGAGCTGGTGCTGTAAAAATGGATCCATCAGGAGAATACCTTTATTATACCACACCTTATAGAGGGACGGATGTGGCAGAGGTTAATTATATTCAAAAAATAAAATTATCAACTTCTATGACAGAGCGTGTTGCAGGTGCAGGTGGTGGAGATGGCGAAACAAATATTGATCCAGACCTAGGAATAACATCCGTTGATCTTGCGGTTGGGTTTGGAATGGAATGGGATGCTGCAGGGAATTTTTATTTTGCAACTTACGACAATATGATAAAGAAAATTGTTGATGGTAAAATTATACATGTTGCTGGAACAGGAGAAGCAGATTTTTCTGGTGATGGAAGTGATGCTGGTGCTGCTGCCCTTGATCTTTCTTTCAGTGGATTATACAGGAATTCAAATAACGAATTAATCCTTGCGGATAGTGAAAACCACAGGATGAGAAAAATTGATTTGTCAGGCAATTCCAGCCCTGACGGTACAATAACAACTATTTGTGGTACTGGTTTTGACGAAGATAGTGGTGAGCCAAGCGGTGATTTGCTAAATGGATTTTTTAAAGTTGCATACCAAGCAAACATTAAGCCTTATGACATAAAAGAATACAACGGAGAGCTTTACTTCACAGATCAAAATAGAAGAATTAGAAAAGCCTTTATTTGTGAAAACCCGGTCATTACAGATATCTCGGCAGATTTAAGTGTTTTATGTTTGGGTGACTCTGTAACCTTAACGCTTTCAAAAGGCGGTGGCGAGAGTGAGTATTACATTTGGGGTTGGTTAAAAGACGAATGTGATGTAGATGGTGATGCGTTTTCAAACGGCCCATCAATTAAAGTTCCAGTTAAGAGCGAAGCAGTAACTTATTATGCTTATGGCTATGGTGGCTGTGCTTATAAACAAGAATGTTTTCCGTTTGAGGTAAAAGCAGACTGTAAAGAATATTACAACAGTTTTACACCTAATGCGGATGGGAAGAATGATTATTTGGAAATCCCTGGCTTGAATAATTTTCCCGTAAATACCGTTGTCATATTTAATCGCTGGGGAGATATTTTAGAAGAACTTGAAAACTATGATAGCGAAACCGTGAAATGGGAAGGGACTAATGGTGGAGGAGATCCGGTAGACTCTGGAACTTACTTTTTTACAGCAGAATCTGGCGGTGAAGTAATCATATCGGGATGGGTTCATTTAATAAGAGAGTAATAAAAGCCGAATAAAAATTAAACACATGAAAAAGAGTATTCTACTTCTGACTGTATTAATGAGTTTCCACGGCTTTGCTCAACAAGACGCCGTATACAGTCAATATATGTATAACCAATTTGTAATTAATCCTGCCTACGCAGGTTCGCGGAATGCAATGAGTGCAGTGTTAATGCACCGTACGCGTTGGATGGGGATGGATGGAGCACCAACAACCTCTACTTTCTCAATTCATTCGAACACTACTGCTAAAAGTGTAGCTTGGGGAGCAAATTTTGCAGCAGATCGTCTTGGTGCTCAGGCTAATATACATGCCGCCTTATCGGGCGCTTATCACTTAAGACTCAGAACAGGGAAATTGTCTTTTGGTTTAAGAGCTGGAATTTTCACAAGTTCTTTAAACGCCTCAAAATTGGACTTTAAGGATCAAACCGATTATTTAAATATTGGTTCAAGGCACACTTCAACCGCAGCAAGCATAGATTTTGGATTATACTATTATACACGTAAGTTGTACGTTGGGCTAGCATTAAATCATTTAGGTAATAGAGAGTTTAATTATAGTGACATTCCAACTGCAAAATATTACTTAAGAAGTTATAATTCCTTAGGAGCTGGATATGCCTTTGAAATTAATGAAAAATTCACCCTTAAGCCTTCCTTTTTAGTCAAACAGTCTGACGGGTTTGATGCGAACATGGATATTAATTTAAGTGCACTATTTTATAAACGAATTTGGTTTGGTGTTTCTTTTAGAAACCAGACAAGTGTCAACTTTTTATTAGACGCTAATATTACTGACTTTATGCGTGTTGGATATGCTTATGATCTATTCATTAATAAATTGAGCAGTGCATCTGCAGGAGCGCATGAGATATTTATTGGATTCGATTTCAATAATAAGAAACAAAAAACGACTTCAACAAGATATTTATAAGCATGATGAAATTAAGAAACATCCTATTTAGCCTTGCTCTATTCTCAGTCTTATTGAGTTTTTCGCAAACTTATGAAGTAATAAAGGTTGAGATTAAATGTACGGCGCATGAGCTAACCAATAAATTGAACTCTTCAGCTAATGATTTCTCACCGTACGTCCATAATAACACACTCTATTTTGCGTCAGACCGTAATCCAGATGTTTTAATAGGAGGAGAGAACAACTGGTCAAAAACAGAAATAATCAATCTGTATCAAGCAGAAATAAAAGGAGAATTTAATGCAGGATCAAAAGCTAAAAATGTTCGATTAGTTTCGGAAAGGTTCCATTTTGGGAGTCATACTGGCCCTGCTTGCTTTTCTGTAACAGGCGATACTATTTTCCTTTCTCAGGTTCAAGTTGATAAAAAAGCCGGTAAATTTTATCCCCAACTTTATTATGCTGTTCGTTTAAATAAAAAGTTTACAAAATTAACTCCACTTCCGTTTAATGACCCTAAATATTCATTTGGACACCCGTATTATGACTCTGGTGCTGAACGCTTGTATTTTGCATCCAATATTGAGGGTGGTAGAGGAGGAAAAGATATTTATTTTTCTGATTTATCTGACACGGGGTGGTCAACTCCTCAAAGTTTAGATGAGATTAATACAGAGGAGGATGAAATGTTTCCGTTTATCGTAGACAATGTGTTCTTTTACGCAACAAATGTAGACGGTAGAAGTGGAGGCTTAGATATTTACTGGAAAGTATTGAATGGTATTCCTAACTCTTCGAAAGCGCTTGAGGGTGTAAATACTGATATGGATGATTTCGGTATCTACGTTTTTCCAGGTATGACTAAGGGGTACTTTTCGTCTAATAGACTTGGGCATGATGATTTGATGTATTTTGACATGGAAAGAATCGTAACGATTCGGAACGAAATGGCAGGGGAGTTTAAGTATAAGAAACTTGACGGATTGCCATCTGACGTTACGGTGCAAATTATTGATGAAGATGGTTTTGTGCTTTATGAGACTAAAACTGATGACGAAGGAAAATTCGTTTTCAAAGAGATTGAAACTGATAAATCTTATTCTATACGGGCAATTTCAGAAGAGGATTTGGATTTAACATTGCAAAACTTGGGTGGTGAAGATGTTGCTAACATGGCGGGAGACGATAAAAACATCTTTACGTACCGAAAAATAGGAACAGATCAAAGTGGAACCTTGGCCCTTATCCCAGACGATATGATTGACTTCAATTTGAATGAGGGACATCTGTCCGGGCAGCTTGTTTACGAAAAACGCCCAAGTGAATTTCCCAAGAACATGAAAGTTGTACTTGTTGATGAAAATGGTAAAGAATCATTGTCAACACTTACTGATGAACATGGGAATTTTGATTTCGAAAAACTATCAATGGCAAAAAATTACATACTCAAAGTGCCAGAGGCAGATGATGACTTGGTGTTGTTGGTTTATGACTTAAAGGGGAATGTTGTTGCGCAATTAAAAACAAATGAGAAAGGAGAATTTACATTTCGTAAAATCGCACCTGATTATAGTAATGAATTAGCGTTAGAAGATGCAGGGGATGATGCATTTGATTTTGATACTCAAACCATTTGGGGGTATTTTGAATACGAAAACAATAGTAAGTTAAGTCGATCAGGATTGATTGTTAGGGCATTTAACGAAGATGGAACTCTAATTGAGCAAGAATTAACGGATAAAGATGGTGTTTTCAGATTCAGAAATTTACCCATTGAAAAAAGCCTTTTATTTAAATTAGAGGAAAATGGGGATAATTTCATTTTAGATGATTTTACATTGTATATATATGATCGTAATGGCCAAAAAATAGCTGGTTTAAAAAGAGGGCAAGACGGGTTCTTTACATACAGGCCTTTAGGTTATGATTTGGATAATGGCTTGAGTAAAATTGAAGAAGACAATCTTGAGTTTATACTGGGTGGGCAACGCAAAGCAGATCATATTCTTGTTTATTTTGATTCGAATCAAAGCCAAGTTAAAAACAGTGATATTAATGTATTAAAGAATGTTGCTAAAGTGTTGAACGAAAATGGGCAGGCTCGTGCGGAGATTAATGCCTATGCAGATGCTAAATCTTCTGATGAGTATAACTTGATACTATCCCAAAAAAGAGGAGAGTGGATTGTGAGCTATTTTTCTAAAAGAGGAATTTCAAAAGATCGAATCATTGTTAATGCTTATGGAGAATCACGGTTGGTAGATCAGCAGAATGATGCCTTAAACCGAAGAGCGGAAATTCATTTGTATTAGTCTTTTCAAAGACTTTGTAAAAATTGAAAACATTGGTTAATTTGGTCAAATGTTGTTTTTAAGGCTGTTTTTCTCTCTCTTTCTGCTAGTAAGTAATCATTATGTTAATGCTCAGATCACTGACGAAGTTAGGTTAGCAGATTTCGAAGGTACCTGGTATATTAATATGTCTAATTTTCCAATGTGGACAAAAGGGAAAAGACAAAATCCACGAATTAAATACACCCTCGTTAATGATAATCGAATGCTAGATGAAGTTTCGTTTGAGAAAAAGGGAAAAACTAAACAAATTGTGGGCTATGATGAACGCGCAGCAGAATATAAGGAGGGATTTATTTGGCAAGGGAAAGGCTTGAAATCACTATTGTCAAGCAAATGGAAAATTCTTCATTATAATCATAAGTATCAAATCGCAGTTCTGGAATTTGAGAAAACCTTATTCACGCCTGCAGGTTATGATGTAATTTCTAGAGATAAAAAACTATCTGCTCAATTGTGTTCTCTAATTGAGCAATTGCTCCCAAAGATTGGGGTAAAGGAAAAGTTAACAATGGTTGATCAAGCGTGATTTTTTGGCACATCAAATTTTTCCAGATGCTTTTAATCAAAGAATTCTATACGCAGATTAACTTTAATAAAAGTCGAAACGCTGATTCGGTCTAAGGTAATAGGATTTTTAAGAATTTCCCCATCCGTTTAATTCGAGCTGGGACTAAAGTATATGCTTGGTGTCAATAAAAAAACATTATCAATTAGTAGAACGAATAAGTTTTCTGTTTTCAATAGATTTTTGATCAAAACAAAAAGCCTCCAACACATCAAAGTGCTGGAGGCTTGTATCGTTACTAAGCAGGAAGATTAATCTTCCTTTTTAGATTCTTTTTTCTTTGGCGGCTTTTTGCCTTTTTCAATTTTAATTGCAATCTCTTCTTTTTTCTTGTCAAAGCTAATTGCAATTGTATCACCTTCAGAAAGGTTTGCATTGATTATTTCTTCCGCAAGAGGATCTTCAATGTATTTTTGAATAGCACGGTTTAATGGACGTGCTCCATACTTCTCATCATATCCTTTGTTTGCAATATAATCTTTCGCATCATCCGTAATCTTCATTGAATAACCAAGATCATTAATTCTACCATAAAGTTTTTTCAACTCAATATCAATAATCTGATGAATATCAGCGTTTGTCAATGAGTTAAAGATGATCATGTCATCAATACGATTTAAGAATTCAGGAGAAAACGCTTTTTTTAGTGCATTTTGAATGATTTTTTGAGAATTCTCTTCCGCTTGTGCTTCTTGAGATTTTGTTCCAAAACCTACACCAGTTCCAAAATCTTGCAACTGACGAACACCAATATTAGATGTCATTACAATTACAGTGTTTTTGAAATCAATTTTACGTCCTAATCCATCTGTCATATGTCCATCATCCAATACTTGTAATAAGATATTGAATACGTCAGGATGCGCTTTTTCAATCTCATCTAATAAGATAATAGAGTAGGGTTTACGTCTAACTTTTTCAGTTAATTGTCCACCTTCTTCATATCCTACATAGCCCGGAGGCGCTCCCACTAATCTTGAAATTGAGAATTTCTCCATGTATTCTGACATGTCTACACGAATAAGTGCTTCTTCAGAATCAAACATAGTACGCGCTAAAACTTTCGCTAACTGCGTTTTACCAACTCCTGTTGGCCCTAAAAAGAAAAATGACCCAATCGGCTTGTTAGGATCTTTTAATCCTGCACGATTTCTCTGAATAGCTTTTACAACTTTAGCAACTGCTGCGTCTTGGCCAATTACATTTCCTTTAATCGTTTCACCTAAATTCTGAATTTTTCCATTTTCAGATTCAGATACTTTACGAAGTGGAATTCCAGTCATCATTGAGACAACCTCTGCAACATTGTCTTCTGAAACGACAACGCGGTTTTCTTTTGCGTCAGCTTCCCAGCGTGCCTGTGCATTTTCTAGCTCTGCTTGTAAATTCTTTTCTGTATCTCTTAATTCAGCAGCTTTCTCATATTGCTGACTTTTAATTACATTTCCTTTTTCATCCTTAATCGCCTCAATCTTCTTTTCTAAGTCTGTAATTTCTTTAGGAACATTAATGTTTGTGATATGAACACGCGAACCAACTTCATCCATTGCATCAATAGCTTTGTCTGGTAAGTTTCTATCAGACATATAGCGCTCCGTTAGCTTTACACAGGCATGAATTGCTTCGTCAGTATAAGTAACATTGTGATGATCTTCGTAACGCTCTTTAATATTGTTCAAAATCTCAATTGATTCTTCAATATTAGTTGGCTCAATCAGTACTTTCTGAAAGCGTCTTTCTAACGCTCCGTCTTTTTCAACGTATTGTCTAAACTCATCTAAAGTTGTTGCACCAATTACTTGTATCTCACCTCTAGCTAACGCAGGCTTAAACATGTTGGATGCATCTAAAGATCCTGACGCTCCTCCAGCACCAATAATGGTATGAATCTCATCAATGAATAAAATAATGTCTCTCGACTTCTCTAATTCATTCATTACAGCTTTCATTCGTTCTTCAAACTGCCCTCTGTATTTGGTTCCTGCCACTAAAGAGGCTAAGTCCAGTGAAATAATTCGTTTATTAAATAATACACGAGATACTTTCTTTTGAACAATTCTTAAAGCTAACCCTTCAGCAATGGCAGATTTACCAACACCAGGTTCACCAATTAATATTGGATTATTTTTCTTTCTTCTTGATAGAATTTGAGATACACGCTCAATTTCTAACTTACGACCTACAATAGGGTCCAATTTGTTCTCTTCCGCCATTGCGGTTAGATCTCGCCCGAAATTGTCCAATACAGGAGTTTTCGATTTACCGTCAGATGAGCGTTTAGCTCCTGAATCGCCCTTGTTGCTATAACCAGAACCTTCATTACCCTGATCGTCATTATCTTCTGTGTTTCCTGGGAATTCAGCTTTTGGGTAATTTTGTTCTTCAATCATTGCTTCTAATTCTTCTTTTATGTTTTCGTAAATAACGCCATATTTATTTAATATGCGCGTGGCTAAATTATTTTCTTCTCTTAAAATGGCTAATAAAATATGCTCGGTTCCAACCTTGCTACTCTTAAAAAGCTTTGCTTCTAAGTAAGTAATCTTAAGCACCTTTTCAGCTTGGCGCACTAAAGGAATGTTGTTTGCTGTAATACTTTTTACACGGTTTTCCTTTAAGGTTTTCTCCAATTCCAGACGAATGCGTTGCAAATCAACCTGAAATTCTAATAATAATTTAATTGCCAATCCTTCGCCTTCTCGAAGTATTCCTAAAAGAATGTGTTCAACACCCAAGTAGTCATTTCCTAGGCGCAAGGCCTCCTCTCGACTGAACGACAGGACATCTTTTGCTCTTGCAGAAAAATTTGCATCCATAATTTTCAATGTTCTTTAACAGTTTCTATTTTAAACTGATGTATAGTTTTTTATTTGTATGAGGTAGTGCTATTAATTTACATATTTTTACTCATGTCTTATTAATAAGACGCACAAAATCACTCAAAATTTCAATTATCCAATTAATTATTCTCGGTTAAATCCAAAATAACCCAATAAATTCGGATTGTCAAAATACAAAGAACAAATTTTGTACCGATTGTTAATAAACAATATTTTCCTGCCATTTTTGTTAATAAGTCGCCATTCTGACATGGAGATTGTAGTGAAAAATTGCCTATTTTCGACCTTTAAAACTAAAAAGAGATATAGTATATGGCCGAAGGAGAAAATATCATCAAAATAGACATTGATGAGGAGATGAGATCAGCCTACATTGATTATTCAATGTCGGTAATTGTATCAAGAGCTCTACCAGATGTCCGCGACGGTTTAAAGCCAGTTCACAGAAGGGTGTTGTACGGAATGCAGGATTTGGGTGTCTATTCAAATAGACCATATAAAAAGTCTGCCAGAATTGTTGGGGATGTTTTGGGTAAGTATCACCCACATGGAGATTCGTCAGTATATGACACAATGGTGCGTATGGCGCAACCTTGGTCATTGCGTTATCCAATGGTTGATGGACAAGGTAACTTTGGTTCGGTTGATGGAGATAGTCCAGCAGCAATGCGTTATACG
>CAKZON010000041.1 GCA_937136425.1 uncultured Crocinitomix sp.
CTCAATCTGAAAAAGCAAGTAAAAGCGTTAAAGGTTTTTTAGAGTCACTAGGAGAAAAGGTATCTACTCCTAGAATAGCTAAGGAAGCCGCTGAAACTGGTCGGACTGCTAGAACACTTCAGAATCGTAGTGTAGATCAAGCTATTAAAAAATTAAGAGAGTTAAACATTTCTGATCGAGAGCATGAAGTACTGCATAGAATTGTTGCAGGTTTATCAAATAAAGATATTGCTGCAGAATTATTCATTTCAGAAAGCACAATAAAATCACATATATCAAACCTTTACAGCAAATTAGAAGTTAAGAATCGAGCACAAGCAATTTTGAAAGCACATCAACTTGGAATAGTTGATATTAGTGGATTTAGCACTAAAGTACTATAGGAATCATACCCTAATAAATTGACCATTACTATGCAAGATCATAGTTTTGTCAAAAAAAATAAATTTTATGAAATCAATCGTTTTTAAATTCGGAATTATTAGCGCCGTAACAATCCTTATCCTTTTTTTTATTTCCTATTTGTTTTTGGAAAACTTGAGTTTTACTATTCAAGAAATTTGGGGATATCTAAGTATTTTTATAGCACTCTCTTTTGTGTTTTTTGGGGTAAAGTCTTACCGAGATGGTTTACCTAATCAAGAAATTAGTTTTGGCAGAGCTCTTGGAGCTGGGCTTTTAATTGTTCTTTTTCCTGCAATTATTTTTGGGGTTTTTAATGTCATTTATATCACATATCTTAATCCTGACTTTACAGAGCAGTATTATGCGACTATGATTGCTGAAACCATGACGCAATATTCAGGCGCCGAACTAGCTACTAAGTTGGCTGAAATGGAAAACATGAAAGAAATGGCGAGTTCTGGTTTATTTACATTTATTTTAATGGCCTCAACAGTTTTAATTCTTGGCTTTATCGTGAGTCTTATTACAGCTGCAACACTACGTAGCAGTGGAAAAACAAATACCGTTTTAGACAATTAATAAGACCCAATTATGACAACAAAAGAGATACTTACGGAACTAGAATCGTTTGGAAGTGAACAAACAAAAAAGACTTATGCCACAATTGGTGCAAAAGAACCTTATTTTGGAGTAAAAGTTCAAGACTTGAAAAAAATCTTGAAAAAGACTAAGAAAAATCATCAATTGTCGATAGAATTATATGCGACCGGAAATTATGACGCCATGTATTTAGCAGGATTAATGGCAGATGAAACTCAAATAACCCAGGATCATCTTGAAGATTGGGTAAGCAATGCCTATTTTTCATATTTAAGCGAATATACAGTGCCCTGGGTTGCTGCTGAAACAGAATTTGGTTTTGAATTAGGATTAAAGTGGATTCAATCAGACGTGCCAACAACTACGGCTGCAGGATGGGGAACCTTAGCCTATTATGCAGGTGTTAATAAGGATGAAGATTTAGACATTGAAAAATACGCTGAATTGCTTGACAGTGTTGAAAAAGAAATTCACAACGCACCAAACAGGGTTCGTTATGTAATGAATGGTTTTGTAATAGCAATTGGCAGTTATATTGAGGCCCTAACAGAAAAATCAAAGGCGGTTGCACAAAACATTGGAAAAGTTACTGTAGATGTTGGTGGAACGGCTTGTAAAGTTCCTTTAGCAACCGAATATATTGACAAGGTAATAGCCAAAGGTAGAGTTGGAAAAAAACGAAAAACAGCAAGGTGTTAAAGAACAAATAATATATGGCAGAACCATTAAAAAACATGTACAACAAGGCTTTTGTTGAAAATTTAGCAAAAGCCTTGCATGCGTCTGACAAAAAGTTTAATCAACCCCAATTTATAAAAGCAATTTTAAACTCAAATTGGGATGCATTAGAATTAAAGGCAAGAACTATCCACATTTCGGAGCAAATGCATGCCTTTTTGCCATACGCTTATAAAGCACAGATTGAAATTTTAATGTCTGTTGCTCCAAAGTTCAATGGTTTTACTGCCACAATATTTCCAACATTTGTAGAATTATTTGGATTAAATGAGGTGGAAACCTCCTTAATCGCCTTGCAAGAACTCACCCAATACTCTACAAGTGAATTTGCTATTCGTCCTTTTTTGGCGGCTAACCCAAACCTTATTAACATAATGTATGAATGGAGTAAAAGCGATAATTATCATGTGCGGCGCTTAGCAAGTGAAGGTTGCCGCCCACTTTTACCTTGGGCCATGAAATTGCATAACTATGTTAAAGACCCCTCGCCTATTATTCCAATATTAGAGACGCTAAAAAACGACCCAGAAGATTATGTTTATCGCAGTGTTGCCAATAATTTAAATGATATTTCTAAAAATCATCCTGAACTAGTATTGGAACTTTGTGGAAAATGGATACATGAGTCAAAAACAACGCATTGGGTTGCTAAACACGCCTTACGCACTCTATTAAAAAAAGGAAATCAAACTGCCATGCAAATGTTTGGATTTGGATCAATTGCATCTATTAATACAAACCAATTCCGTTTACTAGACTCTAAAATTGCGATTGGTAATTCATCTACCTTAGAAATTGGGATATCTAACAAAGGAAAAGCGGCAAAATTTAGGTTGGAATATGCGGTAGGTTATTTAAAGAAAAATGGATCTCATAATGAAAAGGTTTTTCAACTGCGCGAAAGTGAAGTGAAAAAAGGAGAATCTTTAAGTTTCAGTAAAAAAGTTGATTTTAAAGATTTGTCTACCCGAAAACATTATGTTGGAGCACATTATATTGCATTAAAAATTAACGGAATTCCTGTTGAACGGGTAGAGTTTGAATTAACATAAAACGGCTCTTTCGCTAGGTTAATTTACAGCTTGTAAACTATCAAGGCTAACATTAAAATTGTTAACAAAGATTTTCTCTAAATGATTTGGACGCCCTTCAACAAATCCGTTGAGTCTAAAAAATAATGCTTTCCATTTTTTATAACCTGTTGGTATCCCCCATCTTCTGTCATTTTCTTCAACAAAATCAGTATAAGTTTGGCGAGATTTTTCTAGGATTGGAGCCACATTTTTAGGGCTTAAATCATGCTCGATTAAATAAGCCATTCTATTGGTAAAATCTTCTACGAAAATTGGTGACTCTGTTAATTTAATAAACATCAACCGAGCATAAGATTGATTTTGTGGTCTATTTTGTTTCTTTTTACTCAGTAAAACTGTAACGTTATCATCAAATGATCTCATCCATCCTGCATCCATGTCGTACATAATCTGACTCCAAGGACCATCCCCTACGCTCCAAAGTTTATTGTTATTGGTTGGCCAATCTCTGTTATTAAAGAAGATTTCGACGCAATAATAATCAATGATACTTTCAATATTTAAATATTTATTGACGTATTCATAGTTTTCAGCTGAGGCTAAAGAGTGTGTTTTAATGTATCGATACATATATTTATGAGAAATACCATCCCCAGCAATCAGCCCCCACTCTTTA
The DNA here is from genome assembly GCA_937136425.1 of uncultured Crocinitomix sp. Classification (GTDB taxonomy): domain Bacteria; phylum Bacteroidota; class Bacteroidia; order Flavobacteriales_D; family Crocinitomicaceae; genus Crocinitomix. Next base: position 3,454 of record CAKZON010000041.1, read on the forward strand.
TCAGCCTTGGGTTGATTGCCATATCCGTTTGAAACGATATTAACCTCCTCTTTTTTTACGGAATAGTTCGCTGCAATATAATCTTCATCAAAATACTCTCGAATCGCATGTATCCCCCAAAACTCCCCATTAATAAATACAATTACTGGTCTTGCTGCTAAAACATCAAAATTTAAGTTTTTACAAATTTCAGCTGAAACCTCATCTTTAACAATTGAACGATCCCAACAAGTTTGGCTATTTCTTAAAACCACCGTTTTAAATACGGTATGTTTTCGCATATTAAAAAGCGGGTAATTAATAGCAGGTGCTCCATACTCTTTATTCGCACATAATCGGATTGATTTCTGTGGGCCTCTACGACCTTTACCGCCATGTATTCGAATACCTATATTTTGTGCAAATCCAACATTACCTAACGTATCAAAGAATGTAACATGTGCATTTCTCTCCCAGGCTTTACCTCTCTTAAAGTAATTCGCCTTTTTTCTTGAATAAACCACAGAATCTCCCGGCACATATATTCCTGAATCAGGATTAAATAAATTGTTGTTATCCGTTACTAATGACACAACATCAATATTAGCGTAGCGATTGCGACCCAAAGGGCTAATAAAATAAGACTTTGTATAAACTTGCGAACTTATATTTCCATCCTTAAACGTAGCTGCTCTGATTACTGTCCCTTTAAAGTAATTTCCTGTAATGGTTTTCTTTAAAGGTGAAGTGTTTATGTATCCGATTGAATTAGAATCACTTTCTGTGGTCTCAATTGAAATACCATTGCTATAAATTGGTGAATTTTTAGTAGGAATACTTCCATCTAACGTATACCTTATTTCATGATCAATTTTTGATTCTAAATGCAATTCAAAAACCTCCGTATAAAATCCTTGCTCGGCCGAAAAAACTATACCTGAAACGGAATTATTGGATGCCATAGGTGTAGGAGTAAAAAAACGTTCAAAACTACTCCCTCCATCAGTTGTTCTACCATAGCTACCATTTTTAACCAAAGCTATAGGGTAAACTTCATCTACTCTTATTCCACTTGGCGCAGTTAATAAAATTGGCTCTCCATTTTTTTGAATTTTAAAATTAAGATGAATCTCCTTTTTTTCTTTTATTTCTTTACCAGACGCAAACAGCAAAAGGTAAGAATGTGGTTTAATAATAATCTTAGGAAATTTGTACTTGAACGGATCTTTTGAATCATCAGATAATCCATACCCCATCAAATTCACACGCTTTTTACTCGAGTTATACAGTTCAATCCAATCATGATGTTCTCCAGTATTATCTGTCAATCCAGTCGTGTTTTTAGACATTATTTCATTAATAACAATTGAATTTTGGGCAATTGAGATAAATGGGAGCAATAAGGTAAGGATTATGAAAGGGAGTTTCATCCATTAATAAGTACGAAAAACCCATTCAATGGTTGTCTGAAAAATGACTAGACGTTAATTATTTAACAATATATTTAACTAGACTTCAAGCTTTTGCTAAAACAACCAACAGTTATCTCCAAAAAACAAGTTCTTTTCATTCATAAATTTCTTTATCGCATTCCTCATTTTTTCATCTTCAGGCCAAACGGTTAAAATTGACTTCAATTGAGGTTTAACTTTTGATAAATCTTGAATTTTAACGGCATTTATTACATCCACTTTCTTCTTGGCATTAAAATCATACCAATCATATGCTATCTTTTTCGCATCCAACTCTTTTGCAACTAATTTCCCTTTTACACCAGCTCCAATGAGCTGAATCTTTTCAGATGGATTAATTTCTAACCGGATAAAACATTTCGTTTTCAACTTAAAGAAAGCTTTTTGTTGATAGTTGTCTGAATTTCTTGAAGTTCGCGCAGGATGTTCATGCCATTGATGCGTAACATGCTCAATACCCACAACATTATACCCTTTTTCATACCATTTCAATACCATATCATAATCTTCAGGGTACGTTAAGTCAGAAAAGGAAAAATCTTGTTCAAAACACGTTCTTGCAACCATCCAATTAGGTGATGCTATAACACATTCTCTATAAACAGCTTTCCAATAATCACCACTATCCACTAAACTATTTAACCAGGCTTCGTATCGTAAATACCCATCCGAAACAATTTCATCTGAAAAATAAGCTACCTTTCCTGTAATTATTGAGTTTGGACAGAGGTTAGCTTTCTTCACAAACCTTTGCAGCTTATTAATTGGCATCAAATCATCTGCATCCATCCTAGTAATGAACTTTCCTCTGCTGTTTTCAAACGCCAATTGCAAAGCTGGTATAATTCCTTTGGTTGTATTTTGAAGTAGCTGAATGCGTTCATCTTTTAAACACCATTCCATTAATCGGCTATTAGATTCGTCCGTGGAATAATCGTTAACAATAAGTAACTCCCAATTGGTAAAACTTTGCTTTATGATGCTGTCCAAACAAGCATTCAGAAAGCTTTCAGCGTTATAGACAGGCATTAATATGGAAATAAAAGGAGAATGCTCCATAATTTAACGAATCTAATCTTTTAAATTATTTGATCACTGAAAAAATCCAACTGAAATTGACTAAACTCTAGTTTTGTGCGTTAATTCTATTAACAATTGAATACAATGGGAGGCCAAGAATCACCTTAATCTATTTTTCAATTTTAATTATTTATAAGCTCTTTTTTAATTTAAATTCGAGGTTATTGGGTATATTAATCAGCTTTTGTATTGAGTTTGTAAATTAAATACAAAAATTGCTCAAGCAAAGAATGAATAAATTTTGGAACATATTATACATTATTCTAATAAGTGCTAGCCTTAGTGCCTGTTCAGTGTTTCATAATGGCGGCAATTCCAAAGGTGACCCTCGCAAAATGAGGTCAAAAACCAAACTAAATTTGAGCCATAGCTATTTAGATGAAATTCCCCCCTATGTTTTTAAATTAACAGAGTTAAAAGTTCTAAACCTACACCACAATAATATCACTGAGATTCCGCCGGAGATAAAGAATTTAGTCAACCTTGAAAAATTAATTGTTAGCCGTAACAACCTTACAGAGCTGCCCGAAGAAATTGGAGACTTACCAAATTTAGAAGTCCTCTCCTTAAAAGCCAACCAAATAACTCACCTACCTGAAAGCATTGGAAACCTCTCAAAGCTTGAGGTATGTCGCCTTAACTTTAATAAACTAACCTATTTACCATCAACAATAGGAAAACTAAAAGCATTAAGTCATTTTTATATTGGTTTTAATCAAATTGAATATCTGCCAAACGAAATTGGTCAAATGACTGGATTACGCGAATTTGTAATTGGTAGGAACATGTTGGTAACATTGCCTCCTGAATTTTATGAGCTGACAAGTTTAAACGTGCTTGACGTAGCTTACTCTGGCGCTCTATTACAATTAGCGTATGGCATTTGTCAAATGCGCAGTATTGAAACACTCTATATTGATAGAAACACGCTCAATTTTGCACCGAGATGTTTAGAAATTCGCGCCAACGGTTTGCGCTTTAGTTTAATCATTAAGTAATTTAAACCTTATCTTTCATCTCCGTCATTCTGATAATTTTATAGCCTAGGTTTTTCTCGTTTTTAATAGAATTGATTAAAGCCAATTTAGATTGGCTTGAAGTACTTTCATAAACCATATAATAACGCCCAGAACTTAGCCCCTCATTAGCCGAAACTTGCTGCAAACTTTGCACAATCAATCTAAACCTACTAATCTTAACTTGAATTGTTTGAATAGACTTTGAAAAATCAATCGTATAAAAAACGGTGAAATAATTGGTTTTGCGACATAAATCAACCGTTAAATCTCTATAAATAAAAGGAAAATTATTAGCTTCTAACTTATAGTTATAATCAAAGTCTGCAAACTTTTTGCTAGAAACATAATCTTTAAATCTAGTATTAAAATTAGGCGTTTTTTTCTTGCTCTTTTTTTGTAAATATTCTTCTCCAATAAACTTTTTAAATAACCGTTCAAAACCTACACTGCTCTGATTTTTCTCCTTTACTTCAAACAAATCAGAATACTGAATCACTCCCCGCTTTTTACGGCTTAATTCTTTTAGTAATTTTTTGGAATATGGAGGATCAAATAATGAAAGAGCTTCTTCTCCCCGTTTGATTTTGTTCACATCCAAATCCATATACCTGAAACCTTTACGGACATCAGCCTTTAGTTGGCTAGTAAAGTTTTGCAACGCGAAACTCAATCGTTTGTCTGACAATCCAAAATGAGGAATTCCATCTAAATTAGCCAAAATTCCAACGGTAATTTTCTCCTCTGAAAACCGATTAGGAACAATATAAATTAGTGTAAAAAAGCTATTCATAATCGATTAATTTGTTTTGCTGAAAACTGCTTTAATTCATTCAAACGATCCATGTTCAGTATCTTGTCTAGATACTCTGTTTTAGATATTGCATTTCCAGTTTCGCTTTGATAAAGAATTAATGCGTTTAATAGTTTTGTTCTAAACTTCTCATTTAGTAAAACAAAAAACGATTCATGCGCAGTTAATAATTCTCGTTTTTTTGCACGACGAATAATGAATCGACTCAAATCATTTTCTTCAAACTTTGAGTTTTCCATTTCCTCTAAATCAAATTCAGTAGTTAAAAACAAAAACCTAATTTTACGCTCACGAATCATACCAACTCCACGGTAATTTAATCCACGACCCAAAAGTAATTGTAAAAGGTTGTATTGATACAAACGCGAAGGTGATGCAAGTTTAGAATAATCTAAGTCCTTAAAAATAATTGCATCTAACTCCTCTACCTCCTCCTCTAGCGCAATTAATACTTTTCCTTGCTCCTCTTTGTCATACTCCCATTTTTCGGCAGGCAAATGTAATTGCTTTAATAATTGATTGTAAATAATAAAATTAGGGTCTGCTGTCATTTTTACATATTCTGAAAGATGATTATCTAACACAATATTTTTATTATTATCAGCAAACTCAAACATTACTTGGCCGTTTCTTTCAACATTGGTACAAAACTAAATACTCCTAACATACTTTTAGTCAATATTCCGTCCTGATCCTTTTTAATAAGCAACATTTCTTGTTCCTTTCCTGCACCAATTGGAATCACCATAATTCCTCCTGGCTTCAATTGTTCCAAAAGCTCTTCTGGTAAATAAGGTGCGCCACATGTCACAATAATTTTATCAAAAGGAGCATAGCTTGGCCAGCCTTTATAACCGTCTCCATATTTCAGTTTTGCGGTATAACCCAACTCTGGAACAATTCTATTCGCTTTTAGATATAGTTCACGTTGTCTCTCAATTGAAAAAACTTTCGCACCTACTTCACAAAGAATTGAAGTTTGAAAACCAGAACCAGTTCCTATCTCTAAAACTTTGTCCCCTTTTTTTAATTCTAATAATTCTGTTTGAAATGCAACTGTAAAAGGATGTGAAATTGTTTGCCCCGCACCAATTTGAAATGCCATGTTGCTATATGCTTGCTCAGTAAAAACAGCATCAAGAAAAAAATGTCTTGGCACGGCTAATATTGCATTTAGCACCGCTTCACTTTTGATCCCCTTCTCACGCAATTCTTGCACCAATTGCTTTCTTAATCCTTTATGTCTATAATTATCTATCATGTGGTAATTCAGGACTTTGCCCTGTTATCATAAAATTTGTTTGTGGTATGCTTGCAAAAATAGACACAAATTATTGAAAGAATGAACCGTTTTATTAGAATGAATTAACAGAAGAATCTTAGTTACTTTTCGATACTTACCGCAACGTATTGTAAATCTTCTCATCTTAAGTGTAAAGATTATTATAGATCAGCTTTTTTTAGAAATTGAAACAGTTTTTTATTCGCTTTAAACGACGATTTTTATTTTTATATCATAGACAAGTATAAGATCGTCGAAAGATTTGCGTATCGCATTCATTGACTGATATATAATACTTACCTTGGGACTGCTACCTTGAAACCTTATTTATCCATATTGCTCCTTCTGCAACTTTACGTAGTGTCCTGCGTAAGGGATGAGGATACTATTGCCGAAAATATTGACAATATTAGTATTGATGAGCCAAATACTTTTCTTGATTCGATCAGCACAGGCGTACCGCTCCCTACCTTTTTAAACCCTGTTAATAGTACTAAATCTCCTGAAATAATTCCTATTGGACAACAAGAGATTACAATGGCCAATGAAAATATTGTTTCAATTCAATCTCCTGGTATTGCCTTGGTTTCTGAAAATTTAAACACAGCAACCCCAGGAGAAGACACTCTTTTACTACCTGAAACAACCTCACCAATTGGAAAATCAAAACGAATTGCATTTCCTAAGGTAAATAATGCACTCCCCCCTGCAGCAACAGATGCCGCATATTACAACCTTCAATATTTAGATGTAGACCAAGGATTAAGTTCCAGCTATGTTATGGACATTATTGAAGATTCTAGAGGTAATTTATGGGTATCAACATGGGCTACGGGAGTTTGCATGTATAACAGTCGCACTTTTACTAATTACGATAATTTAAGTGGATTATTAACTAATTATATTTGGAGCATTTTTGAAGATAGTTATGGAAATATTTGGTTTGGATCTGACGGAGCAGGAGTTTCAAAATATGATGGAAACCGTTTTCTAAACTTCTCAGAAGAGGATGGCTTAGCAGGATCCGTTGTTTTTGACATTTTGGAAGACGAGCGCGGAAATATTTGGTTTGCAACAAATAATGGACTTACAAAATTTGACGGTACAAAATTTCACACCTATCGTAAAGAAAGTGGATTAGGTGGAAACATAGTTTCAGATATTCATTTAGGGATGAATAATCGATTACTCATTGCAACAGAGAATGGTTTTTCAATATTTGATGGCGTATTATTTACGCACTACTCCACCAAGGACGGATTAATAAGTAATAAGACTAGCTCTATTTATGAAGACTCGCAAGGTGATATTTGGATTGGAACTAATGATTCAGGAGTTTGTTTGTTTGATGGTTATACCTTTTTCACTTTTAACGAATCGCACGGATTAGCAGGAAATTCAGTAACCTCAATTTTAGAAGATGATTATAATAGAATTTGGATTGGTTCAGCAAATAATGGATTAAGTATTTATGATCGATCTCAATTTGTTCAAATAAGCAGAGCACAAGGATTAAGCAGTAATACTGTTCGGTCCATCTTTATGGACTCCAACCTAAACATTTGGATTGGTACAAACGGAGGTTTAAATAAATACAACGAACGTTCTTTCCGAAACTATACGGAAGAACAAGGTTTAGGAGGCTTGGTTGTAAGAGGAATTGCGGAAGATCAATTTGGAAATTTATGGTTTGGACATTCTAATGGAGCCAGTAAATATAACGGACAGTCATTTGAAAAATATGGCTCCGAGCAAGGGTTAACTGATCATACCATTCGTGTAATTACGCAAGATCACAACGGGAATATTTGGTTTGGAACAGAAGGAGCTGGTGCCATTTATTTTGACGGCGCTAATTTTGTGCATTACACCGCTGACAATGGCTTGTCTGGTAATACAATTCTATCCATGTATGAAGATTCTGATTTCAATATGTGGTTTGGCACCATGAGCGGTGGTTTAAGTAAATTTAATGGTGTAGGTTTTGAACACCTAACAATGGAAGAAGGTTTAACTAGCAATACTATACGCGCAATTTGTGAAGACAATGACAAAAACATGTGGTTTGGAACAAATGGCGGTGGACTTGAGAAGTTTGACGGTGAAAAACTTACCCATTACACAAAAAAAGAGGGACTTTCAGTAAACACTGTCCTCTCTTTAATGATTGACAATGAGGGGAAATTATGGATTGGTACGGAAGGTGCTGGTATTAATGTAATGTCAAATGACAAAGTCATATCAATTGGAAAAGAAGATGGGCTTAGCAATGGTTTAGTATGGTCAATTATTGAAGATTATGAAAATAATTTATGGGTTGGAACAGAAAAAGGGCTTAACCACATAAACATTAGCGAAAACAACACCTATAACATAACAAACTATAATAAACTAGATGGTTTAAAAGGAATAGATTTTTATCCTAATTCTGTTCTGCTAGACAGTGACAATCGCCTATGGTGGGGAACTGGAAAAGCGCTTTCTATGTTAGACCTAAACAAATATGAAAAAATTAACTCAGCTCCAAAATTGAGCATAACCAATATTTTAATTAAAGAGTCTGTAGTGGATTTCAAAGAATTAAAAAATGCTATTAACGCTGATCGTCCCTATAAGCATGGCGAATTGAGTGAAGCCCAATTAAAAAAAGTAAAATTTGACAGTGTTTATAAGTTCACAAATTTCCCGTCCAATATTGAAGTGCCATATGATTTGAATCACCTAACGATTCAGTTTTCTGCTAATGATTGGACCGCCCCGCATAAAATTAAGTATGTTCATAAACTAGAGGGCGTAAGCAACGAGTGGCACACCATAACAGATGACAATAAAATAGTTCACAGCTATTTACCAGAGGGTGATTACGTTTTCCATATTAAAGCCATTGGAGAAGCTGAAATTTGGAGCGAAACTTTAACCTTTAATATTACTGTTCGGCCACCTTGGTGGAAAACCGTTTGGGCTTACCTCTTCTATTTCATATTTGGTAGTGGTATTATTGTGTTTATAACCGCCTTTCGAACTAAAAAGCTCATTCAACAACGAAAAAGGTTAGAAAAATTAGTGACCGAACGCACAGAAGAAGTTGTACAACAAAAAGAGTTGGTTGAATCTAAGAATAAAGAAATTATTGATTCCATTAATTACGCCAAACGAATTCAACGCGCCGTGCTACCTTCAAGTGGTATGGTAAAACGTAAATTGGCAAATGCTTTAGTTTTATTTAAACCGAAAGACATTGTTGCAGGCGATTTTTATTGGCTAGATGAAAAACACGACATCATTCTTTTAGCAGCAGCTGACTGCACTGGACACGGTGTCCCTGGTGCAATGGTTAGTTTAGTTTGTAATAATACTTTGAGCAGAACCGTTCGAGAATTCAACCTTACAAACCCGGCCTTAATCCTAAATAAGGTTAGAGATATTGTAATAGAATCGTTTACAAACTCGCGCGAAGAAGTGAAAGATGGGATGGATATAGCGTTAGTATCACTCAATACTAAAACTAACGTGCTGCGTTATGCGGGTGCCAATAATAACCTCTATGTAATTTCTGATGGTAAACTGCATATTTTAAAGGCAGACCGTCAGCCAATTGGTAAATATGTTATTTCCAAAAATTTCAGTGTTCAGGAAATTCAATTAAAACCTGGTGACACTTTTTATATGTTTACGGATGGCTATGTTGACCAATTTGGCGGACCTGAAGGCAAAAAATTTAAAACCAAACAATTTTTGGAAATGCTCTTAAGTATTCAACACCTATCAATGCGTCATCAGCAGAGACATATTGATAAAGCTTTTATGAATTGGAAAGGAGATTTAGATCAAATTGATGATGTTTGTGTTCTTGGTGTGAAGATTTAATTTCTTTACCCTTACCTTTGCAAACTTGTATAAAGGAATTCTATATATGTTGCTCTCTTCATTCAGCTTTGCGCTGGTGAATTTGCTTGTTAAAATTTTTACCGACCGTAAAGATGCTTTTCCTGAAATTCAGAACTATCCAGAATTTGAACTCGTTTTTTTTAGATGCATAATTTCACTTGTTATATGCATTGCAATTATTCGAGCAAAAAAAATTCCGTTTTTTGGAGTAAATAAAAAATGGCTATTTATTCGTGGACTTGCAGGTTCTATTGGATTAACATTATTCTTTTATACCCTATCCAACTTACCAATGGCAATTGCCACAATTATCCAATACTCCTCTCCTATTTTCACTATTATATTCGCCATATATTTAAACAATCAGAAAGTTAAACCCATTCAATGGTTATTTTTTGCTGTTGCTATGACTGGTATTATAGTAATTGGTGTGGGCAAAATTGATAAAGTTCCTATTGACCCTACTTGGATTGTAGTAGGGCTTATTTCTGCAGTTTTTTCTGGTATTGCCTACAATGCAATTATAAAATGTACCAATACTGATGAACCTGTCACAGTTGTCATGTATTTTCCTTTAGTTGCGGCACCAATTACCTTAATTTTATTATTGACAACAGGTTATGTTGTTCCGCAAGGAATTGAATGGCTTTTATTATTGCTCATTGGTATTCTAACACAAATTGCACAGGTGAGTATGACTAGAGCATTTAATTCTGAATCTGCCGCAAAGGTTACTCCTATTAAATATATAGGCGCCATTTATGCTGTAAGCATTGGCTTTTTTATTTTTGATGAAACCCTAAGTTTAAATGCAACGATTGGAATTATCTTAGTGTTGATTGGGGTTTTATTAAACACCTTTTTCAAAAATCTTAAAGCAAAAAAAATAAAGGCTTCTTAGGCAAAGTTTAAATCGTAAAGCTTTTTATAATGACCATCTTGCTGAATAAGTTCATCATGTGAACCACGTTCTAGAATTTTACCATCATCAATCACCAAAATTTCAGAAGAATTAATAATTGTTGATAAACGGTGTGCCACCACTATAGATGTACGTCCTTTTTGAAGTTCTTTAGTTGCATTTTGAATCATCTCTTCAGATTCAGAATCCACACTTGCAGTAGCTTCATCTAAAATTAAAACTTTAGGATCGTAAACATACGCTCTAATAAAAGAAATCAGTTGCTTTTGCCCTACAGATAAAACCCCACCTCTTTCTCTAACATTATAATTATATCCTCCAGGCAGGTTCATTATAAACTGATGCGCCCCAACTTTTTTCGCCGCCGCAATAACATCCTCTTCTTTTATTGATTCGTCTCCCAGTGTAATATTAAACATTATCGTATCAGAAAATAAAAAGACTTCTTGCAATACTATTGCGATATTTTTACGCAAGGTATCTAATTCAATTTCTCTAATACTGTCCTCACCTATCTTAATATCTCCATTTTGAAACTCATAAAATCGAGTTAATAAATTAGTAATAGTAGATTTACCTGCACCTGTAGTTCCTACCAAAGCTATAGATTGACCTGCTGCGGCTTTAAAATCAATTCCTTTTAATACCCAATCCTCATTGTTATAGGCAAACCATACATTTTCAAAAACAATGTCCTGATCAAAATTCACATCCGTTTTAGTGCCCTTGTCATCAATATGTTCTTCTCTTTCTAAAATCTCTAACACACGCTCTGCTCGAACCATTCCGCGTTGCAATACATTAAAGCGGTCTGCCAATTGGCGAATAGGACGATAGAGCATAAACACCCACATAATGAATCCTAAAATAGTTCCGGTCACGGTATTTACATAATCGCTATCCAAATCCATTTGTAGCATTCCCCAAATGATAATACCTGCAATGGATAATGCACTAAATAACTCAACTACTGGAAAGAATATAGCATTGGCCCAAATTGCGTCAATATGTGCTTGGCGGTGATCCTTATTAATACCATCAAACTTTTTTGATTCAATTTTCTGACGGTTAAATAACTGGACGATAAACATTCCTGACAAATGCTCCTGCACAAATGTATTGAGTTTATTTACCTGTAGCCGTTCTTTTTGAAAAGCCTTTTTCATTGCACGTGCAAAAATTCGTGTTGCAATTAATAATAAAGGAATTGGTAACAATGTAATGAGACTTAATTTCCAACTAACACTAAACATGAATGCTATCACTATTATCAATCGAATGATGTCACCTATCATGGTTATTAATCCCGTAGAAAAAACCTCTGCAATTGCCTCTATATCTGACACTAACCTTGTTACAACTGTACCGTTTGGTGTTGTGTCAAAATATTTCAATTTAAAAGAATTAAAATGAGCAAATAACTGTACCCTAATATCTTTGATAATTGATTGTCCTAACAAATAAGCCAAATAGTAAAGGAAAAATTGAATAACACTTTCAATTAATAAGAGCACTAAAATAAAAACTGTCCACGCAAACAGTTGATCAGAAACCGTTACTGGATTTGAAAAAATATTGATAAAATTTTGAAACATAGCTCCCTTTTCACTGAGCGTAGTTCCGTCATTTGAAATGTAATTATCTATTAGCTCTTTGAAAATAAGTGGGCGAAGTGGCCCCAAAAAAGCATAAAAAATCATGAGTGAAATGGCAGTTGCAAACACAAAAAAATAGGGCTTTGAAAACCCCAATAATTTGCCCATAATTTTTAAATCCAATTTACCCTTATCAGCCATTAGTGCAAAAATAGACAAAACAATTCTTTTCAAACCTGCGAGAAGGAATATTTAACCTACACATTAACACAATTGTTTTTTTTATCCTTTAAAAATGAATTCGAAATTATTTACAGAGATTCGAAAAACAGAGTGATTCTAGAGATTTTAAGTCAATAATTGTTATTTTTAGTGAAGATATGCGTTGTATTGCGATTCTTGCATTCCTACTATTCAAGTTATCATTATTCTCCCAAACGATTAATGGTATTGAGTTAATTGACGCTACTTCCTTTGAACGAGCCTATGGAAACATAACAGAACCGTGTGTAATTGTTGATGAATTAAATGAACAAAGTAGATTAAATGAAGATAGCTCAATCTATTTTTTGCATATCGCAGAACAATTAAGTCAAAAATGTCCTGACATAGATACACGAGCAATTGCACGTTTTAAACTTGGAGAGAAACTTACTGCTAACGGTTACCATGATTTATCTTTATTCTACTTAAACCTTGCTTTAAATGATTTTTTCATAACTGAAGACACTAACTATGTTGCTAAATCTTATAAAGCTATTGGTGTTAACCATAAACGAACGTCAAATTTTCTTGAAGCGCTAAAGTCGTTTAATCTAGCTGCAGAATATTTTCATTTATTAAAGGATATAGAAGGAATTGCACGAATAGAACTAAATATTGGACTTATTCTTAAAAATATTAATCGACTTGAAGAAGCCAAACTTAAATACCATAGTGCTTTAAACCTTTCGAAAGAAATTGGTAAAAACGAGTTGATTGCTGATTGCCAAAACAATTTAGGCAACGTATTCAAAAATGAAAAAAAATACGATTCTGCTTTTTACTACATGTACCTTACTTTAGACTCACGAGAAAAATTCGGTCCAGACCGAAAGCTTGCCTATGTCTATCATAATTTGGCCAATATACACAGGAATCAAGATGCTTTGGATAGTGCCATTATATATTTAGAAAAGTCTATCGCGTTAAAAAAAGAAATGGGAAATAATCACGAACTCTCCTCTGACTATTTCGTTTATGGAAATATTTATGTTCAGCAAAAAAAATATAATGAAGCCGTGCAAATGTATGAAACCTCTAGAACTCTAAACCTTGATAAACAAAAGGGTGATATTGATTATAATGTTTCTTTAAAATTGGCGCATACTTATTTTGCATTAAGTAATTATAAAAAATCTGCCGAAAACTTTGAACTATATTTTAAACAATGTGAGCAGCTAAAGCTAAATAATAATCCTTTTGCAATTGAAAATCAACTGTCTGCTTATGAGTTTTTAAAAGACAGTATTGAAATGGATAAGTTAAACGTTGAGCGAGAGTTGCAAGATGCCAAAAACAAGAATAAAGAACTTGAAAACAAATCCATTACAAATCAACTCTACTTCATTTTAGGAATCCTTGGTTTAATAATACTCATGATTGTACTATTACTAATTTCTTTTAGAAAACGACTTAAGCAAACCAAAGAACACCGTTCTATACTTGCAGAACAAAATGAAGAATTAAAAAGAACGCTTGTATCAAAAGAAGAGAAAGAAACTTTATTGAAAGAAATTCATCACCGCGTAAAAAATAACCTGCAAATTATTAGCAGCCTTATTCGATTACAATCTGGTTACATTAATGAAAATAACTTTAGAGAACGACTCAATGAGATTGAAAACCGCATATTGAGTATGGCGCTTGTACATGAAAAACTCTACCAATCCACAGATCTTTCCAAATTAGAAGTCAAAGGTTATATTAGAGATTTATGCATTAATATTCTAGAATCATACCAAAGCAAGAAACGGGTTAAATTTAAATTTGATATTGACCAAGGTGAATATAGTATTGATACTTTAATTCCGCTGGGACTAATTTTAAACGAAACCATTTCTAACGCGTTAAAACATGCTTTTTATGAACGTGAAGAGGGTATTATTGAAGTTACACTAAAGGATAGCAGTCCAACAGAAACCTTAATGGTAATTAAGGATAATGGAATTGGGGCAGACTTATCAATTGATGAATTGAAAGAAGATTCTCTAGGAATGGACCTCATTTTTTCGCTAACCGAGCAACTGGATGGGGAATTGGAAGTTGATACAGCGGATGGATTTGCATATAAATTTGTGTTTCCAAAGTTATAATAAACTAATTCTAAAAAATGGTTGGTTTATTTAATTTAAAGAGTGTATTTTTGACACCAAAATTTTATTTAAATGCCTAAGATTTCAACCAAAGGATTGGAAATGCCCCAATCACCAATTCGTAAGCTAGTTCCTTTTTCAGAAGCAGCTAAAGCAGCAGGAAAACACGTTTTCCATTTAAATATTGGACAGCCTGATATTGCAAGCCCTAAAGTAGCTATTGATGCTGTTAAAAATTTAGATCTTGATGTACTGGAATACAGTCATTCTGCAGGATTTGATTCTTATCGTACGGGATTATCTGACTATTACCATAAAAATGGTTTAGATATTGACAAGGAAGATATTATCATTACAACAGGTGGATCTGAAGCATTGGTATTTGGTTTTATGACCTGCTTTAATCCAGGTGATGAAGTAATTATACCAGAACCATTTTATGCAAATTATAACGGTTTTGCAAAAACCGCCGGGTTAACAGTTGTACCTGTTACTGCTAAAATTGAAAATGGTTTTGCATTACCTGATGTAGCTGACTTTGAAAAGCTTATCACAAATAAAACAAAAGGGATTATTATTTGTAATCCTGGAAATCCGACAGGTTATTTATATTCTAAATCTGAATTAGAGCAATTAAGAGATATAGTTAAAGAACACGACCTATATTTATTTGCGGACGAAGTTTACCGTGAGTTTTGTTATGACGGTGCGAGTCCATTCTCGGTAATGAGTTTAGACGGTATTGATCAAAACGTAATTTTGGTTGACTCTGTTTCAAAAAGATACTCTATGTGTGGAGCGCGTATTGGTGCTCTTATCTCTAAAAATAAAGAAGTAATGAGTACTGCATTAAAATTTGCTCAGGCCCGTTTGTCTCCTCCAACATTAGCGCAAATAGCAAGTGAAGCAGCATTGCAAACACCTCAATCTTATTTTGACGAAGTAATAGATGAATATGTTGACCGCCGTAACATCACTGTAGACGGACTAAATGCGATAGAAGGTGTATTCTGTCCTAAACCTAAAGGAGCTTTTTATTGTATTGCACAATTGCCAATTGATAATTCTGACAAGTTTTGCCAATGGTTACTTGAATCTTTCGAATATGAAGGGAATACTGTTATGATGGCTCCAGCAAGTGGATTCTATGCGACAAATGGCTTAGGTACTAACCAAGTTAGAATTGCTTATGTTCTTGAAAAAGAATCGCTAAAAAAAGCTGTTAAATGTATTGAAGAGGCGCTAAAAGTATATCCTGGACGCGTTGATTAATCTTTTTCAAGCCTAAAGCTTGCTAATTTCTTAGACTTTTAATGTAATTTGTAATGCAATGAATGAAGCTATACTAATACAGTTCATTCTTCGTTATTAAAAACGCATGCGTCTAATTAGCACGGTCATATTCTTATTGGTATCCACTTTCACTCTTTATGGGCAGGATGCAAAAACCATCTTTTATCACTTAGATAAACTCAGTGTTAAATCAAAGGTTACCAATGATAGTACACGTAAATTACTGAATTATGATGATGCTATTAACCAATTTAAAATGAATGGTTATTTGGGAATTCAGCCCAGTGACACTATCATCAAAAAAGGATCAATACATTACTATTTTTCCTACGAAAACAAGTTTAAACGTGTAGCATTAATTGAAACTGGCAGAAAAAGAAACAGAGTTTCTGTTCAAAAGAATTTACACCGAACTATTGAAGAAATCAATGCTAAAATAACGCAATTAGAAAACAATGGCTTTCCATTTGCACGATTAGAGATTATTAAACAAGAAGAGCGCGAACAGCAATTAAACTTAACCTACAGAATTGATTCTGGCTCTTATTTTATCATTGATAAAATTCATATAAAAAGCAAAACAGATTTTAACGAAAAGACAGTACTCAGCATTATGGGTATAAAGCCTGGCGAGCCTTATAATGAAGAGAAAATTAGAAATTTAAAGGCTATTTTTCAAAACACGGCCATCTATAATACGCCACGGGCGCCAGAACTTCTCTTCAAACAGGGAGTTGCAGAACTCTATGTCTATATTGAAAAAAAGAAGTCAAGCAGTGCAGACGGTTACGTAGGTTTTCAGCAGGACAAAGTCTCAGAAAGACTAGTTTTAAATGGATTTATTAATCTCGAATTAAAAAACGCGTTAAACCGTGCTGAGACTATTCATTTAAACTGGAAAAATAATCCTGATAAAACACAAGACCTTAAAACTATTGTTGAATACCCTTATCTTTTTGGCTCACCAGTTGGTATTGGGGCAAATATAGACTTGCAAAAGCAAGACACCTCCTTTGTACGATCTGATTTGTTATTTGAACTCATTTACCGCAATCCACAATTTAGAATTGCCATTTTTGACCAAATTGAATCTTCTTCCACCATATCTGCTGTGCCAATTGCAGGATTTCGAGATTTTTCTAAAAACACAATTGGAATGTCAGTACAATACCGTCCTTTTTTACCCGAAAAATTATCTTTTTACCATCCTCAATTTACCGTTTCGGGCGGTATATTTAATTATAGGGCAGACACTTTAGATGATGAAACAAGAAAAATAGCCAACAATAAATATTTGCTTAAATACGAACACTCTATTGACTTTTTAAAATACTTCCATTTAAACAATTCACTTCAATATCAAGGATTAACCTCATCTATTAATTTGTCTAGGAATGAATTTATTTATTTCGGCGGTTTACAAAGCGTACGCGGTTTTTATGAGTTAGAGTTAGCAGGAAGAGAGAATTGGATATTACGAAACGAAATTGAGTTTAGGCCCATTGAGTTATTATCTTTAAAAGTACTTTATGATTACTCAAACTTTAGAGGAGATAATAAAAACTATACACACAGTGCTGGTGTAGGGTTTGGCTTGATCAATAATTCAAGTCAATTAGAAATAATTGTGGCAAATGGGGTGCTTAACAATAATCCATTTGCTTTGTCAGACACTAAAGTGCACATTGGTTTTAAATCCAATTTCTAGAATTTAACCACATCTGATTCTCGAACTGTCGAAACAACCTGAAGCGGTTGCACCGCTAATAAATTTGCAGCCTTATATCCAAATCTAGTACTAGCTCGGTCAAACTTAATTGTCCCAATTGGTAAAGCTGCAACCTCATTTCCTCTTGCCGAATTACCAACAGTTAAATCAAAACTAAACGTATAATAACCTGACATAAAAGTATGTGTATCCAACATTAATCGCGTTGCAGATGTTCCTTCCTTCCTGAAATAAAGCATAAATTTACCATTGAGCGGAAAAGTGTATTCAAAATCTTCATTTACACTTTTTCGAATCATTTCTCTATTTGTTGCCAAGTTAATTACTGATACTTCAATCTCAGGATCGTAATTAGCAATAGAACTTAAATCAGCATTAATGGTTAGCTTCCCCTGCCCTTGCCCGGCAGCAGTAAACACAAAAGAAAATAAGAAAAGCGTAATAAATAGGTATCGGTTTGTCATACAGTGATATACCACAATCCTAAAAAAAATGTTACAAATTGTGCCTATTTTATCCTTTTAGCCCCTTACATAATTACCGTTATTCATACTTGAATGCAACTTGAATCAATAAAACCAAAGGTTCAGTATTTATTGATAGTACAACCAGTTAGTTTTCACTATTTTTACCAAAACGACTTGAAATGCGCTATTTACTAATCCTTCTCTTATTAATTCCTGCCTATTTTTCCTATGGGCAGAATTTGGCTTATGAATCAGATGAACTTATTGTACAAATTGATCCTGCCGCAAATCCTTCTGCTTTCATTCGAAAGTTTGAAGCACAAGAGAAATTGGGAATTGTCGCTTTTGAACAATTAAGTGATGTCGTTAGTATTTACCTTATTAAGTTTCATGATCAAACCTTAAATTTAGATCATACCATTCGATTATTATATGGTTATCCTGAAATTCGCATTGCACAAAAAAACCACTTTGTTAGTGACAGAGAAACAATTCCTACTGACCCACTTTTTGCAGCGCAATGGCATTTAAAAAACACAGGATTAGATGGCGGAGATATTGATGCGGATATTGATGCAACTGACGCTTGGGATATAACTACCGGAGGATTAACAACTCATAATGACAGTATAGTTGTTTGCATAGTTGAAGGTGGTGGTGTTGACATCACACATGAAGACTTAGTCGGAAATCTTTGGAAAAACTATGGTGAAATTCCTGATGATGGAATAGACAATGACGGAAATGGGTATGTAGACGATTTTGATGGATGGAATGTTCAAACTGAAGATGATGCTGTCGGATTTGGTAGCCATGGAACACGTGTTAGCGGAATGATTGGAGCATCTGGGAATAATGGAGTTGGAATTTCTGGTGTAAACTGGAATGTACAAATGATGGTAGTTAAAGGGCAACAAGCATCTAATGAAGCAACGGTAATTGCAGCGTACTCTTACCCGCTTAAAATGCGAAAATTATATAATGAAACTTTTGGCGCCGAGGGAGCTTTTGTCGTAGTAACAAACTCATCATGGGGAATTGATAATGGTGACGCTTCAGAATCGCCATTGTGGTGTGCCATGTATGATTCTTTAGGAATGCAGGGAATCATTAGCGTTGGCGCTACAACAAATAATAACCTTAATGTTGAAGAGGTTGGTGATTTACCTACTAATTGCACTAGTGAATATTTTATTGGTGTTACAATGACCAATAATGTAGATATTCGTGCAAGCTCTGGTTATGGCGATATCTCAGTTGATTTAGCTGCTCCAGGAAGTTCAGTGCGTTTAACCGTTCCTGGAAATTTATACTCTACAACAAGTGGAACTTCATTTGCAACACCTTGTGTATCTGGTGCGGTTGCATTAGCATATTCAGCTCCATGCGCAGAATTTATCAACTTTGTAAAATATGATCCTGCTGCTGCTGCATTACAAATGCGTGAATATATTTTAGACGGTGTTGATGTACTTGGTGCTCTTGACGGAGAAGTGGTTACAAATGGTCGTTTAAATGTGAATAATTCTATTCAATTAATGATAGATGCTTGTGATGATGACGCCTGCATATCTCCGTACGATATGCGCGCTAATAATATTACAGATACTTCTGTCACCATTGCTTGGGATGGATTTACAGATGATTATATTGTCACAATTCTACCTGAAGGCGGCACTGCTACAGAAATTACAGTTGAAGGAGGTACAACACTGGATTTTGACACACTATCGCCTTGCACTAATTACACCGTCACTATTCAATCCATTTGCGAAGGTGAAATTTTAAGTGACGACTCTTTTCCGCTTGATTTTATTACAGATGGCTGTTGTACTAATCCTCCTTTAGCAAATCCTGATAAAACGGAAAATGAACTAACCATTACTTGGGCAGATATTTTATATGCTACTCAATACAACTTCCGCTATTCTATAACCGGAGAAGAAGATTGGACTGAATTAACTAACGTTACCTCTCCTCTAGTGATTGAAGATTTAGAAAGTTGTACCGAATATGATTTCCAAATTTATACACTCTGTGCAGATAGTACTAGAGGTTATAGCGAATCGCAAGTGTTTAGAACTTTGGGTTGCGGTGTGTGTACAGAAGTAGATTATTGTCCTGTTATTGGAGCTAATATTACTTATGAATGGATTGATTCAGTTAAGGTGAATGGTTATGCCAACCAAACAGGAAAAAATGATGGTTGGTTACGTTCAGAGCAAATTATTACCGCCGTAACTCCTGGAGAAACCTATAGTTTTAGAGTTGTACCAGCATTTACCGGAGGTTCTTTCACCGAGCGATATTCAATTTTTATAGACTTTAATCATAATGGCGTATTTGATCTACCTGAAGAAGCTGTAGTAGACGATTATATGGTATTGGGCGGGTTAACGCAAGACGTTACAGTGCCATTAGATGCAGCAATTGGTGTTACCAAAATTAGATTTGGAATGGCTGCATTAAATGATCCTATTTCTTGTCCTACTTCTGCATTTTTTGGCGAATATGAAGATTATTGCATTTATATTGGGCCACAAGCAAACTTGCCTGAAAATGAAATTCAGTTAACGATTTATCCTAATCCAGCAAATCAAGAATTGTTTTTAGAAACAAATGTAAACATTGAGCAAATTCATATCTATTCCAATGATGGAAAATTAGTATTAAACGAAACGAATTATAATGCTAATTCTTTAAACATTGCGCATTTAAATCCTGGCATATATATTATACAGGTTGAAACAGCAGACGGAATCATCAATAAAAAGTTTGTAAAACAATAAAATGGGTATTTTTTCTAAGCAAAATGACCTCGAACCGGAGGACTTCTATAAATCACCAGAAGGGTATATTGTTTTTACAGAAAAATATCACTTAAAAAGAGGATATTGCTGTAAAAGTGGATGCAAACATTGCCCATATGGTTATGATAAAAAAACGGGGCGTGTATTAGGAAAGAAATAGAATTTCATCAGTTAATTGGAATATTTGAGTGAAACTTTCCATTTTCCCATAACTCAATCCTAATCAATTGATTTTTGTCATTGTACAAATACAATTTACCTTTCCACATTTTACTGTTCTTGAAATTTCCGTCCAATACAATTAAATTGTTTTCATCAAAAACTTTATTATACCCGTTTGGCAAGAATTCTTTTTTCTGATTGCGATATAAAATAGGCTCATAATTAGGCATCTTGTCTTTTTGATAACAGTTACTACGTTGACTCCCTAATGTGTCTATAGGAAAAAGACAGTCATCACAATACTCAACTCGAGAAACCAAAACACCTTTATTATTGTACTCAATCAATTCTCTTAAGCAACCACTATAATAATAACGCACGGCTTGTCCTATCGTAATCCCATTTTCTTTTTCATATTGAAATTCAATTTGTGGAATAGAATCTTTTACACTTAATGAATCATAATAAAAAGTAATTATCCCATCCTCACTTCCATTTTCTCCATACGATCTTGAAACACTTCGTCTTCCACTTCGATAAAATTCTTCAGAAAGCTGTCGGCGAGAATATAATGAACTGCCCACATTTTTTAATGTACCATCTTCATAATAGTATTTAAAATCGCCACATGGTCTATTGTCTTTGTAATTCCCTTCTAAACGCACGGTTTTCCCGTCCTTATAATACTTTTTCCAAACCCCATTTTTAAATCCGTTTGCATAAGTCCCCTCTTCTATAATTCCTTCTAAAGGATATTCTTTTTCTGGCGCATCAACTCCATAAACAATCCAATACCCATGTTTTTCCCCATCTTCGTTTCGTTGATTAATTGTGTCTAAACTAACAAGTTGTAGAGAGTCTTCTTGAGCATACGTCTTGGGCCCCGATATGAGCAAATAACTTAAAGCTATTAAGACAGAAACCAATGAATGCATCTCATGAATTTACAAACTTCTGACTATAATCAGGACATAGTTAACCAAAATGACCTAATTTTGCACTTTGATTTAGGACATGCAACACATTATTCATCCACAAAACCCCGATCCGCAAAAGATTAATCTTATTGCTGACCTACTTGAGCGCGGAGGAATAATTGTATATCCTACCGATACTGTTTATGCACTTGGTTGCAGTTTACAACATAAAAGAGCTATTGAAAAATTAGCCAAGTTAAAAGGCATAAAACCAAAACATGCCAACTTCTCAATTATTTTTAATGATTTAAGCCAGTTGTCAGATTATGCAAAACACATTGATCGCCCTACATATAAAATCCTAAACAAAAATCTTCCAGGTCCATTCACCTTCATCCTTGAGGCAACTAGTAAAATTCCCAAGTTATTTAACAGTAACAAAAAAACAGTTGGTATTCGAATCCCTGATAATAATATTGTTTTACAAATTGTTGAGCGTTTAGGACATCCTCTTGTAACTACATCAATCCATGATTCTGATGAAATCATTGAGTATTCAACTGACCCGAACCTAATAGCAGGCAATTGGGAAGATAAAGTAGATGCTGTAATTGATGGCGGATATGGATTAAACGTACCTTCCACTGTTGTTGATCTTTCGCAAGGAGAAATAGATATTATTCGTGAAGGTATTGGTGAATTAGCCTACTAGGCTTTTACTTGATCAAACAATAATCGTTTATAACTTATTGCATTTTCCTTTCTATCTATAAAGATCATTCTTAAATTTAATCCAAGAAAATTTTAACTGTGGTATTAAATTACATCTGGATCAGCTTTTTTTTAGTGGCTTTGCTTGTTGCAATTGTTAGAACAATTGGCGGTGAATCTGGTGTGTTTCAAGCCATAGTAGACAGCACTTTCAGTTTATCTGAAGTTGCTTTTGATATTTCTATTGGCTTAACAGGAATTCTTTGCCTGTGGCTAGGTATTATGAAAATTGGAGAAAAAGGTGGCGCCGTGCAAGCGTTATCGCGCCTAGTTGGGCCGTTCTTCAACAAGCTTTTCCCTGATGTTCCGGCAGATCATCCTGCACGCGGCGCAATGCTCATGAATTTCTCAGCTAATATGTTGGGATTAGACAATGCTGCAACCCCAATGGGACTTAAAGCCATGAATGACCTGCAGGAAATCAATGACAAAAAAGACACGGCTTCTAATGCCATGATTATGTTTTTGGTTTTAAATACCTCAGGTTTAACATTAATTCCGGTGGCAGTAATGAATTACCGAAATGCTTTTGGTGCTGAAAATCCTGCTGACATTTTTATTCCGATTTTAATTTCTACGTTTTTTGCCTCCATCATTGGATTAATTGTTGTGGCCATCTACCAAAAAATCAACTTATTTGATAAGGTTATTTTAGCCTACCTTGGAGGTTTGTCAGCAATTATTGTTGGACTCATACTCTACTTCAACCAACTTACTCCAGAAGAACTTCAAACACAATCTGCCTTATTAAGTAATATCATCCTTTACGGAATCATTTGCATCTTTATAATAATGGGACTTTCTAAAAAAGTCAACATTTATGAAAGCTTTGTTGAAGG
Source organism: uncultured Crocinitomix sp. (assembly GCA_937136425.1). Lineage (GTDB taxonomy): Bacteria > Bacteroidota > Bacteroidia > Flavobacteriales_D > Crocinitomicaceae > Crocinitomix. The sequence continues at coordinate 26,844 of CAKZON010000041.1, forward strand.
TGCTAAGGATGGATTTGGAATCGCCATTAAAATCATTCCTTATTTAGTAGCTATTTTAGTTTCAATTGGTGTTTTTAGAGCTTCAGGTGCCATGGATTATTTAATGGATGGCTTTAAGTGGTTTTTTGGTTATTTCTTTACTGATGTGGCATTTGTAGATGGCTTACCAACTGCATTTATGAAACCATTAAGCGGTTCTGGAGCACGAGGAATGATGATTGAATCATTTAATACATTTGGGGTAGATAGTTTTGTTGGTAAACTTACTTCAACCTTGCAAGGTGCTACTGACACTACATTTTACATCATAGCTGTTTATTTTGGATCTGTTGGTATACGAAAAACTCGTTATGCTATTAAGGCAGGTTTACTGGCAGATTTGGGTGGTGTAATTGCAGGAATCATTATAGCTACTATGTTCTTTGGAGGATCTGCTGACAAAGAAGTTTTAAAACCAAACGTTGTTGTAGAGAACTTTACAACCAATTGGAACAATCATCAACCAAGTGAGAACTTAGAATATATGCAAGGCGGTTGTGTTTTGTATGATCAAGCCTATGACACCTTATGTTTTAATAGTAAAGAGGTTATTAGTAATTTTATGGCATTAGATTCTGCAAGTAATACAACATTTGACGTAAGTTCTATCAAAACTGTTGGTGAAGCACCAGATGAAGTTGTTTATGCTAAACTCTCTTTTCCTACAGATGCTCAAATAATGCTTGATTCAATTTTACCCACAACTCAAAAATCATTTGCCTTTACATTTGCTAAAGGGAAAATAAAATCAATTCAATATTTAGGAAATTTTTAAGCGAAGCCATGTTTTTTAAAAAGAAGAAGAAAAAAGAGGAGAATGTTGAAGTAACAGAGGTTGTAAAATTAAAACCACTTAATTATCCTTCAAAAATTTTAGTAGGTTGGGCCGAAGCTATAGGTGGCAATACCGACTTGAGGGATTGGTTTTTAAGTAGTGAGGAATACAAGGAACTTGGAATGTGTGTGCATGCTTTACTCCTAAAAGATGATGCCAGAGATTGGCTAATGAAAAACGGTTATGCGCATTTAATGGCTATGGTAAACGGAGCCGAAGGAAATGCTGATGCCATCCATTGGTTAAACAAAGTCAACTTTCAAGTATTAAAACATGTGGCATTAGCTGGTGATAGAGATGAAAAATCTATCAATTGGCTCATTAAAAATGGGCATCAAGAATTTGCCATGGTGGCAGAACGAATTCGGGTGTTAAAAGATCAGATTGAGGATACCCACAACGATATCCATAGTTTCGGTAAAGACTAAACTAAATTCTAGTTAATTTATATTGGTATAATACAGTTCCTAGATTAAGCTCTATTGTAAAAGTGGTATCTAAAAACTCATAATCATAAATAGTGTCCAATACATAATGCGGATCATAATAAGGATCTATCGCATACTCCTCAATATCAGTTGTATTAATAAACTCAATTTTACCTGGAGTTAATTTATATGTTCCTTTGCTTGTAAATGGCGCATTAGAAGTAGTGTCCCCAGTTAAAATAAAAGTTGAATCAGATTCTTTCATAGCTAAATGAACAATCCCTGTCCCCATAGTATCAGGGCCTTCAAAAATTCGGTTAAATACACCTCTGTAAATACCATTTGTTGGTGTTAAGGGCTCATCCTTTTTGCAACTTGCAAAAGTTAGCACAACTAGAAATAAAACACCAAAGAAGCTCTTCATATACATATATTACAAATATAGGAAAGTGATCCCCTAAAGTGGTAATAACTACACACATATTTTCTCAAAGATGAGAATCCTAACAAAATGAAAAAAGATACTTAACCGATTGAGTGAAATTATCCTTGAACCTGAAAAATTTATTATATTGTATCTTCAAAATTAACACTATGACAAAAAACGTTGGATCCGATATTGAGATCGCTCAAGCTGCCCAAATGCAGCACATTAGAGATATTGCAAGTAAATTAGACATTCAAGAGGATGACCTTGAATTATATGGTAAATACAAGGCAAAGTTACCTCTTTCTCTCATTGACCCTAACAAAGTTGCGGCAAGTAACTTAATATTGGTAACAGCATTAACCCCTACTCCTGCTGGTGAAGGTAAAACAACTACCTCTATTGGATTAACAGAGGGATTAAATAAAATTGGTAAAAAAACGACTGTTGTTTTACGTGAGCCTTCTTTAGGCCCTGTATTTGGAATTAAAGGTGGTGCTGCAGGAGGTGGATATTCGCAAGTGGTGCCTATGGAGGATATTAACCTTCACTTTACAGGAGATTTTTCTGCAATAGAAAAAGCGAACAACTTATTGTCTGCGTTAATTGATAACAACATTCAAAGTAGAACAAGAAGTTTGGGTATTGATCCTAGAACCATTGGTTGGAAAAGAGTGATGGATATGAATGATAGAGCATTGCGCGATATTGTTATTGGATTAGGCGGAACTGGAAACGGAATTCCACGAGAAGACGGTTTCAATATTACTCCAGCATCTGAGGTAATGGCTATCTTGTGTATGGCAGAAGATTTTGAAGATTTAAAAACACGCCTTGGAAACATTTATATTGGATTAACATTAATTGATAAAAAACCAATTTATGCACGCGACTTAAACGCCGAGAATGCAATGGCCATTTTGTTGAAAGATGCTATTAAGCCAAACTTAGTTCAAACATTAGAAGGAAACCCAGCAATTATACATGGCGGACCATTTGCTAATATTGCACAAGGAACCAATACTATTTTAGCAACTAAAATGGGATTATCCTTATCAGAATACGTAGTAACAGAAGCTGGCTTTGGTGCTGATTTGGGTGCTGAAAAATTCCTAGATATTAAGTGTGTGTCTGGAGGATTAAAACCTAAAGCAACTGTACTTGTTGCTACTATTCGTGCGTTACGTCACCACGGCGGTGCACCAAAAGAAGAATATAATACACCAAGTGTTGAACGTGTAAGTAACGGATTAGCGAACTTAGATAAGCACATTGAAAACATGCAAAAGTTTGGATTAAATCCGGTTGTTGCAATTAATGCTTTCCCAACCGATTCTGCAGAGGAAGTTGCATTAATTCAAGAAAGATGTGCTGCAAAAGGTGTTAAAGCTGTTGTAGGAAATGGTTGGGCAGACGGAGGAGATGGAATGACAGACTTAGCGCATGCTGTGGTTGATGTTATTGAAAGTGGTAGTAACCAGTTCAAACAATTGTATGATTGGAATGCTCCAGTAAAAGAAAAAATTGAGACAATTGCCCGTGAAATTTACGGTGCAGATGGTGTTGAATATTCTAAAAAGGCGTTAACTGGACTGAAAAAAATAGAGGACTTAGGACTTGCAGGTTTACCAATTTGTATGGCCAAGACACAAAAATCATTTTCAGATAATGACAAATTATTAGGAAGACCTACTGGATTTATGGTAAATGTTCGCGAGTTTGAATTTGCGGCAGGTGCAGGCTTTATTATTCCTATTTTAGGAGTAATGATGAGAATGCCAGGTTTACCAGCTACTCCAGCATCTGAAGGAATGTCAATTGATAAAAACGGAAAAATTTCTGGATTATCTTAATCCAATGAAAGGCATATCTAATTACGAAGGAATACTGTTTAAAGAAGGGTCGATTACGAAAGTAGTCGACCCTTTAACCATTGAACATGCCTTACAAATAGACATAAACGGTAAAGCATTTACAGTAGTAATGCAAACCCCTGGAGATGAAATAGATTTAGCTACTGGGCTTTTATTTGCTGAAGATGTCATAACTAAAAACACACCTGTTAGTTTTGAACCACATTTAAACGAAAACGGTTTAATAGAAAGATTGGATGCTATTATACCTAAAGATCAAATTGGTGACGGCTATTTAAGTACTAGAAGTTTACTCTCAGTATCTTCTTGCGGAATTTGCGGAAAACAATCTTTAGATGATTTGCAAATACAAGAAGGAAAACTTGCTGCGGATAACAATAATCATCAATGGAAAATTGCTGATTTGTTTAAAATGCAACAACACATGATTGAAAACCAATTCAATTTTAAGGAAACAGGCGGTTGTCATGGAGTTGCTGCATTCACAATTGATGGTGAAATTTTAGGACTTAAAGAAGACATTGGTAGACACAACGCTGTAGATAAGCTAGTGGGAAGTTTAATTCGTTCTAATGATTTAGCAAAGGCTAAAATCATCACCTTTAGTGGACGACTCTCTTATGAAATAGTTTCCAAAGCATTTCGTGCGAAAATACCAACCATTATGGCGGTATCTGCCCCCTCTTCTTTAGCCATTGATTTTGCAAAGGAATATGGAATCACACTTCTGGCATTTTCAAGAAACGGCAAAACTACTTGCTATTCTAATTGTAAGAAAAACTTGCTTTAATTACCAATTATCGAGTTTTAATACCTACAAGTCGATTGGTTGATTGAATTCCTCGATATTCTCATTACATTTGCTCAAAAATAAATTAGCACTATGAAAAGAGTAATTTTTGGAGCATTTATAGCTCTAGCAGTAGCATCTTGCGGCGGAGAAGCTGATGCTGTTGAAGAAGTTGAAAACACTATTGATACTGAAGCAGTTGTAGAAATGGAAAACGCAACGAATGCAGTTGAAGAAGGTCTTCAAAATTTAGAAAATAATATCAACGAATTAAACAGTGATGTTGATTCACTATTAAACGGAATTTAATCATGAAAAGAATATTTGTATTAATAGCAGCTGTAGGAATCACAGCTACGGCATCAGCTCAATCAGGATTCCAAAAAGTAGAAGAAGCACAAACAGTAGGTACTACTGAAATCAACAAAGCTTCTGATAAGGTAGAAAAAGATGCACAATCTTTAGCTGCTGAAACTAATGAAGGAGTTCTTAAAGTAACAGACAAAGCAGAAGAAGTTGCTGGAGATGTTGTTACTACTGCTACTGATGCAGTTGACAACCTTACAGGAAATGCAGAAGACGCAGTTGATGGAGCTACTGATGCTGCAACTGAAGCGGCGACTGAGGCAACTACAGCTACAGAAGAGGCAACTGAAGAAGTTGGTGAAATGACACAAGATCGTGCTGATAACGCTACTGCAAACGCTGAAGCAACTAGCGAAAAAGCTGCAACTGACGTTGCTGAAATGGAAACTAAAGTTACAGGAACGCAAGATAAAATTGCTGCTGCTAAAGAACGTGTTCAAGCAGCTCTTGATAATGGAGACATTAACCAAGAAGAAGCAGATATTAAATTTGAAAAAATTGCACAGGCACAAGCTCGTGTTGATGCAGTTAAAACTCAAATTGAAGATCAAAAAGGAAAAATTGATACTTTGAATGGTTTAATCGGTAAATAATCGATTTTTAGAATAGTTGCTTTGCCTGCAATGGCGGCATCTATTTGAATGAGTAGTTAATTAACAATTGATAGAGGAAGAGGAACCCATGCGGTTCCTCTTTTTTTGTGCAGCATATTTTTAGAAACAGTGCAACTATCGAGAATTATTGCCAACTAATCTAGATTACAAAAAACACCCTTACCTCCTACCTATATTTGCATTAAGAAATTAATTATTAAACAAATACGATATATATGGGTTCATTTTCATTTACAAAAAATGCTGGAGAAAATGTTTTCAATGAAAACAAGGCTGCTTCAGAAAAAACAGATTTAATTCTAGCACACCTAAAAAAATACGATCTAATTCCTGATAATATGACTGCATCATTTGAAGGAGAAAAATTAATTGTTGAAGGTGAAGTAAATTCTATCCACGAAAAAAACAAAATATTAGCAACTGCTGGAAACATTCACGGAATTTCAGAGATTGAAGATAGAATTACACTTGCTGGAGCAACTGTAGGTTCAACTTGGGGCGCTAACGCTACAAGTCCAGAATCTGCAACTTCTAATGAACCAGCTGCAGCGGTTGACATTGCTAGCAGCGAGCAATTCTACACAGTAAAAAAAGGAGATTATTTATCAAAAATTTCTAGAGAAGTTTATGGAAATGCCAATAAATACCCTCTGATTTTTGAAGCAAATAAACCTATGCTTAAGGATGCCAATCTAATTTATGCAGGACAAGTATTAGTAATTCCGCCACTTGAAGGATAATTGACCAATACCACATAAACTCTAGGAGCAATTGAAAATTCAATTGCTCCTTTTTTTATTCATCTATTTCTAACAAACTTCAAACTACACGAATAATATGAACATATTCGCAACTAATAATTAATGCATTGTTCTTTGACATTAAAAAGACATTTCTTATTCCCTTTTTTACTAACTTCAACCTGTAAAACTTCAAACTATGGCAATAAGAGTAGCAATTAACGGATTTGGGCGCATAGGACGCTATTTTACCAGAATGGCAATCAAAAACAACGACATAGAAATTGTTGCAATCAACGATTTATCAGACACAAACACCCTTGCGCATCTTTTTAAATACGATTCGGTTCACCGAAGGTTCGACGGGACAGTGAAAGCTGAGAATGACCAGATGATTATTAATGGTCATGCCATTAAAATGTTACGTGAGCAAGATCCTAAACAATTACCTTGGGAAGAAATGGGTGTTGATGTGGTGTTGGAATCAACAGGTATTTTTAGAACGAAAGAATTAGCTAATTTACATATTGAAGCTGGTGCTAAAAGAGTTATTTTGAGCGCCCCTCCAAGATCTGAAGGCATAAAATCTGTAGTGCTTGGAGTAAATAGAAACATTTTAAATGGTGATGAAAAAATCATTTCTAACGCCTCGTGCACTACAAACTCTGCTGCTCCATTGGTTCATGTAATGAAAAAATTAGGAGTAATTGAAAGTTGTTATATCACTACAGTACATTCTTACACATCTGACCAACGTTTGCATGATGCGCCGCACAAAGATTTAAGACGTGCACGTGCCGCAGCTGAATCCATTGTACCAACGACAACGGGAGCCGCTAAAGCAATTACAAAAATTTTCCCTGAGTTAGAAGGACATATGGGAGGTTGTGGAATTCGCGTTCCTGTTCCAGACGGATCTTTAACAGACATGACGTTTATTATGGATCACGAAATTTCTATCGAGGAAATAAATGCAGCTTTTAAACAAGCATCCGAAAATGAATTAAACGGAATTCTTGATTATACGGATGATCCTATCGTATCGGTAGATATTTTAGGTAGTCCCTACTCTGCTACATTCGATTCTAAACTAACGAGTGTAGTCGGAAGAATGATTAAAGTTGTTTCTTGGTATGACAATGAAGCTGGTTACTCTAATCGACTTGTAGATTTAATTGTGAGTTTGTAAGTAATTTCTGCAAGCAAATATTAGCAGTGCTTAATCTAGATTAACTTCAATTTTAAGTGCCTTCAACTTCACAAACAATTCACGACCTTGACGCGGTTCAATTGAATTGTGTGCACGTTCCATTATTTGAATATCAAAAAAGCCTTTAAAGTTTTCTTGATACTCTTCTACTGACCCGCCAAATGGAGGGCCATCAACCAATGGAAAATCAAACATTAAACCTGCCAAGATTCCTCCTGTTTTTAATAAATGATTCATTTGAATAGCATACTTCTTTCTATTCTTAGGGTCAATTGCGCAAAAAAAGGTTTGTTCTAAAATAAGATCAAAAAGAGGCAATCGCTCTTCATTCTCAGATGCTATAAACGGAACAATATTTTCTTTTAATTCTCCCTTTAATTCGAAAAAATCTTGGTGATAAATATGATCGTTCGGAAAATCCGGATAGCGTGACTTAAAAGAGTCTATTGCACCATTAGAAATTTCAACAATAAAAACATTTTTAAACCCTTGCTCCATTAAATACTGCGCCTCATAAGCATTGCCACATCCAGGAATTAAAATTCGAATATTTTTATCTGATAACTGATCAATATAGGCTTTTAAAGGAGGTGAAACCTGCCCCATATCCCAACCTGTCGTTTTTGACTCCCAACGGTCGTCCCAAAATTCTTTTTTCATGCAATTTTATTGGTATAGATCACTAAAAGGTGAACCACAATACAAAAATAAACAAAAGAATAAATGTTAATGGCAATTATAAAAGCCCTAATAAATAAGACTCAATTTTTTGCGTTGCCTCATCATTTGAAGACCTTAAAAAAGAAGCATGTCTGAAATGAATGGAATAACCATGTTGTTGATTTTCTTTTAAGTTACTCAAACGTTCTTCCTTATTCTCTTCATTTTGAAAAATATTGAACGTAGATCTTGCTTCTTCAACGTTATAAGAATAAATTCCTTCAATTATAGTTACACGCATCTTATCTGCCAATCCAGCAATATTAAAGTTTCTAATATTAGCGTGGTAATTATTGTTACGGCGCTTTTTATCTGCTACCGCATATAAGGCTTTGACTATTTTATCTCCCTTTTCACCTTTAATGGTCACACACTTGTCCTTAGGATAAGTTGAAACAAAGTAAAAATCACTCTGTAAAAGTTTTGCGCAAGCATCTGAACAAGAATTTTGAGCATAACTTAAAGGCGAAAAAATAAGAATGACAAAAAGTAATATTGAATTTTTCATAAGTTTTGTGTTAGACTTTAAATATAATAAATGGATTCATTACAATAATCCAATTTTAGTTTTTAGTTACATGTTCAATCTTTGTTTGTTTGAATAAGTACAAATCCCATTGAAAACAACGAAAATGGAATTAGAACTCCACTTTTTATTGCATGAATATAATTGGCACCTCCTATGTGATTGGTCCAATCAAGAATATAGCATGCCAATGGTATTGAAAGAAACATAGCAATGACAGAAATAGCAACATAATACCAAGAGCATTTAACATTTGCAAGGCGAAGTATTATAGCTGCACTTATAGGAAACAGAGGAATTAAGATATAAATGGCATAACTATAAAACAGCCTTGTCCATTCTCCCATTTGAAAATGCATGAGCATTGCAGAAGGCCCAGCATTAAATAAAAACACTAAAAACTTCGAAAGCCAATACAATAAAAAGGCGCTAATTAAAAGTGCGGCTGCGTTAATTGCAAGGCGTTTTTTTAATGAAAAGTCAAATAAAAGGTTGGCCCAAAAAAGAAAGATAATCAATGAAATTGGCACAGCCCAATGATAATAGCCAATCCAATTTAACCCATTCCATCCATGATACTCTACCTCTATTCGCCAAATAGCGCCACAAAGTATAGCAATTATAAACAGCGTTATATAACGATAAAACTTAGATTGAATGATCATATTGTATAAATGAGTTTCTATGCCTTCATGTATACGATTTACAAATTGTAACTTTTATCGATTCGAATCTTGTGACAACCAATAAATAATGTCTCTAAAATCAACCTTTGCCTGTGCAGTTAAATCAACCACTTTTTCAAGATTACCTTTAGCCAATTGCAAAATTGCAAGTCGTGTATTACTCAAATTCTCTTCAGATTCAGCCATGACATGACTTAAGCGGATCGAATTTAACTCGCTTAATACGCTGGCGCAATCTATTTCTCTAAATTGGTCGCGAATTCTTTGTTCTATTTCAGCTGTACAATCTATTTGATAAAAACTTTTGTGAAACTGATCATAGGAATTGGCAATGGTATAATTTCTTCTGAATAACCAAACATTCCAAATCCAAATTGCCAAATATTTTGTTGTTTAGGCATGTATCTTACTGCTGGGTTGATACCATAAAAGATTTCTCCATCAAAAATCAATCCCATTGAATCAAAGATTAACGTTGCTTGCTCACTAATTCTTGCCATACCAGCAATTGAGAACATTCCAGTACCATTTCCAGTAATTTCTTCGCCTATAAATTGCCCGGTCATTGGATCAAATTCATTTTGTAAACTATGTACAAAACCGTATCCGCCACTGACGTTAATATTTCGTTCTTCAGATCCAAATGTAATATTTCCAAATGCAATTCCTCCACCTGTTGTAAATGAACCTCCGGTACCAAAAATATTTGAAGCATACAATAAGTTACCATATAAAAGACCAGCAGAGATGTGTAAATCAGGACTAATTTCATGGCTATATTTTGTTGTAATTATAGCTGGTACACCATACCAAGTCGTCATTCCTCCAAGCGACCAATTATCAGTTAATGCGAACTGAAAGTCAAGTCCAACTGGCATAATTTTCAAATACCCTTCCTTTTTTCGGACAGGAAATCCATTAGTCGTTATAGAATAGCGTGATGGTAAAAGGTTTCGAGACCATATAGCTCCATCTTGTTGAATTTCTGAAGCGTCAATCTTTTCAATGCTTTTAATTACATGTTTAGGAATAGCAACTTCGCCCAATGAAGCTGTTTTTAAAATGACTTCTTTCGCATCATTTTTTAAAAGAATTCCAATAAATTGAGTTCCATCATTTTTAATAACTCTATACTTGGTAGTATCTGATTGCGCAAAATTGGTATTGTTCAGGGCTATAAAACCAAAGAATGCAATGAATATTAATAAATTTTTCATAGTTGTTTTGTTTCTAGTTCAAATGTACAAAGTAATTGAATGCAATAACCTATTGATTTTCGCAAAAGAAAAGATCCATTTGCGAAAAACGCAAATTTTAATTTGTATGAAGGTACATTACTTCTTTCTTGTCCAAATTAATGAGGATTGAAATGTGTTTTTCATAACAATCTCCACACCACATAAACTCTTGTTTCAACTCTGCTTTTCGTTCTTGATTTATGCTAACTTCGGTCTCACTTGAACGCAAACAATTTGCATAAACCAATCGCTCTCCGCTAGTATTTATATAAGGCATGTATTGCCGCGTATATTTTAATATTTCAATGGTATTATAACCCAAACCTGCAAATTGCACCACTGTTTGACGACGGTCTCGCATTGATTTGGTATAATACTTCATCATGATTTGGTATAAACTATCTCGATTATTAGCAAAATGCATAATTTGACTTTGACGATCGACAGAAAACCGTTCCATTTTACGCTTTTTATACTTTGCTTTTCTTTTGTGCACTAAATTAAAATCGCGCTGAAGATTACTTAAGCTATCTAACTTGTCTTTTTCATCCAAGGTTAATGAGCCGCGTGTTACTTGCACATTATAATAATCCACAATTGAAATTATGAGTGAATCAACTAAATAAATTTCATTTGCATCCAGTTGAGTAGTTTGCACGGCGCTAGAATCGACATGCGCATGTTTGGATTGAAAATCCATTAATACCAATAGGCTTGGATCCAATGTTTCTTGTGAATGACCCCAAATGGAACAAATGCAAAAACAAATATAAAAAGCAATTAACCTCATAGAATTAGTGTTGGGACACTACAATATACCAAAAGGATGACAAAATGCAAAACTAAGCACTGGTAGATTGATTTCTATTTCGCCCATTTTTATACCACTTAACTGCTATCCAAAAAAACAAGATTCCACCCAGTATAAACAAGCAAAAAGCAATTAACGGATGCTGTTTAATTTTTCCCCAAATGAAACTTTTAGTACCCGTAAAACTTGTCATCTCAATGAATTTGACTCTACGCTGGGCCATTAATTTAGAATTAAAACCAAACCGTTCCGCTTCGGCGTAGCTTTCTAAAGCGCTTTCTAAATTTGTGCGTAAGGCAAGTATGTTTCCGTAATCAAAGTAAATGTTTCCAACTGTTTTATTCGGTGCGTTTACAAATTTGAGCCTTTCACTAAGTTGATGTTCAATATCCCAACTCAAATCTTGCAAATTGTATTGGTGAATATTTTCAGGAATTATATTTCTTCCAAAATCCAATCGTAATATAGAAGCCTCATTTTCAGTAGTCCCATTTATTTGGGCTTCTAAAATTTTAACATGCACCCACTCTGACCCATGATGCGATTGCGGGTTTAATTGCATAGACTTTTTAATCCAATACAAAGCCGAGTCAGGCATTCCTAATAACTCGTAAGTGGTACCTAAATTAGAGGCGGTTGTATATAAATTGGGCGACACTTCCTCGATATAAAAATAAATGCTTTTAGCTTTATCATAATGCGTTAGATAAACCAATGTTGCGGCATAATCTGAAAGTAACTGAATTGAATCTTTCTCTTTTTTCAAATAACCATTCCACAAAAAGGAAGAATCCGAAACCAGCTCAGAATGATTGAAAGCCCTGAAATAAACAATACCTCCTCCTCTATCCATACTTTGCATTGAACCGTCTAATTTTGTTCGATACTCATTAATACATGCAAGAGAAATTTGCATACTTAATATACTTATAAGAAATAACGTTATTCTTTTCATTGGGCGTTAAAAAGATTCATTAGAAACAGCGATAATAACAGCAAAATCGCCATCCAATTGTTCCCATTTTTTTTCAGGCAAATACGTTTTAGAAACGTACCCATCTAAATAAAGCACATTTTCACATCCACTATCCTTGAATACTTTTGCAAACTCATAGAGGTTGACTTCATTCACTGACTGTACAAAAAAAGGATGACCGTTGGGTAAAATTCCAACTCCATTTCTAATATTTAAGTTAGTTGAATTTTGACCGAACAAAGGATTATAAGCTCCGTCTACCAAAAGCATAGGTCCAGATTGAGTTGCAAACGAAATATTTTTGGAGTGCGCGAAATTATTGGTTGTAGAAATAAATGCTTTTTTATCATCCGTTAGAAAAAAGACACCATTGGGCTGTAAATAAAAGTTTCCATATCCAGTAGAATTCGTATCTAAATTTGACAATACAACTCCATTTTCAATATACAACCCTTGTGGCTCTTGCTCTTTATTATACATTCCACCATTGACTGCAAATATTAACTTCTCCCCATTGTTTTCAAGATGCTTTTTTAGATTTTTTGCATTTGCAAAGTTCTCGTTTGCACTGTTTTTCCAATACATTTTAAGCATTTGCTTTTTAGGATCCACTTCATAAGTAATATAATCCTCATCAAACATTGACAAGTCAGCTTCTGAACTTCCCTGACAACCAGAAATAATTGCCAAAATGAGAACTAAGCTTACACCTATTATTGCAGTTGCTTTATTCATAATAAATAATTTCCCTTAACAATTTTAAATCCCAGGCTAAAGCTTTTTCTCTCACATACATTTTAACCCAATTCCCATGAGCGTCAATCACATATTTTTGTTCAAATAATTCATCATCACTTTCATACTTATAAATGACATACTCCTCAAAATAACTGTAAGATTGCACATGCCAAACTCCATGACCTGTGCCGGGAACTGAGTCACATACTTTTCGTCCAAAACTATCATAAGTTGTATAAGTTGGCACATAGTCGTACCAAAACTCAATTACATTCCCTACTGAATCCTTTAGAACCTTGTCTCCTTTTGGCTGATGAAGATCAAATGAAGCTACCGGTAAGAATTTACTTGTGTCAATTTCACCTCCCCAAGAACTCCTTGTTCTTAAACTATCTCCGGTTGTATTATATTTCCCAATAAAAAAAGTGGAATCTAATACCGTGGAATGATTATAATAACTCACCCAATAAACTATTCTACCCAAAGAATCGAAATGAGTTACAAGATCTAACTCCTTAAGATTTCCATTAAATTGGTAAGAGGTTATACTTTCTACCTCTCCCTCCATTTCATACAATTCATAAAACTCCTGAAAATCATGGTTATTGTTTGCATTATACTGCATATTAATCCAACTATATGGACTTTGAGCAATAGAACATGTACTGATCAGTAAAGTGAATATTAAGCTAAATCTCATTATGTATTTTTACACAACGAATATATTCAACTTAAAGAGATCAACAATTAATAGGAAAGAACATTAAGTGTCTCACTTATTATTCGTTGAAATAAGGATGAAATACGACACAATTGCAATTTTCAATAGCGGCTTTTATTTAATTGGGGCATAAATAAGGCCTTTCCAACTAAGTTTTTTATTTGATTCTAAAGTATTCGAGAACTGCAAATCAAATTGGGCTTTAATGGTATCTGCTTGAAAAGCATCTTGTTCTATTTTTATGAATCCAGATTTAAAAGGAAAATCCCTAGGTTTCAAGGTTGAAATACTGTTATAATGCGCCCAAACTTTGCACTTATCATTAATTATTTCAAAATTCAGTGTTGAATGGGTTCCTGGTGTGATACCTGTTTCACCAATAATATGATTATTTGAATCTCGTTTGATATAAACATAGTTGCATCCAGTCCACTCGTACATTTCTGCCTCTGATTGCATAGTATAATGCAAATGCGAAGTATCAACTATTTGGTAAAAAGCCTCAAGTGAATCCTCTGGTATTTTACCATCAACTTTCATTTCATACGCCCTATCAGGACAAAAACCGTCACAGCTTAATTGTCCATATTGGTTTTTATAAATTCCCCAATCATAATCCCAATTATCGGTAAAAGAAAAATCAGCATCAATATGACTTACAAAAATCATTGCAACAGTTTTTTTAACTGTTTTATATCCTATCATAAATGAACAGGTGAGTATTGCAATAATTAAAATTGATAAAATGCCACTTAATTTATTTTTTAGTTTCATAACGCTCTTCTAAAATAACCAATATCCATTAATTCAAGCTGTAAATTATAGTTGTATCAGTTTCCATACCAGCCGCTTCGTTCCAAACTGCATGTGTAAATTCAACCTTTTTATTCCCAATTTTATTAATTCGTTTCGAGAAATCCTGTTCTTCGCAAGCATATACTCTTCCATCAACCAGAGGTTGCCATACACCATTATTTATTCCATAAACATAAAGTGTTTGCCAGCAACCTTGAAACCACTGTGTAACAAAGCCCACCTCCTTAATTCCGTTATCATCTAAATCGTCCATTGCAAAAAAAGATGCAAAACCCAAGGTGTTTGAAAATTCAATATTTGCCGTATCAAAACTAAACTGAACAATTGTTTCACATAATAAATCTGCACAACCGTAATTAGATGCAGGATTGTTAGGATTATCATAAGCATGATAAGGTGATGTAATAATGGCTGTATCCATAACTTCATCACCGTTCATATCACCAAGCAAAACAGTATCAATATCTCGGTGCCATTTAAAAATTGGATTTATTAAAATCAATGAATCTTTAAAACCGCTAAGCAAAACATCATTTGCAGTACTTATCGGATTATCTTTAGACTGATTAGACACACACGAAAATATATTGACCAACAATATTGCTATAATCGCTCCTTTTTGAAAATTCCCTAACATCATTTCCCGAATGTCAAAAAAAACAACAACTTAACATTCTTAATTACCCTCGAAAAATACTCGCTTTTATTATTTGATACAAGATGCTAATTATTAGAACTTAGTTATAGTTTTAACAAATAGTTTAACGTTATCATAATCATCACCATTAAGCTGTTTTTGCTCAAAATCTAATTTTTTTAACTCTTGTTTTAATGAATCAATATTATCTCCTTTGTAAACGTCAATTTCTCGATAAAAAGTAATGCCTTTATTTTCATTTTTGTAGTACGAGTTTTTTTCAATAATTGCAGCTATAGGTAAATCAATTGTATGTCTGCCTTTATAAATATGAGGCACCATCATTTGTGTGAAATCTGCATATATTCTTTGCCTATATGAATATACTTTTGAACTTAACTCATTATTGAAAGAAGTTGTATCGTTTACTATAAAAGTAATTAGCCGATTATTTTTCAGTTTAGATTTGGTCATTGTTCCTGAAAAATGCCCATTTACAATTGTCTTTTCTTTAATCATTTTCGCCTCAGCATCAACCTTAGCAATGTTATTTTTAATGTCAGCCAGCCAATCATCAGACGGAATTAAAACAAATAATATACTTAAAATTAGCAGCTTCATTTTATAATAATAACGTTTCCTTCAAAATCGGCGATTAATAATTTCATCAATTCTGGATAACCTTTAATATCCATTGACGAGAACATAACCCGTTCTCCTTGTCTAGTTTTTATAAATACTTGTTCCCCAAACAAAGATTTACCAATGCTTATTTTCTTGTGAATGTTGATTTTCCAAACGTTTTCTTTATTCAAGTTTATCACACGCTTCCGATATTTATAAATAAACACCCATTCATCCGCTTTACGTTCAATTGATTTGATGGACCTTAACCCAAACATTCCCAATAAAATAAACAAGCCAGGCAACACAAATAATAATGGAATAACGGAGACTTTCATATCGTCAGAATGGTCGTCAAAAACAAGTATACCAGTCACCAATATAAGTATACCGATTGCGAATGTAAATACAACAGAAATTTTAAGTAAAACGGACGGTTTAAAAATCATGTCCTTAAAAATAATCATTCAAGTTTAAAATATTGGTAATTGTTATTCGTCATCAATAATAGACAAACAATTCCGCTATCCTTTTGATAACGGACATAAATAAAAAAATAGATAAAATGAAAAATTCAATTTTTAGATCAATTTTAATGGGACTTCTCATTGGTGTATTGGTTTTTGTAGCATTTAGATTAGTACTTGTATTATTATTAGTAGCAGCCATATTTAAACTTGCTGGCGGTGGAAAATGGAAAAGAGCACAATGGCGTCAGCAAAAATTGGCCTATGTAGACAATGTAAGAAACATGAATGAGGATGAATATGAGCAATTCAAATCGAATTTTGGACAAGGACATTGCCACCACCATCACTATAACAATAAACAGCATTAATTATGAAAAAGAGGGTAAACAAAATAGTAGTAGTAATTACAGCCGTGCTAACGTTTGGCGCACTTGGCGTAACTGCGAAAATGCATCACATGCACCACCATAAACATCACGCACAATATATGCAAGGTGATAATATGCAAGAAAACTGCTTTATGTGGCAAGGAGTATGTGATACAGAAGAAGCTACCGTGGAAACGGAATAGCATGTAGGAGATTTGCATTCCTACAAATCACTGCACATAAAACTGCAGTAGATTGATTTTGGTTTAAGCGTCCCTAAATGGGGGCGCTTTTTTTATATCATAAAAATTTTAGGAAAACCATTAGTTCAATGCGTTCTCAAATAAATCAAAATCATTTAACATATATTCAAGCAAATGGCGGCATTTATTTTGGCAAGCAGGATAATGAGATTTATGTTGACGCGTGACGGTTTTAGGTGAACGACCCCACCAAAATTCAGTAAGGGCAATTGGCGTAAATTTGTTTTGAATGGCGTATTCTAATAATTTGGGAGCGGCACACTCCCCTGTTCCGGCTGCAGGTCTTTTATTTGGTGTGTTTGCAAATATTGAAATGAGGTTTTCAGTTTTACCTTTTAAATTGGTGAAATAATAGTTAGAAAACAACTGGGTTTGCAGCTGATTAGATTTGTTTTTGCGTTTCAATTTTAGTGCGGAAATATCCTCTTTTTGCGTTGTGCCAAACTGGTTTTCAAGCTTTTTAATTTCGCTGCTAATTTGCGTTAAGGCGCTCATTCCTTTATTTATAAAAAAATCATCAACTGCTGGATTAAAAACGCTAGGCACAAAGTTTCCTAACTCATCATCATTCAGCAATTTTCCTGAAAAGGTAGCAAGATACCCTAGTTTACCTGAGGTATTTCGAACAACCAGTACACCAAACATTTTTCCTTTTACACCTTGCACCACAGAATCGTCAAAACCAAAATTGTGCGCCCAATTTTTCTCATTAAGCGCAATATATGCTTGTAATTCTCTAGTTGCAATTTGTGAAATTACAGGAACTTCTTTTCCAAATGGATTATTCAATTGATTTGGAATCTCAATTCCTTCAACATTTGATTGAAAAGCAACAAAACAATTTTTCATTTTTTGATGCTATTACAAAATAAATACTGCCGCAAAAATAAAAATGAGTATAATCACCAAATACTGCCAAAAATCTGCGAAATATGGCATATACTTTTTAAATGCTGCTTTTACTCTAGCACGCATTAGGCATACAACTCCTCTACTTGTGTTTGAATTTTATCATCTTGCAAATAGTCGTCATAAGACATTAATTTGTCTGTATTTCCGTTTGGTGTTAGCTCAACAATTCTATTAGCAACTGTTTGCACAAACTCATGATCATGTGAAGCAAACAAAATAGTTCCTGGGAAATTAATTAAGGCATTATTAAATGCTGTAATAGATTCCAAATCCAAGTGATTTGTAGGCTCATCTAAAATCAGTAAATTTCCTCTCCCAAATAACATTCGAGAAATCATGCAACGCACTTTTTCTCCCCCAGACAATACGCTTGAACTTTTTAAAGCCTCTTCTCCTGAGAAAAGCATTCTACCTAAGAAACCTCTTAAATAAACTTCATCTTTCTCCTCATCAGTAGTTGCATATTGGCGCAACCAATCAATTAAGTTTAGGTCGTCGTTCTTAAAAAACTCTGTATTATCACTTGGCAAATAAGTTGTTTTAATTGTTGTACCGTAATGGAATGATCCACTATCTGGTTCTAACTCACCTGATATGATATCAAAGAATCTAGAAATAGCATTACTATTTTTAGATATAAAGGCAATTTTATCGCCTTTAGAAACATTTAAATCTAAATTTTGAAATAAAGTTTCACCTTGTAAAGTAGCAGTTAAACGTTCGATATGTAAAATTTGATCCCCGGCTTCACGCTCTTGCTCATAAATAATACCTGGATATTTACGACTTGAAGGTTTAATATCCTCTAATTCCAACTTGCTTAATAGCTTACGTCTACTTGTAGCTTGTTTTGATTTTGATGCATTTGCACTAAATCGAGAAATAAACTCTTTTAGTTCTTTTCGTTTTTCTTCTAGTTTTTTGTTCTTATCTCCTTGTTGACGAGCAACTAATTGTGAAGACTTATACCAGAAAGTATAATTTCCAGTAAATAAGTTGATTTTACCAAAGTCAATATCACAAATATGTGTACAAACAGTATCCAAGAAGTGTCTATCGTGAGATACTACAATTACTGTATTTTTAAATTCCAACAAGAAATCCTCTAACCAGCTAATAGTTTTAATGTCCAAATCATTGGTAGGCTCATCCAATACTAATATGTCAGGATTTCCAAAAAGAGCTTGCGCTAATAAAATTCTTACTTTAAACTCACCTGGAATGTCTGCCATTAATGTATAATGTTGATCTTCCGAAATTCCAAGGTTACTTAAAATAGTAGCAGCATCAGTTTCAGCATTCCAACCATCCATCTCTGCAAACTCTGCTTCTAATTCAGATGCACGCATTCCGTCCGCTTCTGAGAAATCTGGCTTAGCATAGATTTTTTCTTTCTCATCCATGATTTTCCATAACTCCTGGTGTCCCATCATTACAGTGTTCAATACAGAGTAGTCGTCAAACTCGTAATGGTTCTGTTTTAACACCGCCATTCGTTTGCCAGGTTCAATACTAATACCTCCTTTATTAGGATCTTGATCCCCTGTAAGGACCTTTAAAAAAGTTGATTTTCCTGCTCCGTTAGCGCCAATAACGCCGTAGCAATTGCCTTCAACAAATTTTAAGTTGACATCTTCGAAAAGTACCTTTTTACCAAACTGAAGAGATAGATTATTTACTTGAATCATTTATGCTGTTTCTATTTTTGCTGCAAATTTAAATCTTAACGCTCAAATAAAACACCTTTTTAAATAAAAAAATTTTGTTTTATAGAAAACTAATCTATATTTGCAATTGAATATACATTTATAAGTAAGAAAAAGTAAGTTATGAAATTGAAAACATTATTAGTAGGAGCGGTTGCAGGATTGTTGTTAACTGCTTGTGGTGGTGGTGCATCACCAGAAGATGTAACAACAGACTTCGTTAATGCATTAGCAGCAGGAGATTGCGATAAAGCAATGGGAATGGCTGTAGAAAGCGCAAAAGAATCTGTACAGAGTACTATTGACGCTGGATGTGACGAGTACCAATCAGAAATTGTTTCTGTTACTTGTGAGACTGCTGAAGAAACTGCAGACTGTGCTTGTACTGAGAAAAGAGATGGTATGGATATGACATACGATTACAACCTTAAAAAAGTTGACGGAGCTTGGAAAGTATCTAACTTCCAGAAACAAATGGACATGGGTGACATGGACTTAGGTGGTGAGTAATCAACCCTCTTAAAAATATTAAAACCTGACCGTAAAACGTCAGGTTTTTTTATGCGCTAAATTCTCATACCCATTAAATAAAAAAGGAAAACTCTGTTGATCTTTTGCGAGTGCGTCTTAATTCAGTTAAATTTGCAGCCATGAAAATCATCTATATTACATCAATAATTATTCTATTCTTTACTGTTTTCACAAGCTGTAGTGGCGAAGTTGAAGAGAGCAGAAAATATGTTCACGTTCCGCCAACAATGCCGGACAGTGTATATGATAAATTACAAGATGGTGATATTATAATGCGTAAAGGCACTGGTCCACTTTCATTCCATATCATGAATGCCACAAAAGAAGATTATTCACATTGTGGAATTATTGTAAAAGAGGATGATAAATGGCGAGTTATTCACGCCATGGGAGGTTCTGTTAGCAAAGGAGACATTGATGGTATGCAAACGGTTGACTTAACTGAGTTTGTTGCTTACGCGGCTGATTCAATGATGTTTATTTGCAGAGCTACTTTTGAAGATTCATTAGGAACCAAAATTAGAGATAAAGCCTATGAATATTTAGCAACCGAAGCTCCTTTTGATCATTCTTTTAACTTATTTGAACAAGACAGAATATATTGTTCTGAATTGATTTTCTGTATTTTACGTGATATTACTGGAGAAAATCAAATGAAAATTAGAAAGAAGAAAGATTCTTACCAATTATTATTTTCCACCTTTTTTGATGAAGAAAAATATCAACCAATTTTTCACTTAAAAGATTTGGCTGATTAGACTTCGAAAACTAATTGGTCTGCAATAGAACTTGTTCCCTGTAATCCCCCTGTGTGGATTGCAACTACAGTACTTCCAGAAGGAATTTCTCCTGATTTTACCATGTCGCACAAAGCATAAAACATTTTACCTGTATATATTTGATCCAGTTTTAACCCTGTTTCTGTATAGACTTGATTAATGAAATCAATGAGTGTTTGGTTAAATTTACCATATCCACCAAAGGCATAATTTGTTGCCAAATGTAAATCATTGAGTTTTTCTGATACCTCTAATTCTCCTAGTCCTGAAATAAGGAGAAGGTTTGCAATTTCATCCCGTATAAAATCTCCTTTTTTGAAAACAGGAACAGAAATAACCTTTTGCTCATCAACTCCCATTAAAACACCTGCAGCAGTTGTACCAGTACCAGACGGAAGGATGTAATAATCTGGATTAATATCAATTTCAGAAACAATTGCAGTACAACCTATAACGCCCAAATAATTTGCTCCGCCCTCCTCAACCACCAAAACATTGCCATATTTTCTGCGCAATAATTCTTTATAATCCCGCTCATATCTCCAACTATATTCCTCTCTGCTAACAAACACTAATTGCATTCCAGCCTCTGCTGCTGCTTTTAACGTGGCGTTTGAATCTTGGGTTAATTCTTCTCCTCTAATTATTCCAATTGTCGGAATTTCCATGTCACGACCTAATGCCGCCGTTGCATGTATGTGATTTGAATATGCGCCACCAAATGTTAAAAGAGCTTCGTATTTACTTTGTTTATATTTCTCAATATTCAAGCTTAACTTTCGCCATTTATTACCCGATATTTCCGGATGAATCTGATCATCTCTTTTAATGTAACACTTTACACCAAAAGAATTAAATAATTCATAATCAAGCAATTCTAAGCTAGATGGAATTTTCAATTTAGCTGACATCTAGATTTTGATTAACTACCTTTAGGTGTGTACATTGTCACTCCATTTTCTTTATATTCTGCAATCATAACTGATAAAAACTTATCAGCATCTACAGCTAATGTTGCAGCCTCTCCTACTTTGCATTTAGACAAGGCACCATTGGCCTCAAAGAGTGGGATCAAATCATCACATTTCCGTTTTTTAGAATATTCAGGATTATGCACTTTGGTTTTAACCTTGTGCTTCTCTCCTTTTTCATCAATAACGTCAATTTCAAATTCATCTTTATAATAAACTGGAAATTTGAAATCTACAGCATCTTCCAAGGTGTGTAAATTTGTTCCGGCCATTGAGAGCGTCACCCCAACATATAAAATTTTTCCTTTTTGCTCTGAAATACGATAAAATGGACTGTTTTTATTGTAAGGTGTGGGTTGATTAAAATGATCTTTTGTATAATACTCGGCCAATTTACCAACTGCAGAGACAGGTTCGGTAGGATGCAAACTACGTTTAGCATTGGGCAATTTTCTAAAATATTCTGTGATTGCTCCTGTTTTAGAAGGAGAATTTAGCACATCAAAAAAAGGTGTATTTCTAATGTAATTTAATTGAAAAACATTGTTTGGTGAGGTTGGCATAAGTACAGTCCCCTCTTCTCCTACAGTTTCAATTAGCGCATCAACAAAGGTTTTAGGTCCATCAATTAAATGCCCAATTCTACTCAAGCTTGAATGCACCAATACAGAATCCCCTGCTTTAATACCAATATCTTGTAAGTTTTTAATTAAATCTTCTGTAGTAATACTTTTTCCAGCGCTGTGCTTACTCGCTAACTCAGCATTACGATTGTTCTTTTTTCGTTTTCGATTCCAGTTTAATAAAAAACTTGGCGTTATGCTTCGCACAACATCTTTCAAACTCATTGTCCTTGAAATTTATAGGTGATTGTACCGCTAGAAAGGCCAGAAGCGGATTTAGAATAATCAAATCGTGCCTTTTTAGCGTAACGTTTTGCTTTTAAAACCATACATTCTGTTGCTCCACGCGAAAGTCCTGAATTAAGCTCTGCACTTTTAACATTTCCACTTTTATCCACTTTAATGTCAATAACCACTGTTCCTGAACCATTACAAGTGTAGCCAGGTATATCCAGTGAATGCGCCTTACGTCCTTTCAAATTAAACTCCACCATTACTTGTCCAGCAAAAGCATTGTCTCCACTATTATCAACATTACTATTGTTAGAGTTGTTTTGATTTGTTCTTGTAGTTGAGCTTTCATCATTACGCTCTGTACTCCGTGGTGGCGGACCATCTGAATCAGGATGCGTAGCTGCCCACTCATCAAAAAACTGTTGTTCTAATTCTCTTGCCTCACGCTCTACTTGTTCGTCTAGGTCTTGCGTAGAGAAATTTTCGTAAGAACGCTCACGTTGATCATTTTGGTCGGCAGTTAAATTATACAATTGCTCATTTTGCAATTCGTTTTGTTGGTTTAAACGTTCCAACATCTCTAACATTTCCTCATCCATTTCAATAGCGTCCGCATCTAATTCAACCTCTTCAAATTCGGCTGCATGCCCATAAGGAGTGTCTACCGTTACAAAATTGGTTGTCATAAAAAATATGACATGAAAAAGTACTGTCCCCAAAATGGCAAACTTATAACGTTCGATATATTCTAAGAACTGATCCACTATTCCTCTTCCTTTCTAATAAACTTCTTCTTTTTAAGGTGGTAATAATATATTTCCTCCCTTGTTTCTAACTGTACAACTTCATTTGTAAAGGGTTCAACAGAAATATATGAAAAATTCAGCAAAGTGTCTCCATTAGTCGCAAGCAGGCCATAGTTTCCTCGGCTTTTTGCAATAAGCACCGTATCATTAAACGGCTCTAATCGCTCAAAAAACGGCCCTACCACATATTCTCCTTTTTTATTAATGATTCCTACTAAAGGTGCACCTCCAGCCTTTGCTAGTTTACCATTAAACGAACTTGCTGCTGTAAAATTATAACCTATTACTAATCGACCATGTTTATTTAAATAACCCCATTTGTCTCCTTTTTGAATTGCAATATAAGTTCCATAATCTCCAAGATTTTGTTGATTACGTCCAAATAATTGCCTTCCGTTCGTGTCAATTAAGTTACATCCTTTTTCATACTCGATTTTAGCATAAGCATTTTGAAAAACTGCCAATTGCCTGTATTCCGGATAAGTTTCTACCCATTCTGTCAAAATCAGTTTTCCATTAGTGTCAATATAATTGAATACACCATCTTTTTCAACGATTGCACGATTGTTATGCATTTTTCCAATGAAGTTATAATCAAACGCTAAAATAGTATCCTCTTCTTCACTTAATAAGCCCCAATTCTCACCAAACTTAGCCAAATACACCCCTGAACTATACGTTTTTAATCTTGTATACTTAAAAGGAATTGAAGTAGTACCAAATACATCAATCAACCCATAATTGTCTTTTTTACTAACAATAGCTTTCCCATTTTTAAAATCATTCGCATCAGAGTATTGTAATTTTAAACGAACAATTCCTTTTAAATCAAAATAACCATACTCATCCCCTTCTGAAAAGTAACAAAGCCCTTCATTTAAATTACCCAAATCATCATAAGAAGGATTAATTACAAATTCACCAGTGCGGTTAATTAAGCCCCATTTCTCATCCACCTCTACAACTGCATGTCCTTCACTCATTTCATAAGCATCATCAAAAATAGCATCTATAACCAGTTCGCCCGTTTTATCTACAAACCCATATTTTCCCTCAAGTTGTACTATTGCTAAACCTTCATAAAATTCTTCTGCCACTTCATATTCTGGAACAATATAAATTTCTTCATTCTCATCAATATACCCCCATTTATTGCGCACTTTTATTGGATATAATACACGTTCAACACTATTGAGTTGTGCCATTAACTCATCCTTAAAAGGATAATCCTGAAATTCATTTAAAAAAGCTTGAATACTATTTGTAGAATAATCCTGCTGAAGGTGCGTGCTAAACATTTTTTTCCATGCTAAAGGAACATTTCTATTTTCAGGATGATCTTTTATAAAACCTTTATAGGATTCCAAACTTCCAGTCTTTGTTGCAATACGATAAATTTGATCTTCGGCATCTGATCGATAAGGACTGTCAGGATATGATACCAAAAAACGCACATAGTCAATATAGTTATCGGATTCTGTATTTTCTTGATAGTTCAAACGATCATAACTTGCTAAGGCATCTGCACTTCTTTCAGAGTTAGGATAATCATACATGAACACCCCAAATGCCTCAGCCGTGTTAGTCTGTTCCGCCAATTCGTAGGCCAATTCATCTCTGTAATAAACAGCAGAATCTACATGTTTGCTCCAAGGGTTTTTATCCAAGAATTGCTGATAAACAGGAACGGTATGATTAATTTTAGCAACTGAAAACAAAGCATTTGACACCAGTTCTCTTTGTTCAAACATACCTAGACTATCGGCTCCCCATTTGGTATATTTTATCTTTTTCTTTGGTTTGACATTTGCGTAATTTTCTGTTGCACGCACAATACAGTTATGTGCACTATCTAAATTATAAAAGGGATTATCTGTTCGCAAATAAATAATACTCAACCCGTATGATGCCGCAACATTATCACGCTTTAATGCTTTTTCAAAAATTCTTTTGGCATCAAAATAATTATAGATATCCAAGGATTGGAATCCTTTTTCTATCTTTCCTGCAAATAAATTGAGGCTAAAGAATAATGATAATATGATTAATATGCTCTGCTTACTCATTACAATTGAAACGCAAAATTAAACATTTCGATACATTAAATTGGCTTGAAAATTCAACTTTAAATAATTAATTCAAATAAAAAGAGATAATTAATGGCACACAATTTCCCGATACTTTTAACTTTGCAACCTATTTTTCGCTGTGAATGATTAAAATTGCTGACCGAATATTGTTTTACGTCATCCTGAAACCCCTCTCATACCTGCCTTTAGGATTGTTGTATTTCTTTTCGAGTATCGTATATTTTCTTACCTATAATTTTGTTCGATATCGTCGAAAAGTGGTAAGAGGTAACCTAGAAAAGGCATTTCCTGAGAAATCATTGACAGAATTAAAGGCAATTGAGAAAGGTTTTTACAAACATTTTATCGATTTTATTTTTGAAAGTATAAAGGCTGTTAGCATTTCTAGCAAACAAGTTTTAAAACGAACTTCAATTAAAAATCCTGAGTTACTAGAAGAATTATTTAAGCAAGATAAAAATGTAATTGTTACTTGCGGACATTATAATAATTGGGAATTCTATTCATTGAGTTTACCAAAACTTACGAATTACACCACTTACTCAATTTACCAACCATTAAAAAATACGTTTTACGATCAAATTTTATTTAATTCCAGAACACGTAACGGAATGAATTTGATTGGTACAAAAGACATTATTCCATTCTTTACTAGCTCAACCAAAGAGAAAAAGATGGTGGTTATTGTAAATGACCAATCGCCATCAAATTTAAACTCTGCTCATTGGAATACTTTTTTAAATCAAGAAACAGGTTGGAACAATGGCCCTGAAAAACTAGCACGTAAGTATGACTTCACTGTTCTTTTTGGACACTCAAAGAAAGTTAAACGTGGTTATTACGAGGTTGAATTCACCCTGATAAGTGAAACCCCTTCTGACATGAAAGAAGGAGAAGTAACAGACATCTACGCGCGTTTGTTAGAAGATTTAATCAAAGAAAAACCAGATTTCTGGTTATGGTCTCATAAAAGGTGGAAACACAAGCGTCCAACAGCAAATAAATAGCTAAATTAGTTGTCAGAATGAGTATGACACCATTAGCCGAACGCATGCGGCCTAAAACTTTGGCTGACTATATGGGACAAGACCATATATTGGGCGAAAATTCAGGATTGCGCAAAGCAATTGAATCTGGTCATATTCCATCCATGATATTTTGGGGACCTCCAGGAGTTGGCAAAACAACACTAGCACAAATTATAGCCAATACTGTTGACCGTCCATTTCATGCATTAAGTGCCATTAATTCAGGTGTAAAAGATATTCGAGAGATAATTGCAAAAGTGAGCAATCAAGGATTATTTGGCGCACAAAACGCTATATTATTCATTGATGAGATTCACCGCTTTAGTAAATCACAACAAGATTCATTACTAGGCGCAGTTGAAAAAGGCATTATTACATTAATTGGTGCAACAACTGAAAATCCTTCATTTGAAGTTATTTCAGCACTCTTATCTCGAAGCCAAGTATACACTTTACGCCATCATTCAAAAGATGAACTGGTAGCATTAATGGAGCGCGCGTTAAAAGAAGACGAAGACCTTAAATCAAAAAAGATAAAATTAAAGGACACAGGTGCCTTAATAAAAATATCAGGCGGAGATGCCCGAAAATTGTTAAACGCCCTTGAAATGGTCGTAGAACAAGCCTACGAAGGTAAAACGTTGAACATTACCAATGATTTAGTCACCAACATCATTCAAGCAAACATTGCTAATTATGATAAGGATGGAGAAATGCACTATGATGTTATCTCGGCTTTTATAAAATCAATACGCGGAAGTGACCCTAATGGGGCCGTTTATTGGTTAGCAAGAATGATTGAAGGAGGTGAAGACCCTAAATTTATTGCGCGGCGTTTGATGATATCCGCAGCCGAAGATATTGGTTTGGCTAATCCTAATGCACTAATAATGGCTAACAACACCTTTGATGCCATTAATAAAATTGGCTGGCCTGAAGGACGCATTGTTTTATCGCAGTGCACAATCTATTTGGCTACTTCACCAAAAGGTAATGGTTCTTATATGGCAATTGGAAAAGCTCAAGCACTTGTTAAAGAAACAGGTAATTTGAGTGTTCCACTCCATTTACGCAATGCGCCAACCAAACTAATGAAGGATTTGGGTTATGGTGAGGATTATAAATATTCGCACGATTACGCGAACAATTTTGTGAATCAAGAGTTTTTACCTGATGAGATAAGTGGAACTAACTTTTTTAATGCAGGCAGCTCTGCTCGAGAGCAAGATATTGAAAAAACGATAAAGAATTTGTGGGGAGATAAATACAATGGTTAATGAACAATTGACAATTAGCAATGTTTAATTGGCAATTTTCAACATTGTTGTATATGTTTTAAAACTGAAAATTGATAAATAAGAATGAGTAAAACTAAAGCATGGATAGGTGCAATGCGCTTAAGAACGCTACCTCTATCATTTAGTGTAATTTTAGTTGGTGGTGCATGTGCACACATCTTTTTTCATGGTGGAATACAAGAAATTGAATTCCCTTGGTTAACATTCTCCTTAATTTTAGTCACAACACTTTTACTACAAATCCTTTCTAATCTGGCAAATGATTATGGAGATGCAAAAAAAGGTGCTGACAATGAAGGAAGGATTGGCCCTGAAAGAGCAATTCAAAGTGGAACTATTTCGCCTCAAGCCATGTTTAAAGGAATTGTAATCAACTCGATCTTAGCACTTGGTGCTGGTATTTGGTTACTATTAGAAGCCTTTCATTATGACTTGAATCCTACTTTCATTATCTTTTTTATTCTTGGAATTCTTGCAATTGTTGCGGCAATAAAATATACAGTTGGCAAAGGTGCCTATGGTTATTCTGGATTAGGGGATCTTTTTGTTTTCATATTTTTTGGATTGGTTGGAGTAATGGGAACCTTTTACTTGCTTACTGGAAATGGATCTTTAACTGGTTTAGTTGCATTACCAGGCATTACTATGGGTTGTTATAGCGTAGCAGTTTTAAACCTTAACAACATGCGTGATCGAGAAAACGATCAAAAAGTAGGGAAAAATACCTTGGCCGTTAAACTGGGCTTTAAAAAGAGTAAAGTTTATCATTATTTCATTTTTTCATTGGCTTATTTAGCCTTTCCAATTCCTATGATGGGAGTCGCAATATCAGATGGTGTATTATTATTACTTATTCCTTTTTTAATTCCTGCAATTATTCATTTTATTCATCTTAAAAAGGTTGCAAATGTTACCAATCCAAGAGATTTTGATCCTGAGTTGAAAAAAATCGCACTCTCTGCTTTTCTTTTCTCTCTATTGTTTTTTGCAATGGTCATATTCGTTCCTTAATTTTGCGCCATGCGAATTGACATCCTCACCGTATTACCTAAATTATTAGAGAGTCCTTTTAACGATTCTATAATGAAACGTGCTCAAGAAAAGGGTCACGCCGAGATTCATATTCACAACATTCGTGACTATTCAACTCACCGTCAAAAAAGTGTAGACGATTATCAATATGGTGGCGGAGCTGGAATGGTAATGACCATTCAACCAATTGCTGATTGCATAGAGAAATTACAGGCCGAACGTACTTATGACGAATTGATTTATATGACACCTGATGGTGAATTATTAGAGCAATCGCATTGCAATGCCTTTTCTTTAAAGAAAAATATTCTAATACTTTGTGGACATTATAAAGGAGTTGACCAACGAATTCGGGACTTATTTATTACTAAAGAAATTTCTATTGGCTCTTATGTACTATCGGGCGGTGAACTTGGTGCTGCTGTGTTGGTAGACGCAGTAGTAAGACTTATTCCTGGCGTTTTGAATGATGAAACCTCTGCCCTAACCGATTCTTTTCAAGACGGCTTATTAGCACCACCTGTTTATACGCGACCTGAAGATTATAATGGTCATAAAGTTCCTGAGGTTTTATTATCTGGGCATAGCGCTAATATTGATGAATGGCGTAATGAGCAAAGTATAATTCGAACAAAAGAACGAAGACCAGATTTATTGGATTAATTCTTTTTATTATCAAGGTTATTCCACAATCAAACCTTGCAATTCAGCCCATTCGGACCATGAACCGTCATAGAGTTTTTTGCTATTATAACCAGCTATATGACTTGCCAACATTACAATACTTGCTGTAATTCCAGATCCACAACTAAATATAAACTCCTTATCTGCGACTAGTTTTGATTCAAATATTTCAATTAGTTCTTCCTTCGATTTAAATTTTCCTTCAACTAACAAATCTTTGTACGGAATGTTTATTGAATTAGGAATATGTCCACTCTTTAAATGCTTTCGAGGCTCCTTCTCTACTCCATCAAATCTCCCCTTAGATCTAGCATCAATCACCGTTGATTGTGGATTTTCACTGTTTTTTAAAACAGCATTATAGGTGATTAAAAGACAATCTTGAAATTCGACATTGAAGTTTCCTTCATTAACTGTTTGCAAATACTTATCTGTGATTTTATTTCCTTGCTTGATCCATTCCGGTAACCCGCCATTTAATACAGAAACATTTTTGTGCCCCATTATTTTAAATAACCACCATGCCCTTGGGCTTGTATATATTCCAAGGTTATCAAACACCACAATTTTTGAATCTTTATTAATCCCTAACTTTCTAGCCTCTAGTTCAAACTGTTCTGCCGTTGGAATTGTATTAGGAAATGAACTCTCTTGATTTGAGAAACGTTTTTTCAAATCAAAAAAACGTGCATTTTTTATGGTTACAAATTCTTGATTCGGAACCTCAGTCTGAGCAGTAGATTGAACACTTGCATCCAAAATCAAAATGGCTTCATCATTTAAATGCTCAGCAAGCCAATCAACAGAAACTAAATCCATCATTAATGAATAATTAAAGGTT
This sequence comes from uncultured Crocinitomix sp., assembly GCA_937136425.1. Classification (GTDB taxonomy): domain Bacteria; phylum Bacteroidota; class Bacteroidia; order Flavobacteriales_D; family Crocinitomicaceae; genus Crocinitomix. Next base: position 57,296 of record CAKZON010000041.1, read on the forward strand.
GAAACGTATTTAAAGAAATAATTACAGAGAAAAAGTAACCGGCACAGTTTGTTTAACTCGAACTTTTTTACCACGCATAGAACCTGGTATCCAATTCGGCATTTTTTTTATCACATTAACTGCTTCTTGGTCTAAATCAGCATTTTTAGATCCTCTTCTAACGGTGATGTTAGAAAGGCTCCCATCCTTTTCTACAATAAATTGAATATACACTTTACCTTGAATTCCTGCAGCTTTCAGTTTTTCTGGATAATGCAGGTTTTTACGAATGAAAAGATCCATTGCATCAGCATCACCCGGAAAATGTGCCATTTGTTCAGGAAAATCATATACCATTGATGAATCCTGAGGCGTATTAATAGTATTACCTTTGGTAAATCCCGTATTAGCGGTAACAATCAGGAGCAATAAAATGATGATCTTTTTCATTGGTGGTGTTTAAAGTGGTTTTCTAATTTAAGTAAATTTGAACAGGAAGTAAATAATTCGTTGAAATATTTTCTCCTTTATAGGTTCCAGGAATCCATGTAGGCATCTCTTTGAACACCTGCAAAACAGCATTATTCAATTCATTATCAGTTGACTCTACAACTCTAAGTTCATTAATTTCTCCTATTTCGTTAATTGAAAAACTCACAACGACTTTATGGCACCCTACACTTAGTGAGGAAGAATCTGATTCTGGAATAGTAAAATGATTATTAAAGTAACTCATAAAAGCTGTCATTCCTCCTGGAAATTCAGCATCACTGTCACCACCAAAACAAATAATTGCTTTTGAATCCTTTAAAAGCTCTGTTTCTTTTGTTAATAATGTATCCTGTTTGTCAATTCTAACAGAGTCTGGTGGTAAAAACTTAAAATTCCAATTATCAAATAAATTTTGAGTTTGTATTTCAAGTTGAAACTTTTTACCTTTATGCTGTTGCATAGCCTTGGTATGCGCACCAAAAGTGATTACAGTTATGAGAAAAATCGATTTCGTTTTCATCCTATTTATGCTATTTGCAAGTATCGTGCCGACCTCTTGTAAAAAAGGAACTATTCAATATGACTTTGATGGAGTAGTAAAAAATTCATTAACAGACGCTTCAGTTTCAGGAGTTGATGTAACCATTTCTCAAAAACTTATAAAAAATGGAACAACTGCAGATAGCTATTCACCTGGTGGGTCAACTACAACAGATGCTGCAGGAGCATTTGCAATTTCATTTGACCGCCAAATGGTAACCGATTTTTTAATAGAGTTTGAGAAGGACAATTACTTTCCGTTAGAAATTATAGAATCATCAGCTAATGTTTCAACAGAGAATATCAATAGCTATTCAGAAATTTTAGAACCTCAATCATGGGTTACTTTTAAAATAAAAAATTCATTTCCAAATGATGATGATCATTTTAGATTAGTGACGCAAACCTTTAGAGAAGGATGTGCGGACTGTGCTGAAAACAAAACAACCAATTTTTTTGGAGCACTAGACACTACTTTCACTTATGCAACAACCGCAGGTGAATATGTTAAATTCACATACATTAATGTTACTTTAGCTGACTCTGATTACGACTCTGTTTACACTACTCCATTTGAGGAAACTGTGTACTCAATCACTTATTAATTTGGGTTTAATTATTGGTTCTATTTACGCCACCAAGTCTGATTCTATCATAACTATTTCTTCTAAATTGAGGATTCTCTTATAATTGAATTATCTTTGCGGCTTTTATTTAGACTATGTTTAAGCTCATTCGAAATACGCGTCACAATGTCAAAAACGACATTTTATCAGGACTAACTGTAGCACTCGCTTTGGTTCCAGAGGCAGTAGCATTTGCATTTGTTGCAGGCGTTGATCCATTAGTTGGGCTTTATGGAGCATTCATGATGGGACTAATCACCTCAATTTTTGGAGGACGACCAGGAATGATATCAGGTGCGACAGGTGCCATGGCAGTAGTTATGGTTGCATTAGTTAAAATTGGAGAAGATCAAGGTGGACTGGGATTAGAATACTTACTTCTTACCCTTTTGTTAGTAGGTGTTATTCAGATGTCAGCTGGTTTATTGAAATTAGGTAAATTTGTTCGATTAATTCCACACTCAGTTATGATGGGGTTTGTAAATGGTTTAGCCATTGTAATTTTCCTTTCACAAATAGGAATGTTCAAAACAACTGACAAAGATGTTTATGGACAAAACAAAGTGGAGACAATCTCTAAAGAACTTGTTTATGACATTAATGACGGACAAGTGAGTGACCATGCTAGTGGGCATGTTCTTTTCAATAAAATAGACAATCAGCTATTTGATACGCAGTCCAATGAATTGGCTTATTCAATTTCAGAAAATCAAGTATTTGGAACAGATTCATTAGTTGCATACAACATTGAAGAAAATGGGATATACAGCATTGAAAAGGCTGGTTTATCCAAATCATTCTTACCGTCAGACGAATTACTAATGATGTTGTTATTCGTTCTCTTAACAATGGCAATAATGTACTTCTTACCTAAGTTGACGAAAAAAGTGCCCTCTGCATTAATTGCAATAATTGTAGTAGCATGTATTACCATTTTCGGAAATATTGATGTAAGCACCGTAGGATCTTTCATTGCTGACGGAGCACCACTTGGAGAAACAAGCACAGGAATTGCAGGTGGACTGCCGACTTTCCATGCTGAGACATTTACTAGTGTACCGTTAACATTTGAAACATTAAAAACTATTTTACCTTTTGCTTTTATCTTAGCTGCAATTGGTTTAATTGAATCATTAATGACACTGAATTTAGTGGATGAATTAACAGAAACACGTGGAAATGGAAATCGTGAATGTATTGCACAAGGTGGAGCAAACTTTATTAACGGTTTGTTTGGCGGAATGGGTGGCTGTGCTATGATTGGCCAATCCATCATTAATATTAACTCTGGCGGCCGTGGAAGGCTTTCAGGCATAGTTGCAGCACTTACTTTATTGATGTTTATTCTTTGGGGAGCAGGCGTTATTGAGCAGGTGCCAATTGCAGCATTAGTAGGTGTTATGTTTATGGTTGTAATTGGAACCTTTGCCTGGTCTAGTTTCCGTATTATTCGCAAAATTCCTCGATCAGACGCCTTTGTGCTGATTTTAGTTTCAGGAATGACAGTAGCATTTGACTTGGCCATTGCAGTAATTTGTGGTGTAATTGTATCTGCACTTGTATTTTCATGGGAAAATGCAAAAAGAATTCGTGCCAGAAAAACAGTTAAAAAAGATGGAACAAAGGTTTACGAAATTTGGGGACCACTCTTCTTTGGATCTGTACAAGCATTCAATAATAAATTTGACATTTCTACTGACCCAGAACGTGTTGAGATCGATTTTGTAGAATCAAAAGTAACAGACCACTCAGGAATTGAAGCCGTTAAAAATTTAGTTGAAAGATTTGAAGCTGCAGGAAAAACTGTCACCTTAAAGCATTTAAGTCCACAATGTGTTAAATTGTTGACTAAAGCTAATCCGCATCTTAATGAAATCATTGTGCGAGACATTGATGACCCACGTTACCATGTGCTGGCAGCACAAGATGAGAACCTATAAGCGATTAAACTTTTCGTTAATTAATTCTTTAAACTTATTCTTGAGAATTTGTTCTGTATCGATTTGAATAATCAATTCATTATCAATATACGTCATTTCCAATAATGATTGATCATTCAAACAAAACTTAAGGATTGATGATAATTGATTTGCCAATGGGTGATTACGCAGAGAACTAACAATTACATACTTTTTCCTGTTTTGGAAATCATTTACGGATGGAGATGACAAAACTCTTAAAGAATCACCAAATCGCTTTTTACGAACTATGAAATCTGAAAAATCTGTTTCTAGATTTTTACATTTCCAAATAGTCCATAATTGCAGACTTTGTTTTTTGGTAGAAACCAACAATTGTCCGCCATAATAGGATGACTTTTTAAGCTGAAAAATCCATCTTAAAGGAGCATCTATCCTACCTTTAACATTATACGACCAAGCATTATAGGATCCTGTTGTTTCTCCGCCCAATTGCGAAATATAAGCTTCAAAATCCTCACATACAGATTTATTTCGAATATAGAAAGGTGAACTTAATTCTTCTGCACTGGCTTGAGATTTAATTCCCACAAATTACTATTGTTTGATAATTTTACCAGCTCCTACTTTTTGGTTATTATTGATAAATCGATAAAAATAAACACCATCAGCCAAGTTCGATAAATCCACTTGCTGACCAGAAACGGTAAGTTTGTTTGAATAAACCAATTGACCGCTGTTATCCACAACTTCTACATCTAATACATCAAAGTCTCTAAAAGCAACGAAAAACACTCCTGTAGATGGATTTGGATATAGCTGAATAAGCGCATTATCAGATGATTCATCAATTGCGGTAACAATATCATCACCGTTTACACTTGACTCTATAAAGAATTGAGAAAAATTAGTCATTTCACAATCAGCATCATAATTAAAAGTTCCGCCATCAAAATCGACAGCTGCACAACTTTCCTCCCATACATCAGCATCCTCATTTTCACTTCTTACATAAAGCAAGGCATTTTCAGGTAAACCTTCTGGAGATGCATCATGTACTTTAAAGTTAAGCGTTTCAATAATTTCAAAAGTCTCTGTTCCATAGTTATTTATTATCCAATAATTACCAGTATTTGGATTGTCAGTTGGCAGTACATTTGGTTCTAAATGGATACGACTCACAACCACTTCACCTTCAATAGCTGTTCCATCAGCAAAAACTAAAGTTGTTTCACTATTCGGAAATTCAACCTCACCTGCTCCAATTACATAAACCCTATCACTATTTCCTTCACCTACCGGTGCACCAGAAACCACTTTAGTTGCGCCCGAATTTAGCACGGCGTGATTGGTTCCTATTTTATCATTCACCGCAGTAATTCCCTCCACATTAAACTGATAATAAGACACAATCTCATCTGTATAAGGAATATCTCCTGTTCTGGTTAAGTGACGTAATTCTCTAATTTCATTTTGCGTTAAAGATTTGTTCCATATGCTTACTTCATCAATCAATCCTTTATAATTTCTTCCTCCCCAACCTTTGTAACTCCCAATTTTCATTGACTCGATTAAAGCAGGATCAATAGCCGTAACATGCGAGCTTCCAACACCATTCAAATAAACTGTAACAGAATCTGGAGTTACGACTAAAGCCACATGCGACCACACGTCCTCTTCAACAACCAAACCACTATCCCACCACCAAGCTCCACCAGGCCAGTGATAAGCCAAAGCATTTCCAGGTCTGAAGTTTAATCCAGCACTCACTCCGTCGTTAAAAACAATACCAGTATACTCAGGCTGAATTCCATCTGGTTTTACCCAAGCAGAAACACTGAAATGATTAGTTTCACCAATATTCATGTTAGGAGTAGATGCATAATCTCCACTTTCAAAAGTTTCCATTGCAAATCCTGGAAAAGGATCAGGCGAACATTGATTGTCCAATGTTATCATGTCTTCAACGGTTTTAGAATCTGTATTCCCATCACCATCTGTTACTGTTAATGTTACATCATAACTTCCTTCAGTGTCAAAAACTACTCGTGGATTTCTGTCCGTAAGTGAACTTACATAAGCGGG
>CAKZON010000042.1 GCA_937136425.1 uncultured Crocinitomix sp.
ACAAGCACAGGTTAATCCTCATGCTATTGGACTTAGAGGAGGATCTGGAAACTTCGGATTTGGCGGAGAAATTTCATACCAACACGGTTTTGGAGATGCTAACCGTTTAGAGTTAGATTTAGGGTGGAGAGGAAATAATGGTAATGGTAACAATTACAGCCATATGTCATTAGCAGGAATTTATCACTGGGTTTGGAACATTACAAGTGGATTAAACTGGTATGTAGGACCTGGAGCACAGTTAGGACTTTGGAACAATAAAAACTCATCTGATGAAGATGGAATCACACTAGGATTAGGTGGGCAAATTGGAATTGAGTTTGATTTCAACGAATTGGGCGCACCAATTCTACTAGGTTTAGACACACGTCCTATGTGGGGCTTTATTGGCGGTGGATCAGGACTTGGATATGGAGGAGCATTTTCATTGAGATACACATTCTAGAAAGAATTATATAATTCAAAATTTAAAGGGAGCCTTGTGCTCCCTTTTTTTGTACTTAATGTTAAAGAAGCCTAAAAAGAAAGGTATATACATAAAGTGCTGTAGTAATTTGTTTTCTCCAACCGTACTACTTGAAATTTAATTCAAGAAAAATGAAACAGTCACTTATTATTACAAGCATTCTATTTTGTGTTAACATTAGTTTTTCACAAGTGCATAAACACGCCTTGGGCTTACGATTCCGCACAAGTCCTCACCTTAATATAAGAAATACGGAACTATCCTACCAATTAGGTCTGAATCAAAAAAACAGGCTAGAAATTGGACTCAACTATAAACAGGGAGGATATGATTCTTTTAAATATCGTTATTTAAGTAGTTCGATTTATTACCAGCACGTTATGAATATACGCGGTGGGTTAAATTGGTATGTAGGCGCAGGGGTAAAGTACGATTTAGCCCGATTTCTTGACAATAATACCCTCCAATTTCATCATCAATTCTCTGCAGGACCTACAATAGGTTTGGAATATGATTTCAATCAAAAAAACGTTCCATTATTACTTTCGTTAGACTATAGACCATCCTTGGTTTACTCTCCTTCCTATCAAGGATCACCACAGTTCCAAAATCAATTTGGATTATCGTTACGATATACTTTTAAAGATAAGCCCAAATCAAATTAGGCGCTTATTAAATTCACTTATTGCTTAAGTAAAGTTTGAATATGTGCTAATTTTTCATTGGTAGGGAGCAATGCATCAACCCACTCAATGTGATACTCATTTTTTTCCATTCGACGAAACCAAGTCATTTGGCGTTTGGCGAATTGATGAATAGCTGTATTCAAACTTTCAAATAAAATGCGTTTAGAAATTTCGCCTTTCAAATATTTGCCAATCCATTTATATTCTAATCCGTAATACTCTAAATCGGCATGAGATAAACCATTCTTAATTAAGGTTTCTACTTCCTCAATTAATCCATTATTCATTCTTTCGCTTAACCGTCTGGTAATTTTGTCACGGCGCAAGTCACGCTCAATGTTTACGCCTATTATCAACGGCTTTAATTGGGGTAATTGCATTGGTTGCCAACCTGAGTTTGCTTTTAAAAATTGTGCAATTTCAATTGCTCTTATTTTTCGAGGACGCGTTAATGCGTTTAATTTAGCTTGTATTTCGGTATCAATATTAGCATATTCAGCATCCAATTCTTTATCCGTTACTGCTTTTAATTGACCCCAAAGTTCCTCGTTAGAGGGAATACCCAAAAATGAATTACCTCGCAAGGCGGTTTCAATATACAATCCACTTCCACCGCAAAGTATAGGTAGTTTGTTACGGCTTGTTATATCATTAAATGCCGTAATAAAATCATTCTGAAATTCTGCAATGTTGTATTTATAACCAGGTTCTTTAATGTCAATTAAATGATACGGAACTTCTTCACCATTTAAGGTATATTCTTCCAAATCTTTTCCTGTACCAATATCCATGTATTTATATACTTGGCGAGAATCGGCACTTATGATTTCTCCATTTGCTACAGTTGCCAAATTACAAGCCAACGTTGTTTTACCACTTGCTGTTGGCCCAAGAATTACAACAATATTATATTCAAAATTGTCGATCTTATTTTTTTGTATAAAGAATGATGCCTTTTGGCCCAGTAAATGAATAACTCAAACCTTTATTAATGTAAGAGTCTGCCTTGTGCACAAAGAAACTAGCCGAATTTGGTACATTCATTCCCCATTGGTTTGATTTAGAAGTACTACCAGGTAAAATAATTGCTACGTGATTTGTTTTCGTAGGATCAAATGCTATTGTTGCTTTGGTTTCATTTGCGTTTTCTTGCGCTTTATCTAAATCTTCTTGATTAGTAGCTATTCCAATTGGTTCCCAAGATCCTGCATTTTTAGTAACAACATCTTTTATCTCACGATAGGTAACATACTCCTCCCCTTTTTTAAAATCCTCAATTTGATAAAAACGACATATCGCTTCTGAAGTAAATCGGTTGCACTCACGCTCTTCTGACTCATCCGCCTTACAAGCATCATAGTCTTCTTGAATTTCTTCCAAAATCTTAGTTGATTCATCAGAAATAACAATATTTCCATCTTCATCTAAAGAGGTGTAATTTTCTCTATGCTCTTCTCCACAAGAAAAAAGAACCAAACTAACAATAGTAATAGATAACAATCTTTTCATTCAATACATTTTATTTATTCCAAATTCCCCAAGCCTTTTCTGCTTGTTGATGCAACATAGTTAAACCATTCAAGACCCAACTACCTTGAGCTTTTGCTTTTTTCAAAAATACTGTTTCCGTTGGATTATAAATTAAATCAATCGCCAAATGTTTTTCATTCATAAATTCATATGGTATCGCTACCTCCTCCTCTACATTAGGATACATACCAATTGGAGTTGTATTTACAATAACACCATTGAACTTAATCATATTCTCATTGATTTCATCATAGCCAAATTCATTATCCTTTTGCGGATTACGTGAGATGTATATAATATTTGCACCCAAATCCTCCAAAATAAATGCTACTGCTTTAGCCGCACCACCCGTTCCAATAATCATTGCACGTTCATGATGCGATTTAAAAAATGGCTTAATCATCTGTTTAAAGCCAAAAACATCTGTATTATGACCAATGGTTTTTCCATTTTTAAATTCAATTGTATTGACTGCTCCTACTTGTTTGGCCTCTTCACTTAACTCATCCAAATAAGGAATTATCGTTTCTTTATAAGGAATTGTAACATTACACCCGTTAAAGTTTTGCTTTAAAACCTCAGAAACAGCATCAATTGATTCTAGAGAAATATTTTCATAGCTAGCATTAATATCATTTACCTGAAACTTTTCATTGAAATAAGCTTTCGAAAAAGAGTGCTCAAGTTTTTTGCCAATTAATCCGTATTTTTTTTGTGATTCTTCCATTTAAAGCGCTAAAAAAAGGGAAAACTTACATTTCCCCTTCTCATTCTTACTATTTTCTAAATTGATTAAATTCTCATTAACCAGTTGTATTTATCTTCTACACGTCCTTTTTTATAGTCCGTGATATGATCTTTAATTCGGTTAGAAAGTTCTCTGTCCTCAATCTTAGGCAACTCATAATTTACGCCTTCATAACCAATTAGGCTAATATGCGCAATTGTTGCTGCTGTTCCTGCTCCAAAAGCATCCTGTAAAGTTTTATTCTTAAGAGCTTCAATAATCTCCTCAACTGTTACATCACGCTCCTCTACTTTATAGCCCCACTCTTTTGCAATTTGTAATACACTTTTTTTGGTGATTCCTTTCAGTATCGTATCATTTGCTTCAGACGGTGTAATAACGACATCATTAATAACGAAAACAACATTCATTGTTCCTGCCTCTTCAATGTATTTGTGCGTTTTTGCGTCCGTCCAAATTAATTGACGATATCCTTCTTCTGCAGCTAATTTAGCTGGATATAATGAAGCGGCATAATTCCCCGCGGCTTTAGCTCTTCCTACACCACCTGCCGCAGCACGTGTGTATTTCGTCTCAATTTTTACCGGTACCGGTTCAGAATAATATGCTCCAACAGGAGAAGTAATAATCAAAAATTTGTAGCGCTCTGATGGACGAATACCTACGTAATCATCAGTAGCGAACATGAACGGTCGAATATATAAAGACTGACCTTCGTTAGAAGATACCCAATCTTTATCCAAATCTAATAATGCTCTTAAACCTTCTAAAAAGATTTCTTCAGGAACTGGTGCCATAGACATACGAACAGCAGATTCATTGAATCTTTTCGCATTCATATCTGGTCTAAAAACCAAAATCTCACCATCTTCGCCTTTTTGTGCTTTTAAGCCTTCAAAAATAGATTGTCCATAATGAATTGCTGAAGTTGCAGGATGCAAACTTAAATTAGCAAATGGAACAATTGTCGGAGCTTGCCATTCACCATCTACAAAGTCCATTTCAAACATATGATCCGAAAAAAACTTCCCAAAAGGTAAATTATTAAAATCAACCGTGCTGATTCTTGACTCTTCAACTCTTGTAATCTTAATATTTACAGTATCTGTAGCCATAATTGTTCAATTTTAATGTTGCGCGAAGATAGGTATTTTTTATTGTTTTATCAAGATTTAAAACACGTTTTCTGTCCAAAGCAAATTAGTTTATCTATTTTCGTCTTTACGCTATTATATAAGACGAACAAATCATTAAGAACTTTCACTCGTAGTGCATAATCCTCATAAAATATTAAAAGAATATTGGCACTTTGATGCTTTTAGATCAAAGCAAGAGGAGATTATCAATGCAGTGACTTCTGGTAAAGACTGCTTAGCCTTGCTACCTACTGGCGGTGGAAAATCTATTTGCTATCAAGTGCCTGGTATGATGATGGAAGGTGTTTGTTTAGTTATCTCTCCCTTAATTGCACTAATGGAAGATCAAATAACTAATCTAAAATCGAGAGGAATAAACGCCGTTGCAATCAATTCAAGCATGTCTAAAAAACAAATTGACATTGCGCTGGACAATGCTATTTACGGACATACCAAGTTCTTATATGTTTCTCCTGAGCGATTAAAAACATATTTGTTTCAAGTACGGTTTGCAAAAATGAAGGTGAATTTAATAGCGGTTGATGAAGCACATTGCATCTCGCAATGGGGATATGATTTTAGACCCAGCTATCTTTCTATCGCTGAAATTAGGAAATTGCAACCTTCTACCCCAGTTCTGGCATTAACTGCCACTGCTACCCCTGACGTAGTAATTGATATTCAGGAAAAACTACTTTTTAAGGACTTGAATGTAATTCAAAAATCTTTTGAAAGAAAAAATTTAATTTATAATACACACAACACCAATAATAAGTTTAACCGAATTCAAACATTTTTAAACGCTAACAGTGGAACAGGTATCATTTACTGCTCAACTCGAAGAAAGGTAAAAGAATTGTTTATTAAACTTAACGATCTTAATTTATCCGTTGATTACTATCATGCTGGGCTAGATTTTGAAGAACGCCGTAACAAGCAAAACAAATGGACAAACGGCGAAACCAAAATTATGGTGGCAACCAATGCCTTTGGAATGGGAATTGACAAAGCAGATGTTCGGTTTGTACTTCATCATGATATCCCCGCAAGTTTAGAAGCTTACTTTCAAGAGGCTGGTCGCGCAGGAAGAGATGGCGCACCCGCCCAAGCTCATTTGTTTTATGAAACAGAAGACATTAATAAACTCAAGGAGAGTATCGCACTCAAATATCCGCCAATTAACACAATAAAAAGCATCTATAATTCTTTAGGTAACCATTTTCAATTGGCCATTGGATCTGGCAAAGAAGAAAGGTTTCCAATTGACCTTGCCCATTTTGCAGACAAATACGACTTTAGCATTTTAGTAGTTTATAATGCACTCAAATTTTTGGAACTATGCGAGTTTATAAAATTGAGCGATAACTACAAGCAACCAAGTCAGCTCAAAATTTTAGCGAACAACAAAGAGCTCTACCATTATCAAGTAAAGGACAAGGCTTTAAATAAACTCATTCAATTCATATTAAGAACAGAAATGGGTGTGTTTGATAATTATATTCGTCTTAACGAGTATAAAATCTCGAGCAAAACAGCATTAACTATTGCTCAAATCAGAGAGAAGTTGGCCTATATGGCTCAGCTGGAACTTGTAGACTACATTCCAAAAACTGACCTACCATCTGTTACATACGTGACTGAAAGACTTGCTGATAATAATCTATCTATTTCTCCAAAATTCTATTTAGATCGCAAAAAAATTGCTGAGCGAAAATTAGAAGCTGTTATACATTTTTTAACCGCTGACTGGTGTAAAAATGAACTATTATTACAATACTTTGGTGAAACGGAGACTACTCCTTGTGGAAAGTGCAACTCATGTTTAAATGGCGTAAATGAAACGAAAAACGTACGCAAAACCATTAAAAGAGCGGCTGTAGATTTAATGGACGATCATGAAAAAGTAATGATTAGTGATTTAATAGCTGCTTTAAGTGAGCATCCGCGTGATACAATTTTGGAGAACTTACGCTGGATGGTTGATCATGATGAAATTGAAATGGGTCCATTAGGGAAAACATTTTCAATCAATTAGCCTCATAATATCAATCCAATTTTGTTTGAATACCTGTCATAAAGGTATAGATATATGGAAAGCCTGGTAAAAAATTGGTAGAAACTGACTGATTTTCATTGTAGTAATAATCATACTGTATTTGACCACCATACCAAATAAACTTTCGTTCCCAATCTGGATTTTTTCCTTTTTTCATAAACCCCTCATCCACATAATAATTAGAGACTTTATTCCAATTTTTTCGATAGTAAAATATTGGGCCAAATGTTGCACTTAAACGGTGTTTTTCGTTTTTAAATCCCGCAATGCGATCATGCATATCGATTCCTACATGCGTTATTCCTGAGAACTTTCCAGCACAATCATAAGGCATTAAGGTTTGAATAACTTTTATACCTAAATAGGGGTTAAATTGGTACCCGGCGGTTAATGAAACACCCAAATATCCAACCCAGTGTCCTTTTTTATCAATGCTCCAGCTATAGTAATTAGGATTTACTTTTTGTTGATGAAAAGCTAATCCCCCAATTTTAATTCCAAAAGTAAACTGAGCTTTTCCTATAATTGAAACCAACAATAGCGCTATGAGCAAGAATCGCTTCATTCAAAATCTTCAGTAATCACTACAAATGTGCAGCGTTGAATTCTTTCACTTTCACCTTGAACCGTATAAGTCCAAAAATCCTCAGCCTTTACAGATCTGGTTAGGTGATCGTTTTGCATTGTTTTAACAATTAACGTATCTCCCAACCAAGCGCAGGGCTCAAATTCTTGCTTCGTATCTAAAATTTCAAATGAATAAATCAAAGCTAAATCTCCTGGAATAATGGTATCAATAGCATCATCAAAATCAGGATTAATAACGATAATGGTATCTTCGGCCGTATTGTTTTGGATATAACGTTCATGCGTCAAGTTACCAGGATTACAACTCAATACAAACAAACCAAAAAAAAGTACAACTAATCCCCTCATTGCTATCTTACTTTAACTTCCTCCTAATTCAACAGAAACGCCGCTCGTACCTATCAAGGTTGTAAAAAAGTACGCTTTGTAAAACGGATGGTTTAAATCATCTGCCGATAAAATATCATCAGCCGCTTTATAAAGATCCTCCATCACTACTCCATTTTCACTACTTGCACTTTCTAATGTTCGTGATAACAATTTATCCCACTTCGAATCATCCCATTCCTCTGAATTAATTGACTGACAATCATACACAGGACTAAAACTAGAGAGTAACTTCAATTTTTCATCAACTGCATTAGTATGTAATGGAAAATTAGCATTTATAGGATCAGCTAAAACAGAAGAAATATGTTTTTTATAACTGATTCCATCAGCAGATTCCAAAACTCCTTTATCAATAAAAAAAGCTTCAAGATCCTCCATGATAGAATCAAAATCTTCTATTTTTTCTCTGTAACAATCACATGCTCTATCCTCTACTATCTTTTCACTTGCGCAAGCAGTAAAAAATAACAATAGTGATATTACAGTAAGTAATCTCATTAATTTTTTGAAGGAATATCTTCTAGTACTTTAACCAAAAATGACCAAAATTTTTGAACAGACTTGATATTCACTTTTTCGTCAGGAGAATGAGGATTGCGAATCGTTGGTCCGAAAGAGATCATATCGCAATTAGGCAAATGCTTACTTAATATGCCACATTCTAAACCTGCATGACAAGCAGCTATTTTTGGTGAATCATCAAAAAGTTGAATGTACTTTTCTTTCAAGATTTTTAAAATAGCAGAATCAGGGTTTGGTGCCCAACCTGGGTAATCGCCTCCTTGTTTTACTTCTGCACCAATTAGTTCGTATGCTAATTTTAAAGCATTAGCAATGTCACGTTTACCTGATTCTATCATGCTACGCTGTAAAGACTTGGTGATAAACTCACCATCTCTAAAAATAACCTTAGCCAATGAAGATGAAGTTTCAACTAAACCTTCTATTTTTTCACTCATTGTCCAAACACCATTTGGTGTTGTATAAATAGTAGCAATTGCCTTTTTTTGATCCTCAGAATTCATCATTTCTAATGGCTTCTCCTCTTTTCTCTCAAAATTAATTACTGCTTGGGGTTCGGTAATTGAAAATTCCTGTAAGATAATTGCAGAAATTTCATTAAAAGCCTTGCTAACCTCATCCATATTTGCTGAAGGACAAACAAAAGTTCCAAAACTTTCTCTTGGAATAGCATTACGCAAACTTCCCCCTTCTAATTCGCAGATTCTAATATCTGCTGTAGTTGATAAATAGTAAAGCACTCTGTTCATCCATAGGTTAGAATTTCCTCTTCCTAAATGAATATCCATTCCAGAATGTCCACCTTTTAATCCTTTAATCTCAATTGTAAATGCCGCATAATTAGTAGGCACAGCCTCTTGATTATATTTATAAATTGTATTGGTATCAATTCCACCAGCACAACCAACAGAAAATTCATCATCATCTTCTGTGTCCAAATTCAATAAAATTTCGCCAGACAATTTAGATCCGTCTAATTCTTTAGCCCCAGTCATTCCAGTTTCCTCGTCAATTGTAAACAAGGCCTCTAAAGGCGGATGATTAATTTCAGTAGAAGAAAGTAGTGACATAGAAGCAGCTACCCCCATTCCATTATCTGCACCTAAAGTAGTTCCTTCAGCTTTCACCCAATCTCCATCAATAAATGAGCGAATTCCTTCTTTGTTAAAATCAAAATTAGTTGCTGCATTTTTTTGGTGAACCATGTCAATATGCGATTGCAATATTACAGTTTTCTTATTCTCAAAACCTTTACTTGCTGGCTTTTTAATAATCACATTCCCTATTGCATCACGCGTAGTTTCTAAACCTAAATTATTCCCAAAATCAATCATAAATTGAATAATTCTCTCTTCTTGCTTAGAAGGACGAGGAACAGCATTAATATCTTCAAAATGATTCCAGATAGCTTTTGGTTCTAGATCTCTTGTGTGCATATATTTTTTTTGCGTAAAGATAATTATTCGTTATTCAAACACAGCCATATCTCTTAAAAATTGATGCATTTTGAATTTTATCACATTCCAGAGTTAACAATTAAATGACCATAAAGCACAAAAAATTAACCAGTTTACTATATTTACATTCAATTGATTTAAAAAAAGATATTTTGAAATTAAAACAACCATTAAGTTCTTAGAGACGTGTTGTAATAATAAGAATCAATGAAATCGCAGCCACCACGGATTAAAAATAAATTTTATGCATAAAATTATATTAGCGGCATCCCTTGTGTTTTTTCTTACAAACGGATGGTCCCAAGAGGAAAACTCATGGGATAAAAAAGCTTCTTTTGATGGATTAAAGCGAGAAAAAGCCGTTGCTTTTTCAATTGGCGAATTTGGCTATGTTGGCTGCGGTGTAGACACTGCTGAAATAACTCACAACGATTTATGGCAATATGACCCGGCCTTAGACATTTGGACTCAAAAAGCATCCATGCCTGCAGTTGAGCGTAGAAATGCAATTGGCTTTGCGGCCGGAAGCAAAGGATATGTTGGAACAGGTTTTAGCTTGGATGATGGTGCTTTAGGTGAAAAATTAAAAGATTTTTGGGAATATGATCCCTTGGGAAATACTTGGTCTTCAAAGGCAGACTATCCTGGTGGTGGTGACACTGGTATTTATCAGGCAACCGCATTTGTTGCATTAGAAAAAGGCTATGTTGCTTGTGGCAAAATTGGACCTGATGCCTATATCAATGAATTATGGGAATATAATCCTGAAACAGATTCTTGGGCGGAACGCACCCCTTTTCCTGGTGGCGACCGTTACCAACTCATGAGTTTTGTTATTCAAGATAAAGCCTATGTTGGAATGGGAACCGATCATGATGTATACCGCAAAGACATATACGAATATGATGCTGCAACAAATACATGGGAAGAAAAAGATGATTTTCCTGGAACGGAACGAGCACGTTCAAGCACTTTCTCTATAGGAATTAAAGGTTTTGTTGTTTTTGGTACAGATGGAGGGCTAAAGGATGAGTTATGGGAATATAACTACTATACAGAAGCCTGGACATTAAGATCGCCTTTCCCTGGTGGAGGAAGGTTTAACGCAATTGCATTTAGCATAGGTGATAAAGGATATGCCGGTTTAGGAAAGGAAACTTCTGGAAAAAAACAAACGTTTTATCAATACGCTCCTGCAGGACCACTTTCTATATATGAAGATACTTCTATAGATTTTGGGCTCTACCCCAATCCAATAACTGATCAAGCCACAGTTGTATTACCTGAAAAATTAGAACAAGGAGAGTATTGGATTGTAAACTTGCAAGGACAAATTGTTAAAAAGGATGTATTTAATTCGTCACAGTTTATTATTAATCGAGATGCCTTACCTAACGGATTTTATCAATTAGCATTATTCGATCAACACCAACAGTTTGTAGGAACTAAAAAAATTGCGTTAAAATGAAATTAGTATTGTTATTGGCCGCAACCATAACCTTTACGACAAGTTATGGACAAGACGTTTGGATAAAACGCGATTCTGTTAATGGGCCGCCAAGGGCTGCTTGTGCAAGCTTTGCATTAAATGGTGAAGCATTTGTTTTAACAGGTGTCGATTTAACTGATTTTAAACGTAAAATGTATTCGTACGACTTAGAGCAGGATGATTGGGACGCTGAAACACCATTGGGCGGCGAAACAGGTTCTGGTTTGCAACGCTCATCAGCAATTGCTTTTGGTGCTGCAGGATATGGTTTTACAGGACTTGGAGCAGGCCCATCATCAAGTCTTAAGGATTTATGGCGCTATGACCCCGAAACAGAAACATGGACACAAATGGCAGACTTTGCAGGTACACCAAGAACAGGGGCGATTGCCTTTGCAATTGATGATATTGGTTTTGTAGGAACAGGACAAGACGAAGGCGGTTTAAAAGATGACTTTTATAAATACGATCCAACGACCAATACTTGGGAAGAATTAGACGACTTTGAAGGGTCGAAAAGAAAAGAAGCTGTAGGATTTACAATGGGCGGCAAAGGGTATGTTGGAACAGGAAGAAGCAATGATGGATATATGGATGATTTTTGGGAGTACAATCCCATTTCGGATGAATGGACTCAAAAAGCAGATTTCCCTGGCACACCAAGAATTGGAGCGGTAGGATGCGGTGTGTTTCCCTCGGCATTTATAATGCTTGGTGAAGACAATGATTATGAATATAAAGATGATGTTTGGGAATACAATTATTTTGGAAATGTTTGGACGCAGCGTGCAGACTATCTAGGAGGAACTCGTGTTCAAGCAAATGCAATTGTTGTAAGTAACCGTATTTTTGTTGGTTTAGGATATAACGGCACTTACCACGACGATTTTTATGAATATGAAAAAATATTAACCGTTGATGAAAATGAATTACCTATTGAAGTCAATATTTATCCTAACCCGGTTAGTTCTGAATTTACCATTTCAAGTAAAAAGAACTTAACTATTAATACATTTCACATGTATAATAGCATGGGAGCAGATGTGTCTAGTTCTTTTAATATAATTAGTAAAACAGATCACCAGATAAAAGTTGAATTAGTTGGTGATTTGCCTGTTGGCAATTATTTCTTAGCATTAGAAAACGGAACGGATACCTTTAGCGTACAGCAAATTACAGTACATTAATGAAATTTTCAATCTTTTTTTCTTTCTTAGTAGTTATTGCTTATTCATGTAGTTCAAGTATTGAAGACACTGAAACTTTAACTAATGATACCACCTCTATTTCTGAAGAGAATACGAACATCAATACTTCTAATGAACAGCAACCGCCTAATGTTACTTCAACTTACACTGTTGAACCATTCGAAAAGGGTGAAAATGACTGGGGCTACCGAATTATGAATGGAGATGTTTTGTTTATCAATCAACCACACATTCCTGCGGCACAAGGGAACTTGGGCTTTAGCACAAAAGAAAAAGCAATTACAGCTGGCAACTTCATGATCTATAAGCTTAATGCAGGAATTGTTCCTCCTACTGTTTCTATTGAAGAATTAGACAGTTTAGGTGTGTTGGATTAATTGATAAAATCATAATACTTTTCACAAAAAAAATAGAGTAATGTTCTACAAGTCCAAGTCATGCTTTACTGTATAACCTCTTTATCAACAATATTTAACTAAAAAATATCAATCGAGTAGGCTATAAATAGCCCATTCATTGCTTATATTTGTATCCTACTTTTGATGTTATAAAATGAAAATTATCATTACAGGTGCCGGAGCGGTTGGATTTCATTTGGCAAAAATGATGGCCAGTGAGCACCAAGACATTTATTTGATTGATCAAAGCCAAGATCGACTCAACCATATTCAGTCTAACATAGATATTTTTACAATTCACGGTGACGCCAAGTCTATTTCCATTTTGCAGGAAGCAAAGGTAGACTCTTGTGATTTATTAATTGCCGTGACATCATCTGAAGAAACAAACCTGCTGGTTTCCATTCTAGCAAAAAAGTTTGGCGCTAAAAGAACAATTGCAAGAATTAATAATTTAGAACTAAAAGAACCTGACAATGCAAAACTTTTGTATTCATTGGGAATTGATGAACTAATTGCACCTGTTCAATTAGCCTCAGAGGAGATTGAGCGATTGATTAAACGCTCTGTATTTACAGACGATCATGAATTTGAAGGCGGTAAACTAACTGTTTTCGGAATTTCAATTGACGAAAAATCCGAATTGGTAGATGTTTCTATTCAGGATAGTGCCTATTTAAATCCAGACTTAACGTTTAAACCCATTGCTTTACACCGCAAGGATGAAACGATAATAGTAAATGCGCAAACGATCATTCGATCACACGACATAATTTACTTTATTTCGAACCCTGACTCTATTGACAATATTATCAATTTTTGTGGTCAGGAATGTTTTGAAATCAGAAATATCATGATTTTGGGAGGAAGTAGTATTGGTTACCAAACCGCCAAAATGTTGGAGAACAACTACAACGTAACCTTAGTTGAAAAAAATCGTGAACGTTGCGAGGAGTTGGCAGCCCAACTAAAAGAAACCTTAGTGCTAAATATTGATGGTAGAAATGTAGCCGCGCTAGAATCTGAAGGTTTAGCTGACATGGACGCTTTTATTGCCGTTACGGCAGATTCTGAATCAAATATTATGTCGTCTTTGGTTGCTACAAATCACAATGTAAAAAAGACGATTGCACGTGTTGAAAATATTGACTATATCCATCTTTCTCAAAACATTGGAATTGATACCTTAATCAATAAAAAAATTATTGCTGCAGGAAACATCTTTAAATACGTTAGAAAAGGAAATGTTTCTGCCATTGCCAATTTGCATGGTGTAGATGCTGAAATTATTGAGTTTATAGTAAAACCAAACTCAAAAGTGACAAAGAAACCGATAAATCGATTGCGTTTTCCTAGAACCGCAAACATTTCTGGTGTAATTAGAGATGATGTAGGCTTCATTCCTTTCGGTTCCTTCCAATTAAAGGCAGGAGACAAAGCGGTAGTTTTTTCATTAACAGAATCCATTCATTTGATTGAAAAGTATTTCCAATAAATGGCAAAACCACTCATTAACGGCAGTGTTACCTTAAATGTAATAGGGAGTTTATTACTCATTATGGGTATTTTAATGCTTCCTTCCCTAGCCTTTTCTGTTTATTATGACGAAAGTGACTTTACTCCTATCCTATTAAGTTCTGGAATCACATTATTTTCAGGAGGTTTATTAAAATTTCTTACACGTCAAAGTAAAGATGCCGAAATCAAAAAACGAGATGGGTATTTGATTGTTACGGCGGGTTGGATTTCCATGGCAATTTTCGGAACCCTGCCTTATTTGATCAGTGGAAGCATTCCCTCCATTTCAGGTGCCTTTTTTGAAACAATGTCTGGTCTTTCAACTACCGGAGCCACTGTTTTAGACAATATTGAAGAATTGCCACACGGCATTCTCTTTTGGCGGAGCATGACCCAATGGATTGGGGGAATGGGGATTATTGTATTAACCATTGCAATATTACCGTTGTTAGGAATTGGTGGAATGGAACTTTTTGTAGCTGAAGCACCTGGCCCTACTAAAGATAAAATACATCCACGTATCAAAGAAACAGCTAAACGACTTTGGGTTATTTACCTGTTTTTAACGCTTTTGCAAACCATCATCCTCATGTTCAGTGGAATGGGCTTTTTTGATGCCATTAATCATGCTCTCACCACAAATTCAACTGGCGGATTCTCCACCAAACAAGATAGTATAGCCGCATTTAACTCCCCTTTGATTGAAGCTGTTATAGTAATTTTCATGTTCTTAGCCGGAACAAATTTCACCCTCTTGTACTTTGGATTTAAAGGAAAATTTTCACGCTTTTGGAAAAATGACGAGTTTAAATGGTATATCGGCGCTATACTCATATTGGTTTTAATACTAACTCCCGTTGTTTCTGCACACACTGGAGATGGATTATTATATTCATTCAGAGTAACAATTTTCCAAGTAGTGAGCACCATTACAACAACAGGATATGCTTCCGCCGATTTTACCACTTGGGGATCTTTAGCAACTTTCATATTCTTTTTACTTCTATTTTCAGGCGCATCAGCTGGATCAACCTCTGGAGGGATAAAAATTGTTAGAATAGTCGTTTTAATGAAAAATGGATTTTTAGAATTTAAAAAACGGCTACACCCTAATGCTGTAATCCCTGTTTATTTGAATAAAAAAACGGTTCCAAGCCACATTATATACAACCTTTTAGCATTTATTTTTCTTTATTTATTTGTATTTGTACTTGGGTCAGTTATCATGACTGCTTTAGGAGCCAATTTTGAGGTTGCTATTTCATCAGTAGCTACATCCTTAGGAAATGTAGGACCTGGAATTTCTGATATTGGACCAGCGCATACGTTTTCCTCTATCAGTCCCGCAGGTAAATGGCTACTATCATTCTTAATGTTATTTGGTAGACTTGAATTGTTTACGGTTGCTTTATTATTTACTCCCTATTACTGGAGAAGAAACTAAACATAGCTATACAGGTGTTACTTGCCTGATACTGCGCGCACCTAGTAAAGCACATCTTCTTTCAACCAATATTTAACACTTGCAGCCATGAAAGCAAACGTGTATTTAGGATAGCAATCGACAGCTTTTTTTATGGAACATTTATTTTGTTTTTTGACTAAATTTGAACAAAACACAATCCATGAAATTAAATTTACGCAACAGTTTGGCATTACTGGCGGTTTCCTCAATCTCCGCTTTTGGTCAAACAGAAACAGACTTGGCTGATACAAGTTCAGCTTTTCAATTTACTGACCAATGTGTCAGTATGACAATAACACCAGCTTTAAGGGATCTCGCTTATGTTCCTGCTTATGCTGGAGAGGAAAAAGAACACGAAGTAAAAAACAACTTGCGCAGGCAAAAATACACCAATGCGGATGCTTACCCGCATGGTCCTGACCCAATTTGGCAGGGTAAAAAAGGTGAATTGCATGGCCGTGAACCAATTCAAAACTGGGAAGGAAATGACAACGGAGCCTACCCACCAGATCCTTCTGGTGCTGCTGGTCCTAATCATTATATTCAAATGATTAACTCTGAGTATATTATCTATGATAAAGAAGGAACGATATTATTAGGCCCCAATTCTTTATCCTCAATTATAGGATCAGATGCAGGTGATCCAATTGTAATGTACGATAGGTTTGCTGAAAGATGGTTATTGAGTGGTTTTGGTGTTGGAAATCAATTGGCAGTTGCTATTTCTACAACTTCTGACCCATTAGGAACATACTATTTATACACGTTTAACCTAGGCTCTTTTCCAGATTACCCTAAATATGGTTTATGGCATGATGGATACTATGTAACTTCAAACACTGGTGGTGCAGATTGTTATATTTTTGAACGAGATAAAATGTTGGCTGGAGATTTAACTGCTTCTATGATTGCAATGACGATTCCTTCGTTAGGAACTGGAGCTGGAACCGAGACTGGTGGATTCCGAAGTGTATTACCTGCACATGCTGACTTTGATTTGCCTCCAGCAGACAAAAAGTTAAACTTATTTTACTTTCAAGATGATGCATGGACTGGAATTCCTGATGATGCTATTAAAATTTGGGAAGTAACCGTTGATTGGGATTCACCAGATGATTCTGATATTGACCTTGTACAAACCTTGTTAACTACTCCATTTGATTCACAATTCAATGCTTCTTGGAATGACATTGAACAACCAGGAACAGGCTCAAAACTAGATGGTGTCCCTGGTGCATTAATGTATCGTGCACAATATACTGAATGGGATGGTCATAATACTGTTATGCTAAACCACACAGTTGATGTAGATGAAACAAACCATGCAGGTGTTAGATGGTACGAATTAAGAGAAACAAGTGGAACTTGGGGAATTCATCAAGAAAGTACTTATGCACCTGACGATCAAAGTAGATGGATGGGAAGTATTTCAATGGATTATCAAGGAAACATTGGTTTAGCATTTGCTATTTCAGGTTCATCAGTTTACCCTTCTCTTCGTTATACAGGAAGATATGCAGGAGATCCTCTAGGAGAAATGACAATTGATGAAATTACCGCTGTTGATGGTACATCCGTACAAACAGGTATTAATCGATTTGGAGATTATGCACATATGTCAGTTGATCCAACGGATGATGCTACATTCTGGTATACTGGAGAATATTTAGACGGTGGCAGAAAGACAAGAGTTTTTTCATTTAAGCTTGCCAGTGACTTTAGTGATGATATTGGAGTTACAGCACTTAACTCTCCTACTGATGGTGAATTAACAGGTGCAGAAACAATCGACATTACAATTACCAACTTTGGTGAAAACCCACAAGATGATTTTCCTGTAAGTTACCAAATTAATGACGGCGCAATTATTACAGAAACATATAGTGCTGGTCCAATTGCTTCTGGTGAAACAGACACATACTCTTTTACAGCAACTGCTGACATGAGTGGTGAAGGCGCTTATAATTTAAAATTATGGACAGCATTGGATGTTGATGAATACTTGGATAATGACACCTTAAATACAATTGTTAATCATTATTTTGGAGATGACATAGGCGTTATTGCTATTAATTCTCCGGTTTCAGGAACAGGCTTGGCAGATGAAAATATTGAAGTAGTTATTGAAAACTTTGGAACTGCTGCACAAACTGATTTTCCAGTTACATTTCAAGTTAATGTTGAAACTCCAGTAACAGAAACTGTTGCAGGCCCATTGAACGCTGGAGAAACAATGACTTATACATTTACTGCTAGTGCCGATTTTTCAGCATTAGGTACTTATGACATTTTAGCCTATACAGAATTAGTTGGTGACGGAGACCTATTTAATGACACCACTCATGTAGAAATTGAACATTTCACTTGTGCACCAGAATCTACGTGTTCATTTGGAGATGGGTTTGTTGAATTTGAATTAGGAACTATTGACAATCCTTCTGGCTGTTCAGATGATGGTTATGCTGACTATACAGGATTAATGACTGATTTGGCACGTGATGCGTCACATGATTTAACTATTGCTTCAGATTGGGATCCTCAGTATTGTTCAGTTTGGATTGATTACAATGACAATAACTTTTTTGAAGAGGATGAAAAAGTTGTTTCTGCCTTTGCATTTGATTTGGGGGCTACTACTACAATTGATATCCCAGCAGATGCACCACTAGGAGAACATTTATTGCGTGCAAAAGCAAGCGATAATGAAAGTAACGTTTCTGACCCTTGTTCTGACATGACTTATGGTGAAACTGAAGACTATATGGTTAACATTATTGCAGGAGAAACAGGAGAAGGACCTGAAGTTGATTTTACTGCTGATATTGTTTTAGCGCCACCTACAACTACAATTTCATTTACTGATTTATCGACAGAAGATCCTGATGCATGGACATGGTCTATCAGTCCTGGTTCTGGTTGGATATATGCTGGAGGAACTTCTTCTACTAGTCAAAATCCTGAGGTTACCTTTAATGATTTAGGGGAATACACTATTCAATTAACAGCTTCAAATGATTTTGGATCAGGAACAGAAACAAAAACGGACTATATAGAAATTACGAACTTTGATGGAATAGTTGAAAACTTTCCTTTTGGATTTGAATTAATTTCTAGAGAAGAAAATATTTACAACTACAACCTATTAGGAAGCTCAGAACCGTTTAACATTGAAGTGCATGATGCAATGGGTAAATTAGTATATCAGCAAAGCGTTTCACCAACATCTAGTCAAACACAATTTATAATTGATTTGAGCGGAAATGCAACTGGTTATTATTTACTACACGTAAGTGATTCTAAAAACAGTAAGGTTCAAAAGTTATTGGCGCAATAAAAAACTAATTTTAAATAAGAATTCAATGAAGCGGTAAGTTTGACTTACCGCTTTTCTTTTAACTTTGTTTTAAGTGCGAGGACCAAAACAAATACTGAAAGAAATATACGGCTATGATGAATTCAGACCGAACCAATTAGAAATAATTGAACACACCCTAAGTGGACAAGATTCTGTAGTGATTATGCCCACTGGCGGTGGTAAATCAGTTTGTTTTCAAATTCCAGCACTCATGTTTAAAAACGTTACGCTGGTTATCTCTCCTTTAATTTCATTAATGCGAGACCAAGTAGAGGCACTACTCGCAAATGGCGTAAACGCAGCTTATTTCAATAGTTCGCAATCAGACTTTGAAAAACGAATTATAATAGACAATTGTCTGGAGAATAAGATAAAACTCCTCTATATTTCTCCAGAAACACTGGTTCATGCCTTTGACAATTGGTTAAAAAGCATCCCCGTTTCATTTATTGCTGTAGATGAGGCACATTGCGTTTCTATGTGGGGGCATGATTTCAGACCAGAATATGGGCAAATTAAGGCCTTGCGATCGCATTATAGAAATGTGCCATTTATGGCTTTAACTGCTACTGCAGACAAGATTACGAGAAAAGATATTTCAACTCAATTAGACTTAGCCAATCCTCAATTATTTCTTTCTTCGTTTAACCGTGCTAATTTAAGCTTGGCTGTTCGTTCTCAAGTACCTAAAAAGCAAAAGGAAAAAGAGATCATTCAATTTTTAAATGCCCGTGCTGATGAAGCTGGTATAATTTACTGCCTTTCCAGAAAAGAAACAGAGAAATGGAGTTCATTCCTAAACTCTAACGGATTTAATGCTAGACATTACCATGCTGGAATGGATAGCAGTAGCAGGGAAGCCGTGCAAGATGGTTTTATTAATGACCATTATACAATCATTTGTGCTACAATAGCATTTGGAATGGGTATTGACAAATCTAATGTACGTTGGGTAATCCACAATAATATGCCCAAAAACATTGAAGGCTATTATCAAGAAATTGGGCGTGCTGGTAGAGATGGTTTACCTAGTGACACAATACTTTACTATAATTATCGTGATGTTGTCCTACTAAATGATTTTGTTAAAGAATCAGAATTTAAAGAGACCTATCAAGAAAAGATTAGACGCATACTAAACTATGCAGAAGCAACTTCATGTCGAAGAAACATCCTCCTCTCCTATTTTGGTGAATTCAATGATGAACCTTGCATGAATTGTGATGTTTGTAAAAATCCACCTGAGTTTATTGATGGTAAAATGCTAGCGCAAATGGCTTTGTCGGGCATTATGAGAACCTCTCAACAGGTTGGAACTAACATGCTAATTAATATTTTACGTGGTGCTAAAACCATGGATCTTTTTGACCGTAATTATCATCAATTAAAAACTTATGGTGTAGGTAAAGAGCATAGCTTTGTAGATTGGCAGCACTACCTTAATCAACTCATTAACTTGGGTTTGCTTGAAATTGCCTATGATGATTACCTCAAGTTAAAAATTACCCCAGCTGGTGATGAAATACTTAGATCCAATAAGCCTTTGCAATTATCAAAGCCAACCATTGCAAAAAAAGGTGAAAAGGCTAAAAAAGCAAAGAAAAAGGTTTCTTCCAATCCAGACAACGCTTTGTTGGAAGCACTTAAAAGCTATCGTAAAGAAATTGCGCAACAAAATAAAGTTCCGGCTTATGTTATTTTTCATGACGCCACTTTAAATGATATTGCTGCAGTTAAACCAAAAAATGACATTGAATTGCTTGAAATTCAAGGAATGGGAAAGGTTAAATTGCAACGCTTTGGAGAAATGATTCTTAAAATTGTTGAAGAAAACAAAGCGGGTAATAAAGTAAGCAAAAAATCAACGTTAGAAGAAACCTTGGAACTATACGACAAAGGCTTATCAGTTGAAGATATGGCTAGGGAAAGAAACCTTAGCCCAACAACCATTTATGGCCATCTTTGTAAATTATATGAAGATGACCACCCTATTGACCTTAATCGCTACGTTACTGAATTTGAAGTTAATCAGGTAAAAGAAGCCCGTAAAATTCAAAGAAACACCAATCAATTACGCCCTATTTACGATCAATTAAAAGGGAATGTTGATTTTCATAAAATAGCATTAGCTTTAACCATCTTATCCAAATACCATTAATTATGAGTTTAAGTCGCACTACCTATCTTGTCATTCTCCTAATTAGTATAGTTTTTATTCTAATCATAGGTAAAGATTTGTTTATACCATTGGTTTTGGCCTGCTTAATTTGGTTTTTGGTGAAAGACATCCGTAAAACAATTCAACGCACTCCATTTATTGGTAAACGTATGCCACGCTGGCTATTAAACCTGTTAGCCGTTTGTTTTCTATATGCTGCTTTGGCTGGAATTGTTTCTTTACTTACCTCCAACATTGCACAGCTTCAAGAGCATATGAACGAGTATAGACTTAACCTCATAACATTAAATTCCCTTATTTACGACAAGTCTGGGTTTGATATTCAAGAAATGTGGAATGCAAATGTAGGTATTGAAAGTATTGACTTTGAAAGTATAATGAATGATTTGGTAGATTCCTTATCCTCCTTTTTAGGTAACATTTTTATGATTGCATTATACCTGCTATTTATTTTATTAGAAGAATCTGCTTTTGGCGACAAAATAACATCTATATCTGCTTCAAAAAATAATCAAAAAGAGATTAAAGAAACGCTCAATCGTATTGACACCTCAATTAGCAAGTACATTACATTAAAAACATTAGTGAGTCTTTTAACAGGAGTATTAAGTTTTATTGTTCTAAAACTTGTAGGATTAGATGCACCTATCTTTTGGGCATTTTTAATTTTCTTATTGAACTACATTCCAACTGTAGGTTCGTTGATTGGAACTTTGTTTCCAGTAGCAATGGCATTATTGCAATTTCCGGACCCCACAAGAGCAGGGGTTGTTTTGATTGCAGTTGGAGCCATTCAACTATTAATTGGAAATATTGTTGAACCAAAAATAATGGGTAACTCACTTAACGTAAGTTCATTGGTTGTGATTTTGGCATTAAGTTTCTGGGGCTCTATTTGGGGAATAACAGGTATGGTTTTAAGTGTTATAATCACTGTTATCTTAATCATCTTACTCGGTCAATTTGAAGCAACTAAAAATGTCGCTATCCTCCTTTCTGAAAAGGGAAAATTGAACAACTAGGAAGATTTTTTGTCGGTAACATTCTAAATTATTTTTCTTAGCTTTAGGAAAAATCAAATTTTAGCAATGAAAAACCTTTTCTTTATTCTTACATTAATTTGCTGCACTGCAATTGTTTCTTGCGGAGGCGAAAATTCTGAAAATTCAGATGAAACATCCATTTCTGCAAATGACTCCACGGCTTTAAATGAAGGCGACGACAAAAAATGTGACATGGCTAATTGTGATATGGCCAATTGCGACATGAGCGAATGCGAAAAGAAATGTGACAAAAAATGTGATAAGAATAAAGTCTGCGACAAAGCAAGCTGTGAAAAATATGATTGTGATAAAGCTGAAGGATGCACTGCTGAATGTATGGCAAATTGCGAAAATCCTGAAAAATGCACAAAAATGACTGAGAGTGATTCGGCTAATGTTGCATGTGACGGAGGAGAATAATAAAATTACTCATTAATCCAAAGCACTTCTGGAACAACAGTTTTAGAGGTGCTTTTTTATAAAAATATAACTGTGAATACAAAAGAAGAGATTGTTAGAGATTGGCTAACACGATATACAGGCACTGAGCTGGAAGATTTTGGAGAATATATTCTATTGACTAACTTCAATAAATATGTCGAGATTTTTGCTGAAATGTACAATGTTCCGATCAATGGAATGGATAAAGCAATGCCCAATGCTACAGCGAATGGAATTACATTTATCAATTTTAGCATGGGGAGTGCAAACGCTGCTACTATCATGGATTTGCTCAGTGCAATTTCTCCTAAAGCATGCTTGTTTTTGGGGAAATGTGGTGGACTAAAACGAAAAACAGAAATTGGTGATCTTATTTTACCAATAGCTGCTATACGAGGTGAAGGTACTTCCAATGACTACTTTCCGCCAGAAATCCCAGCACTGCCAGCATTTACTTTGCAAAGAGCAGTTTCTGCAACCATTCGTGATTTTAAGCGTGATTATTGGACAGGTACCGTATACACAACAAATAGAAGAGTTTGGGAACATGACCAAGAGTTTAAAGAATATTTACGCAAAACGCGTGCAATGGCGATTGACATGGAAACCGCTACATTATTCATTACAGGTTTTTCCAATAAAATTCCAACTGGGGCGCTACTTCTAGTATCTGATCAACCCATGATTGCTGAAGGGGTAAAAACGAGTAAAAGTGATGAGAACGTTTCTAAAAACTATGTTAACGAACATATAGAAATAGGCATCAAATCGTTAGAAGAAATTAAAAATAACGGTACTGCAGTCAAACACTTGAGATTTCCATATTCTGAAGAATGATTATTTTTGCATTTTAACGGCGCCAAAATTACCACACACTGGACCAGCAAAACAATAAATATAACGTTGAGCATTTAGAATATCCTTCGTTAGAAAAGTATAGAGAGAAATTACTCGTAAAAATGGGTACCAGAATTTCGATCTTCTTTGTACTTACTTTTCTAATTTTAATTGTGACATTCTTTAATGGTGAATTTAGTTCATTAATGGGATACGTGGCGGCATTAAGTATTTCAAGCTTAATGCTCATCTTTCTGCTTGTTTGTAAAAACCCCAAATTGGTATTTGCCTTTTACGGTATCTTTGGTTCTATAATAGCTTTAAGTTCATGCGCATACATACCTGAATCCACTCATTATGTTGATTTTATTTGGATAATTGTATGCACATTTGTCGTTTATCTTGGTGGACATAAAAAATTAGGATTGGCCGTGCTAATTTTTAACGCAATTGGCATTGGATATTTCCTTTATTTCAGACACAATATTCATATAAGTGTTATTGAACCTGCAAATAACCTCGAGATAACTGGAATCTATTTAGAAATTTTACTGAGCCTGTTCATCCTAGCTTACCTCATGTATCAATTCATGCATTTTCAAGAGTATAACGACAAACAAATCAAGCTTATCAATGCATCATTAGTTGCTCAAAACAATGTCATTGAAAAACAGAACTCAGAAAATGTTGCACTATTAAAAGAAATTCATCACAGAGTTAAAAACAACCTACAAATTATCGTAAGCCTGCTTCGTTTGCAAAAAAATGAATTAAACTCTGAAGAGTCTCGCGCACATTTTCAAGAAGCCATTAATCGTGTATTGGTAATGTCCTCCATTCATCAAAAGCTTTATCAACAAGAAAATTTGATTAATGTTAACTTAAAGCAATATTTGGAGGAGTTAATTAATGAGCTGAAAATTCTATTTGAAAACCATAAACAAATTGATATTAAAATCACATGCGAATTTCCACATATGGGGCTGAAAACAATGGTTCCTGTTGGGCTAATCATTAATGAACTTGTTTCAAACTCGTTAAAATACGCCTTTAAAAAATCAGAAAATGGAAAAATTGAAATCCTCATAAAAAAAACTCCCAAAGGTTTTGTATTGGGTTATACTGATAATGGCGAGTGGATTGAAGAAAATGACAAAAATGGATTTGGATTAGAGTTAGTAGAAGTATTTACCAATCAATTGAATGGTAAACGCTCATTTGAAATTAACGAACAAGGATCTAACTATTTGTTTGAATTAGAATTTGCAGATTAAAGCTTCTTGAGCTAGCCATATTTTCCAGAGCGCACTTCACACCTACTGCGTTATAATGCTTTTTATTTTTAATTTAGGGTTTACATATGAAATCAAGACGAGAATTTATTAAACTAGGAGCAGTTGGATCAGCTGTATTACTCACCCAAACGGCATGCGCAGCTGACGATAAACTTGAAAATATCGACACAATTGTAGCTGATAAACCTGTCGCAATTAAACCTATAGTATTATCAACATGGAATCATGGAATTGATGCGAATAAAGCAGCTTGGGAAATATTGAGCAAAAACGGAACTGCACTAGATGCCGTTGAGCAAGGTGTTCGAGTTACAGAGTCTGACCCTAACAATCAAAGTGTTGGTCTTGGTGGATTACCAGATAGAGATGGCAATGTTACATTAGATGCCTGTATTATGGATCATAATAGTAATTGTGGAGCAGTAGCGTTTTTAGAGGAAATTGAAAACCCTATCTCTGTTGCCAGAAAAGTAATGGAAGATACGCCACATGTAATGTTAGCAGGTGAGGGAGCATTAGAGTTTGCATTGGAAAAAGGGTTCACAAAAACCAATCTTCTGACCGAAAAATCTAAAGAAGCTTGGGAGAATTGGTTAAAAGAATCAGAATATCAACCACAAATTAATAGTGAAAACCACGATACAATAGGAATGATTGCCATTGATGAAAGTGGTAACCTTGCAGGAGCATGTACAACTAGCGGAATGGCCTATAAATTACACGGCCGCGTAGGAGATTCACCTATTATTGGTGCAGGTTTATTTGTAGATAACGAGATTGGCGCAGCTTGTGCAACAGGAGTTGGCGAAGCGGTAATAAGAACTGCAGGAAGTGCAATTGTAGTTGAACTAATGCGTCATGGCAAAACTCCACAAGAAGCCTGCGAAGAAGCAGTTGCAAGAATCATGAGCAAACATAAAGACCTTACAAATATGCAGGTTGGTTTTATTGCATTGAATAAGCAAGGAGAATATGGTTGCCATAGTGTTTATGCAGGGTTCAACATTGCTGTAAGACACAATGATTTTGAAGACATGGTAGACGCTGAATACGAATTAGAATGGTAAAATATATAATTACTGCCGCATTGCTTATTGTGATGGTAAGTATAAGGGGCCAATCCAAATGTACACAAACAAATAACACCTAATACACACCCCTACACCCTATAAACACTAAAGAGTATTATATTTTTGTCGAAAAATTCGGGAAAATCGGAATGTGCGTAAACCTCAGTTTTAGTACAATTCATTTACAACAATTATCCAAAAGGATCTATATCTGATCCATCAAATACAATCACCTTACAATAAATGCCCTTAAACCTTATAAAAATGGCGTTTTAACGCTGTTATAATTACGATATAGTTAATCGTTAAAATAGTGTTTGTTCGGGTTTGTAATGTCAGTCTGAAAAGTACCGTTTTTGAGTTGCGGTTTCATTTGGGGTTTCATTTGGGGTTTCAATTGGGTGTAATTTGTAGGGGGTATAAATTAGAATTTAAGTATCAAAATGCCCGTTTTATGCAAAAAAAGCGCGAATAAAACCAATTTCAAACACTCTCATAATCATTTCTGATTCACGTAAACCCCTTGAAAAACAAAGGTTTGTGTTTATGTTCAATATGTAATTGATTGAAAAAGTTGCTTTCACGCCATTGAATTGATACGAACGGACGCTTTTATGATCGCCATTGCTCGGACCTTTTTCAATTGAACATCTTTAGGTTGATGGTGTCGATTCTCACTAACCAATTTTATATACTCAATACCCTTTTCAGATTTTTGCACCCATTTAACAGTGACATATTCTTCTTCACCATAATCAATACTCAGTAAATACATCTCTCCCCAAAATATTTGATCAGGCAGATCCTTTATTTCCTTATAAGCAATAATGTCTCCACTTTTTAACAATGGGTACATACTATCACCGGTCACAAATACAGCACCATCACATTTTGGTACACCAGGTATAGTTAAGTGTTGGTTTGTTAAGCCAGACTTAGGATCTTTAAATAGTGGGATCAACCCAGCAGCAGCTTCTATATCGTATAATGGTATTTGTTGGGATTCTAAAGTGGGATCTGTTCTTAATCCATAGATAGCCTGCGGATCATTTACAATATTAGTTGTGTGTTCTATTTCTCCTACTCCTGTAAACAGCCACTCGTAATTAATTTCGAATTTATCAGCAACGGCAGACAAGAAGTCAAATTTAGGTTGTCTACCATTAATGTAATTCCGAATATTCGCCTCGCTGGTCCCCGTTAGCTTTGCGAATCTTGAATTATTCCCCTCTGCAAAGTGTTCTACTAACTCCTTAATTCTACTGGATATATCACTCATATAATTTTATTAGACGAATTAAAATTCGTAATTTCTTTCGTGATTATTTTGGTAATTCGTAATTTGTTTCGTACGTTTGTTCGAGACATTTGAAAACAAACATACTAAAAAATGAAGAAAATAAGAATTAATGGTTCATGGGTTCCTTTACTCGCAGCTGAATTTGAAACTTCTGAAAACACTGTTCGGCAAAGTCTGAGATACCTTATTAATTCAGATTTAGCAATCAAGATTCGAAAGAAGGCTTTAGATAAGTTAAAAAAAGAAAGTCAAAAACCAGTTGAAATCGAATTTGAAGAGGATTAGAAAAATTGGGTGGAGAGGGCCAGCAATCATGGGTTTAGGGTTAATCAAAAAAGCTGGCCCTCATTTTTTAAAATAGAACAATGCCATATTTACTCGGAAATACATTAGTAGTGCAAAAGGAAGAATTAATTCCTGATTGGTGGAATTGTTATGCCTCACTAAAGACAACTCTTTGGCGTTACAAAGAAAAGCCATACGGGATTAAACGTGCGCAACTAGGAGGTAACGGACGTAAGCTACTCATTGACTTTGATACACTACCTAAAGAGATTCAAGACGCGTTAGGAGATCCGCGTAAACCGGATCATGTATTGGTCCCGTTTTTCAGATTTGATGATGAAGCCACACGATATTATACAGAGTTTGAACGACCTAACTTTGGTCATTTACAACCTAAAGAGCGTGACAGATATATACTAAATGCCAGTGTATTTAAAGCATTAATCAAATTAGAGGAGGCTCGTATTCATGAGCGCCTTACAAAAGGTGGTAGTCTGAGAGCAACTAGAGATGTTCGCTCCGTTTCTCAATCAATTCTTGATGATTCAATTTCATTTAATGACTATTTGTATCAAGAGTATAAAGAAAGACATAACCTCCCATCACATCCGCGACGCTTCCGTAAAAAGTTTAAAGAGTTCAAAGAAGAAAGCTATTACTGTCTGATAAAGGATCCTGAAGGTAAATCAATGAAAAATGCTGCTAAGGTAGATGATGAAGTAATCAGTTTATTGAATAATCTATTTTCAGGGCAATCATTTAAACCAACCGCAGCGGATGTCATTCGGCAATACAATGGTTTTTTAGATGGATATGTTCAATTGATCAACAATGCTTCAGGTGAGGTTTATGATCCAAAATCATTCAACAAAATTGGTGACACAACTGTAAAAGAGTACTTACGCTCATGGGAAAACAAAATAGGTACCCATTCAAAGCGTTCAGGCGATCGCCAAAAGCTCATGACACGTATGCAGCCATACGCATCATTAGAACCGCCTGTATTTTCGGGATCTTTAATTTCAATTGATGACCGTCAACCGCCATTTAAGTATGAAGGCAATAAAAGAGTTTGGTTTTACCTTGCTATTGATGTAGCATCCAAAGCAATTACATGTTGGGTCTATGGTAAAACAAAAGAAGAGTTGATCTTGAATTTTTACCGTCAGCTGGTCCGTAATTATCACGAATGGGGATTCAATTTACCAGCTGAACTAGAATGTGAAAGCTCGTTAAACTCATCTTACCGAAACACGCTACTCCAAAACGGAGCCATGTTCCAAGATGTAAGAATGTTCGCCAACAAAGCACGTTCTAAAATGGTTGAGCGCGAATTTAGAGAGTTAAGATACTCCCTTGAGAAAAAGCGTGAAGGTTGGGTTGCAAGACCGAATCCTAAATCGGAAGCAAACGAAGCTGGCCCAGGAAAAGACATTCTTATTCCTTACGAAAGAATTATTCACGAATCATTAACAGACATTATCACAGTAAACAACAGCCCTCATCATGTTGACAAGACAATGTCAAAGTGGGATTACTTTACACAAAATCAGAACCCTGATCTAAACCCTACCAACTACAAATACATCATGTATCACATTGGTATTCCACAACCAACCTCATGCAACGTAGGATTAACCAAGCTCCAATACAAAGAATGGGTACTAGGAAATAACGAAGAGATCTGCACTGGTGAGAAGTTGATCGGACTGATGAAAAAATTAGAAGGCAAATCATTCATGGCTTATTACCTAGATGATAATGAGGGTGAAGTATTCAAAGCAATGGTTTATGATGATGAAGGCCGGTACATCTGCGAACTACTTCCAAAACCAATACCAGCAAGAACTAAAATTGAAGAAACCGAAGCACAAAAAGAGGCACGGGAAATTTGGTCGCGATATGAAACAACAGTTGTCGCATTTATGAAAACCCAACGTGCAGCACTTGATAATATCACGGTAATTGACAATACACCAAGAACCATTTCCAACAGCTTCACAATCCCTGGAATCCATCCATTTGAAAAAAGCGAGGAAGAAGCAATTGATCTCGGATACGCTGAGGAGGAGGATCTACCTGAATACATACCGAATGAAAATCCAGAGATAACCTGGAACAAACATCTAAAAATATAATCTAATAATTAAAAACCACACCAATGAAATTGACGAAAGATTTTAGACTGAAAGTACGTGAGGCCATACTTGCTGATAGAGAAAACTACGGAGGATCTGATGCAGCTTATGCAAAAACACTCGGAATTAACGCCTCAGCATTTTCAGTAATAAAAAAAGGAGAAACTGAGCGAGTTGTAAGTGATGACAAATGGCTGAATTGGGGACGTAGATTAAATGTAACTCTCCATGCTAATACTTGGAAAATTGCAAGAACGGTAGTTTATGTCAACATTGAAAACAACCTTCAATACTGTAAGAATTTCAGCAAATCAATGATTCTAGTTGATAACAATGGTATTGGAAAGACAGAATGTGCCAAACATGTTATCCAAGGGATTAAAAACGCCTTCTATTTTGATTGTAGCCAGGCAAAAACAAAACAACAGTTTATTAGAAAGTTAGCCCTTACGATCGGAATTGATGACAAAGGCAAATACACTGAGGTTAAGGATAACTTAAAATACTATTTAAACATCATTGAAAGGCCATTAATAGTATTGGATGAGGCTGGTGATTTGGAGTATATGGCATTCCTTGAAATAAAGGAGTTGTGGAACGGTACAGAGGGTAATTGTGGGTGGTATATGATGGGCGCTGCTGGTTTGGCAGAAAAGGTTGAGGCAGGAATAAAGCGCAAAAAGGTTGGATTTGCTGAAATATTTGACCGTTTTGCAGATGAATTTGTAAACCTGGTACCAAAAGGAGATCCACGTTTGAAAACGGATTTTTACCAACAGCTCATTGGTGATGTGGCCCTAGTAAATGCCCCAAAAGGACAGATTCCCAAATTAGTGCGGAAATGTGTTACTAAGGATAAAACAAAGTCACTCCGTCATTTAAAAGACCTAATCACAGCAAATAACTAAGATATGGGTTACGGAAAAACAGGAGATACTTTACTCCAAAAGACATACGACACATTCGATTTTGAGGGTGTTTACAGAGATGTTTTAGGCACACCTGAAAAAGGAGGGATTTGGATCATATACGGAAAAGAAAAACATGGTAAAACACAACACGCTTTGAAACTGGCAGAAATGCTTTCAAAACATGTTAAGGTCAATTATGCAAGTGGAGAGGAAGGATTGTCATACACCTTTTCAGAATCATACGAACGAGCTCAGCTTGATCCAAAGAATAAAAGGTTAAAGTTTTATGATGCACCATCCATTGAAGAGATTGATGAGGGATTAGGAAAACGCAACTCTGCTAAAGCGGTTTTTATTGACAACGAAACCTATTACCGCGACGAGTTAAAATACGGGGTTGTGCGTGAACTTCACAAGAAATACAAGTCCAAGAAGCTATTCATTTACATCTGCCACGAGGAACGTGGAGAGCCTGATGGAGCAACATCTAAACTCATTCGGAAACTTGCAAATGTTGTGATGCGTGTTGAGGGACTGAATTGCTTTGTGTCCGGACGGTGTCCTGGAGGAATTATCACAATCAATGAAGAAAAAGCGGAAGTGT
This sequence comes from uncultured Crocinitomix sp., assembly GCA_937136425.1. Taxonomy (GTDB): domain Bacteria; phylum Bacteroidota; class Bacteroidia; order Flavobacteriales_D; family Crocinitomicaceae; genus Crocinitomix. The sequence continues at coordinate 31,116 of CAKZON010000042.1, forward strand.
ATCACGGCAAACTAACTGAATAATGAAATCAAAACGAAAGCGCCTTAAGGCATATAAGAATGACAAAACGAGAATAAACAATTTAACCTGCCAATATGAAAACGAGAATAGAAACAAGAAGAGAGGTCTTCGCATCCAATCAAGCGTATATCCTCCAGGTCGCGAACCTAACAGAAATAGAACACAACCAAATCGTGTACGAAACGGGAATTCAATTTTTGAGGAATTTGTATCCGGAAGGTACAAGTTTTGAAGAGGCTTTCTCCATTCATGAACGTTCTGTCTTGTTTTGGAATTGGTGGAAAGCTGAGTTCAAAAAATGGGAATCTGAGTTCTTAGATTTTCTTGAAATCAACAAAGTAATTGCTTTCTCATTGAACTTTTACAAGCGTAACCTCAAGGAGATCCATAAGTCAAAGAATGTTGACCATTCCTTTTATCACAACTACTTAACCAAGTACAAACATCAAATGAAAATTGACCAATGGCATACAGACAAGACCTCGAAAAACGCGAACGCAAATTAATAAATGAAATAAGAGCTCTTGAGCTACTTGAAAAACAATATATGTCGGATCTGTTCAGCGATAAGTTCAACGCCATCCGATCTGAATTAAACGAAAAAAGAATCAACCTAATGACCGTAAAAAGCCGAATTAAACACATTGGTCGAAACTATGGCGGAGTTGCAGTTCAGCGAGTTGATGATAACCATTTTAAAAACAAAACAAGATGAAAAATTATGAATTAAAAGCCAAAGTGCAAAAAAGCAGCGACTCACAATGGAGTGATGAAAAAGGTATTACGGTACCGTTTAACCGAACTACTAAATTTGAGCGCCTTAGTGAACGTAAATCAGGAATGCTTTTAACCAAAGCTATCCGATTGCATGATAGGCTTTACGATCTGAAGCAACTAGTTAATGATGTTTGCAGCGAGATATATGAAGAATTCATGGCTGCAAACAATAACGGTAAAGCCGGAAAAGGAAACTTCACCTGGTACAACTTTGATAGATCTATCAAAATCGAGGTAAGCATTAATGATCGTATCGAGTTTGATGATTTACACATTAAAGCATGTAAATCTAAACTGGATGAGTTCCTGGATAAAAACGTCAATAGTTCTGATGAATTTATCAAGCAACTCGTGCTGGATGCTTTTGAAACAAGCAGAGGCAATTTGGATGCTAAAAAGGTAATGAGCCTTTTACGGTACCGCCACAAAATCAAGTCACCATTATTTAGTCAGGCAATGGAACTTTTGGAGAAATCCATCCGCAGACCTGATTCTAAAAAGTACTTCCGTATTTGGGCCAAAGATGCTGAGGGGAAATATCAAAACGTTGATTTAAACTTTTCAAGCATCTAGTATGGCAGCAACTGAAAACATTTGTGCTCAACTCCGTGGAATGGGGTTTGAGCACAAATACACCCACCAAGACACAGAGATCCACTATGAAGTATTTAAGTATGGATATACCGAAGTAACAGTTTGTCACACAGATGGTAAATGCACCTTTGATGTGAATACTGAGCAAAATTCACCCCCACTACTTCCTGCTAAAGAACTTTTCCTGCTTACACGAATTTTAAACGGAAATAAGAACAAACTAAGAGAGGTGCCAAACTTCGAAGTAGTTGACGATTTATAACAAATAAAAACGAGAACAATGCAAAAACAAGAATTAAAAGAAAAGGTCATTGAAACGCTCAACGACAGTAACAAGGCTTATTGGGATAAGTATCCTGATGGCAGATCCTATGACGATCTACCAAAAGACGAACAAGAAGCCATTACGAAAGGCAACGAAAAGTTGGCTGACGATTTAATCGAGTTAATCACTAAAAACGGGAGCAATGAATAGCTGGTACACAGTAAAAGTCAAGTTTACAAAAGAGTTTAATGACGGCACTCTAAAAAGAGTAACTGAACCGTATTTGATCAGCGCTTTGAGTTTCACCGAATCAGAAGCTCGTGTTTACAAAGAAATTGGAGAGTTTGTCAGAGGAGAGTTCCTTGTAACCGGAATATCAAAAACAGACTTCGCGGACATCTTTCATTATGATGATGCAGATGATTGGTTCAAATGCCAGGTGAGTTATGTTACTGAAGATGCCGACTCAGGAAAAGAAAAAAGGGTCAATAATAACTTCTTGGTTTCAGCACATAATGTCAAAGAGGCCTATGAGCGAATTGAGGAGAGTTTGAAAGGATTGATGGTCAGTTATGAAATTCCAAAAATCAACAAAACTTCAATCGTTGAAATTTTCCCTTATGTGCCTGGTGAAGTTGAAGAAACTGAAAATTCAGCTGGAGACTCACCCAACATCAATGTAACATTTAATCAAGACAAAGAAAACTAAAGGGGACTGTTCGTATTAGACAGCTGATGTCAACAGCTGCGATTGGATATGGCCTTGCATTTATCCCCCGTGAATTTCATGATAAATGCAAAAGGTTTAAAGGCGTGAACAGTGGTAAGGGATATGCGCCAAATACCAAAGCGACTGACAGCCGGAAAGACGGCATTTTGGAGGAGTGGCGCAATGGGAAAACGCTGCACCGTGAAAGTGATCACATTCAGAAGATAATCTTCATGTAAGTTGACAGGGCCTGTGCACAGGACCACATTGAAGTTCTGATTACGGTGTGCTCTATTCATGATAAGAGATTGCGAGTTCGAGCCTCGCCTCCTCCACTAACATTAAAAACGAGAAATAATGGGTTACAAAAACAAAACAAGTGTATTGGTTCAATTAAGAGAGGCCAATGCAGACAGATGTCCAACGTTTGGGCATGAAGTTAAAGACTGGTCACTTCCACAATGGGGAAATGCGGTTGCTGGTGAAGTTGGTGAATTGTGCAATGTCATAAAAAAAATTGATCGAGGAGACTTTAGTTTAAAAGAGGCAAACAAGCAATTTCTAATTGCTGATGAGGCAGCTGACATTGTGATCTATTTAGATCTACTTTGCCAACGTGCAGGAGTGTCTCTTCAAACAGCCTTAGTTCAAAAGTTCAATGAGACTTCAGAAAAAATAGGAAGTGACATCACAATTTTTCACTATTAAAATTTGAATCATGATAGCAAAAGAATTTCCTCAACAAAACATAGTGATCGCAGAGAATCAAGATGAATACAACAGCCTTCCGGCTTTAGTATCAGAAGATGGAGCTGTGACTTGTTGTTTTCAATTAGACGAAGCAGAGATAAAGCAAGTAAAAGAAACCGGTGAGATTTGGCTTACGGTACTCACATTCGGTAGGCCATTGCAACCAATTAATACTTCTGTTTTAGATCCATTCGTTGAAGCGAAGCCTGATCAAATTAGCGGATAGAATTTTTCATTCTAAAAGTCCAACTAACCTCACTGAACATAAACAGTGAGGTTTTGGTGGTAAACAAAAACGAGAAATAATGAGTAAAATGTTTATCAAACAATCAGATGATCGTCACACCTATATTATTGAAGGTGAGTTGAAGGAAAACAATGTATTTGCTGTTAGTAGATTCATCTGTGAGATTCAGCAGCAACAGACGCCTGAAGAAACACAGGCTGTTGCAGATCTAGTACTATTAAAATTAACCGGATCATGGCACTTTTATAAAGAACATAAACCACCGGTTGATCAAGAAGTACTTGCAACATCACCTAAATGGATGGGGCCATCTAATCCTTCAGGAAAGCGAATTGGTTTTCTAACCCCAGAAGGAGGTTTCATCTCTTGTAAAGTATCTAAATCGGGCGCGCCTTTTATGGTGGATGCAGATCATGAACCTGTAATGTGGAAGTTCCTATGAAATATACACTAAACATTACAATGCACTATGTAACCAAAAATGCGTTACAAAAGACACTGCAAAATCAGATTGATCAACTTGATCAGAAGGCGTACAATTCACTCCAAAATTTGAAGACTGACATTAATAATGCAATTGTTTATGCTAACAAGCAAAATCCAAGATGCAAGCCAGTTGAGGAAATAAGTTTTATGACTACTACCAAATCAAGCGGAGCAACTCAAACAATTGTTTCAGGCGTTCCATCATTGGCAATGGACATCCTCCATATTTCAAACAACTTAACTCCTCAGTCATGATAAAAGTAGCAGTTAAAATCAATAGAGAATTGGTTCGATCAGCCTATGATCAGAATCTAGTCTGTACTCCGGAACTTGAAATCGGAAAGTTCACAGTAATTGAAGCTCAACCTGAAGGAATGGTAATTCCAAATGTAGTTCGAGTATTTGATGATATAGAGTCCGCAGCACAAAATGCAGTTGCCAAAAACAGACAAATGGGAATTTCTCCCCAACAGGCAGAGAAGTTTCTAAAATCTGTTAGTGGTGGAATATTAACCAGTAAAAAACAATTTGAATGATACTAGGATTTAAAAAGCAGTTCGAACCTAAAATATTGAGTGGTCAAAAGAAACACACAATAAGATTAGATCCGCACAATCGCTGGAAAAGGGGTAATTCTATTCAGATGGCCACAGGAGTTCGAACAAAAAACTACAACTGTTTCAAAGAAACCGAATGTACATCAGTTCAAAGAGTGTATATGTCATACGCCTATAACAATATCATTGAAATATCAGTGAATGGTCGACAATTACACAAATTCTCAGACAAAATGGAACTAGCACTTAATGACGGTTTCGATACCTGGGATGAGTTCTTTGATTGGTTTCATCCGCTCATTGAAAAGACTGAGGATAATTGGCTAGAGGCTAATCTGATTCATTGGACCGATTTACGATACTAAAACAACCACAATGCCCACTAGATTTAAAATAACACCTGAGCGTGACAAGTTCATCCGAGATAACCGGTTGCTAATGTCTGGAGTTGATCTTGCAAAGGAATTGGGTTGCAGTAAAAGCTTTATTCAACACTATTTGCGAAACAATGGTTTGACAGTTCCAAAAGAGGTTCAAAACTCATTTCGTGTAAAAAAGATGATCGGTAGAACCACTTTCACAGAAAAGGAAGATCAATACATCAAAGACAATTACCTCACCATGCCAATCAAAACTATTGCATCAGAATTAGGACGAAGTGGAACTGGTATTAATGGAAGAATGAAAGCAATGGGATTAGAAGTCCCAGCTGACATCATTGAGGAGCGAAAACAGATGGGAAGAATTAAGCCTGGACAAACGCCTCCTAACAAAGGCAAAAAGCAAACGGAGTACATGAGTGCCGAGGCAATCGAAAGAACCAAAGCAACGCGATTTAAAAAGGGAAATGAACCACATAATACCTTAAAGGATGGTGAAATAACAGTCCGGAAAGATAAAAGAGGCATTGAGTACAAATTCATCCGAATTAAAAAAGCTGAATGGATACCGTTGCACCGCTACTTATGGGAGGAAGCTAATGGTCCAATTCCCGAAGGTGGTAACATCATTTTTAAAGACGGTAATACACAAAACCTCCAGTTAAGCAATTTGGAATTATTGACTGACGGACAACTGATGAAGAAAAATACAATTCACCGTTACCCGGACGAACTAAAAGACCTTATGAGGTTAACATCAAAATTAAACAGAACAATCAAAAAAATAGAAGAAAATGGCACGAAACAAAATGACTGATGTCCGAGACAATATGATCGAGGCAATGGAAAGACTTAACAGTGGAGATATGGATCCAGCAACCGGAAAAGCAATTGCAGCTTTGGGAGGTCAACTGGTTAATTCCGCAAAAGTGGAACTAGACTTCATAAAGGTTACTGGAAAGATTGAAGGTAGCGGATTTGTCAATATAGAACCTGCACCAAAACAAATTAATTGAATTAATAGGCCATGAGTAAGTACGCTGCATTTTTCGCTGTTAAAAAGCGAATGGAAAAATCAGGTGATGAATCAACCCGTCAAGAAATCATTAGTGATTTTACAGATGGATCCAAGTCTAGCTTGAAAGAACTATCTGATCAAGAATATAATCTCTTGATCCGAAAGTTAACCGACTCATTAAAAAAGAGTGAGAAATGGCAACAAACTCCTGAGAATGTAATGCGCCGTAAGATAATAGCACTCTTTGTTCATCAAATGGGATACACCATGTCTGGATTAAATGATTGGTGCCTGAGATATGGAAAATTCAAAAAGGCATTGAACGGACACTCCAAAAAGGAACTTACTGAGCTCGTTACTCAAGCTGAATTTGTGTATCAGGATTATCTCAAACGAATATGAAAGATCACGAATTGATAAGCAGATTAAAGAGTGATAATAAAATGCGCGATAAGACATTCTATTATCACCGGCACTATTCCAAATTAATCATTGGATATAAAAATGGTGTACTCTGTAGCGTCAATTTAGGATTAAACATTCGTCCTGCTGCATGGCCTCAAATTCAAAACAAAATCCCCTATAAAGAATCAATGTTAAATCAGCAAAGCTGGTCAATAGTATGAAAAAGCAAAAATTGAAATTTACACGAGCGGAACTTGAAACGCTACTAGACACTATTAAGTGTTTTTCCAATTACGAATTGGAACCAGGAACTCACGCTTATTTATGTGGAGTTATCCTAAACCATGTCCGGTTAAAAATACTCACGAAGCTCCTTTCCGAAAAAAAGAAGTATTCACTCACATTAAAGGATTTTGAAGCGCATGCTGCACAAAAAATGTATCACTTAATGGATTGGAGTGATTTAACTGGAATTAGATTACCGGTCATGTATCAACTTCAAAATACAGAATTGGTATGAACTACTTAATCACAAATAAACAAACAGGCACCAATGTACTTTTTAAGTACGATAAAAATGGGAGTTGCGTCTTTTATGAGTTTCAGGGTGAATTGACACCAGCTGACAAAATGCAATTCTTATTCGATAGGTTTCCTTTCACTTTGTCCAGGCTTGAAAAATGGAAAATGCTAAAATATGTAAAGGTGATCCAAGTCAGTGAAGATATTTCATTTACCATTTTTTGGAACAAGTATGCCAACAAAGTGGGAAACAAACAACGAGCTATGAGACTTTGGGATGCGTTACCTGATGCAGAAAAGATGAAGGCTATTGAGAATATCAGAACCTACAATAAATATTTATTTATGAATCCCAATGTTCAAAAGTTGAATCCTGAAACTTACTTGAACCAACAACGCTGGAATAACTAATGAGTACTAATCCAGCACATATTGCCCTTCAGGACATTAAAGAGGATCTGCTTGAGCGTGACATTCCCATTTGGAATAAGATACCTGGTTCACATGTTGAACATGAGGTTTGGGCCGTATTCGGCAAATACCTGTACAACAAAGATCAAAGAATGCTAAACAAGCAGCTCGGCCTCCACAAAATCAACATGTTTGAAAACCAAAACGCAAAAGGATCTATTCACAAACACAGCCAAAACTAATCAATGAGTGAAGTTTTGGCTAGATATAAATACAATAATGAAATATCAAGAGGCGCTTAAAATAGCATTACAAGTAAAATCCGTACTAGAACCACATTGCGATCGGATTGAAATTGCGGGCAGCATTCGCAGACAAAAACCTTATGTAAAAGACATTGAAATTGTGGCAATTCCCAAACCTTATGAAACTGGATTGTTTTCTTCAGGTATTGCTCCAATCATTAATCAATGGGAAAAGGTAAAAGGTGAACTTCCATGTAAATACACGCAGCGGATACTTCCTGAAGGAATTAAACTTGATTTGTTTTTTGCAAAGAAAGAAAACTGGGGATTAATCTACGCAATTCGAACTGGCAGCGCAGACTATTCTCACTTTGTATTAGCGCAGGGATGGGTTAAAAACGGATATAAAAGTGTAGATGGCCAATTGACTTACAAAGGTCAAATAGTTCCAGTACTTGAGGAAGAAGATCTTTTCAAAATAGCTGGAGTTAAATATGTCGCACCTCAATTAAGAATTTCAAAATGATAACAGTATTCATAAAACATCAGGAATGGATTGATGCGCCTCATGCAATGCTTGATGGTGATTTTATTACTCGTTCAGAAATAGTAAAAGTATCAGACCTATTAGAGTTAAATCAAATGTTTAAAAACATAATTGAGGTCAAAGTCTTATGCCCTAAGTGTAGTGGGGATTGTACTGCACAAGCCTAAAACAAAGAAAGATGGCAAACGAACAACAATCATTGAAGCTGATGATCGGATCAATGGTAACTTATGAATCAAACCCTGGGAAAGACTCACGGGAAATGGGCGTACATTCCGTCCCAAAAGAATGTCCAGCTGTTATTGTCAGACAAGGTAAAGCTGATGGCTCTTATAACCTCACAGTATTTGTCGATAATCAAGGAGTGAGTGACTCATTCCATCACGGTACCGGTACCATTTCGAGATTGAACGTTCCTCACGAATCAGTCGAAGATAATACGACAGGTAAGTGGAAGTTTTTCAACGGGAATATCGTGCATGATTTTGAATCAACAGATAATCCTGAAGACCTTTCTAATGTTGTCATGGACACTTTAGTGAAAAGAATAAAGGATATGGGATTCGAATTGGCCGAAAATTTCACAGAGCAAAATTTGCAGGATATGGAAGCCGAGTACAATTCCAAATTGGAGCAAGTGAAAGGGTATGGAGTAGAATATGATAATAACACTATCCCTCCAACAATTGAGCAATTGAATGAATTAATCACAAAATTTAATACGGTGCTTGGTGATTTTAACAGCTTAGGGTTTAAATTACCTCCGAATCCTACATTTGATCAATTAGAATCATTTAGTATTGGATACAACGAGAAATTAGAATCAGCACGAAAGTATGGTCTTAACATTGATGATGATAATCCTCCTAAAATACAGGATTTAGTGGTCTACAATTTAGATGCGGATGGAAAGAAAACTGTGTTAATTGCATACGGATATGAACTGAAAAATGATGTCACTGTTCAACAAATGGATGAAATGCTGAATGAGTTTGATCAAGAATTGGCATCAGCTAAAGAGATCGGGTTCCAAGCATTAGAAGAAGATGATATCACCATACAAATGATCCGGAACTTTATTCAAGAGTATGAGGATACTTTAAAAGAAAAAGAGCTGCTGTTGGATAAGCTAACCAAAACCGGCCATGCTGAAGCTGGCTATTTGGAAGGCGAAAAAACCGTTGAGGAACTTCGTGAATTGGATCACAGTTACGAAAACTTACTTGCAGAGGCGTACGCTGCCGGATTAAAGAAGAAAACGGCAAAAAATGCAAAGCCATATACATTAACTCAAATTAATGAGGCTTTGGGTATAAAAGCTGGATAAACTAATTTCCATTTTTGGTAGGGATCAATAAGAGTTCCCTACCAAATTGGGAGCATAAAAACAACAATTCGGCAGTTTCAATTAAGCACTCAGCAAAAAATTGAATGCAACTATTACAAAAAAGATAAATTTATATTATGCTTATTTACTATCACCAAATCGAGGAACATGCTAAGGAAAAGATGATTATTGAAGACCTTGTAATGTATGATACTGAAAAAAAGGATATGACACACTTTCACTTTCGAGAATCAACCTATACAGAATCACGATCAATCAAAAAATTCAAATTCAAAGATATTCATTTTGAAGAGTTCGTAGCAACGACTGACATTATTGAGATCAGTGAATCAAAATATCAGGAAATAATTGAAACATTTAAGTCCAAAATATTCTAATTTTAAACAAAAAAATCAAAAGATGAAAAAAGTAATTTACCTATTAACATTAACCCTGTTAGCTAGTTGCAATTCTGAAACTACAACAGATAGCCCTGAACAAATTAATGAAGTGATTCAGGAAGAAGTAATTGATCGTTGTGTTGAATTCACTCCCGAAACCGCGAAAAATGTATCAAACGAAATGGATTCAACCCTTTATACCGAAGTTGAAATGGTTTTAATTGGCGAGTATCTGTTTACCTATATGATGGTGTTTCCTCAAGATGAGATGAAGGAGAACCCTTTTGCCCAGGCAATAAGTGAGAACGCTAAAAAAGATGGTTTTGAAGAATATTCAAATACCTGTGATGTTCTTGAGTATAAGCGTCGATTATTAAAAGAGCAAGGAATCACAGAGGAAGATTTTGCAGCTGGTCTCAAGGATGATTTTGAAAAGCTCAATGAAGGACTTGAAGAGGTTAGCGATCAGTTTGAAAGTCGTTAATTAATTTTTACTCCACATTTAAGAATGTCGATCAGCTAGGTCGGCATTTTTTGTTTCCAGTTTTCTGTTTTGGCGAATAATGTCCTCCACTGTACGCTCAGAATAAAAGAATTTCTCAGCTGTCTTTTTTACAGAATCATCCCAACGCAACCTCTTGACATCCCATAATTGAAGGAAAAAATTATAAGCAGCTTCTCGTCGGCGAATATGGTTCTTTTGATCACTCACCTACAAAAATACAGACTTAATCAATACCTTCTGTAATCTCGGGTGAAAATTCTTCAGGAGTGATTATTCCAAACGCTGGCTTTTTAGCCCTTTTCTCAACAAACTTATCCTGTAATAATACTGAACTTCTAATCAGGCCATTGTCACGCTCCATAGGCAAATGCCCCGTTTCCTCAAAGCAGTACATTTTTGACCTAATATCTGCCATAATTGATATATGGCGATTCGTGTCATCAGCAATTTTACTTTTTGATTTTTTGAAATCTGTGTATAAAATCAATTCAACATCAACAATTACTTCTTGCTGATCTTTGGTCAAAGCATTAATCTCTGCCGGCTCAAAATTCACAAATACGCAGGGTGTATTTATGATCCCTCCTTTTTCGTCATCTTGTTCCAGGTACCACTCAATAACTTTTATTTCAGGAATAGTTTCTAATTGGGTTTTAATGTGGTTATAATGTTCTTTAAACATAGTTTTAATTATTACATTCTCATTATTCGATTTATGCGCTTTGCCATAGTTTTAGAAATCTTTCGATTCAACTGTTCAGACCTTCCAATAAATTGACGTTTCGGAATGATAGCAGATCCATTTCGTCCAGCTCGGCCTCCCTTATTATGTATTTCGGCATATTTAGTTCCATATATTATTTGTACACCTCTCGCAGTGATTCGGTATCTTCCTGAATCGGATAAACGTTTACTTTCGGTTAATATCTTCCGAGTACGTGCAGCACCTTTTCCGTTTTTATTTCGCTTAACCGGTTGCCACTTGCTTAACCTTTTGTCAGTAAATCCCTCATTGATAAATGATCGCCGGTAATGATTTACAGCTTGCACACCCATATCCTTTTTCACATCATTCTGAAGGTATTGTTGTACTTTTTTTAGTTTTCTCTGTAAATCTTTCATAACTTTGTTACTCTAAGAGGTTTAAATGTGAGTCGCGGTGTATGTTAAAATACACTTCAACGCTTTTTAAATCTCTTATTTTTCTATCCGCTTATTATCAATTCCTACACTTATCGCATAAGGACGCTCACCATATTCAGGGTGCAGCTTTACATTAATAAAGATCTCCTCATCACCGTATGTAGTTTTGTAGTACAAAAACTTGGTTACACCTTTATGCTTTCCCGGTTCCACTTCAGCGAAACCAACATATTCCCAATTATCAACATCATCAGCTAGTACCGTTGGGTATGTTTTTAAAAATGGATCAGTTATTTTTCGAGAAAGCGTTTTAATATCCCCTCGGCGGATCATCATTTGACCAGTGTGCAGCACCTTGTTTGTAATAATCAAACCATTTACCGTATCAATTGTGTTTTTAGCCCAATCGCTCACACGTTTTTCAGTATCTCTTTGGACCAAACGACTCACAACTGTACCGTCTGAATTAGGCACTCCACTAAAATATGGGTGCTGTGTTCCAATCAATTCTCCTGTAAATGCAGGATTGCCTTCAAGCCCTGCTGGAGGTTCAGGCCAATCAGATGGAGCTCGACCAGCTTTATCATCCGTTTGTTCAATATCACATTTACAATTCCATAAAACACCAGGGAATTGCTCCGCCCAAAATGGATGATCAATTGGGAGTACTAATCCATAATACTTGATATGTTGTCCACGAGGTTCGCCACTCGTACTTTGAAGCCAGCGCAAATTTGCATATAAATCAGAATCCTCTTTAAACCTGGTAAACCGCTCGGCCATACTTCCGCGTCTTAATGCTGTATTGTATTCCGTTCTAAGCCAATCCTTATTGTACTTGTCCGAAATTTTAAGCGCTTCTTTTTTAAACTTACCAAATGGAACGATCTCGCCTTGATCATCAATTAATAGTGCTGCAATAGCTTCAGTTTGTTTGTGACTTTTGAACGCAGCAAATACACCAGCATTGGTTCGCAATTGATTGATCAATGTTTGATTGGTCACATTATACTCTAAATCAATACTACTATCAATAGATCCTTGCAATGCTTCATTCGTAATTTGAAATAGATCTGCATTAGCAACCTCATTGCCTTTGTAAATTTGTTTGAGCGCTTTTATCACGAGCTCGTCTATTCCGTCAATAGGTAGTTTATCCGTATTAGTTACTGAAAACTCCTTGTAAAGCGATTTTATTTTGGCCCCGAACTGCCATGTTCGTGCAATTACGGGGCCTACGCGAAAGGGTTGTTATTGTTTTTAGGATCAAGAGGCTCCGGATCATCCTTTTTAGGATTCTTCGGTTTACCGCTATCTTCCTCCTGAAGTAAAGCAGATGGTACCCATTTAACCCCGTCAAGCGCTTTATAAACGGTTTGTCCAAAATTGTATTGGATCAAAAACGGGATAAGGCTTTCATTAACATAATACATTAGAGATCGCAATCTCGCTTTAGTATAATCGTTCAATAAGCGCTCTTGAACCTCCGCAGCTCCAACAAATGATTTTTGATCAGCTGTAGCAACCTGACCATTCACACCTTTTGAATTTTCATCATTGTTGATCTTAATCAGATCCATAAAAATTTTGTGTGAACTACCTGAAGACTTTCGCTCAAGCAATGTAACCTTATCATCAACATCCGGCATTAAATACCCATTGTTCCCAAAATTGGCAGCAGCTGCTTCTTTCTCGTCATTCTCCTCTTCATCATCTGAGGCTGTTTGAAATACCAGTAACGGATCACCCCACTTTTCAGATGATCTCGCCCAATCTTTTAAAGCATATCCTTTCAAAATGGAGTGTCGCGTAATGTCCTTTAAAATTCCAAGGTCATCACTTTTTCCAATTTCTAAGAGCATTGTTTTAAATAATGCATTGTTTCGGTATGAAACAGTTTTGTCCGGAAAGTTCAAATTTGGAATCAATGCTCCTTTCTCAGGTGACACGTTCATTCTAGGAATGATCTTGGTCTCTTTGAACTCACCATCATCTCCTAACCAAAAGTAAACAAGTGAATGCCCGTAAAACTCTGTATGAACAAAAGTTTCTGCAAAAGTTTCAAACCAAGATTTCTGAAGTAGCTTCTCGAGATCCTTTTTTCGTTTCCCATTATTGTCCACCAATATCCAAGGCTGACTAGCTGCTTTAAATATCGCCGTTCTTATTTGTGATTTTACATGCAAATCGGTCAAATTCTCATATATCGTATAAAGAGGAATACGATTTGGTAGTTCTTCATCTAGTGCAGCAGCGATTGCCACATCCAAATCTCGAATTTCAGCTTCAAAACGAAACGTTCTATTTCCACTAAAAGTAAAGGACAGTCCCTTACTTTCTTTTTTGACAAATTTCTCTTCCTTCTGCTGTGCATTAAAGAAGTTCTTAACACCAGCTGGTAAATAATCATAAATTCCCATATTCTTTAGTATTTTCTAGGAGCATCACCACCCCATCTGAATTTTGTTCGCTTTTTATCACCTTCGCCATCACCGTCAGTGTCTTCTAATTTGAGAGGAATACTTATCGACATTTTTCCTTTGGCAATTTGCCTTAATGTCTCAATGGTATCATCATAGTTTTTTACAATGCGCTCAGGAACTTCATCATCATCAATGCGCTCATATATGATGTAAAGACAGATGTGCTTACAATAGTACATGACAGATCCATTTCGGTCAGTTCCTGACTTTTCGAATTCAGCAGCTATTTCAAACCGCTCCAAATGGTCTCCCACAATGCTTGTAGTATGAAAAACTGCATCACCAAATAAATCTTCCGGAGAAACGTCATCATTGTCCAGGATATGTGAAAGGCGCTCATCTCTTATTGATGATTGCAGATCTGCTTGAGTTAAATAATCTGTTACCATAATCGTTTACTGTCTTTATTGAATTTTCCCTTTCGGGTTTTCTTTCCTTTTTTTCGTGTCATTTTATCGAGTTTATTTCTCGCTCCTTGAATGCAATCCGGCCCATCAATTTTACCATTAGGGAATCCTTTAAATTGATCGCGTAGGGTAGTCATATCTTTACTGCCTTTCATGGCAATGTTAAATCGCAAATGATGATGATTTGCAATAGTCTCCATTTGCTCAATACGTCCTATTTTATCGCCTTTTCGCTCGGTGTCGTATTTTGGGTACCACGGAGAGGAATAGTTTAGGTTTTCTATTTCATAGGACTTTCTTAATTCGGTCCGTTGTAAATCATTTGCTTCACACCAATGTTTGATCTTGCTTTTAACCTTCTCCAGTTTGTCAGGGTTAAATTTCAGTAGATCAATCTTTTCAGTTTCCTCAGCCAGGTATCGGTGCTCTTTTAACCAATTACCTTTCTGTCTCAACCAGATCCAAAGCACATCATACAAATGCCCTTTCTTACCTACTAAGGCAATGGCCTTATAACTTGCTTTTCCTGATTCACCGAACGCAGGATCACAGTAACTGAGAATAGCGTCATATTTTTCCAATGGGAAAACATGGGCCCACACCAAATTGTCTTCAGTAAATGTTGTGCCTGGTTCCACCTGATGGTGATACATTTGTCGAAGCGCCGTTGAGAAGCCATAATCAATGATTTTAGCAACACAATCTTCAAGCGAGTAATATTCATCCCATGCAGGTTTTGCTCCCTTTTCAATTAAATCCTGAAGTATTTCCGCTTCGTTTCCGTTGATTGGATAAATAGGTTCATGAGTAATTGGGTCTTCAGTAAGGTGTACCTTAATATGAGTAAAGGACTTATCCTTTTGATCATCTTCATCAATGTCTCCAACCAAATGTGCAGTTATTCCTTTCTTATGAACTCGGTTATTGACATAAATAAAACGGCGGTTATCTTTGGCTAAACACCCCATGAATTCACCCTTGATCCATTCAACATGTTCCTCAGTTAATTCCTGGTTCTTTGCTGTTTTTTTGTTATCAGCATCATCAACAATTCCAAGGTTAGGTCGTTTAAATCCTTCTCTGGTACCAGCTGGATCCTGTCCAAGTCCAAAACACCAAAACCCCACTCCTTTGGAAGTACAGAAATATGCCGACATGAATGATCCTGAAATACCGAAGTCTCCAAAATCATGAAGCAATCGCTTATTCTTTCTCAGCTGTACTTCAACATCCTTTAACAAGTTTTTGGCTTTGTCCGCGTTTTGACTTGCTAAGATTAATCCATCCAGCTCTCCGGAGACTAACATGTGAATCACCAGAAAAATATCGGCAAAAACAGACTTTGCACTTTCACGGTGCCATTCCCAAATATGCTTCCGGTACTTATGGACCAAAACGTTATCAATAGCCTCCCAATGGAACCATGCTAAGGGGGCTGGTTTAAAATCATCACTCCCAAAATAATAATTGATAAACTGGTCAAAGTTTCCAGGCTTCAACAATCGTGCGATCCGTTTTTTCTTTTGAGCTTCGGTTTCTTTTTTAACCTTTACATCTACCTCACTTGAGTTTTCAACCCGTAGAGAATTCCGCTCAAACTCCTGCCATATCTTACGTTCCTTTGGACTTAAATCCTCAATTTTCATAGGTTCTCTCGTTTATGGTTTAGCCACTCTCTTAAAAATGGACTAATGCGTTTAGCCAATGTCAAATTTTCAGATTCAATAAAATCAAGTATTTCCTTAGTGATCTTTACCATATTATCCCATGACATTTCTTTACCCTTGATTGTGGATGCAAGTTTGGTAAGTGCATCAATATCACCTTTAGAAATCAGGATTGATTGAAGTTGAGATACGTCCAGCTTACCAGCAAGTTTTTGAGAATTGATATGAGTAATTTTCTCAATTATTTTTAACTGATAATCAATAAGTGATAAAATTCGTTCACGGGAGGTCTGTTCTAATAATCCCTTCTCATTCTTTTTGTTTTTCCAACCGTACTTTGAACTCCATCTCGCAACGGTGTCTGGACTCATATCAACCAAGTTGGCGATCTGTTTATGTGACCAACCATTTAGATATAATATGTATGCTGCATCTCTCTTTGACATAACACAAAGGTCAACAATCGAATAGCTGTTTAAAAAGGGTCATTTGTTAGAACTGCGTAGGAAAACAGTAGTCACGTTAATATTTACGTACGCTACGCACAACCTTTTTTTTTGCCCACAAACACAACTTAACTTTGGCCTGAAATAAAACTGTAAATGCCAGTACCAAGTAGATATTCAATTGAAAACAAATCAGGTGTAGCTGTAATTCAAATTATAGGTGACATTGATTGGTGGGATAATGATTCAAAATCATTTACTGCTAGAATTGATGAATTTATTAAAGCAGGTATTACAGATGTTGAGGGTTATATCAATTCTCCAGGAGGTGACATGTTTGAGGGTAATGAAATTGGAAATCAAATCCGAAGATTCACCGGAAACCGAACGGCTAAACTAGGAGCATTAGTAGCGAGCTCTGCTACTACTGTTTCAATGGCCTTTAAAAAAGTAGTTGCAGCCAAAAACACTCAGTTCATGATACATGATCCGAGTTGGAGACCTGTAATTCAGCACACGGAGGATTTTGAATCAAGCAAGCAATTGTATGAGAATTTAAGAAATCAAGCCATTGAAGAGTATGTCGAAAAGACAGGGATCAGTAAAGAGGAAGTATCAGAAATGATGCGAAAAACCACTTGGATGAATGCCTCCACTGCTCTTGAAAAAGGTTTTGTTGATGAAGTAAGTGATGAAAATTCACCAATGCCTGACAACGCCTTTGAAGCACTCAACAAAATGAAGTTTAATGTACCTAAAGAGGTATTGCTTCAAATGAAAGCCGAAACAAATCTAGAACGAAATATGAACAAAGTTTTGAAACACCTTGGTCTGCCGGAAAACGCAACTGAGGAACAAGTGATCGAGGCGATCAAAGCAAAAGATAACGCAGCAGTTAATGCTCTTGTTGCTTTTGGAAAGACAAAAGGATTTAAAGAGGATACTCTCAAGAATCTTGCAGCCAATGATGCAACAACTACACTCAAAATGATTGAGGAGCAAAATGTTGTAACACCACCAGCTAATGGCGCAGGTGACAATGGAGGTGAAGGTGGAGACGGTACCCCTGCAAATCCTAAAAATGGAGGCGAACCAATCAATCAATTGTTAAACGCACTTCAGGAGTCGCTTAAAGGCGGTAATCCTGTCGAAAACAAGAAAAAGTGGGATGATTACTCAGAAGCTGAATTGGAAGCTATCCAAGACAAAACTCCTGACGTTTTTGACCAATTGTATAACGAAAAATTTAAGAAGTAATGGCAGTTTTCACAGATGACGCGAGTCTAAATAAATATGTTGCACCTATCCTGTTGGAATCAATCCAGGTATTAGATGACAACTTCACACAGTATTTTGGAAAAGTTTCTGCTGGGGCCAGATCTGCTGATGGTGTAAACATCAATTTGATCGTTAACGATTTTCAATTTGAAACTGGAGTATCAGTAGATGATACTTTTGGAGAACCTGAGAAAGTCGCTGACAAAAAAGCAATTGTTCCGTGGACCAACTTTACTTCAAAAGTTTATCGAGTTTCTGATACGGACATTCGAAAGTTGACCTACAACAAAGAAACTGCGATCAAAGGATCTATTGTGAAGTCATTAAACGCAAAATTAGCGACTGATGCGCTTCATGCCGTTGCTCCAACTTCTGATGCTTCAGAAACCCCAGTAATCCAAACAACTGGAGAAGATCGTGGAGATGGTTCAAAAGCCATGACGAAAAAGGATGTTCTTAAGTTGAAAGAACGGTATGATGGTAGAAACTTTGTACTTGTACTTTGTAAACAACATCAAATTGACCTTTTGGCTGATGAATTGGCATCCTCTGAGAAAACAGTTTTGACTAACCTAAAAGACGGTGAAGTAAGACGAATCTTAGGTATTGACATGGCTGTCAATGAGCGATTGGATATCAAGTACACAGCAGCTGCTGTCAAAAAGTTGATTGGCGCGGATCCAGCAGCTGGAGATAAACATGCTTCAATTGTTGTTGAAGAGGCAAATTCAATGTTTGACAAATACAGTCTCGGTATTCAGTACCAAGGAAAAGATAAAGACTTCACATATAAAGTTCCTCACTCAAGATTGAGAATTTATGGAGAGTTCATTGGTGAACAAATCCAGGATGACAAAATGAGAGGAGCCGTTATTGACGGAGCTGTATAAGAAATTCTTTCTTCATAAAAAGAACCTGAGCCTCGCTGAACTTACCACAGCGAGGTTTAGGTAGTACAAAATATTAGTAAAAGCATTTTATAAAACCAAAACGTATGAAAAGTAAATTTTTTTTAATCATCCTAAGTTGCCTGTTTTCTTTCGGCGCTTTTTCAAACACCATTACAATGGACTTTAATGAGCATTTGAACAGTATTGTAAGTGTCGATTTTCCACAATCCGACTATTTTCCTGAAGTAACCAATAAAACGCAGGTTTGTTTGCATCACACAGCATCCGGAAAAGGTGTAAAAGGGGATCTTAGTCAATTTTTGAAGCCCGGTAAAATAGCCACACCAATTATTGTTGGCCATTCAGAAGTTTATCGTTTGCATAGCACCCGTCATTGGGGTTATCACTTAGGAATCAAAAAGGCTGTTTTTAAGAAATATGCAATTCCATATCAAAACCTGAATAAAACGTGTATAGGCTTAGAGATTGATAATTGGGGGCCATTAAAACTAATTGATGGCGAATATCGAGCATGGGTGAATGATTTTGGCGAGGGTGATCGAAAAGACCGGAACGGAGATTCAATTAAAGTTGTTGTTGATCAGGCAAATGTCATTACTTATGATGAAGCGTTTAGAGGATATCAACACTATGAGCGATATACCGAATTTCAAATTGAATCAGTCTCCTGGTTACTCAAATATTGGGCAGACTATCACGACATACCATTGCATTATAATTCGGACATGTGGGATGTTTCAGAAAATGCCTTAAAAGGCAGTCCAGGCATTTACACACATGTATCGTACCGATCGGATAAAAGTGATTGTCACCCCCAACCGGAACTAATTGAAATGCTCAATAAACTGAATGAATGCTAATGACAAGTATCAGTCTATTATTGCAGAAGAAACCCATCATTGGCGCGGTTA
Source organism: uncultured Crocinitomix sp. (assembly GCA_937136425.1). Lineage (GTDB taxonomy): Bacteria > Bacteroidota > Bacteroidia > Flavobacteriales_D > Crocinitomicaceae > Crocinitomix. The sequence goes on from CAKZON010000042.1 coordinate 50,529, forward strand.
GTTCCGCCACTGGAGGAGCTGCAATTTTTATAGACTGGATTTCGCCAATAGTATCATTTTTGGCTGCATTGGCCGGATTAACAGTGGGTGTATTAACAGCCTATTTGAAATGGATGGAAGTAAAGGACCGAAAAAACAAAAAGTAAGAATTGGGAATTTTTGACAAAATATTGAAAGGATCTGCCTCTGAACTAACAGAGAATATTGGTGAAGCAATTGATTCAATTGTTACCAATGATCAAGAGCGCCTTGAAGCCAAAAACAAACTGGCAGAGATTGTCACCGATAAATTGACACAGATTGCTGGATATCAAAAGGAGGTATTACTTGCTGAGGCAAATGGTACCTGGTTACAGCGCAGCTGGAGACCAATTGTAATGTTAGCATTTGCTTCAATTGTCATTTATGCAAAGTTTGTGGCACCAGCATTTTCATTACCAAGCGCCGAGCTTGAACCTAATTTTTGGGATCTACTTCAAATTGGATTAGGTGGATATGTTGTTGGCCGATCAGCTGAAAAGATTGTTCGTGATCTTACTAAAAACGCGGACTTAACATTTTTAAAGAAGAAACACCGAAATAAAGAATTATGAGTTTACCTGGAGTAAGTTACATATTAGGAAATGGATCAATTGGATCCGTTGCCACTGCGGATGACCGAGTGGGCGGAATGATTATGACTGGGCAAACAGTTGCTGGTCCTGACAAGGTCACAATTGGCAATGCTTATCAAATTTTTTCATTGGATGATGCCATTGCATTAGGAATTGAGGAGTCAGGCGTAAACGCTTACCCATACATTCAAATCAAAGATTTTTATACTGAAGCTGGCTCTGGAAAAGAACTTTGGATCATGCTTACCAGTTCATTGGTTACAATGGCTGAAATGTATGACGAGACAGATGTATATGGCCCAAAATTAAGAGATGCAGCTGGTGGTAGAATCCGTTTAATGGCAGCGAGTCGTAAAAGTGCTCCAGGAATAACTATTGCAGACGGTCTTGATGAGGATGTATATGATGCTATGATCAATGGTCAAGTATTCGCCTCGTCTTCAGCTGACAACTTTAAACCTTTCCGCTTTTTAGTAGACGGGAAAGATTGGAATGGCACAGTTGCAGATCTACGTGATTATTCTTTAGAAACAAAAAATCGCGGTGGAGTACTCATTGGAGCAAGTGAACTTACAGGAGCGAATGCTGCAATTGGTTTACTTATGGGCCGTTGGGCAGGAACTCCTGTGCAAAGAAAAGCCTCAAGAGTTAAAACGGGAGATGTTGGACTTGCAGCTGCTTATTTTACAGATGAGTCTACGACAGAAACTTTTGAGAACTCATGGGATGCAATCCATGATAAAGGATACATCTTTTTCAGAACATTTGGCGGTAAGGCTGGTTACTTCTTTACTTCAGATAGAACTGGAACATCAACAGCTGATGATTACAGTTCTTTTGCGAGAGGTTTTGTAATAGATAAAGCCATCATGATCGCTTATCAGGTTTATGTGAATGAGATTGATGACGAAATTAGCGTTGATGCTTCAGGAGCAATTCTTCCAATTGTATTGAAGGAACTCCAGGGTAAAGTTGAAAATGCCATTAATATTCAAATGGTGTCAAAAGGAGAACTAGATGGCTTCACAGCATTTATTGATCCAAATCAAAACGTTGTAGCAACTGGAATCTTAAAAATTAAACTCCGACCACAACCGGTAGGATACAAAACAAACATTGAAATAGACATGGGATATTTTAATCCTGCAAATTCATAAACAATGGCAGTAGTTAGATCAGAACAATATGCATGGAACGACATCACCTTAAGTGTTGGTGGAAGAATCCTTTACCAAGCCACAAAAATTGAAGTGGAGTATGGATATGAACATGAAACCGGTTTTGCCAAAGGCGGTTTTGGCCAGTTCATTAATGAAAAAAACTTTACAGTAAGTGGTTCTTTAGAGCTATTGCAAAGTGAAGTAGAGGCCTTAGAAGAATCTTATGGCAAAGATTTACAACGGACTTATTTTGATATTACCTGGACGTTTGATGCGAGAGGTGATTTGAATTTAAGAACGCATGTTGTTAAACATTTCAAATTCGGTAAGATCAAAAAAGCCCTGGGCAATTCTGATGCTTTTATGAAAGTGTCGATTCCATTCATGGCCTTAGATATAGACTTAAACGTGTAAAACAAAACAAATGAAAAACGAGAAATTCAGCAAAGAACCAACAAAAGCTCAAATCAAAGAGTGGGAAGAAGATGAAAAAGTTAAGGTAATCACACTTGATCGAAAGGTTGATGTAGATGATGAAGGTAACGAAACTGTCATTGATGAAGGAGTCACTGGATACTTCAGAAAACCTGATCGTGCAACTATCAAATTTGCCAATGCAAAATTCACACGAGCTGACGGAGCTGTGGATCCCATTTCTCCAGGAGAAGTTATTTTGAACCGTTGTTGGTTGGGAGGAAACCCTAAAATGAAATCAGAAGACAAATACTTCTTTAGAGTTTGTATTGAACTCAATGGTTGGTTGAATGATGTAATGGGTTTTACGTCCAGCTCATAAATGATGCAAAGGGAGATATAAAATCAAACTTTCTTCTCTATGTAGACACGCTGATGGAGTATCACCTTTCGATTGATCCGGACAAACTGGATGATCATTCATGGGCGCAAAAATTCAAAATGTTAGGTGATATCAGACAACAGGAATCAAAATCAGAATGAAAACGGCATTAAACAATGGCAGACGGTTACACATACGAGTTGCGGGTAAAAGACCTGATGAGTCGTGCATTTGCTCGCGCTGGCAATGCAGCTACCCAACTTTTTAACCGTTTAAACCGTGGTCAAAGGGATTTTCTTGCAACTTCAGGTCGGATTCCAAACAATATTCAACAATTAGAAAAACGCTTAACAAGCCTCTCTCAAAAACGAGACGTTGCATTTTCCACCAAGGAAATAAGACAATACAATCAAGAGATTCGGCAAACTGAAAAGCAATTAGACAAATTGAGGGATCAGCCCCCAGACGGTTTTTTATCTCGTTTGAGATCGGCAAAGGGGCTGATTTCCTCTTTCTTATTATTTGGTGCATTTACAGGTTTTGCACGATTAGGAGCTGATCTTGAACAAACAAGAATCAGTTTCCAGACTTTAACTGGCAGTATTGAAAAAGGAAATGAACTATTGGCGGATGTTGATGAGTTCGCTAATATGACTCCTTTCTCCAATTCTGTCCTTCAAGAAAATACAAAACTTCTTTTAAACTTTGGCTTTGCTCAGGAGAGAGTTATACCAACACTTCAACGACTTGGAGATGTGTCTGGAGGTAACGCTGAAAAAATGAATTCATTGACACTGGCCTTTGCTCAAGTTAGCAGTGCTGGTAAACTTCAAGGGCAGGATCTAATGCAGATGATTAATGCTGGATTTAATCCCCTTCAGGAGATAGCCCGAACTACCGGTGAAAGTATGGCTGTGCTCAGGGACCGAATGAGTCAAGGGGCAATCTCAGCCCAAATGGTTGAAAACGCCTTTATATCTGCTACCTCTGAAGGAGGAATGTTCCAGGGCATGATGGAAAAGCAAAGTCAATCATTAGGTGGAAAGTGGAGTACCTTTATGGGAAAACTACAGTCAGGAATCGCTAAAACTGCCGAGAAACTTGCGCCTGTTTTAGGTAAAATAGTTGACTTCGCAATTCAGACTATTAGTTGGCTTGGTAAGTTCCCTGGAATGATCAAAAGAAATTTGGACGTTCTTATTCCTTTAGGTGTCGCGGTAGTTGCCTTAGTACTTGCTTTAAAAGGTCAGGCATGGTGGGCTGCAATCTCAATGAAGGGCCAGGCGTTTTGGACAGGAATACTAACTGCCAAACAATGGCTTTTGAATATTGCTCTAAATGCTAATCCAATTGGTTTAATTGTAGCAGGAATAGCTTTACTAATTGCCGGTATTGCAGCTGTCGTTAAAAAGTATGATGAATGGAAAGATCGACTTATTGTTGTTTCCGGACCATTGTCCTTTTTGATAAAACTAATCGTAACGTTTGGTGATCATTGGAAACGAATAAAAGAAGCCTTTTCAATGGGTGGTATAATGGAGGGCATTAAGGCCATAGGTGTTATGCTTATTGATTTTATGCTCGCGCCTTTACAGTATTTATTAGAATTGGCCAGTTACATTCCAGGACTTGGTGACATTGCTGGGGATAGTGCGCTTACAATAAAAAACATGCGCCGTTCGCTCGGTATTGATGTTGGAGATGATAATAGGACTAAAGATGAGCGATTGGATGATGGTATCTATCAACTCTCTTTGATCAACGGTAGCATTGATGAAAAGATGAAAATCTTTTCAAACCGTATATCGAACCTGGACATGACGGATGACCAGCGTTTGACATTGATGGATGAAGCTCGTCAACGATTAATTGCAGCTGAAGAAAGTAAGAAGAAAAGAAAGGATGATCGTATTGCTGAAGAACAGGCTCTTAATACACCTGGTGCATTCAACGAAGAAACTGACGGAGTTGAAGAAACTACAGAGGCCATTGCAACTGGAGGTAAAAAGCAGTTTATACTCAATGTTCAAATTGACAAAGTATTAGAAACAGTAAATCAATATGTGAGTGACGGTCAACAATCAGCAGACGAGCTCACGGACATGGTAATGGATGAATTTACTCGTCGATTACACGGAACTTTTAAAGCAGTAGGACAATAATGGCGAATGAATTTGACATAAATTTACTTTATCAGCAACTCTACGGATATGTTGGCCCTCCATTTCCTGAAGCAGGAAATGCAAACGCATTTATTCCATCAAGTCCTTTAGGAACTGTTGAATCCTTTTCGAATCAATTCAAGAAAGATTGGGTTGGTAAAGAAATGATCATGCCGGTTAAATTTTCGATTCCTGGTTTTGAATGGGATTTTCCTTTTGAACCAATAGTTTCACTTCGCATGGCCAATAAGGTTATTCGCAAATATCCAAAACACAACAACGGATCCGGATCTATAAAAGAAAGTTGGGGGCGTGATGATTATCGATTAATAATCAAAGGCGCTTTACTCGACTTAACTAATAATCGATATCCTGAAGATCAGCTGCAAAGTTTAAAACGATTTTTAACATATCGCGGATCCATCAAAGTTGAATGTCCTGTTTTCCGAATTTTTGATATTGAGTATTTGGCAATTGAGAATGTTGATATTCCACACTCAACAGGAATTGCTATTCAAAAGTTTACCATCAATGCTTATTCTGACCAATTGTTTGATTCATTATTAATTGAGACATGATTAGAGTAATGGTATCTGAAATAACGCTTGGTAAGTTTAAACTTAATCACCTCATATCGTGTCAGGTGAGAAAAGACGTTGATAAACTATCTGATTCGGCTACAATTAAGTTGCCCGGCATGGCCTATGGTCAAGCTCTCGAAATTGAAAGCAAAATCAAACGGGGTGATGCTGTGACCATCAAGTTAGGATATGAGGGGTATCTATTTGAAGAATTCAACGGATTTATATCAAGTATTGCAACTGATAACACGATCATTATTGAATGTGAGGATAGCATGTTTTTGACACGAAAAGAGGTTGAAAATAAGCAATACCAAAATACAGATGCAACTGCTATCATTCAGGATGTGATTAATCAATTACCAGGAATTAAAATGGTTGCTGGTGAGGGAGTAGATATTCTCAAGTATGACAAGTTCACAATCAATGAAGCAACCGGTTATGATGTATTGAAGAAAATCAAGGAAGAAACCGGGCTTCATATTTTCATGAAAGGAACGGAGCTTCATGTTTATCTCCAGTACACCTATAATACTGGAAAGGTTAAATATGATTTTGCCAAAAATGTGCAAAGCTCAAACTTAAAGTATTTGCATGAAGCTGACAAGAAAGTACTTGTCGAGGTTGTAGGTATCGATCGGGAGAACAAAAAAGTGAAAGTTGAAGTTGGAGAAAAGGGTGGAGATAAAATTACTGTTCACCGGTATAATGTTCATGACCCTGAAGCATTAAAAAAAATTGGAGAGGAAGAAATAATTAAACACCGGTTTACTGGTTACGAGGGTGATTTTACTACATGGTTATTGCCTTATATAACAACTGGTGCAAGTGCAGATATGTTGGATCCTGATTATGTATCAAGGCAAGGAGTTTATTATACGTCAGCTGTCACAACAACATTTGATAAGAATGGCGGAAAAAGAAAAGTGGTACCATCAATTAAAGTAGCATGACAAAAGAGCAACAATTCATAAAAATGCTAAAGGATAATATTCTCACAAATGAGACTGTTACCATTTTTCAAGCTGTTGTTGAAACTGCTGGAGACACGTCATGTTCTATTCGATCTACGGCGGATGATATTGTACTCAATGATGTTCAATATACTTCAACAGAATCGAATGATAAAGGTATTGTTATCCAACCAAAAGAGGGAACAAATGTGTTGGTAGGTCAAATTGGAAACGACATTAACTCACTTGTAATACTTGCAATAGACGAGGTTCAAAAGGTGACTATAAAAATGCCAGGGCTTGAACTTATCGCTGATGAAAATGGACTAGAATTGAATGGCGGTGGAAATGGCGGATTAGTAATTTCTGCAAGTGTAGCTGATGATATAAATGACTTAAAAACAGATTTAAACAACCTTAAAACAATATTTGCAACTCCAGCTTGGACACCTGTTCCTAATGATGGTGGTGCAGCGCTTAAAGCCGCGACAGCTGTATGGGCAGGATCAACTTTAGCACCGACAGTTGCCACCGATTTAGAAAACAATGAGATAACGCATTAATGAAAGATCTACTCTTTGAAAATAATGACACAATAAGTGAGATTGGAGAATCTACTCTTCAGCATCAAAAGGACATCATGATGTTTGAAAAAGGATGGAACAAATTCGCTCCGCATTTGGGTGTGGGAATTATGGGGTATTTGGATGATGAAACAACAGTTGAAACTTTAAAGACTTCAATTAGTGCGGAGTTTGTGCGTGATGGAATGAATGTAGTGGACATTGAAATCACAAATGATGGGAAAATAAGAACGAATGCGAATTATTAAAGCAAAACATAATCAGACAATTGCTGACATTGCTCTTCAGGAATATGGAGACGTTGAAGGTGTATTCTTTATTGTGGAGGATAATCCAACTTTATTGGGAATTACCGACAACCTTCATCCGGGAGAGGAAATTCAAATTCGAGATGTAAGGATTAATGGACCAATGAAAGAATATTTGTCGCAAAATGTAATTGCCACAGCGGAAAAAGCAAGGGGTGAAGGAATTGGTTATTGGAAAATTGAAAATGATTTTATAGTAAGTTAACATGGCTGAAGATTTAAGTGAAATATTAGATGAAATTCAAGCAGAAGCAGATTTGCATACTGAACTTGATGAATTGGAATCAAACACATCATTAGTTGCTTTTTGGACGTTTGCAAAACAAGTATTTGCATTGTTCATATTAGAAATTAAGAAACTATTTGCTAAACACAAAGAAGAGGTTGAGGCATTAATTGATACAACTGAGGTTGGAGGAATAGAATGGTACCTTGATACTGCATCCCAATATCAACATGGAGACAGTTTGGTTATTCAAAACAATCGCCTGGTCTATTTGGAAGTAGATCCAGATCTGCAAATTGTTAAACGGGTTTCAATCAAAGAGGATCCTGATTTGGTTTTGCAAGTTCGTGTTGTGAAAGAAGTGGCTGGAGATCTCATTCCTTTAGACGCAACTGAGCATTCAGGTTTTTCGGCATACATGAATCGTAAAAAGGTACCTGGTACAGCTCTGGACATCCAAACTCTGGAAGCTGATGTTTTAAAACTTACTGCAACAATTGAATTAGATCCAATTCTATATACAGACGCCGGTGAGTTAATTTCAAGTCCTGGAACCTTTCCTGTTGAAGAAACAATTTCCAATTACCTCAAGAACTTTGATTTTGGGGGTACTTTTTATATCTCCAAGCTAATTGATCAAGTTATGGAGGTTGAGGGGGTTGATGCGTTTTATATTGCCTCAAAAACACTCAATGACATCAGCTTTACTTACAAGGTAGATTCAAACGCCGGACACATTGCACTTGACGATACCTCAATACTGACTTATGTACTTCTTTGATATTAACATATTAATAAAACAAATACTTCCACCATCATGGCGATACGTTAAGGTTCCTGATGGTGACGGTGGATTTGAAGATAAGGAAACTGGTAAGTTTTTCTTTATTAAAGCTATCCTGAAACCATTTGATTCACTTTTGAGTGAATTCAAAGATTTTCGTAAAAGCACAAAATCTAAAATTAACCTTACTCCTCAAGTAATGGTTATGGAGCATCACATCAAAAACATCACAAGTCTTGATTATGGTGTTTATATATCTGATGTTGCGATTGGACATTTTAAAGTAAATGTTCCGGACACAGCAATTGCTCATGAAAATGAAATACTAATCTTTTTAAATAACATCACACCTATTGGACGTAGGTACGAATTAAACTTTTACTAATGGCAACTACAAAAGCAGTATTAAAGACATACTTCCAAAATGGCCTTAAACCAACAGAGGCGGAGTTTGAAGAATTTATTGACGCATTCGTGCATGTTGATGATGATTTAGATTTGGCAATTGGAGCATTCGCAGAAGTTGGTGAGGCTGAGGCTGGTCTCGTGACAGATAAATACATGAACCCATTTCTCACAAAGGCAGCTATTTATGCCCTTGCACGTCTCGCGAACATTCCTGAATTAGAAGCTGAAGTTGATGCTAAAATCGCGGATCAGGCTAAAATATTCTTCTCAGCTGGTGGACCACTACCATTGCCATTTTTGTATGATATAGGGAATTTCCTTGTACACAACTCTTCAATTGTTGTAATCAGAGTAAGCTCTGGTTGGGCTTATGTAATCTAAAATTTATACAGATGAACTATTTTATAACAGACAACGGATCAGGAAAAGCAATCATCATGAATCCTGTACCACCAAATGCAGATCAATATCTGGATTTTAAATTAATCCTGGAAACAATTCCACCTCTTCCTGCCGGGCATGAGTATGTTATTGTCAGTGATCAGCTTACGACGGCTGCAATTGATGCTGCTGGTCAACAAGAAATAAATGACGTTTTAACAGAATCCGAATTTTCTAAAATAGAACGTGAAACTAAAGAGGCAATGCTTGCTGGATTCACCTATGATCAAAATCAATTTAGTTTAGATCCTATTTATCAACAGCATTGGGAAAGAATATACTCGTTATACAAAGCTGGAGCGTACAGCACCACAAATGTGCCGACAATGGCAGCGGTAAATTATCAAATGAGCGCTCAGCGAGTTGATGGGTTCTATAACGCTCTGCAATCTGCAATGATTGCAATATTGGAAACTGAGCGATCAAAAAAAGAAACATTTTTAAATTCATTATAACATGGTTAGAATAATAAAACAAGACAATAAAAAGGTTGTCATAAAAGACGAATTGAATAACGTTTTGGCATCATTTGGATGCGGAATGAATCTTTTCAAAAGAGATGAATCACTCGTAGTCATTTCTCAAAAATCAACTCCAAGAGAGGGAGGTTTCGTTTTGAGTTTTGGAAGTATTGAAAAGGAAAACTGTAGTCCTGTGATCACAGCGAACAATGTTGATGAGTTATTAACCGAACTTAACGAGAATTTCTTTGAACCGGGTTTTAGCTCGGCCTCGGGAGGCAGCGAGGCTTTCATTGCTTATTCAATAGGCGGTGAATGGGTATTTAACGGAGATATGTGGAGAGGAATTGGGGATGGTTATAATATTGAAGAGTCAGCGCACAGCGAAATTTTCATTGCACGTACTTATCCATTTGATGGAGATGCTGATTTTCTTAGTCCTGTTTTTTCACGTAATCGCAAATTTGGTCACATCATCCCAGTTAGTTCAGAAATCGTTTCAATTCATGGTTTCATGAAAAATGAAATGCCAACTCAGGAGATCGGTTTTATTGTTCTGGTTATGCGACTAAATGAAGCTACCGGCACAATGGATACTATTGATACTGTTGTGGCTAGTGCCTCAATGCAGAATGGTAAAAGTGATGAAATAGCTTACATTCTTGAGACTCCTGTCGCATTGGAAGCTGGAGACAGTCTTATTTACGCAGTATCCTCCGAAATAACAGCTGCAACAACTATGAGAAACAAAGGATCATTCACCATAAACACAAGATTAATATGACAACTTTACAAGATAGTATTCTATTTCAAGAAACTGGCCAGGACAATTTGATCCATCCTAGTATAATAGAAAAACCAATTTTTGATTTATCTGGTTTTCAAATCGAATCCGAATTCTATTTAACAAAAGACATTGATGGATGGCCAATGGCGAAAAGACTGATTGCTAAATCCTCGTTGAACTACAGATTTACTGAATCAGAAGACTTTAAAGGCGTAGAATTTACAACAGACTATTACACCGTTTTTGGTATCAATGCTGAAGATGAACGAATCATACTTGATGAACCTGTCGTTTGCTACACGATAGAATCGAGTGAATATCATTCAATTGTTAGTTTAGAGACCTTAACACAGAATGCGCGTAAGGCTCAAATATTGGTATTAATGGGAACGGTAAGAAACACCCCATTTGAGGCCAATGTAAGTGAAATCGTTAATTGGTATAAATCAGAATTAGACCTTTTCATCACTTATGGATTCTCAAACTTCAAGGATGCTCTTATTGCAGAAACTGATCCTGACCGATTAGCCGTCTTGGATGAAGTTCCACTTCCTGATATACTTCCCGGCGTGACAGCCAAAACAAACATCTTAAACCGCTTAAATGCGTATGAGGCGTTTGTTGCTGAACATAGTTAACCATAAAACAAATATAAAATGAGTGTGACCACGAAAACTCAGAAAAAGGGGATCAAAACCCCTGTCTCCTATTATGGAGGCAAACAAATGATGCTAAAGGAAATCCTTCCTTTAATTCCTGAACATGAAATCTACGTTGAGCCATTTTTTGGAGGTGGGGCCGTATTTTGGGCCAAAGAGCCTAAAAAATGTGAAGTGATTAATGATGTAAATATGAACATTGTTAATTTTTACGAGGTTCTTAAACACAGCTACTTTGATCTCCGGAAGAAAATTGAAGCAACACTTCATAGCAGAGAAACCTACAAAAAAGCGCTTATCATTTATGAAGCGCCTTGGTTGTTTGCAGATGACCCTGTTGTTAGAGCATGGGCATTCTACGTTTGCACAAATCAAGGGTTTGCAACTAAGATCGGTACATGGGGATATGACAAAGGAAAGCGAGCCTTTACCGTACAGAATAAAATAGACGCTTTCCAGGAACATCTCGCTGATCGGTTAAGATACACCCAAATTGAGCAAAACGAAGCTCACAAGGTTATCCTAAGCCGTGACACGGACAAAACGTTTCATTACGTTGATCCGCCGTACATAAATACCAATCAGGGTCATTATGGAGGGTACAATGAAGAACATTTTCGTCGTGACCTGGACACATTGGCATCAGTCAAAGGGAAATTCCTTTTAAGTACTTATCCTTCAGATGTGCTCGCCGAGTATGTTAAAAAGTATGGATGGCACACTAAAGAGGTGAAAAGAACCTTGTCAGCCTCCAATGGTAATAAGCTAAAGACCAGGAAAACAAAAATTGAAGTATTAACGGCTAACTATCCGATTTAAAAGTAGCCCCTGAGCAGTTGTCACACTTAATGATGAAAAGCATCTCACCAAATATTGCCTTAAGCAATAGCTCAGGGGCAATTTCTTATGAGATGCTTTCGTTAAGTGTGACGCTGTAAAGGTAGTGAAATATCATTTAAATGGTATTATAACTATATTTGAATATCAATTCAATCAGTAATCGAAATTATATGAATACAGAGGCATTATTATTCGCACTTATTACATGTGTTTGTTTGGAAGTTGTGGGCCGTTTTTATTTTCGGCCAAAAGGATTTAAACCCTCTACCGCATTTGGTTGGTCGTTTCCATTGGAGTCTATAAGAATGATTGGCTTATTTTTTAGACAGATAATTTAGTGCACATTCGGTTTTTGAAGTGTGCACATTCGGTTTCGCCGTTTATACTCGTTTTTTTTTACGACTTAGCGCAGGATTACAAATCCTGCGAAGACTTGTAAGCTCTAGAGACTAACAACGTT
>CAKZON010000043.1 GCA_937136425.1 uncultured Crocinitomix sp.
TTATAATAATGGAATAAGAATTGAAGATGGAACAACTATTGGTATAACCATGTCAGAGATTTCTCCTGCAGTTTTAACAGGTTGGCATATTGATATGCAAACATTTATGGGAGAAGTGACTATTAACGGTTCTGGCGGAAATACATTGCCGCTAAACGCTGTTCAGGTTGAAGCTACTGATGCAAATGGAAATTTAGCTACAGCTACATTTACCGGTTTGCAAGATTTATCAGTGGCTCCAGGTGTTTTGCTAATGTCTACTGTGGATCCTGCACACATACCTGCAGATCCAAATACGCACCAAATTGATTTAACCTATGAATGCGGTATTGCAAATGGCAGTTTACTTGGCCAAGTTGCCGATTATTATACCGTAAATGTTGAGATCATTCTGATTCCCGATTTTTAATCGAATCTAAAAACCACTAATGTTTAGAGTTGGTATAATTGTAATTTTCTTGGTATTGTTTGTGAATTCAGAGGCTTGGACTCAGGATGCTGATACGTTAAATGTGTCGGCCCCGTCAGACTCTGTTTCAACGGCAAATGAAATCATTGATGATATGATTTTGTCCGATTCTCTTGCGCAACAGGATATTAAAATCACTTTCGTTAAAAAGAAAGTAGAGCATAGCCCAGATTCAACATATTTTAACGTTTGTAAAGTCACTAATACAACCGCAGAAAAGGTTGAAGGGCAATTTAAGATTAGAGTTCCAATTGGTTGGAGTCTCATTGGGGATCCATCTAAAACTATTGAGCTTAAACCTGGAGAATCAAAAATATTTCCGGTTCGATTGACGATCTCATCAGAATCGGTGGGTGGTGTGGCCTATACAATAGACGCATCTTTGGCAACAAATGAAGGTATTTATTCTGGAGCAACTTATATCAAAATTCCATTGGCAAGTGACTGGGAAATGTTTGTAGATAGGCATACCATTTACTTTAACGAGTATTTTGATGAACAAGAGTTTAATATTACAATTAAAAATAAAGGAAATGCAGAGGAGTTAATAATGCTTGATTTTTCAATTGGAAAATTATTGGAAATTGAAGGGCAGGAAGAAGGGGAGTCCTATGTGTTGGTTCCTCCATATACAGACACTGTTTTAACATATAAAGTGAGGCGAAGTGCGCTAAATGAAGATGAGGTTTATGCTTATAAACAAATTTGGAATGAGTCATTAATAGGTGTAGTCGCCCAATCTGGTTTGGGAGAAAGATATGGCGAGTCTATTCATTTTACTGACCTTGAAAATCAATATATTCATCAAAGACAAGAAACAGCTTCTCCTCTAAATGTAGACCTTTCTGTATATAATCTATTGTCATCAGTGCAACCAAGGGTAAACGCAGCATTGTTTGGACAAATTCAGTTTAGAGGAGACCATGATTTGGGCTATATTTTTCAGGCAAGAAATTTATTTTATGTCTCCTATGGCTTTGAAAATTATTTTCAAGCAGCAAATAATTTAACATTCAATATCAATTATAAATGGAAAGATAAAATCCGTGCTCAACTGGGGGAAATTAATAATTACTCCATGCACTCTTTGAGAGGTTGGGGCGCTAAGGCATCTTATAACTTTAATAAAAATACTAAAATTAGCGGATCCTATATAACGGGTAAATATTATCCAATGTGGGGGACAAATTTACGTTATGATTCAAGGTATAAAAAAATTGGATTTCATGTGGGGGCAACTTATGAAGAGAATAGCTATTTATTCTATGATGCTATTTCGCCTGAATTAGGTGTTAGTTTCCCCGTGGCAAAAAATCATCTTTTTCGCTTTGCACTGATGGGGACGCAATCTGTTTATGATCAAAATCAAGGGATTGGGGTACCTTCAGATACTACCGTACTAGGTTTTTCCTATACAGCAAGTTACACAGGGATGACCAAAAAATTCAGATTTGGTGTAAATACTAGGAACGATCAATTTAACTATTTACGTGTGCGTCCAGGCCACAGAGTAAGTGGTTATGTCCGATATATGATAAATGATAAAAGCCGAATAAATGCAACTGCGCAGTTTAATTCAATTGAAGCTTCTAAACTTTTGTTTACATCTTATTACAACGGCTCTTATAATGGACAACAAATTTATCGCTTATCTTATAGTAATCGTGTCACAGATAAAATATCTTTTGAAACAGGGCCAACAAGTAGAATCTTAAACAGATTTCAGATTGACACCAGTGCAACTGTAACATCTGATTTTACAAATTATTTTGTGGGAGTATATACGTTGACAAGAATACGATTCGATCAATTCAAAATGTTAACTCCGACATTATCTGCTGGTGCAACCTCCTTTAGAGATCATTTGGCTGATGCGGATACTTTAGCTGTAATGCCAACATTTAATCTCGGAATTAGTTATACTGCCCGCTCATGGGGAGCTAGTGCAAACTATATTTACGGACCCAATTTTTTCTTAACGCAAAGCTTTTTTGATTATGACGTAACCAGTTTTGAAACAATTCATTTCAGAGGAAATTATGCAAGGTTTATGAGTAATCGTAAAATCAAGTTTACCGCTTATGGTAACTATTATTTGAGATTACCAACCAACCGCCAAAATTTTGCAGTGAGTGCAAGGTTCGATTTTTTTATGCCAAAAGGTTGGTCTACCTATGTTACTGGAAATTTATTTACTAATAGTATAGATAATGAACTTAATGGAGTTGTTGCTCATAGAAATTTCAGCCTCAATTTTGGGGTTAGAAAATCCTTTGATATTGCGCAGCCAAGAGTGAAGTATTATCATATGAAACTCGTTTGTTTTAGTGATCTTAATGGAGATGGTATTCGTGATGAAAATGAACCTTTACTTTCAAATATTAAAGTGAAAATTTCAAAGGATCTTGATCTGGCAGATCCAAATCAAGCACGGTTTGGTGAGCAAGAGCTTGTAACAGATCCAAATGGAATGCTCGAAGTTGTTGATTTGCCAGAAGGAAATTATTTGTTGGACTTTCAAACACTTGAAAATTTAGGAACTTTGTATAACAAAAACGGTAATACTCAAAACTTGTTATTATCTGAAAACACGACATTGTATATACCTTATGTTGAAAGTTATCGTGTAAAGGGACGGGTAGTTTTAAAGAGAGATGAATATAGTTCTCTTGGTCTAATAAATGCAAATGGTTTACGTGTAATGGCTATAGGGACAAATGGAGATATTTATTCAGCATTGACAGATAGTGACGGAAATTATTCAATTGATATTCCGCAAGGAGGAGCATATACTGTTAAAATCAACAACATTTTTGGTGAAGAATTTGAAATTGACAAAGAAGAGTTTTTAATTCATTTTAATGGGTTCACTTCATTCAATGTTGATTTTACATTCTTTGAACGTAAACGAAAAATGAACTTTAATGGGGATAATTTTTTCGAATTTAAGTCGCTTAATGAATCAAGTGAGGAAGAAGATTCAGAATAAAAGAGCGTGAAACCAATAACTCAATGCTTAAGAGTTTATTTTTCTTTCTAGTACCTAACCTATAAAAAGAGGGGGACAAAATTCAAATAACAATTTGTATTATAAGTATAAGAGCCGTTGTTTAATCTCCGGTCATTGCGGTGGAAACTTAATACTGGATCTTCAAACCCTTTAAAAAAACGTTTCAAGATATGCAATGAGCACTGAACGTTGTATATTTGTGAAAAAGTAATATTTATGATTCAAAGAGCACAAACAATTTATCTGGGACTTGCATTTATTTGCATGGTTTTACTATTGTTTTTTCCAATTTTTTCAATTGACGTTAAGTCTTTAGAAACCGGCATTACTATGTCTGCTGTATTTGGTAAAGATGGAGTTGTTGGTGAAGGACTAACAACAGGACAATTTCCACTTTCTTATGTATTTATTGGATTGGCATTAATGACCTTTGCATGTATTTTACTTTTTAAGAAACGTCCACGTCAATTATTGCTAACAAGATTAAATTTAATTCTGCATGTATTAGTTGTATTGGGCATTTATGGGTTTTATTATTTTGGAGCCTCTTTTGTACAATCAGGTATGTCAGCAATGGATGACATTGCAGTAGAAATTGCTTTTAATATGGAATTAGGATTCTTTTTCTTAATCCCCACAGTTGCTTTTATATTTTTAGCAATACGCGGAATTAAAAGAGATGAAAACCTCGTAAACTCTTTGGATCGTATCCGTTAATATGAATTATTTATCTGTAGAAAATTTAACCAAGTCGTTTGGTGAACGCGTAATATTTGAAGACTTAACCTTTGGAATTGATAAGGGAGAGAAAGTCGCTATTGTTGCCAAAAATGGGAATGGAAAATCGACTCTGTTAAAAATAATTTGTGGAGACGGAACTGAAGATAGTGGGCGGATTGTATATCGAAAAGATATTCGAGTTGATTATTTAGAACAAGCTGAAAATTTTGATCCTGAGAAGCTCATTTTTGATGAAGTTTTGTCTACTGAAACGGTTGAGAATTTAGCAATTTTGGCTTATGAAAAAGCCATACAAAACCCTGAAGATACAGAGGCATATGAGCAGGCTTTTGAGCAAATGAATGCCACCAATGCTTGGGATTATGATGTGAAAGTAAACACAGTTCTTTCTCAACTGAAAATAAAAGATAAAACGCAAGCGATTGGTACATTGTCAGGGGGGCAAAAGAAGCGAGTTGCCTTAGCCAAGATTCTAATTAACGAGCCAGACTTGATGATTTTGGATGAGCCAACCAATCACCTGGATTTGGACATGATTGAGTGGTTAGAGACCTATTTAGCAAAGTCTAAATCAGCGATTATAATGGTAACGCACGATCGTTATTTTTTAGAAGTGGTTTGTACTACAATCATTGAATTAGAAGATCAACAAATCTATAAATACAACGGAAATTTCTCTTATTACTTGGAGAAAAAAGCAGAGCGCCAAGAAATATTGCAAGCCACAATAGGAAAAGCAAAAAACTTGATGCGAACTGAGCTGGATTGGATTAGGAGACAACCTAAAGCTAGAGGAACGAAACAAAAAGCTCGTGTAGATGCATTTGCAGGGTTAAAAGAAACAGCCACCCAACGTGTTAATAAAGATGAATTAGAGATTAGGGTGCAAATGAGTCGCCTTGGATCTAAAATTATTGAGTTACATAAATTAGGAAAATGGTTTGATGATAAAAAAATTATAAACCATTTGGATTACGGGTTTAAAAGAGGTGAAAAATTAGGGATTGTTGGAGCCAACGGTACTGGTAAATCTACTTTTTTAAACATGCTTGTTGGAACCGAAGAACCTTCTAAAGGTAAAATTAGTGTTGGTGATACGGTTGTAATGGGATATTACCACCAAAGTGGTGCAAATTTTAAATCGGGCAAAAAAATGCTTGAGGTAATTACTGATATTGCTGAATTTATTCCTTTAGATAAAGGAAAAAGAATGTCTGCAGCGCAGTTTTTAGAAAAGTTTTTGTTTCCAAGGTCCATGCATTATATGGATGTAGATAAATTAAGTGGAGGAGAGAAAAAGCGCCTTTACTTAATGACCATTTTGATGAAGAATCCAAATTTTTTGATTTTGGATGAGCCCACGAATGATTTGGACATTTTTATTTTAGGTGTTCTTGAAGATTATTTATTGCAATTTGAAGGTTGTTTAATCATTGTTTCGCATGATCGTTATTTCCTAGATAAATTGGTAGACCATACCTTGTATTTTAAAGGAGAGGGAGAAGTAAAAGATATCATTGGAAATTATACTGCTTACCGTAAGTTTTTGAAAGAAGAAGTAAGTGAAACTCGAAAGCAAGAAAAAGCTGAAAAAGAAAAAGCGAAAGAAGCCGCGGTAGTTGTCAAAGAAGAGAAAAAGAAAGTCAAGTTATCGTATAAAGAGCAGGTGGAGTTTGATGGGTTGGAAGAAGCTATTGAAAAACTTTCAGTGGAGCGTGACGCGTTGATGGAAGAGTTAAATAGTGGAGCATTAAGTGGTGATGAAGCATCTGTGAAAGCCATGCGATTGAGTGATATTGGAAGAGAAATTGAGGAGAAGGAATTACGTTGGCTAGAGTTGGCCGAATTTGCATAAGAAGTAAATTTAAAATATACCAATCGGTATTTTATTGCTATATTTGCAATCATGAAAGGCAAAGCCGAACAAACTACGGAGTTTATCATTAGTACTGTAGCCCCCATTTTTAATAAGAATGGCTATAACGGTACGAGTATGTCTGACATAACTAAAGCAACCGGTTTAACGAAGGGAGCAATCTACGGAAATTTCAAAAACAAAGAAGATTTGGCTTTTGCAGCATTCAAATTTAATGTTGATTTGGTGGTGAATTGTATTAAAGCTGAATTAGTTCAAATTGAATCTCCTTTGGCACAACTAAAGGGCTTGTTAAACTTTTACCGTAGGTATAGAACCCATACCATTGAAATTGGTGGTTGTCCTATTTTAAATATCGGTGTTGATGCTAATCATCAAAATTCGGAACTACTTGCAAAGGTGCAAGAGGTTGTAAAAAAATTGCAGTTCTATATTCAAAAAATGATAGAGCTAGGGCAAAATGCAGAAGAAATTAAATCAACTATTGATGCTGGTCAATACGCTAAACGAATTTTTGCTTTAATTGAAGGTTCAATTTTCATGGCTGTAACTATGAATGACGATAGTTATATTAATGACATGATGGACCATGCTGATAGAATTGTGAACGAGGAACTGGTGAAATAAAAAAATTTAACTAAAAATATACCGTTTGGTATAAAACTATAAAATTATGGCATTGCAACAAACAGTATTAAAGGTATATTTTGGAGCTTTATCCTTTATAGCCCCAGGCAGAGCAGCAAAGCGAGGGTTTGATCTTTTTCAGAAAGTTCGTAAAAAAGATATTAGACCCAGAGAAGAGGATTTTTTTAAGAAAGCAAAACATTTTCAGGTTAAAGCAGAATTAGATGAACATAAGGTTGATCAAATAGACTGTTATGAACTTGGGCAGGCTGAGCAACCGTTGGTTGTTTTAGTGCACGGCTGGGATTCTAATGCTGGAAGCATGTCGCAAATTGCAAATAAGTTGGTGGAGCAAGGGAAGCGAGTAGTGCTATTTAATTTGCCAGGACATGCGTTTTCTGTGCATGATACAACAAATTTATTGGAGTGTAAAAATGCTGTTACGGCGGTTTTAAAACATCTTAATCCTGCCGCAGGTTTCTCGGTTGTTAGCCATTCTTTTGGTTCTGCTGTAGTTGCCTATGCGCTTTCCAAAAATGATTATGAGTTGGATAAGTTGATCTTTTTAACCAATCCAAATCGTGTGGAACGTATTTTTGCAGATTTTAAAAATTTTATAGGTCTTAATGATCGGGCTTATGAAAAACTACTCCAATTAACTCAGAAAAAACTTGGAGAACCAATAGAATCAGTAAGTGTTGCGGCAAATTTAAATGCAGTTAACTATAACCAATTATTGCTTATTCATGATAAAAATGATAAAATATTGGGCTATTATAATTCTCTTGAAGTGAAAGAAGGAAATCCAAAAGCGCAGTTGCAAACATTTGAAAATATAGGACACTATAAAATGCTTTGGAATAATGAAGTTATAGATAATTGTGCTGTTTTCTTGAATGACTAATTATCTCTAAATAACTAGTTTTAAGGCATGTTATTCCCAGTTTCTTACCTAATTAATGACATACATCTTAGAAAATAGGCCATTCGCAGAATAGAGCCGCTATGAAATAGATAATAGATTATTTTTGTTAACTTGAGCCCTAGGTGTTTTAACCTAGGTGATACTTGTAAGTAACCGCTTACATAATGCAAGGGTTAGTTAAAATATGAAGATTAATAATTTTGTTTGGACTGCGTTAGAATCGAAACCGATTAATGAAAAACGGTTACTTGTATTATGTGCATTTGATCGTCTTGGTGAACAGCAGCCAGATTATGCAACACTCAGAGAAAAATTTCCGAATGCCGAAATTGTAATCTTTAGCACTTCAGGACATTTTATTTCATCAAAAATTCATGATAATGAACCCGTTGTTTCGGCATTGGAATTAGAAACCTCCAGTTTTGAGGTTAAAAATTATACGAATGCCGATTATGAAACAAATTTGGCAATGGGCAATGCTATCGGCAATGATGTTAGAAATTCAGTAAAAGGAGTTTGCATTATCTCAGACGGAGGAATGGTAAATGGAACACGGTTAATCCATGGAATAAATTCGAAAATTAATTGTGAGGTTCCAATTTTTGGAGGAATGGCAGGAGATAGCACTCGCTTTAAAAAAACGTTAGTAGGTTTAAATTCTGACCCTAAATCAGGAGAGGTTGTAGCCATTACTTTTTATGGTGATAGTCTTGAAATAAAGTCTAATTGCGATTCGGGGTGGAATAGTTTAGGTTTAGAATTTAAAATCACCTCATCTGTTGAGAATAAATTATTTGAATTGAACCATAAAAATGCATATGATGTTTTATATGAATTTTTGGCTCCTGATAATCAAGAGGATTTTGCAAAAACAACTCTCTATTATCCTTTTTTATTGGTGGAAGATGGAATTGGAAACGTAATACGTACCCCAATTTTAGTTGATCATGAAAATAAATCGTTGACCTATGCTGGAGATATGCCAGAAGGTGCAATTGTTAAATTAATGAAATCAGGAACAATGCAGTTGTTGGATTCAACTGTAGATGTTGCGAAGTATTGTGTTTCTGAAAATCAAAAACCAAGTTTTATTTTTGCCACATCATGCGTGGGCAGAAGGGTAGTGTTGGATGACATGGCAAATGAAGAATTTACTGAGTTGCAAAGCGTTTTTGGTACGGAGAGTCACTATTTTGGTTTTTATTCTTACGGGGAATTTTCTAGAACTGGAGTGGAGGAGAATTGTAAATTACATAATCAAACGCTTGCCGTTGCCGTAATAACTGAAGATTAGATGGAGGGGGTGCACAGGTTATTGCAAAGACAAATTGAGCGCAGTGGTGTTAAGTTAGACATGACTGAAGATGGATTGCGTTTAATTGAAACTTTAGATAAAACCTACAAACAATTTGAAGGTGAGCGTAAGATTTTGGAAGAAAGTGCCAAGCGAATGCTGGAACGCATAAGCAGTTCAAATGAAAATTTGCATACAATTATTAGCACATTGGACGGGTTTAATTATCACGTTTCGCATGATCTTAAAACGAGTATGATTCATACCATCTCATTAAGTAAAATGCTTCAAAAATATGTAGAGACTGATAATCCTGAAAAGGTGAGAGAAATTCTAGATAAGTTACTTGCCAATTCAGAAGGAGGACTGGATTTAGTAGAGAAGTTTTTACGGATTTCAAAATTTAACTCCCAGTTAGTAGAACAAGATTTAACTACAATCAATATTCCAGATTTAATTGATTCAATTATTCAAAAATTGGACATTAAAGTAGATTACGAAATAAACTTTATACAAACAGATTTTACTGAAATAAATGCTAAAGAAGTTGGTATGGAGAGTCTTTTTTACAATTTACTGACAAATGCTATTAAATATAAAGACACAAAGCGTACACTTCAAATCGAAATTCGTCTAGTGCAAAACGGAACCTTTAAGGTAATCTGTTTTAAGGACAATGGAATTGGAATAGATCTTGAATTAAATCGAGATAAAATATTTAAACCATTTGTAAGGATTGAAAATGAATTGGACAAAGAAGGAACAGGAGTTGGCCTGTTTCTTGTGAAAAAAATTGTAACCGAACATAACGGAACGGTGAATGTAAAAAGTGCGTTGGGCAAAGGAACCGAATTTATCCTAACATTTTAAAGACCCAAAAGCGAACGAAAAAACCAGAAACACTATGAACCAAAAATTAGATTTTTTTATAATCGACGATTCAGATGTGAATAATTACTACACAGAAGATCTTTTAAACGAGTTTGATTACACGAATTCAGTAACAACTTTTCTTAAAGCAAAGGAAGGGTTAACCGAATTGGTGAAACGGATTCAAGATAAATCGAAGCTACCTGATGTTGTATTTTTAGATATACGAATGCCAGAAATGGATGGATTCGAATTTATTGAAGAATTAGAAGAAGAGATAGATGAACAGGAATTTAACGTTAAAATTTTTATCTTGACATCTAGCAAGCACAGAAGAGACGTTGAAGCTTTTGAAAAGCAGCAAATAGCTTGTGAATTTTTAAATAAACCACTTGATAAAGAAGAAATTATGTCAATGGTCGATAAGCATTTTAGCTGATTTTTAAAGAAAACATACCACTTAAGTATTTGTTGATAGGTGTTGTATTTGGATTGTTGTTTCCAATTATGGCCATCATTGCAGATTGTTTTGTCTTTAACAATGTAGAGGCAAATTATACAGCAGTTGTACAACAAATTAAAAATAACCCCATTCATTTTATTATTTTGACTGCACCAATTATTTTGGGAGGCACTTTTTATTATATCGGTCGTTTTGCTGCAAAGCAACGAAAATCAAATCAGGAATTGATTCAAACCAATGTGATAATGAAGGAGACTAATGAGCTTTTGGATACTTTTAATTACCACGTAAGTCATGATTTAAAAAATGTGCTCAATAATCAAATTGTATTGTCCCGAATGATCAATAAATATGTTGACAAAAAGGATCATGACAAATTGGTAGAAATATCAGAAAAGTTGATTCGAGTTAGTGAAAATGGCCTTGCAACAGTAATGCAATTCTTGGTAATGAGTAAAGAGGGCTATTTAATTAACTCTAAAAGTGTAGAGATTGATGTCCAAGCCGAAATGGCTAAAATACTAGTGGAAAATGGATGTGAAGAGCGAATAAAGGTGAAGTTTACTAGAACAGACTACCTCACCATTGATTTACAAACTAAAGTGTTTGAGTCAATTTTTGTCAATCTTTTAACCAATGCGATTAAGTATAATTCAAATAGCCCAAAAGTTGAGATTCAGTTAGTGCAGACGCAAGATGGAAAACAAATTTTATTTAAAGATAACGGGATAGGGATTGACGTTGAGAAAAATGCAGATAAGGTTTTTGCTCCATTTCAACGAATTGACAACGCATCACAATCAGAAGGGACAGGAGTTGGTTTATTTATCGTTAAAAAACTCATTCAGGCACACTCTGGAACTATTTCCGTTAAAAGTAAATTGGGAGAAGGAACAGAATTTATCTTATTTTTCCCCAACCCATAAAACGAAATTGACCCATGTTTAAAACCAATAATCCATTAAAAGCTTCGTAAATGTTTAAGGTGCTTCTCACTATATTTACCACGTTATTTCTTGTAACGGCATATACTGCTGAGGTTATTCAGGTAACTAATCCTGACACCAAAATTATTGGTAAAAATGTTGGGTATTTTAAAGATGATACAAAGAGTATAACCTTAAATGAAGCCGTGCAACTTTCAAACGCAGGGACTTTTGAAACCTGTTCTAAAGATGTTTTTGCAACACCTAGTTCGCCTTCGGCGCATTGGTTCACTTTTACAGTTGAATCATTTATTGAAGATGCACTGTGGATTAATGTAGTAAATCAAGGCTTCAATAAAATCAATTTTTATTTATTAAATGACCAAATGCAATTATTGGATTCGTCATTTACTGGAGTTGATTTACCAAATGAAACACGTCAACGAAAATCAAAAACTTTTTGGTTTAACTTATTTGAGAAGGATGAATTGGGCCTACGCACGGTTTTTATAAAGATTGAGTTTTCTGGAATTTTAGAGGTGCCTATTTTATTGGGCGGTTATGAAAATTTGATAGAGGAGGAAGATGAAAGTGAATTGTATGGAATCTTGTTTATAGGAGCTTTATTGGTAATGTTCTTGTACAATAGTTTTTTGGGTTTCTTTACAAAAGATGTGGTTTACGTTTATTATTCGGGCTACATATTGTGGATGTTGGTGCTTACCACGCAATTAAATAATTATCCAATTATGCCATACTTTTTTGGGAACCACTTCACTTACGCTTATTTGTTTTTTTGGGTGGGACCTCTTGGTATTTTTATGGGATTATTCATTATTCGGTATCTAGAACTTGACAAGAGAGCTCGAAAATCTGCCAATGCGATTAGAATTTTTGCTGGTATCTCAGTTCTTATTGGTGTTTCAAATCTTTTCATTGCTCCAGTTTATCTAACTAATATTTTTCAAGTTAGCTCTGTGTTGCTCTTGCTTGTATGTATGATTGTTGGATATAGACAATGGTATAGAGGAAGTGTTCGTGCAAAGTTTTATTCCATTGGATGGACAATTAATATCATTTCTATTTTGGTATATATGGCTGTGTCAAATGGACTTTTACCATTTGATTCCATTTCAAGAAACAGCATGTACTTTGGTGTTTTTTGTGAACTAGTAATATTTTCTATAGCATTGGCTCAGCGTTTAAATGAATTGAAAAATAAGCAAATGTTGCTGAACAAGAAGTTAGAAGTTGTCAATGAAAACTTAGTGGTAAGTAATGAGTCATTAGATTCTTTTAATTATCATGTAAGTCATGATTTGAAGACTGTTTTGAACAACAGTAATGCGCTAACTAGAATGATCAAAAAATATAATCTTAAAAAAGATCATGATAAAGTAGCTGAAATTGCTGAGAAATTGATTGGAGTAACTCAGAATGGGGTTGAAACGGTACAAAGTTTTTTGTCATTAAGTACAATTAATGCGTTGAACCAAACAAACGAACTTGAGAAAATTAATATAGAAGAGGAAATTGAGTCCATTATTTTATTGAGTGGAATAGAGGGGCAAATTGAAGTGAACATTATAAAAAATGAATTAGAAACAATTTTAATCCATAAAAAGGCTTTCCAAAGTATATTTTTGAATTTATTCACGAATACAATTAAATTTAACAAGCAAAGCCCGCAGGCAAAAATTGAGTTCTTAAAAGTTGGAGATTTCATACAGTTAATTTATAAAGACAATGGAGTTGGAATAGATTTAACAAAAAATAGAACGGAAGTTTTCGCCCCATTTAAGCGAATTAAAGGAGATGTGAAAGCAGAAGGTTCTGGAGTTGGAATGTATTTGGTAAAAAGAATGGTTGAGAATTACGGAGGATCAATCGAACTTCAAAGTAAATTGAATGAGGGAGTAAAGTTTATCGTAACACTGCCGCAACTACAAGAAAAAGAAGTGTCCTAATTACGGTGAAATTATTTTTTAACATATTGCTATTGGTTGTTGGTTTAAATTCATTTAAATCAGATGCTGCGAATGTCTCAGTTAATGAAGATTATAAAGGCTTTATAGGAACTTCATTATCTTATTATGTTGATCAACAAAGTAATTTAGATTTAGCGAGTTTTATACAAAAATTCAATACAGGAAACTTAGAAAAATCAGATCAAGAAATATTTCTGCGTACTTCACCTATCCCATCATATTGGTTTGTTTTTACAGCAAATTCAACACTTAATGAGCGCATTTGGTTGAACATAAAAAATAGCAATCTAAACCGAGTAGATTTTTATAAGCTCAATATGGCAAATGAGGTTTTAGAAGAATACCATACTGGAAGCCTTGCAGATCGATCTACGCGCAATTATAATTGCAGTACTTTTTGGTTTCCTATTATTGATGAGGATGACACAAATACTTATCGATTTGTTTTCAAAGTTAAAGCACTGCTTACTGCAGAAGTTCCAGTTGAGGTTGGGACTTTTTCAAGGTTAATAGAGTCAAAAGAAAAGACCTTATTTTTAGCCTTTTTCTTTATTGGAGCAATGCTCATTATGTTTGGTTATAACATCTTCTTGTTCATTTTTACAAAGGACAGAATTTATGCCATTTATTCGTTTTACATCTTATCAATTATAGCAGGAACCACCTTTCTAAATAATTATCCGTTGCTTGAGAAATTTATTGGACAAGAACTGACTTATAATTATACCGCATGCTGGCTTTGGACAAGTTTTGTGGGAATTGGACTGTTTGCAATGGAGTATCTTAAGATTAAAACTAGAATGCCAATGGTGTATAAATTACTGTGGATAGAACTAGGGATAATTATGCTTTATGCAGTGTTAAATATTTTTATTTCAGTTGATTTGTTGTCATTGACCTACCAAATTGTAGTCGTTTTGTTTTACGCTACTTGTTTGGTTACGGCTTATTATTTCATGTGGTTCAGAAAAGACGGCCGTGCAGCATTATATGCCGTTGGTTGGACTTTGATGATGTTAGGAGGGATTGTTTATTTGTTGGTAATTAATGGTCTCATTCCTTACACGGCAATTTCCCGTAATATAATGTATTTTGGAGTTATGAGTGAGGTGTTAATCTTCTCTATTGCATTAGCAGGAAGGTTAAATAGTTTAAAGGCTAAACAAGAACAAATGAATGTTGCTTTAGCAAGAACAAATGAAAGTTTGCAAAAAAATAATGAGGCGCTAGATTCATTCAATTATCACGTGAGTCATGATCTAAAAACAGTAATGAATAATAGTAATGCGCTTTCTCAAATGATTCAGAAATATAATCAGTTGGATAATAAAGAGAAGGTAAATGAGATTACTAAAAAATTAATTGCTGTAACAAAAAACGGGGCGGAAACAGTTCAAAGCTTTTTATCTTTAGGAACAGTAGATGATATTTTGAAAAATGAGAATGAAACAGTCATTGATCTTTCTAAAGAACTCCATGAAATAATTGAAAGAAACGATTTAGCTAATGCTATACAGGTAACCATTGAAACAGATGAAATAGGAACCTTAACAATGCATGAAAAAGCATTTGAAAGCATCTTTTTAAATTTTCTTACAAATTCTATTAAATATAATACCGGAACTGCAAGGGCAAAAGTTCAGTTCAAAATGACTGATAAAGTGTACATATTTGAGTTTTCTGACAACGGAATTGGAATTGATGTTGAAAAATATGGAAGTCAAATATTTGAACCATTTCAAAGAGGTAATTTTAATGAAGGAGCTGAAGGAACAGGAGTTGGATTGTATTTGGTGAAACGAATTGTGAGTTCATATGGTGGGGAAATTAAAGTGGAGAGTGAATTGGATAAAGGAGCCACCTTCATCATTGAAATTCCTAAAAATCGAGAATAAATCTTCTTATTTTCTTACCAGCCAAAAGTGAAATTTTAGGTAATCAAAGTTTTATTGTGAACAATTCGAAATGAGTTAGGCAGATAACAGTAACTATTAACCTAACTTTACTTATTTGAATAAAGCCACCACACAATGGAAGTTTTAAGGGTAGAAAATATAGTCAAACAGTATGCTGGGCACACCGCATTAGACAATATTTCAATCGGAACAAAAAAAGGAGAGATTTTTGGTTTATTGGGGCCAAACGGCGCCGGAAAAACTACTTTAATTCGTGTAATCAACCAAATTATTGGTCCCGATTCAGGAAAAGTTTTTTTAGATGACAAACCTATCCTTCCTGCTGATGTTGCCAAAATTGGCTATTTGCCTGAAGAGCGTGGATTGTACAAAAAAATGAAGGTGTATGACCAGGTAATGTATTTTGCTAGGTTGAAAGGAATGGGGAAACATGAGGCCAAACAAAAAATTGATTATTGGTTTGAAAAATTTGAAATAACCTCATGGTATAACAAAAAAGTAGAAGAACTTTCAAAAGGAATGGCGCAAAAAATTCAGTTTATTATAACTGTCTTGCACGAACCTCAATTGTTGATATTAGATGAACCTTTTAGTGGTTTTGATCCTATAAATGCGCAATTAATTCGAAATGAAATTTTAGACCTCAAGAAAAAAGGAACTTCAATACTTTTATCTACACATAATATGAATAGTGTAGAGGAAATTTGCGACTCAATTGCCTTAATAGATCAGTCTAAACTGATTTTAAACGGAAAATTGGCAGATGTCAAAAAAGAATTTAAGTCAAATACTTACGCCATTCAGTTTAAGGGAATGATGTTTGGCTTTGCCAATGCCTTATTTGCAGATTTTTCTTTGGAACATTCAGAACAAATTGACGAAAATAGAGCAGTAGCTTACGTTAAACTATTGAAAGGGAATACTCTAAATCATTTATTGAAAACTGTTATGCCTGTGGTTGAGATTGAATCAATTAATGAAGTTATTCCATCAATGAATGACGTATTTATTCAAGCCGTGCAAGGAACGAAAGGAGGGGATGATGAGTAAAGTTGGATTAATTATCAAACGTGAGTATAGCGCTCGTGTCAAAAAGCGTTCGTTTTTACTGATTACAGCTTTAGTTCCATTACTGGTGGCTGGTTTGGTTTTTTTAGCCATGTGGTTTAGCATTCAAGAGACGAAACAATTAAATGTATTGGTGGTGGACCCTGCTGATTTATGCCATGGGAAAGTATTTGTTGGAAACGAAGAGAATCCTCCAGCTATTTTTTCATTTGTTCAAGAAGATATATCATTGGACGATTTCCAGCATAATGAAACCTATAATAGGTTTGATTTAATGTTGGGTATCCATTCAAATGTGATTACGAATAAAGGTATAAAAGGCTTTTACCGTGAACCTGTTTTACCAAAGGCAGAATACTATATTAAAGATAAAATTGAGCTGAGGTTAGAAGAGTATTTCGCCTTAGATGCCGGGATTAGTTTGACTGAATATAGAGAAATTAGACAAGAATTTAATTTTCATATGGCAAGCATTGATCCTGATGCGCAGGACATGACATATGCGCGTTGGGTAGGCATTGTCTTTTCAACACTCATCTTTTTATTCATATATATATATGCTTCTCAAGTTACACATGGTGTGTTGGAGGAAAAAACAAGTCGAATTGTTGAGATCTTAGTCTCGTCAGTTAAGCCATTTCAATTAATGATCGGAAAAATTGTTGGAATAGGATTGGTCGGGCTCACACAGTTTGCCATTTGGATTGTTTTAATAGGATTCTCTTTGTTTTTTATGAGAGAGTTTGTGTTTCAGGACATTTTGGACCCAGAGGTTCTTGCTGAAGCTATGTCTAATGCAGGCAATTTAACAACTGATGCAATGAATGGAGGAGGTACTCAAATTATGAAGGATAGTGCTCTGATTGATGTCATTTATAATGGAATTCCTTGGAGTACTTTATTGTTTTTATTCTTGATTTATTTCATTGGAGGATACCTTTTATTCGGTGCAATATTTGCGATTGTTGGTGCAGCTGTTGATTCTGAAACAGATTCGCATCAAGCCATGTTGCCTGTGCAATTAGTGGTAATTTTTATCTATGTAATAGGTTGCTTTGTTGTCTTTAATCCAAGTGGAGCAACTGCCATGTGGTTATCGCAAATACCATTTACTTCGCCATTCATAATGTTGCAACGTATTTCAGCGGGGGCTGTGCATTATACAGAATTGATTCTTTCACTTGTTTTGCTAGCTGCTGCTATTTTCGTAACTTTGAAAGGAGCAGCCAAAGTGTACCGAACGGGAATATTAATGTATGGAAAGAAAGCTTCTTGGAAAGAAATTTTTAGGTGGTTGCGCTATTCCAATTAGCTTGCAAAAATTAGTTTGTGAAGCGACTAGCAATAATTGATTTAGGAACAAATACATTTAATCTATTAGTAATTGATAAATTATCTAATGGGTTTAATGAAGTGTACAGCACCAAAGTTGGTGTAGGTTTGGGCTTGGGTGGAATCAATGAAAACCGAATTCATGAGTCAGCTGAAAAACGCGCCCTAGAAACATTAGAAGCTTATAAACAAAAAGCAATTGAACTAAATGCTACTCAAATTGTGGCATTTGGCACCTCTGCTATTCGTAATGCAGTTAATCAAGTTGAATTTACGCAGTTGGTTAAAGAGAAAATAGGGATTGATATTGAAGTTATATCAGGAGATAGAGAGGCTGAGTTAATCTATAAAGGAGTAACAATTGGAATAGAAATGGATCAACCATTTTTAGTCATGGATATTGGTGGCGGAAGTACGGAGTTTATTTATGGAAATAGTATTGAATTGTTAAAAGCAGGTAGTTTTGAGATTGGCGCCTCTCGTATTTATCAAGCATTTAATTTTTCAGACCCATATACCGTGGAAAATTGTGAGGAAATTGAAAATTATCTTGAAAAAGGAATCGGAAACTTCTTTGATACAATACAAACAAAGCAATTAATTGGAGCAAGCGGATCATTTGAAACTTTTTACGAACTGCTGAGTAATAAGGATTATCCGCCAAATGAATATGTATATTTACCAAAAGCAGAATTAATGGCTCAGTTAGAACGAATTATCTATTCTGCCAAAGCCGAGCGAGAAATAGACGATCGAATCATTCCTATCCGTAAAAAAATGGCACCCATTGCTGCGGTTAAAATTCGGTGGATAATTCGTAAATTGAACATTCAAAAAATAACTATATCCCCTTATTCCTTAAAAGAAGGTGTGATTGGAGAGGTAAATATTTGATGACCAAATAAATAAAAGACTATGAACCAGCCTTTAGCACATCTTGCAGCTCATGCAAGAGTATGGATTTTTCAATCCGATAGATTTTTAAATGCACAAGAATGTGAGGAGATTAATAAAACCATGCACGAGTTTATACCCAATTGGGCTTCGCATGGCAATGACTTATATGGAGGGTTTGCACTTGAAAAAGAACTGTTTTTAGTAGTTGGAGTAGATGAATCAAAGAGTCCTGCAAGTGGATGTTCTATAGATAGTTTAACACGTGTTGTAAAAGATCTTGGTGCAAAGTTGAATATCAATTTCTTTAATCGATTAGCCATAGCGTATGAAAATGCACAAGGAAAAATAGAGATTGTGAGCATGGCAGACTTTAAGCGTTTGTTAACTGAAAGCACATTAAATCAAAACACAATTGTTTTTAATAATTTGGTGAATACTCGTGCAGAATTTGATACAAAATGGCGCACATCTGTTCAAAATAGCTGGCATTCTAACCTTCTTCAACTCGTATGATAAGAATCTTCGTATTTTTTTTATTGCTAGCTCCAGCTTTAGGTTGGACTCAGGCTCCTGCTCCTAAGGTTGATATCAAAAATTTTGATAGTGCTCAACTCAATAAGTACATTTTAAAAGAGGTTAATTCATTGCGAAAACGAAAACGCCTTGACACCTTAATTTACGATCCTATTTTAGAAAAGGCTGCGCAAGATCAAGCTAATTATATGGCCGCCGAAGCTGTTATAGGGCACGGTCAAAAAAGCAAATTAAAAGGTTCTCCCTATAAAAGGGTTTTACTTTATGAAGGGGCGCATAATTTAATTGGAGAAAATGTGCAAGCTTATGATTTGCAAAAGGCACTAAAAAAATCAAAAAACCGCTTAACCTATGACCGTTTGGCTAGAAATATGGTTAAGATTTGGGTGAAATCAAAACCAGATTATGCTAACCTACTAGAGTCTGCTTACGCAAATATTGGGCACGCATACACCTTGAGTGATGGATTGCTTTTTACCTGTGAGGTATTTGGCTCAAAACCTTTTATTGAAAAGTATAAGTTTACAAAAGCCAATGCTGTTGCATCAAAAGAAGGGGTAGAGTGTCGCAATTGTAAGCGTGTTCGAGATAAGATTTATAATGATGAAGTTTCGCTTGGTTGGTATACGGTTTCTAATGATTCTGTTTACTATTGGAATGTAAATAGTTATGTGAAAGGACGCTTTTACCGCAAAAAATCGGGTAAGTATTTAATGAATACTAAACGAAATAATTTAAATCAAGTATTCAAAGCTGGTGGTGTCTTAACAATTGATGTTATCCATAATGAACAGTTTGATTGTAATGGAAAACCAAGTTTTCATAATTCACCATATCATAATGGATATTTTATTGGTTCTCTAAATAAGGCGACTGTTATTTCACAAGATATACACCCATCACCAGAATTGGTGCAAGTGTTTGTAGGAATGAAACCGGCATTTGTAGATACTTTTTATCAGGTTGATTTTCACCTTTTGAAAAAACAAAGAAACTGTATCCAAACAAGTACAATTTATGTAACACCAGATTATTTTAAACCAAGTGAATATTTTGTGATGCCGAGTCCAACCATAACACTTGATAAAAACTTGATTATTGAAGATTCAGTAATTACTAAAATTCCGTTTGAAAGAAATCAAACCAATGAAGACACTTCAATCTTCCGTCCATTAGTAACAATTATGGATAGTTTGATTAAAGATGAACATCAAATCGAGACTATATACTTTACGGGAGTAGCATCAATTGAGGGAACTTTAAAAGCCAATCGAAAGTTATTTTTACGCCGTGGGGCTATTATAGAAGATTACTTAAAAAGATATTATCCAAAAGTGCCATTTGAAAGTGAGTTTTATGAAAATTTTGACGATTTCAGATCTGGGTTAGTAGCAGCAGGATATGTAGATGCAACTGAAATTTCTAATGACACTTTGCGCATGTTTGCCAATGACAATAGAGATGATAAAGAAATTGCATATGCCTTAGACCAATCAAGATTTTCAACAGTGAAAATTATTTACCGCGACTATTACCCAATTGAGGAAGGGTCTTACGGATTGTCGGTTCAAAGAATAAATGATTTGATTGCAGAAGGCAAAGTGGCAGAGGTTGTTCCTTTGTATTTGGTTATGGCAAATAAAGTTATTGATGGCGAGTCTACCCAAAGAGAGGAAGTATTGAATTTGGAATTCCCTAAAACGTCTGAGTACGCTAAACTGCATTGGTATCAATTTTTATTAGAATTAGCCGCAACAAATTTAGTGGTAGACAGCAAACGCCTTAACGAATTAAAAGAGCTTGGGGCTATAGAAAGTGACGCCACTTATTTGGAGTATCGCCTATTGTTTAACTTGTTTAATAGAAACGAAGATATTGATGTGAGTGATTTAGGAGAAGTGCTAAATACTGTACGTGCTAAAAAACAAAAAGCATGGATAGAGAGTTTGGCTTTAATTTCCGCCGTGGAAAATGGCAGGTCAGCTCCAGATGCAGCAACTGCCACTTTATTGGATAATGTTTTAAAACGTAAATTCGAGTTGAACCAAACGTATTTTATTTGCCAATATTTAATTCAGTGGGGTTATTCGGCAGAGCCTTATGTATTGCTTTCAAAGTTTGCACGGCGATCTAATGAAATTCCAAAACTATATTTGCAATATTTAAAATTGGGCTACTTCCTGCAGCAATTTGAAAAAGAGGGGGAATGGAAGAAGATTAGAGTGGTAATTAAGAACTTGGCACAAGATCATCCTGAAGCTTTTTGTAATCTTTTTAAATGGGATGAGATGGGAGTAAGAAGTTTGGAGAAAAAGGAAATTGCTGAGCTGTTTTGTGAGAAATGTCATGAGGAAAAAGCCGAGTAAGGTTTCTAAGTCCCAAAAAAATAACAACTCCCTAGCTAAGTATAATTCATAGGAGTTAGAGGATTAAGTCTTATTTAAATATTTACCTATGACTAAAAATGGAATGCTGATTGCTTTGATGGAGGAATACAGAAGGTCCGCAATTGATCTTAAACAAATTTTAAGTCATCTTTCTCAATCAACTTTTGAAAAAATTAATGATAGCCATACTACTGATCCTGACTGTCATTCGATTCAAACCATAACGTTTCATATTGTCCAGTCAGGTTATACTTATTCCAACTACATTAACACGATTACAAAAAGAGACTGGTTTGAGTATAACGAAAGTATTGAAACCCCTTTAATAGGGATCGAGGAATTGGACAAAATGTTGGATTTTGCAGAACATTCATTTGAGGGTATTTGGTATAAAACAAATGAAGAAATTGAGCAATGGAAATTTAATACCAGATGGAACGTTACTTATGATTTTGAACAATTAATGGAACACGCAATTGTTCATGTTTTAAGACATAGAAGGCAAATTGAAAATATGCTTAAAAATAATCTCTGAATTTTCCAGGTCATTTTTTATTTTGACCTACTTCAATAAAGGTTCATTGTGATAAGTGGAAGAATACATTTGCGCACAACTGCAGTCAAACTTTATTTTATTTTCTGGATAAAGAGTTTTGTATAATTGAATTCGTTCTTCCAATGAAATATTTAAAGGATCCGTTCCGCCATTTATCCACATACCTAATACTAAAATTGGTTCGTGAATAGGAGGTCTCCAGCCATCAAATTCGCAAAATCTAGTGTGGTAAATAAAGTGCATTCCAATTATTTTTTCATAAAAAAAACTCTTTTCTAAGTTTTCATAATTTGAATTTTGAGCACTTTGTATTTCTTCGATAGCCTGGTTGTATTCATAGCCAACATAAAATGTTCCTGAAAAACAGACTGTAACACCTATAATAAAAGCATGTTTAACAGTTTTTGAAACGGGTTTAATAACACTTTTCCAAAAAAGTTGAATAGCAAAAAAATGAGGAACAAAAGTGAGTAACCCAACGCCAATTAAAATCATTAATAAGCCTAGCAAGTTCATGTGACTAAGAAAAATGATACAATAAATGAAAAGGAAAAAGGAGACGCCATTCAAAAAACCAATTAATAAGTGCAGTCTTTTTATAGCAATGGTTAAGGGGAAGGTGATGGTGTTAACAAAACAAATGGCTAATACAATCATAGCCCAATTGGAGGGGATGCAAAAAACTTGGTAATAAAAGTTTAAAGCAATTGCACCTAAAATAAGCACGGCATTAAGTATAGCTAATCGAATAGGGTTAGAAAAAAAACGAGCAATTTTTTTGAGCATGGCTTTAATTTGAACTTAAAACGAATGGATTAGAAATAAATTATGCAAAAGAGAATCTAGCATCCTATAACAAGATGATAATGAATCAATTTTCAATAAAATCAACAGTTAATTTTATGAAATGTGTTCACATCATTAATATTTCAGGTAGTCCCTTTAGCTTGCATACATTTCATAAAAAAACACCACATAAGATAATCCTTATGCGGTGTTTTTTATTTCCTTGCTCAATCCCTACATTTCAATCTTCTACTTGCAATACACTTCTCAATCTCACAGTCTCGCTCACTCACTCTCAAACTTTCCTTCACTTCTCTATTCTCTGCAGTCCTCTACACTCAACCTCTAAATTTAATCCTGCACTAGTGTCTTCCCCAAGCCACAAAAATGGCTTTTCCTTTACCAGTAGGAATTGTTTTATAATTCAATTTAATCTTTTTGATAATTCGTTTATTACCTGGTAAATCAATAATACGAGTTGTTGACCCAGCGTTAAAACGCTTATTGAAGACGATATTTTTGTTATCCCCGTTTCCAAAGACAATGTTTACGTTTTTAAGGTGTAAGGGCGCCTTGCGAATAACAAACTTCACTTTGCTATAAAAACCTTCATGAAAAGTCACCATCAATACATCATGGTCTGCTTTCATGTCAACAGTTTTTGTTCCTAATTTTTCCCATGCACCAGGTGCGATTAATTTTTTTGCGGCTGTGTTTGACATAGCTACTGTGCTAAATACGAGTGCTATTGTTAAACCGAATATTTTTAATGCTTTCATATTCAAATTTTTTAAATGGTTATGGTTCTATGACTTACAATTAGATAAAAGGTTTAATCACAATCAAAATAAAATGAAATTAGTTTGTGTTTCTCAATGAAATAAAGGGTGTTACCATTTGCAAATAATAGCTTATACTCTCCAAATGGGGCGGTAAAACGTTAGACACATTTAAATATTGATAATTTTAATGATTTTTAAAGGTATATGCATTTCAAAACCACTATTTTTGAACTTGCAGTTTTAATTCAATTAAAAGAAAGCAAAAAAGTATAAATGAAAGCACTTTATCTAAAGGAGTTACGAAGTTTTTTAAGTTCAATTATTGGCTACATTTTTATAGCTATATTTTTGATTTTGAATAGCTTGTTTTTGTGGATATTTACGAATGAAACCAATATATTGGATGGTGGAACGGCTGATTTAAGAGCCTTTTTCGAAGTAAGCCCAATGATTTTTTTAATTCTAATTCCAGCTATTACCATGCGCTCATTTGCAGAAGAGCGACGAACTGGAACTATTGAGTTGTTGTTTACAAGACCAATTTCTGATTTAACAATAATCGCGGCAAAATATTTGGCTGGAATAACATTGGTTTTAATTTCAATATTACCAACTTTAGTTTATTATTACACAGTACATGCTTTGGGAGAACCTGTAGGTATTGTGGATGATGGTGCGACAATAACTTCATATATAGGATTATTATGCGTTGGGGCATGTATGGTTGCGGTTGGAATCTTTACTTCAAGCATCACGGAAAATCAAATTGTTTCTTTTATTACTGCCGTTTTCCTTTCTTGGTTTTTGTATCAAGGGCTTGACTTTTTAGCTGTTTATAGTGATTTTGGAGGACTGGATCTAGTCCTCAGGAATTTAAGTGTAGTAGAGCATTATTCTGCCATTCAACGTGGTGTTATTGATACGCGAGATATCGTTTATTTCGTGAGTTTTGTAGCTGTATTCATCTTATCAACTAAGTTGATTCTTCAAATGAGAAAGTGGTAGATATGAGCGATAGTAAAGTAAATAGCCCAAAAAGAGATGTCATTAATTATATTGGTGTGTTCGCCATTATAATTTTAGCAAATTATATTCTTTCATTTTTCTCAGGTCGATTTGATTTAACGGAGGATAAACGCCATTCCTTATCAGAAAATACAATTGCGTTATTGCAAGATGATGACCGAATTGATGACCGTGTGTTTTTAAAAATTTATTTGGAGGGAGACTTGCCTGCAGATATCATGAAAATTAGAAATGCCTTAGAAGAGAAACTAGAGGAGTTTATTGTTTATGCTGGAGATAAAATACAGTATGAATTTATTGACCCAAACGGGGAGGATGATCCTGCTTATAATCTAGAAGTTCAAAAGAACATCTATTCTGAAGGGATAAGCCCATGTGATATTCAAATCATAAAATCTGGTCAAGCAGAGATTCGAACCATATGGCCAGGAGCCTTAATTGAGTATAAAGGAAAAACTGTTGATCAAATTCAATTCTTCAATAAAAGAATTATATATGCCAAGGAAGATATTCGCGGCTTAGCTGATAGAACAATTAATAACTTAGAATATAAACTGATTAGTGCCGTGCGTAGAGTTACCGCAACGGGCAAAAAAACAGTTGCTTTCTTGCAAGGTCAAGATGAGTTAGACGAATGGCAAACAGCTGATGTGCGCTCAGGTTTAAATCGCTATTACTTAGTAGATGATGTTGAAATTAACGGACAGTTAAATGCTTTAGATGAGGTGGATGCTTTAGTTATTGCACAACCTAAAAAAGCTTTTACAGAACATGATAAATTTGTTATCGATCAATTTATTATGAATGGTGGTAAGGTACTTTGGTTTGTCGATCCTTTAGATGTGAATAGAGATTCTCTTTATCGTACTGGTGAAACATTTGGAATTTCTGCCAACTTGAATATTGAAAAGGACATGATTTATAAATATGGAGCGCGCTTAAACGCCAACATGATCATTGATAAAGATTGTGGTCCTATTTATATTCCAGGTCATCCTTTAGGAATTGTAGATTGGTACTTTTATCCTTTAGCACAACGATCAGATCATCCAATTACAAAAAACATTGATCCAATTAAAGGGGAATATACAAGTTCTGTTGAAGCGGTAAATATTGAAGACAGAGATGTGACTAAAACAGTGTTATTGCATTCATCAGGTAATTCGCAAATTTTTAAAACCCCAGCAAGAGTTAATTACGGAATTGTTGATGTTGAACCTAATTTCAATAAAGGAGAACCTGAAGACGCCGAATTTCCAATTGCAATTATGCTAGAAGGGAAGTTTACTTCTGCATTTGAAAACAGAATGCCAGATGCTTTGCTAAACACTCCAGACTTCGTTACAAAATATAAAAGTGATTCTACAAAAATGCTTGTTGTTTCAGACGGAGATATAATAAGAAATGAAGTAGACTCTAAGGTGCAAGATGGACAAACATTGTTTAAAGCAATTCCGTTAGCTGCTGATGTTTTTGGAGTAACAAATCCAAACAACACACCTAAATATGTTTATGGAAACAAAGATTTTGTACTCAATAGTATCGATTTTATGTTGGATGATTTTTCACTAATTGATGTACGTGCAAAAACAATTACAATGCGCGTTTTAGATGTGCAAAAAATCAATGATAGTAAAACGTTTTGGAAAGTTCTAAATATAGGATTACCGTTGCTATTGGTATTGTGCCTTGCAATTTTCCAACTCGTAATGCGAAGAGCTAAATACGCTAAAGATTAATTTAATTCTGCTCAACTGCATAATTTTTTAAGCACTTAATAGGGACTTGAAACCATGAAAAATATTAAAACAATAATTATAATTTTAGTTCTAGGAGGGTTGGCCTTTGCGGCATATACTTTATCTGGAAAATCAACAGGAAGTAACTTAGCAGATGAGGCACTTTCAGACTTTGCAATTAAGGATACAGCTTCAATTGATAAATTAGTGTTAACAGATACGGAAGGAAATCCGGGGGTAACAGTTGTACGAAATGAGGGAGGTTGGACTACTGAGGACGGTGATTGTGTTCAGCAGCATTTAGTACACACCTTATTGGAAACAATAAAGTACATTAAAGTTAAAAGCCCAGTTACTAAAGGATCTATTGAAACCATTAATAAATCATTAGCGGCGCACAATAAAAAAATGGAAATTTACCAAAATGGTAAGCTCACTAAAACATGGTATGTAGGTGATCCAACACAAGATCAATATGGAACTTTTATGTTGCTAAAAGATGAGGAAAAAGGGAAATCGCCGGAGCCTTTTATAATGCACCTACCAAATATGTATGGGAATTTAAGTACGCGATTTATTACAAGTCCTTTACCTTTCCGTTGTAGTGAAGTTTTTCAATATGATCCAATTGATATTGCGTCCGTAGAAGTTACTATTCCTGATTCTTCGCACCTTAATTATAAAGTTGTGGCAAATAGTGAAAACTCATTTTCATTATTTAATAATGGTACGGCTGTAGAAATGTTTGACACAACACAGATCCGTAATTATTTGGTGGGCTTCCGTAAAGTGCATTTTGAAAATCACAATTATACTTTATCAGAAGAAAAAGTTGATTCTTTAAAGCAAAGTACACCTTATTACACTATAAAAGTTACTTCTAAAGATGGTGATTCTAACGGTGTGAGAATCTTTAGACGGAAGCAACAATACGAGAAAGTTGGATTGGATGGAGAGTTACTTGAATTTGATCAGGATCGTGTTTGGGTAGAAATGGAAAACGGTGAAGTTGTTGTTGGACAGTATTATGTGTTTGGTAAACTCATGAGAAATGTTCGATTCTTTGAAGGTCCTCAATTCCCATAGAAAAGCATCAGCATCCCTACATTTATAATAGATGATTCCATTTCTTTCTTGGAATCCTATGATTTTATCATTTTGTAGTTTCTTTTAATAGGTTTATGAATATTTCATAACTTTGCCTAGGTTTTAGTGGCATTGAGGTCACTTACATTAAGTTTAAGTTCATTTACGCAGATAAAGCATATGAAAGTATATTTAGATAATGCCGCAACAACACCAATGGCACCAGAAGTTATAGATGAAATGACGAATGTTATGCGAGAGCATTTCGGAAACCCATCTTCCACTCATGCGTTTGGTCGTGAAGCAAGAGGAGTGATTGAAGTTGCAAGAAGAAAAATTTCAGGATTAATTGGGGCAGAACCTAAGGAAATTATATTTACATCTGGGGGGACAGAGGCAGACAATATGGCCATTGCATGTGCTGTAAATGACATGGGAGTTACTCGTGTGATTTCTACAACCACAGAGCATCATGCAGTAGGACATTGCATTGATGGAGATCAAGATTTCAAAGTTGATTATGTGCAAGTTTCTGAAACTGGAATGGTTGATTTGGCACATTTAGAAGAGCTTTTGCAAGATGATCAAAAAACATTAGTGTCTTTAATGCATGCAAATAATGAAATAGGGACATTGCTAGATTATAAAGCGGTAAGTGCTTTGTGTAAAAAATACAATGCTTATTTCCATTCTGACACTGTTCAAACAATGGGACATTATACTGTTGATGTCAATGATTTTGGGGCCGACTTTTTAACGTGTTCAGCACATAAGTTTCATGGACCTAAAGGAATTGGATTTTTGTATGTAAATAAGGATATTAAGATATCACCATTAATTCAAGGAGGTTCGCAAGAAAGAGGAATGCGTGGTGGAACAGAGAATATTACAGGAATTGTAGGATTGGCGAAAGCCTTAGAATTAGCAAACTCTGATATTTTAGAGCATCAGGAACAAGTGCAAGCGCTTAAATCGCATATGATTTCGCAATTGCGCGAACGAATTCCAGATGTTAGCTTTCACGGAGAAATAGACCCTGAAAAAAGTTTATATACTGTTTTGAACGTTTGTTTTCCTCCTTTCGAAAATAAATCAATGTTATTGTTCTTATTAGATTTGGACGGAGTTGCGTGTTCAGGTGGTAGTGCATGTACTTCTGGTGCAAGCACAGGTTCACATGTTTTGCGTGGAATTGGAGCAGATACTAATCGTCCTAATGCACGTTTTTCTTTTAGTAGATATACAACTATGGAAGAAATTAACTATGTTCTTGCAAGCATTGAAAAAATTGTTTTAGCTGTTCCTGCGGGATAGTTTAGGCTACACTTTATCAACATTTCTCAACGTATAAGATTTAAGACACACGAGTTGTGAGTCACCGCTATTGCAATACATTTGCTTAGAATCTCTAATAGCATTGCGGAATGACATCTAATAACATTCAATTCTCTGGGGCAAAAAAAATCGGATTAAGCCTTTTATTATTGCTCAATATTCCAACATTTTTAAACGCACAAGAAAGACTGCGGGTTGATTATGAAATCATGGAATATATGCAGTTGAAATCAAATGATGATACGGTAAGTGCAGCAGTTGGTACGGTTGGAAACGGTACGTTAAAGCATGCCAAATTAATGCCGTACAAGGGCAAAAATTTCATTTATTTTGATCGCGATAGTTATTTAGCAGGACGTGGCTTTTTGCATGGATCTGTGCGCAATTCTGTATTGACAACTTATGATTCATTGAGCCGTGCATTACCTCACCGCTATTTTAATATAATGGAATGTTCAAATGAGCACGGCGGTGAAATGTTTCCGCACAAAACGCATCAAAATGGAATGAGTATTGATTTTATGATGCCACTAATAAAAAATAATAAACCTTATTACGCGCTTGATACAATTGGTGCAGCTCATTACGCCTTAAATTTTGATGATGACGGAAAATATACACGCGACCCATCTGTATCGATTGATTTTAATTTGGTGGCTAGAAAAATTTTATTGCTAGATTATTTTGCGCGCCAAAATGGCCTCAACATTTTCAAAGTAATAATTAAAATTGAATTGAAAGATGAGTTGTTTGCAACTGAATATGGTAAATTACTTAAAGCATCTGATATTTATGTTGTACAAGGATTGTCTCCTTTAATAAACGCTTTGCATGATGATCATTTCCATATAGATTTTGGTCATACTTACAACAAAACTCCGCAGGTAGAAAGCACTGAGTCGTTTGATCGTGTTCCAGCTGAGTAGCCAAGCTTATTCGTTATTCTAAAAGAAGTTGGATGTGCGTTTTCTACAACCGTATGATGTAGAGAAGAGCTAGAGGTATGTTTTCTAATTGCGCACCAGAAAATTCTTTATATCAAAAAAGGCTGCTAGGTAAACCCAGCAGCCTTTCACAGTAAGTAATCTATATTATTGTATTACAATTCTTTTCGTTACTGATTTGTTGTCAGATACTACTCGGATGAAATATACACCTTCATTCAGGTCTTGCAAGTTGAGTTGACGTTGCATGAAACCATCAGCTGTCATGTCTGTAATAGACTCGTTGTAAACAACAGCTCCCAATTCATTATATACCTCAAGTAAAATGTCATCTCCTACAAAGTTATCCAATGTTAAATTGAATTCTCCATTGTTCGGGTTTGGATATACTTCAATGTTGTAGTTTGCGCTTTCTTCTTCGTCTAATCCAACTGCATAACCAACACTAAAAGAGTATTTGATGTAATGCCCAAAATCTGGATTAAAGGCCTCAATCATTCCTCCACCAACTTTTCTTAATCTTAAGAATCCGTTAGTTTCATCAGTTGCAGCCCAGAAACTTAATCCGTCATGATCGCTATCATACAATTCTAAAGTATAACATCCAGTTTCTAAGTTCATGGTGTCTTTATATTCTGTTTCGTTATCTAAAGACGTTCTTGAATATACAATATCACCATTTTGGTTTTTCAAATAAATTTGATTTTCTGCAGCTTTATTGTTTGTTCTAAACCAAATAAAGAAAGGATCATTAATTACTGGAGAAGCTTCAAATTTAACACGATAAATATCATTGTTTGAATATTCATCAATTCCACCATTTGGTTCTCTAACACGAGCGTTAAAGGTTAATTTACCTTCAAAATCAGCCCACCATTCTGGCGT
Organism: uncultured Crocinitomix sp.; assembly: GCA_937136425.1. GTDB lineage: Bacteria > Bacteroidota > Bacteroidia > Flavobacteriales_D > Crocinitomicaceae > Crocinitomix. Next base: position 30,463 of record CAKZON010000043.1, read on the forward strand.
TACAGGAACTTCAACCATTTCCTCTTCTAAAAACTCTAAATTTCCAGTCCAGTCAATTGTAATGATATTGTCAAATCCACCAATCCAAACATCAATTTTACAAGATGTTAATGCAGTAGATCCTGTGTTTTTAATTAAAATTCTAGGATTTTGACATGTCGGATTCCATTTGCTGTAGTATTCCCATTCATTTGGATTTAAAACATCAACAACCGCAGCATCTAAGGTAAAGTTAGATTCGCCATATGTTACCATATGCATTGCAATTACGTAGTTTCCATTTCCTTGATCAGGATCACCAACAGGTACATCTTCAATATCATAATCAATAGTTGCAGTAGAACCAGGCGTTACAAATGGCGTAATGTCAAATTCATGTTCTTCAACAATGTCTCCAGGACACCATCCTTCACGAGCATAAGGCCATGTTCCTCCTTGACTTTCGTTCGGGTTGTCTCCGCATTCCTCTTCTTGCCAAATTTCCCATGTATCTCTTAATACTCCATCAATCAATAATTCATGATCTCTACCAACTCCGAATCCCCACTCACAACAGTTATTACTTCCATTGTGTCCATGACCAGTAATTCTAGAACGAACTTTGAACATTGCTCCTTCAGAATCTATATCAACTTCTGTTGCAGATAAGTTTACGTCATCATCAAGGTTGTTGTATTTGAAACTACCCATTCCATTCCATAAACGCTCTATGCTTAGTACATCTCTAGGTGGTGTTCCTTCAATGAACAAGAATTGAATGTCAATTAACTCTTGTGTATTGTGCGCTTGAAAATCAACGTCACCACTTAAAAGTGATTGATAATCTGTTACATCATATACATACGTAAATCCATTGGGACCTAAGTCAAAACCAATTCCGTAAGGAGTAATGAATCGTCCAATTTCAAATCGGTTGATAATCTCATAAGGCTGTTCGTAATAAAGAATGTCCTCATTAGTTAATGTTACATCAGCACCGTGCCATGTAGAACTAATCTCTGTTCCTTCGTGATCATATGTATAGCTCCATCCTTCTGGAGTTTCGTGCGAAATATCAACGATAACAAATTTACGTCCGTCTACAGCTTGCTCAATAATGTCAATTTGATCGACCATTACAGAATCAACAATAAGAATAGAATCTAATTCACTTGTATATGTGCCTTGAACAAAAGTAATGTTAGGTCGGCTAGTACTTGTTGCAAAACCTGCTTGTGAACCTTCGTAAAACTGAACCATAGAGGTTGTGTTCATCATGGCATCACGGTCATTTCCTGACTTATCTTTAATAGAAGGTGTTTCGTCAAAATCATAATAAGTAACTAAGTCACCGTAGTTAGGGTGAGCGCCATCTACTTTTTGATTCATCCATGTTGCAATTGTTGATTCATCTAATTCAACATCCCAAACTCTAAATTCATCTAATTTTCCAGACCAAGCATTGCCTAAATTTTTATTAGCACCTAAAATAAATCGGTTGATTTCACCAACTTCTCTATTTCTATCAGTTCCTGATAACCATAAAGCACCATCTAAGTAAATGTTCATAACTCCAGTTGCACCGTTTTTAGTAAACGCCCAATGGTGCCAGTTACCTTCAAATTCCGCTTCAGAAGCCAATTGATCTATTCTGTCATTTCCACTTCCTGCTCCAGCATCCCAATATACTCTACTGTTAGACCAAGGGAAGTGAATATTTAATTGTCTGTTTGCTAAACTATCTGTCGCTTCTAATACAGAGGTGTTTACTGGTAGGTAATCAGCATTACCATTCGCCCAAAATGAAATTGTAATTTCATCACCAAAATCATAATCACTTAATTCCAGTTGTGCCCACTGTCCAGCCTCAACATCTAAATAACCTAATTTTTCATTCGTAGTAACTACTGAATTGTATCCAGTAACCGTTGCTGAAAGCACGTTGTCAGTTCCTGCAGCTTCACCATTTTCAAATGAAATGTCCATTAAAATGTCCGAAGCTCCATCATATGCAAATGGGTAAGTCAAATTTAACGTGTTTTCTCCAGTGGCTAAAAATGATGTGTTTCTGTCATATACTACAGTCCAATCATCTTCATCAAAACTAGTAACTTCACCAGCTGTGGTGTGCTTCATTTTAATTGTTAAATGTCCCATTGAACTTCCAAGGTCTGTAACGTCAAAACGAAGCTTAGCAATATCTCCAGCTCCCATTCCTGTTCCTGTAAGTTCTGCATTTTGCCAAAGAATTTGACTGCGTTGTGTTTGGTTTGTCGTACCAAACGGTGCAGAACTACTTGCCGCTCCAACGCCTAACGGGTAATCCGTGTCAGCTTCAGCAGTGTAAGTAATGAACTTTTCATAGTTCTGATAATAATGGTAATAAGGATCATTTACATAAGGTATTGTTGCTGGAGTTTCTCCATTAACAATGTAACGACTTGAATTCACCTCAGTAGAATCAAAGTTACCTGTGTGATCAAAAATATGTGAATAAGCTAAATAATCCCACTCGCCACAGTTATAACCGTCCCAAGGAGTAAGCGGATCACATTTAATATTGTAATACATGAGTACTTTTTCAAACTGTTTCCCGTCTAATTCCGCTGGAAAAGGAAACGTAGCACGTCGAGTAGATATTGAATCGTACGTGAACGTTTGAACAAAAGTAGTGTCTTGACTTATACCGACATTTGCGAATAAAATCAATAATAGAGCAATTATTTTCTTCATTTTTATAAGGTGTTGTATTCCTCAAAGATACAGTATTTAAATCGATTAAAAAAGGCGAAATGAGGAATGATTGTTGGATTTTTAACACCTATTTTGAACGAAATACTTTGACCACGAAAATAGTCCATCCAATAATCATGCTCATGCCTCCAAACGGAACGATTAATACAACGGACTTAAAGTTGGGCACAATTTCATGAATTGAATAGAGGTAGATACAGCCCGAGAATAAGATAACACCAAATAAGTTGAATAAATAGAAACTCCTTAAACTAAAAGGAATTTGTTTGGCATTTAAGCCAACAGTTAACAGTCCAAGTCCAACATAAAATTGATATTTAACACCTTTTTCAAATGTTTCAATCAACTCAGAACTAATTGCTTTTTCCATAGCATGAGCGGCCATTGCTCCTAAAACAATTCCAATAAGGATAAAAAGACTACCAGTAAAAACTAATTTTTTTGACATAAAAAAAGGGATGCTAAATGCATCCCAAATTTAAGTATTGTAGTTGATTATTCTATTTCGATTGAATAAAACTTTGCAACTCCTCCTTGTCATCAGAGAAAGTAAATACGTCCATTAATTGGTGATAATCACTTTGATTCATGCAATTAGTATGTGCAGCTTTAATGAATTCCATTTTATTGTCATCAAAGTTAAATAGTTGGCTAATCGCTTTTATTTGCTCAACAGTCATACATTTTTCACTCGCAACTAATTTTGCAATTCTTAGTTTGTCATCTGCAAAGGCTTCATTATTTATTTGTGCCTTAATCTCTTGTACGTCTTGGTCAGTTGTTCCGCATCCTGAAGACATGGTCATTGTCATATCTTCGTCTGTATAAATATTTCCTTGTGTACCAATTGTAGTTGACTCTTCGTAATGAGTTGTTACGCCATTATTATCAGTGTTTGTAATTGTTGTTGATTCTTCTGAATGTGTTGTTACACCATTAATAGTAGTTGTAGTTGATGAGCTAGTTGTAGTTGTTTCAGTTGAAGAAGAAGAAACTACAGCGCCATTTCCTGCACCACCGCCTCCATTTTCGGTTACATTTCCTTGAATGTTAACATTTGCCCCCATTCCATTGTCTGTCAAATTAATGTTAATACTCACGTTTTCACCATTCGCATCTTGTGTTGTAGAACTGCTGCTAGTAGTTGTACTGGTAGATACATTTGTTGAAGTGTTTGTATTGGTGTTGCCATTATTCGTGTTTGTCACAGTAGTATTGCCTTGTGGTAAATCTGTACTATGATAAACTACATTCACTTGGTCTTGTGGTGCAGGAGCTGTACCTAAAGACGATTCTGAATAGTAGCGTAATTTATATTTCCCTTTTTTTTCTATAATTCTATAGGTCATTAAAGAGTCTTTCTTTACACCAATGTTTTTTTCAATGTTAAAAGATTTATCTGCAGCTATAATGCGGCAACTGTAAAAAGAATCACTCAATCCTGAAATATTAACATTGGTTTGTGCTTCAGCATTTTGTTTAACACCATTTAAAACAACGTAGAATTTTTTTCCAGTGTTTGAATAAAAGGTTGCATCCCCTGTTCGCTGTGCAAAAATTGACAGACAAGAGAATAATAATGTAAAAAGTAATAGTTGTGCTTTCATATAAATAAATTTTTAATGGTCAGGGGTATTCAATAAGCGTACCAAAATTATAAATTAATTAGATAATAGGTTGGCGGCATTTTCTTTTGCGGCTTGTGTAATCTCTTCACCGCTAATCATTCCAGCTAAAACATCAATTCTCTCATCTCCTTCAATAGCTTGAACAAAGGTGTTTGTTTTGTCGGCTGTCGATAGTTTTTTAACATGCAAATGCGCTTTTCCTTTTCCTGCTACCTGAGCAAGGTGTGTAATTGCAATGACTTGAATTTTTTTGCCCATATTTTCAAATTCAACAGCCATTTTAGATGCTACCTCACCAGAAACTCCAGTGTCAATTTCATCAAAAATTAAAGTAGGTAAGTTTTTCTTTTCAGATAAAATAGATAATACAACAAGCATTAGTCGTGATAGTTCTCCACCTGATGCTACCTTCTTTATTGAAGAGTAATTGCCACCTAAATTGGTTTTAAATAAATAATCAATTTGGTCTAATCCGGTTGCGCTTAATTTATCTCGTTCAGTTAATTCAATTTTTAACTCAGCATTAGGCATTGCCAAGTTATTCAACCTTGTTTTAACTTCTTTTTCTAATTTAACGGTGGCTGCCTTTCTTTTTGCTTGTATTGTTTTTGCGCTGGCAGTTAGTTCTTGCTCAAGTTTGCTGATTTCTGTTTCAAGCAAATTAATATTACTTTCTAAAGATGCAATTGCTTCTAAATCTGCAGAGATAGATTCCTGCAATTCTATTAATTGAGATACTTCACTCAAGTTGTGTTTGAAAGATAACGTATTGAATTGCTCTAATTGGTCTTTAATAACTAATGCTTCTTCCTCCGTATAAGAGTCGCTATTGTTATTATTACCAACTTCAGCTTCTATATCATCTAATTCAATTTTTAAACTCCAAAGCCGTGCTGAAATATCAGCAAAACTCGGATCGAATTGCTTTAATTCATCAAACGTCTCAATGAGCGTTTTAATTCCAATGGAAGGAGAAAAAGAGTCGTTCTCAAAAACGGAAGTAGCGAAACTAATAGCCGTCTGTATTTTTTCCGCATTTTCAATTTTAGCAGACTTCTTTCTAAGTTCTTCTAAATTGATGGTTGCCAAATTAGCCGTTTCCAATTCTGTTAAAAGAAAAGCCAAATAATCTTTTTCTTTTCTGCTTTCAGCATCTTTAACCTTTAGTTCAATTAAAGAGTTAACCTTATTTCTGTAAGAGGTGTAGGTCTTTGTATATTTTGAAACTGATTTTTCAATGCCCGCAAAATGATCTAATACATCCAACTGAAAATTGGTGTTTAAAATCTGCAGAGTTTGATGTTGGGTATGGATAGAAACTAATTTTTCTCCCAAAGCTTTTAAAACTGTGAGTTGTACAGGTGTATCATTTATAAAAGCTCTAGATTTTCCAGCAGTGTTAAACTCTCGCCGAATGATACAGCTATCTTCATAGTCAAGCTCGTTCATTTCAAAAAAAGAGCTTAATGCCAGTTTAGAAATGTCCAGCTCAGCTTCGAGCACACATTTTTTTGCAGACTGTTTTAAAACAGCAATATCTGCACGTTCACCAAGCAATAAATTGAGTGCTTTTAATAAAATTGATTTTCCGGCTCCCGTTTCACCCGTTATAACTGTAAATCCTTGATTTAAGGCAAGATTTACGTTTTCAATAAGGGCGTAATTTGAGATGTCTAATCGCTTCAGCATAAGTCAGTCCACATTTACTTCAAAAATAATGAATTAATGGGATAGGGGAACTGAATTTATTTCGGAATCGAGATTAATTCAAGATTTCTTGATAATTGCTTGAATTAACAGGATCTAATTTTTTCAAGATACTCACCGCAGCATTTTTTTCTTTTATTTCAGATTGAGAAAAAATATTGATTAATTCGGCGGTTTTACTTGTTAAGAAAAGTTGTAAGTTCATTGATCCAGGTCTAGAACGTTGAACTTTATCAAGGCTTTGCAAAGTTTCTAAAATCTTTTTTCTACCCACGGCTTGGTCGGTATAAAACTCATCTAAACCTAAACGGTGGTAATTGTAATAAGCATTTCTTAGCGGAGCAAAAACGGGTTGTAAAACATTGTCTACCATCCAAAATCTATTTCTTTTCTTAGAAGCGGATGCAGACCAACCTTCGTCACCTGAATTTTTTGCATTATTGGCAATTTGTTGTGCGGCCTTAAAATAAGGATCGCCACCTTTTAAAGAGTAAGTGTCATAATCATAACCTAAAATCATGTAAGCGTAAAATGAAAGCAAAGCAGACAAATTATCACGATATTGATAATTACTCATAGGTAAAATTGCAGAGTTTCTTAAGTAGTTAATAGCAAAATCGGCATCAACATGGTTAAATACAGTTGAGTTATATCCTGTGTTAAATACTGGGCGAGATGATTGTATTTGAATTTTACCTTTGAAAGTTGTTGTGGTAGGCAAATCCGTCATTGTAATTAGAATATTACAATTAATGCGCTCTTCAATTTCAAAAATATCATTCGTCCATTTAGTGGTATTCATAAAATCATAAATAGCACTTTCTAACTCGTCAAAAGTTTCATTTTCTACTGGGCCAACTTGAAGCGCTGGTGCAGATTGAATATTAACTTGACAATTCAGTTCTTGAGTCAACCCGCTTAAAGATTGAACAGTCAATAGTAGTATTAGAAATGTTTTTTTCATTTAATGATCTCTTTCAATTTCGTCCAATATATCATTCATTACATTAGACTTAACCTTTAACTCAAAATTAATCAATTTATTGTTATGTTTAATGAAGGTAACTTTGTTTGTGTCATGACCAAATCCAGCGCCTTTGTCTCTAAGGGAATTCAATACTAATAAATCGAGATTTTTGCGTTCAAACTTTCCGCGGCCATTTTCAATTTCATTGTTGGTTTCTAATGCAAATCCAACTAAATATTGGGCGTCTTTTTTATTCGATCCTGCCCAAGAAAGAATGTCAGGGTTTTTGACCAATTCAATGGCCATTTTATCCGTTTTCTTTTTGATTTTTTCAATAGCTGGGTCGGCTGGTCGATAATCTGCAACTGCGGCACTAAAAATGCCAATATCCATTTGTGCCCAATTTTCTTGCACGGCGGAAAACATTTCTTGAGCAGTTTCTACAGCAATAACTGTTATACGTTGATCTTTTACTTTTTCATGAGTAGGACCAGTAACTAAAATTACATTGGCTCCGCGTGCTGCACAGGCATCAGCTAATAACACACCTGTTTTACCACTTGAGCGATTTCCAATATAACGAACAGGATCAATTGGCTCATAAGTAGGACCACCAGTAATTATTATAGATTTACCTTTTAGGTTAGATTTTATTGCAAAATGTTCGGCAATTAATTCAGCAATAGTCTCAGGCTCTTCCATTCTTCCTTTGCCCTCTAATCCGCTTGCTAATTCACCAGAGGTCGGTTCGATAATACCAACTCCCTTTTCTTTTAAAATGCGTAGGTTCTCTGTAGTGCTGAAATGCGTAAACATATCTAGGTCCATTGCTGGTGCTACCCAAACGGTGCAACGCGCACTAAGATAGGTGGCTATTAAAAGGTTGTCACAATTTCCAGATACTAGTTTGGATAAGCTATTTGCAGAACAAGGAGCAATAACAAATAAGTCCGCCCATAAGCCTAATTCAACATGGTTTTCCCATTCTCCCTCATCATTTTTTACAAATTCTATTGCAACTGGATTTTTAGATAAAGTTGCTAATGTAAGCGGGGAGATAAAATCAGAAGAGGCCGAAGTCATAATTACTTTGACTTCAGCCTCTAATTTTATAAGTGCTCTAATAAGATAAGCCGTTTTATAGGCCGCAATACTTCCGGTAACTCCGATTAAGATTTTTTTTCCGGAAAGCATTGTAATTATTTTTCTTCTTCAACTGGCGCTGATGAATCTCTTACGTATACTTTTCCTTCAATATATTCCTGAATTGCAATAGCAACAGGTTTTGGTAAACTTTCGTAAAATTTAGAGATTTCAATTTGCTCTCTATTTTCAAAAATCTCCTCTAAGTTATCAGTGTTTGATGCAAACTCAGCAAGTTTACTTGTCAATTCCTCGCGCATTTCACTTCCAATCTGGTTAGATCTTTTTGAAATTGCAATTAATGATTCGTAGATATTTCCAGATTTATCTGAAATAGTTTCTAAGTCTCTCGTAATCGTTGTACGATCGGCATTAGTGTTCTTATAGTTTATGCTCATAACCTCCTATTTTCCTTCGTTATTTTCTCCCAAATCTGCAATAGCTTTGTCGGTTTGTTTTTTAATTGACTTTAACTCTCCGAGCTTACTCGATTCTGGAAATGCGGCTACAAAGTTACGATAACTTTTTAGAGTATTGTTTAACCTTTCTAATTTTTTAGTTTGAACACTGTTGATCGCTAGTTCAAAATTGCTTTTTACTAATAGGTAGTAAATGTCCTCTTTGTACTTTGATTCTGGGTATTTAACTAATGTTTGCTCTAATGCAACCACTGCTGATTTGTAGCTTTCTGTTTTGTAATAAAGCTGTGCATATTCAAATTGTTTTAATTCCAACTTGGCACGTAAACCATCCATAATTTGATTGCAAGTGTCAATTCTTGAACTATTTGGGTACTGATCAATAAAGATTTGTAGTTGATCTAATGCATTATAAGTTTCAGTTTGATCCAAGCTAAATTCAGGTGAATTTTGAACAGAACATAATGAACTTAAAAACAAAGCCTCTTCAGTATGTTTACTTGTTGGATACTGACGAATGAAACGCTTAAAATAATAACCAGATAAAAAATAGTCACCCAATTTATAGTTACCCATACAATACTTAAAGTATAAGTTAGCGCCTTCAGAGGTTAATTTGTAAAAAGGAATGATTTGCTCCAATAGAGTTACCGAGCGCACATAATCACCTTTTTCGTAATATTCAAGTGCCGCAATTTTTTTCTCCTCAGGTGTGGCTTTAGAATTCTCTTTAATCATTTTATGATAATCTGAACACGATCCCATAATGAGAACCGTCAGAATTAAAGTGAAAACGGATGTTAATTTTAAGTTCATCTAATAAATTTAATCTTCGCAAAGATAAGCTTTGATTTGTTAACAAAAGTGAAAATTAGTCGGGTAAACGTAAAAATGTGAATAAAATTTTACGATAAATTGGGTAAATCTGATTTTTCCCTATAATTTCGCGACATAATTTATCCTAATAATGTAGGGTAGAAAACAAAAATATGGCATTAGATATATTTGAAAAGATTAAAGCGAACCGTGGACCAATTGGTCAACACGCTAAAGGAGTGCATGGGTATTTTACTTTTCCGAAGTTGGAAGGTGAAATAGGAAATAAAATGATGTTCAGAGGCAAAGAGTGCCTTGTATGGAGCGTTAACAACTATTTAGGATTAGCAAATGACCCAGAAGTAAGAAAAGCAGATGCAGATGCTTCTGCAGATTGGGGACTAGCTTACCCAATGGGGTCTAGAATGATGACAGGACAAACTTCTGAGCATGAAGCTTTGGAGAATGAAATTTCTGATTTCATGCAAAAAGAAGATACAATTCTATTAAACTTCGGTTACCAAGGAATGCTTTCTGCGATTGACTGTTTAGTAAATAGAAAAGATGTTATTGTTTACGATAGTGAGTCTCACGCTTGTATTATTGACGGTGTAAGATTACACGCAGGGAAAAGATTTGTTTTCCAACACAATGACATGGCTAGTTTCGAAAAACAAATGGAGCGTGCTACAAAATTAGTAGGCGAAACAGGTGGCGGAATTATGGTTATTACTGAAGGTGTATTCGGTATGGCTGGCGATCAAGGTGTATTGAGTGATATTATTGAATACAGAAAATCTGGAAAATTTGATTTTAGATTATTTGTTGATGATGCGCACGGGTTTGGTACGCTTGGTGAAACAGGTATGGGAACAGGTGAACACCAAGGATGTCAAGATGGAATTGATGTTTATTTTGGAACGTTTGCGAAATCAATGGCTTCTATTGGAGCATTTATTTCATCTACAGAAGATGTAGTTGAGTTCTTAAGATATAACATGCGTTCGCAAATGTTTGCAAAGTCTTTACCAATGCCTTTAGTTGTTGGTGCTAGAAAAAGATTAGAACTATTAAGAACACAGCCTAGACATAAAGAAAACCTTTGGAAAGTGGCAAGCACACTTCAAAAAGGATTGAGAGAGGCTGGTTTCAATATTGGTAGAACAAATTCTGCAGTTACTCCAGTTTTCTTAACAGGAACGTTAGCTGAAGCAACAAATATCACTTTTGATATGCGTGAGAATTACAATATCTTCTGTTCAATTGTGGTTTACCCAGTTGTACCTAAGGATGTAATTATGTTGAGATTGATTCCAACAGCCGTGCATACATTAGAAGATGTTCAATACACTATTGATACGTTTAAGAAAGTACAAGAAGGTTTAAAAGCCGGAAAATACAAAGCAGAAGATTTAGCTAAAGTTGATACTGATCAATAAGCAAAACTCGTTATAAATAAAAAAATGCGTTCTGACAATTGTCGGAACGCATTTTTTATTTCATCACATCTGATAATGTGAAAATCTTTATGTTAGCTTATTGTGCAAGTGCTTTTTTCCCTTCAGAAATTAACTTCTTCGCCTTTAAATAACCTAGCGTTTTATAAATTGGTTTTTCTGAATAGTTAAGGAAATACATAGTAGGGTAGGCCGTTAAATAAAGGTCATTCGAAAGTCTTGCCCCCTCAGGATGTTTTTCCATATCCATTTTTACATTAATAAAGTTGGCATTAAAAAATTTGCCTACTTCAGCGTCCTTAAATGTGGTTCTTGCCATCATTTTACACGGACCACACCATGATGCGTATGCGTCTAAGAAGATGAGTTTATTTTCTTTTTGCGCAAGAGATAACGCTTCTTGCCAACTTCCATGAAAGAAATCTATGCCCGCATCAGTCGTTTTCTCTGAAATGTTTATTGGGGCTTTTGCTAAAATTATGTCGTTTGCATTTGCTGTATATCCAATTCCTAAAAGCAGTGCTAAACTTAATGTTTTGATCATTTTAATAATTATTTGTAGAGACTTTAATAGCTCTTAATTTTACATTCGTTACAATATTAATTACTTTCAAGCAAAATTTGTTCCAATGCACAAAAGTATTGTTTTATGCGACGGTATTTCATCTGATTACTTACAAGAAATCGATTTTTTTTTGAAAGAATGGGAGTCTGATTCCCCAACAATTATGGTGTCAACGTCAGGTTCTACAGGAGTGCCGAAACAAATTTTATTGGACAAGTCTAGAGTGAGAGCATCTGCGCATGCTACAGGAGCCTTTTTTAAGTTTAAAAAGGGGCAAACCTTATTGTTAAGCTTGTCGCCAACTTATATTGCGGGTAAATTAATGCTTGTTCGCGCCCTAGAACATGATATGCGCATTCTAGTTGCACCAGTATCTAAAAATCCATTACTTAGCTTAAAGAATCAGCAAGTAGACTTTGCTGCTTTTGTTCCTTATCAAGTTGAAGCTATTTTAGCAAATGAAACGACTAAGGCAAAGTACGAAGAGATAACGCAAGTTATAATTGGCGGAGCTCCAATTTCAGTCGCAATAGAAACGGAACTAAAAAGCTTGAAAAATCAATCTTACGCCACTTTTGGAATGACTGAAACGATTACACATATTGCTTTAAGAAATGTAACGAATGGTGATGAATATTATAAATGCCTGCCAGGAATTACTGTTAAGCAAGATGAAAGAGATTGTTTAATTATCAATAAAAGTGCTGTTTCAAATCGTTTAATAACTAATGACATAATAACCCTTATTGATGAATATAAATTTCAGTGGCACGGACGTATTGATAATGTTGTAAACTCTGCAGGAATAAAGCTATTTCCAGAAGCGTTAGAAAAAAATATCGCAGAACTTTTTCCTGAAAACAGATTTTATTTTATTGGAAGGGAAAGTGTTGTTTTTGGGGAAGAGTTAGTGTTAGTTATTGAAGGGACCCAACCAATAAATTGGAACGATATTGAAAACGAAATGAGCAATAGATTAAAACCTTTTGAATATCCAAAGGCAATTGTATTTGTTGCTGAGTTTAAAGAAACCGCAACAGGAAAAGTAATTCGAAAAATTAACTAGGTTCTCTAATATACATGAATTGCACTAAGTCGTAACTAAAGTGAATAGCAATTGCATGCCATAGGGTAAACTCATCAGCAATCCAACCCAATAACAATCCAAGTCCTAATAGAAAGCTAACCATAACTATAAATGGGGCTGTGTTTTTCCGTGTTAGTTTTTCATTGTATAAATAATGGTGCGATCCTACAAAAATTACTGCGGTTAGTCCAATTCCTAAGATAGGTTGTATAGCCCCTCGGAATAAAATTTCTTCACCTACTCCAGCACAAATGGATAGAAAAAATGCTTGCCAAGTGTTGATTTTAAGATTAGACAGCATTTTTCCGTATTCTACCAAAGTATTCTCAAAAAATCGTAAATCCCCAAACCACATAATGAAAAGTCCAAAGAAAATTCCGGCTGAAATAAAAAATAAAATGGAGAAAATACTTGAATCTCCAAAATCAAATAACCCAATAAATGGAGTGTCTGTAAAATAAAGAATGGGTAATGCTAATAATGGTAGCAACAGCAATGTTGCCAACCCCATAAACCATATTGAGGAAATTATATCGCGCAAGTAAAGTAGTTTTCTCCCTAAAGAAACGAAAAATAGGAGAATCAACCTTAAATTAGTAGGAATGAAAAGCGGAATTCTTTTTATCACATTCTTGATTGGATTCTCGGCTGTTGCCCAGAATGGTTTCAAAACTGTGCAAAAACGATATTCAAATGTTCGTGCAGCATATGTTGATAAGGAAAAATCGATTTTAGACCTACTTAAAAAGCATCAACTTTATCAGCACGAAATTCAAGTTTATATTCGAGTTTATAAAAGAGAAAAAGCTATTGAATTGTGGGCAAAAAATAAAAGTGATAGCAAATTTTTATTGCTGAAAGAATTTGAGGTTTGTTTTTCTTCAGGAGATCTTGGTCCTAAACGTCGAAAACATGATTTACAGGTTCCAGAAGGTTTTTATACCATTAGTTCTTTTAATCCAGTAAGTTCAAATTTTCTGTCGTTAGGTATTAATTATCCTAATATGTCTGATCGTGTATTAGGGGAAAAAGGAAATTTGGGAGGAAGTATTGCGATTCATGGAGGTTGTATAAGTGTAGGGTGTTTGCCAGTTACAGATGAGTTAATAAAGGAAATCTATATTTATTGCGTAGAAGCAAAAAATAATGGACAGGTGAATATTCCAATCACGATTTTTCCGTGCAGGATGTCTCGCGCTAATTACAATGAAATAAAATCAGATTCATTGAACAACAATTATTTGGACTTGTGGGAAGATCTGAAAAGTGAATATGATTATTTTAGTGAAGCGCACCAACGTTGTAAAGTACGATTTTTGAAAAATGGAAGACATTCATTTGTGTTTGATTAAGTGTGAGTTATAAATGTTAATCCCAATTGCTAATACTGTTTTAGAGACGAATAATTTTTGTGTCATAGCAGAAAATAGATTCGGAAGAGAATAATCAGTTACTTTTTTTTATCGCAGCATTTAACTCTTACATTTAATTTGTTTTAAAGTTGTTCGCATGGAAATGAATCAAGTAGAAAAGCCTAAACAAAGGAGTAAGCTTAGAAAAAAACTAGGTAAAGAGTATTTCTGTTTAAAAGAAAGAATGAGGTGGGTTCGGGGGCAGGAAAAATTGGCGAAAACTCGAAAAGATAGTCAGTTGGATTACATTGCTATTTCGCACAAGTCTTTTTTGTTGCGTAAGTTGAAGGCTGTAGATATGTATTTGCAACACAATAAAATTACAAACTTAAGGTTGGCGTTGAATAAGATTAACGGTGTAATTATTGAGCCGGGAGAAACATTCTCGTTATGGCAAATGGTAGGTCGCCCAACAAAAGCAAAAGGCTATTTAGAAGGAATGACCTTGAGTAATGGAGAGGTAACTAAAGGAACTGGGGGAGGGCTCTGTCAGTTAGGAAATTTGATTTATTGGATGACGATCCATACGCCTTTAACAATTACTAAAAGATGGCGACACAGTTATGACGTATTTCCTGATGTGAACAGAAAAATTCCATTTGGGAGTGGTGCAACATTGTCATATAATTATATTGATTTGCAAATAAAAAACAATACTGAGCAATCATTTCAAATCAATTTATGGTTAGACAAAACACATCTGAATGGAGCAATTTGCACTAATGAAGTTTTGCAAACTTCTTATGAAGTTGAAGAAAGAAACCATATGTTTAAACAGCAGTGGTGGGGAGGATATACAAGGCATAATGAAATTTGGCGAACAATTAATCATTTAGAGTCCGGAGAGATTTCGGAAGAATTAGTGACCGAAAATCACGCTATAATGATGTATAATCCACTGCTAGAGTAAAGCCTTAAAGTGTTGATTATTAGCAGATTTATTTTTGATAGCTATAAAAATGCTTTTTTTCGTACAAATTTCGATTTTATCATAAACAGGTCTTGTATACATTTGAATTGTACAAAACCATTATATATGAAAAAATTAAAAGTAACAATAGCCTTAATGGTTATGTGTCTTACTGGAATAAGTCAAGTTGAATATCAATATCTTGAATTCAATAATGTTAGAGCTCTCCTCTCAAATGGCGGAGTTTTCTTTAATGATCCCGACTTAGCAAATCCGGGATATGAAGTTCCAAAAGGGTCAGAAAATCATGGTATTTATTCAATGAGTTTTTGGTTTGGAGGAGAAGATGTTAATGGTCAATTAAAAATGGCAGCAACAACTTACGAACAAGAAGGTGATTTCTTTCCTGGAGCACTAACAGTGAGCGGATCCGCAGAGTTGCCTGAAGATGAGGAAGCAACAAAGCAAATTTATTCAATATCTCAAAGCCTGATTGATGATCACATTGCTAATTATGACGAAGTAGGTTACGAGATGCCTGCAGTTATAGAGAATTGGCCAGCACATGGCGATTTAGCATATGATTTAGCATTTTATTTGGCTCCATTTCAAGATGTGGATGGTGATGGAATTTATGATCCTACTTCAGGAGATTATCCATTAATTAAAGGGGATAAAGCAGCTTATATGATTTTAAATGATAAAGGGGGCATTCATTCAAGTGGAGGAGATCCAATAGGGTTAGAGATACATCTCTTGTTTTATCAATACGCAACAGATGATTTCATAAATAATAGCACTTTCGTGAATATGCGAATTATAAATAGAGGAACGCAAACATTATTTGATTTTCGTTCTGCTTGTTTTGTAGATGGCGATTTAGGAAACTCAGCTGATGATTATGTAGGCTTTAATGAAGATGCAGATGTAATGTACTGTTATAATGGTGCTCCAATTGATGGAGATTATGGAGAAAACCCACCTGCTATTGGTGTAACATTGTTAAATGAAGATGTAGCTAAGTTTACTTCAATTAGTGGTTCGCCTGGAGCAATGGGGACACCAAGCACAGCTGCAGACTATTATAGTTATATGAAAGGCCGTTGGTTAGACGGTAGCTCTTTTACTTATGGAGGAAATGGTTACGGAGGAGAAGAAGAGACGGACTTCTTGTATAGTGGCTTGCCTACAACAGATTCATGGAACGAGGCAACAGAAGAAAACCCACCTGGTGAGCGTAAAATGATGATGAGTACGCAACACTCAGGAGGTGTTTTGTCTCCAGGTATGGAGTTGTGTTATGATTATGCAATTGTATATAGTGATGGAGAAGGGCATCTTGAAAATGCAACAAACGTTGTTGGCTTAGCAGAAGATGCAAAAGCGTTTTACTTAGCAGATGGAGAACCTTATTGCAATAATGTGGTATTAGGCCTTCCAGAAGGAAAGTCTGAGTTAGAATTTAGCATCTATCCAAATCCAACGAGTGGTGTGTTTACCATTCAAGCTCAAGGGGAATATTCGGCAACTATTTTTACACTTGATGGAAGAGTAGTTTATCAATCAAATCAATTGTCTGGAAATTCTGTAATTGAAACTGACTTTGCAAATGGAACGTATTTAGTAGTGTTGAAAGATGGTGATGATAATTATACCAATCAACTAATTGTAATTAATAAATAATAACCCAACTATTATGAAAAAATTGAATTTAGCAGTTTTATTTACTGCATGCGCGAGTTTATCCTATGGACAGTATTCGATAGACTCATTAGAAGGAAACAATACACGAGCAACAATTACAAATTACGGTGCCTTTTTTAATGATCCTGAATCTAGTCATGCAGGGTATGAGTTTCCAAAGAATTCCGATAATTATTTGATTTATTCGAACAGTTTTTGGTTTGGAGCAAAAGACCCAAGTGGCAATTTAAAAATGTGTGCCACACTTTTTGGAGGAGAAGAATATAGAGATATTTATCGCGGAGCAATTAAAGATGACGGAACAGCAGAGGCACCTGATGAAGTGTTTGCTGGAGATATTTATATAGTGTCTCGTGCAGAGATTTTATTTCATGCGGCTAATTATGCAGCATGGGATTATGATGCACCTGACGGAATAGCTAATTGGCCTGCTCATGGAAATGTGGATTTAGATTTAGCTGCAAATCTTGCTCCTTTTGCAGATTTGAATGGGAATGGTTCTTATGAGCCTGAATTAGGTGAATATCCAGAAATTAGAGGGGATCATGCAGCGTATTTAATAATGAACGATATGGGAGGACCTCATTTAGGGTCTGGAGGAGATCCATTAGGGATTGAGGTTCATTTTATGTTCTATCAATACGAAGGAGACGGAGATATTAATAACACCACTTTTGTAAATACAAGAGTAATAAATCGTAGTTCAAATGATTATCCTGAATTTATTGTAGGAAATTTTATGGATGCGGATGTAGGATATGCAGGTGATGACTATATGGGGTGTGATTCAGCAAATAATATCATTTACATTTATAATGGTGATGTTTTGGATGAAGGAATGGGGGGAGCTCCTGGATATGGCGAAAACCCACCTGCAGTTGGAATAGTAAGTTTGAATCATGTGATGAATGTTGGAGGATATTATGATAATTCTGCAGGGCCTTATGGTGACCCAGCTAGTGCAAGTGATTATTGGAATTATTTGAATGCAACTTGGAAAAATGGGCTTCCTTTTCAATATGGAGGAAATGGACATACAACAGGATCTGGAATTCCATCCAATTATATGTTTGGAGGAACTACTTATCTTGATGGAGAAGAGGAGTGGAGTGAGATTAATGCCGGTAACCCTGCAGGGGATAGACGTGCATTTATGGCTTCTGAGGTAATTTCGTTAGGAGCAGGAGAAGTACGCTGTTTTGATTATGCTGTGATTACTAGTCAAGTAGGAGGTCATTTAGAAAATGCAGAAGCAATCATTCCTCAAGCGGCTGATGTAAAGGCTTTTTATGATGATCAACCGAATACGTACTGTGATTTTACGTTGTCAGTTCCTGAATTGGCGAAGTCATTAGAGTTTGATGTATATCCTAATCCTTCAACAGGTGCATTTTTTATACAAGCCGAGGGAGAATATACCGCAACAATTTGCAGTATTGATGGTCGTGTTGTTTATCAGTCGGGCCCATTATCTGGTAAATCTGATATTCAAACTGATTTGGCAAAAGGCACATATGTTGTTATTCTAAATCAAAACGGAGAATTGTATCCTACTAAAATTATAATCCGATAGTAACCCTATGAAATAAATTTAAAGGCGCAGCAGCAATGTTTGCGCCTTTATCTTTTCTCATAGTATTGGAAATTATTCATTTAACTGGTCGTTATCTTCTATTACTTTCTTTTAACTTTGTATGAATTTTAAAAGGAACAAGATCCCATGATGACCGCAAACTCAATTGTTGAACCAGTTTTAATGGATGTTACGGCGCAAAATGCTGTTTCTGATTCTGCCGCAACAAGTTTTAATTCTAATAACGTTGTGTCAGCATTAGATTCTTTGCAATCAGAAGCATTAATTAATTGGACCAATGATACACTAAATAGTGTAGGTGTGCAAGGTGATGCGCAAATGTATGTTCGCACAATTTTATTGTTAACTGCAGCGGTTGGAATTAGTTTTGTTCTTTGGTGGGTGACTCGAAAAATATTGATTGAGGTCATTCATAGAGTTGCTTATAAATCTAAAACCAAATGGGATGATTATTTGGTGAAAAATAAAGTTTTTTCAGCCATTGCACATTTAGTCCCGTTTTTGTTTTTGGACTTTATGATTCAAACCGTGTTCTCAAGCTTTCCACTAATAGCAGAGTTTTTAATTAGAGCTACGGATATTGCAATAATCATAATTGTACTCTATGTTATTATTCGAACGTTAAATACCGCTAAGGATGTCTTAATTGAAAAACCAAGATTGAAAGATAAGCCAATCGAGTCTTATTTTCAATTGACTAAGATTGTGTTTCGAGGATTATTTATTATCCTCATTATATCTGTCGCTTTTAAAATTGAACCATTAGTAATTTTAACCTCAATGGGAGCTTTAACAGCCATTTTAATATTGGTTTTTAAGGATACTATTCTTGGGTTTGTGGGGAGTATTCAGTTAGCTGCTAATGATATGGTTCGTATCGGAGATTGGATTACAATGGAGAAGTATGGCGCTGATGGTGATGTAGTCGAAATCAATTTGGCAACTGTAAAGGTTCAAAACTTTGATAAAACAATTACGACTATTCCAACTTATTCATTTATTTCTGATTCCTTTAAAAACTGGCGCGGAATGCTAGATTCTGATGGGAGAAGAATTGTGCGATCCATTCATATTAAAATTCATTCAATTAAATTTTGTTCACCTGATTTACTGAATAAAATAGGAGAGATTGAATTGATTCGAGATTATATCGATCAGAAAGAAGCAGAGATATTGGATTATAATAAAGAAAATGAAATCAATAAATCTGTTTTATTGAATGGCCGAAATCAAACAAATATTGGAATTTTCAGGTATTATATTCAGCAATATTTAGAGCAAAATCCAGCTATTAATGATTCCATGACTTTAATGGTGCGCCAACTTGACCCTTCTGATAAAGGGGTGCCAATTCAGTTATATACCTTTACAAAAACGCATGATTGGGTTGAATATGAGCTAATCATGGCGGATATTTTTGATCACCTCTTGGCTGCGGTTCCATTTTTCGATTTAGAAGTGTTTGAACAACCGGCAGGTTCAGATATGAGAAAGCTCGCTCAGCAATAGTTATTGTTTTAACTTCTTGGTTAGTAGTTGTTTATTGTGCCTTTTTTAAGGTGGGCTGGATTTTTTTGCCTAATTCTAGGTGTAATTTCTGCTAAAACACTGTCAATTAGTGTGTAATAATTTTGCTTTTCTAGGTCTTTTATACGTTTAATTGAGTCGATTAATCTGTTTTCTTTGTGGTTAAGGGTATGAAGTTAGTTGTTCGTCGATAAAAATCAGGTGTTTATGGAATAATTTGTTACTTTAGTACTTGCTATTTGAGAAATAGTTTTTCTACGCTCCCTACTAAGTATAAAAACCTAAAGCGAATGAAAACTAAGCTTGTCATATTATCTATCGGTTGTTTTATCGTGTCAAATGCTAATGCCCAAACAATTTTTGCACGTTCAAACGGAGATTGGGATCAAACTACTGTATGGTCAACAATTGGAACAGGTGGCGCTTCTTGTGGTTGTACGCCTGGCGTTGGTGATGACGTTTTAATAGATGGATTTGATGTTGATATTGATGCTGGAACAGGAGATGTTACAGTGAATAGTGTCAAAATTACAAATGCAGCCGGTTCAGATGTTCGTTTGCGCGTTCAAGCAGGGGCAACACTAACCGTAACAACAGATTTCGAAATTGAAAGTAATTCTGTAGGGAATGATGCAGAGTTAACCGTTGTTGGAACAGGATCAGGATTAGATGTTTTAGACGATTTTTTGGCAGATCAAGACGCAGGTGATGATTTGTTGATTGACATAGACGACAATGCACAGGTTAATATTTCAGATGAAGCTAATTTTCTTCAAGATGGCGGAGATGATATGGAGCTTAACATGAATTTGAATTCAGGTACTCAGGCGCAGTGGAATGTTGCAGGAGATATGTTGGTTGACCATGATGGAGGAGATGATATTCGGCTTTTAACTGATGATGCCTCAAGTCTTTTAAATGTTGATGGCGATCTCACTGTAAACATGAATGCTGGATTAGATGATGATATGACTTTTAACCTTGATGGAGGTGATTTTGATATTGAAGGTGATATTATTGTTACAAGAACAGCAACAACAGGTTTTATTGTGGTGGATATGGATGGTGGAGACTTGGATTGCGATAATTTTATGGCAACTTCAAGCGGAACCTCATCTATTGGCGATATTAGAATTCAAATTGATGGTGCTTCTCAATTCACCTGTAATTTTTTTGATGCCACAATTTCGGGTGGAGATGATCTGAGCTTAAGGATCAATGAAAACAACGGAACAACAGGGCAAATGAATGTCGATAATGATTTCACAGTTCAGGTAACTGGTGGTGATGATTTCGAAATGCTATTAGCACAGGACAATTCTCAGTTTAATGTATTAAATGATGTGGACATTACTTTTGCTGGTGGAGATGATTTAGATTTATTTTTGGATAATGATGCCACTTGGGATATTGATGGAGACTTTACAATTGTTTCATCTGGAAATGGTTCGCAAGAAATTGATTTATCAGGAGGATCAGATGATCCAACAATAAGTGTTGGAGGGAGTTTTTCTTGGACAAACCAAACGGGTAATATTGATGTTTTGGTGGATTTAAATAGTGGAACGTTTTCAACTGTAAGTGATTTTTCTTTAATCAATGCGACAGGCGGAGATGATATCGATCTTCAGTTGGATGATGATGCTTTATTGTCAATTGGAGGGGATTTTACGGCTGAAATAACAGGAGGAGATGATATTCGAATTGGTTTAGGTGAAAATGTTGCTGCGAGTACGGCAGAGATTAATGTAGCTGGTGATGCCAATATCTTACTAACATCAAATGCTGCTCCAGCGCCAATTTGGTATGTTCGAGTTTTTGAAAATACACGATTCATTGTAGGAGATGATTTGGTTTTAACTACAGACTTTACAACGACAGGACTTTGTCTCTTTAGCGTTACAAATACCGCAGAACTTGTAGTTGCGGATAATATAGATTTAAACGCAATTGGCTCTGGCGAGCTAGAGGTGAGGTTAGATGATGATAGTTTTTTACGTATTGGAGGAAACTTTTTAAGAGGTGCAAGCCCTAATAATTTTGGTGAATTTGATGCAACTGATGATAATGGTACGGTTGAATATATGGGATCTACCGCGCAAGTAATAGCTGAAGATGACGGAGGTGGGGGAGATAGTTTCCAATATATGAATTTAGAAATAGACAATTCGTTTGGAACTATACCTCAATTAACTTTAGAAGGTGATGTTACTGTTCGTGGTAATTTAACAATGAATGATGGAGTTGTTGCCTCTGATGTGACGGATATTTTGATTGTAGGAAATGATGGAACTAGTTCAGGAGCATCTGATGATAGTTATGTAGATGGTTATATGCGGAAAGTTGGAAATGATGCTTTCACTTTTCCAACGGGTGATGGAGGATTTTATGGGCCTATTGGAATTTCTGCTCCAACTGGAACAACGCACCAATTTGAGGCACAATACTTTTTAGTTCGACCAGATGATGACGGATTTGATGAAACAAGTTTGGATGGTACTTTAGACCATATATCGATAGTTGAATATTGGAAGTTAAATCGTACTTCAGGAACATCAACACCGACGGTTACTTTATCTTGGGATTCTCCAAGAAGTGGTGGAGTCGTGAATGAAGCTGATTTACGATTTGCTCGCTGGGATGGCGCTGTTTGGCGTGATTTGGGCGCGGCTTCTGTTTCTGGTACACCAACGGCTGGAACACTTGATAATAGTGTTGGAATTACAGCTTATTCTGATTCAAATCCGTATACCCTAGGCACAATAGATGCTCTAAACCCATTACCAATTCAATTAACAGCATTTACAGCAACTTTGCAAAACGGTGTTGTGGCACTTAATTGGACTACAAAATCAGAAATCAACAATAATTATTTCACATTAGAAAAAAGTACTGACGGAATTAATTGGACAGCGTTTGCTCAGGTTGATGCTGCAGGCAATAGCAGTGTTGAAATTAATTATCGTTATGTAGATGAGGATCCTTATTTAGGCGTTTCTTATTATCGACTTAAGCAAACGGATTTTGATTTAACAGCAACCTATTTTGGTCCAATAGCTGTGCAGATGGTGGATGATTTATCAATATTTCCAAACCCCACTAGTGGGGTAGTATATATTGTTGGAGAATCAAATCCTGAACGTGTCCAATTGTTTAATTTGCAAGGGCAAAAAATTCCCATTCAATTTAGAGCTATTACTGGACGATTGCTTCTTGATACAAATGATTTAGCAAACGGAACATATTATCTCCAATTCGCTTCAGAAATTAAAAGATTAGTGGTTCAACATTAGCTTAACTTCGCTTGAAAAACAATTTCAGTTTGTTTTCCCCACTTGTATTTAGCATGATAAATTAGCGAGCCATTTTCTGTATAAATATAATGGTCACCTGTTTGAAAACTCATATCGAATTCTTTAGATTCATGAACTTGACCATTTTCAAAATAGGTAATAAAATCACCGTGTACTTTGCCTTTGTAGAAATTTTTAGAAAGGGAAAGATTCCCATTACCATAGAAGTTTTCGCACAAGCCTGTAAAACCTTCTCGAGGTTCAGTTAAGTAGAAATTATTATAAGGCAAATCAAATGCCAATTCATTGCAATCACAATATGTTACTTCTTCCTCTACAATTGGGGCTTGTGGTTCGTTTTCCGCTTCTCCACAAGCAATAATAAAAATTGAAAAAAGAATTATCACAAAAGAATGATGCATATACATATTGGTTTTATAAAGGCTAAAGTTAAGGAATTCTTACGCACAAAAAAAGAGGCTACTCCAATTAGAATAGCCTCTTTTTATAAAGTGATGATCTACTGTTTTATTAGTTTAATGGTTTTGTTGTTTTCACCTTGTGCAACTTTTACAAAATAAGTTCCATTGGCAAAACGTGCTAAAGAAATAATTTCTTGATTAATAGCAGTTCCGTTAATGATGCGTTCACCATTTACATTAACTATTTCATAGGAGAAATTACCTTCTAACGCAATTGTTACCTCATCAACTGTAGGATTCGGATATAAGGATAGTAAACTACCATTTAATTCATCTATTCCAACTTGACTACCAATAACGGCAGTTATAGTGTTGCTGCATCCTTCTGCATCCTCTACTACTAAAATATAGGTTCCTGCAGCGAGTCCAACTAAATCTTCTGTATCATCAAAATCGCCAGTTTCGTCATTGTCCCAATCATAAGTATAAGGAACAAATCCACCAGTTACAATAACAGCAACCTCTCCATCATCTCCAAAAATTTCATCTGTAGTTATATAATCAATTTGAATTGAATCTTTAACCTCTACCTCAATTTCAGCTTCATTCACACAGTCATTGTCATCCGTTCCTGTAACAACAAGTGTAATCGTTCCAATTTCAAAAGGAACATATTCAACCCCATCTGTAATCATGTCAGGTGTCCAAGAATAGTCTGTTGCTCCAGATCCTGAAGCAGTGAACCCTTGACCAAGACAAATTTTATCGTCATCAACAGTTGCAATTACCTCAGGTAGAGCATTTACAAGTACATCAATACTTGCTTCATTTTCGCATCCTGTAATATCATTCGTTCCAGTAACTGTGAAAGTAGTTGTTCCAACTTCTGGTAGATATGGAGCTCCTTCAGTAACATCTCCAGGAGACCATTCATAGTCATCAGCGTCTCCACCCGATCCAAGAATTATTGTTTCATCTTCACAAACTTCAGTTTCATCAGATGAGATTGTAACCTCAGGTAATTCATAAACTTCAACATCAATTGACGTTGCACAATCAGTTGGATCGTCACTTGTTGCTGTGTAAGTAATAATTCCAGTTGTTAGTGGTTCAAACTCAACGTCATCTTCCACACCCATATCCCATGAAATTGTTCCGTCACCTTCAGCGTCAAGAGTAATCGATTCACCAAAGCAAATTTCAGTTTCTGTAGCTGTTACAGTGATTGGCGTACATAAAACCGTGATAATTATTTGTCCGTGACCTTCATTTGCACCCTGCGTGTGAACAACGTCTGTTGCTCCAGGATCGGTATAACTAGATCCGCCGCCACCGCCAGCAAAACAAACTCCAGCACCGCCACCATAATAGCCGCCGCCGCCGCCGCCGCCAGAAGTACAACCAGTACCACTGCACGAACAAGTACTTAGTCCAGATGGTGCGCAAACTGAATTTCCACCAAGGCCTAAAGAACCACTTCCGCCTACAATTCCACCACTACACCAGCACGAATTATTTCCACCAACACCGCCAGAAACAGCCGTTCCGCCGCCACCACGTGTACAGATTGAACCACCAGTTTCAAGTAATGCCATTTGACCAGTTAAACCACCTCCTGCACCAGAACCAGCGGTTGATTGGTATACTCCAGCACCGTTTCCTGCAACACCACCGCCGCCACCTGCAACTACTACACGATTGGCAAGTCCTGTACCACCTTGTCTAATGTCAGATGCACCACCACCGCCAGCAGCAATAACTTCAGTTCCACCACAAGATTCAATATCACCACCTCCATTGTATCCGCCAGAGAGCATAGAACCTTCTCCTCCAACAAATATATACAGCGTTTCGCCAGGTGTTACAGGAAGTAAGCCCGTTACTTGACCGCCGTTTCCAGCATCAATGGCTATGTCACTCGTACCTCCCCAACCAACTGTTGTTCCTTCAATATCACCACCTTCGGCACCTAGAACGTCGAATTGAACTTCAGTCACTCCTAGAGGGACAGCAAAAGTTTGCATTCCTCCAGTATGGTCGAAGGTTGTAGCATCTTGCCCATAGACAGCGCCAGTTAGCAATAATGCACCAAGCATTACCACCTGTTTAGAGTTAAAGTATTTTTTTATCATATAAATTAGTTTTGTGAATCCTAAGTTAGCGAATTAATTTGTGATGGAACAATGAGTTGAACAGATAGAGTAGGTGTTTTATAAATAATTATAAACTGAGTTGATTTTCTAACACATTTAAACTCAACCATCAGAGATATACTTCAAAAAAAACTATGATTTTTTCTATGAAAATTTTGGTTACCGAGTAAAGATGCCTTATATTTGCACTCGCTTAAACGAAAGCAATTAAAAAAGATATTTATTACCAACGATATATTGCGGGGTGGAGCAGTTGGTAGCTCGTCGGGCTCATAACCCGAAGGTCATAGGTTCGAGTCCTGTCCCCGCTACCATTGAAAAAGAGTTGTCATTTTGACAACTCTTTTTTTGTTTCTAGCAATTATGTGGTACCAATACGACGAAGTTTTATCAATCTTCTTATAGCTTCAATTTTAAAACAATTCTAGTTCGCTTTTATAAACTTTGAGATTTTTATTTAGATGAGAAGGAATTTCCTGTTGATATGGATAAGATTGAGTTTTGGAAGTGGGAGACGGAAGCCTTTTTTGAAATTGACGGAGGAGATTTGTTTGGAGCGGATTGAGGGGTTTAAGGCTTTGGAATTGTAATGGAGGATCATAGTTATTCCTTTTGTGCAAAACGCGGTATAGATCATTTTCAAGAATTATTTGGAAAAAGCCCAAGATTCCCTTGGCAGCATAACATTGTAAAAAGCGAGAAAAGTGTTCCTGATTATGATTTTTACAAAAAACATACAAATATATTTTTGAATAATACAACCGTTTGTTTAGATCAAATAAAAGGGACAATGCATTGTGATTATGTGGGTAAAGAGTGGATTGAGATGTTTGGATGTCTTAAAAAATCAATGGCTCATTCAGAAAAAAATGCCAAAGAATGGATTTCAGAAAAAAGTTCAGGTATAATTCTAAATCAATATGGCGATCAATATTTTATCAGTGGAGATGGCAACCATAGGACATGCTATGCCAAATTTTTAGGTTTAAAAGATTTAGTTGTAGGAACTATTCAAGTCTATGAATTAGATCAAAGTCATCTGAATTTTCATAAACAATTAAAACAATTAAAAGAATTAAAGTTGCATATTAATGAATGGTCTGATCAATACTATAATATACAAGTAGGGGATATATAGTTTGTGGTTGACTATGCTGTTTTAGGTTCTTTTTTGTGCTTTTTTAATTCTGTTAAACCTACATTTTTAGGTCGGTTTGGTGAGAAAGAGACTCGACAAAGAGTCTTAAATAATACCAAATGTATTTGTTTTACTACAAATTATGAAAGAGATTGTCAAAAAATTATATCCTATCATAAACGCAATAAAGTAAAATTTGAATAAATCCCATTAGTTCCAACATTTTAACCGTATTTTTAATTCTGTAACCCAAATTAAAAGTTTCTATTAAAAGTTTCTATTAAAAGCTTTTTCAAACGTTTATTACAATGGAATTTATGAGTTTATTATCGAGTTTTGGAATCAGTATTGCAGCTGGTGTTGCTGTAGAATCCGTAAAATTATTTAAGAGTAGTAAAATTGAAACTCAAATAAAAAATTCGTTTGACGAAGCTATTAAAGAATTTTATGGAGGTAAAAGAATACCAGAAATTGGACGAGTAGAAATTCGACAGATTATCAGAACCAATCTTACTAACCCAGAATCTAGTCCAATAACATTATATAAAAATGAAAAATACGGGAAATTTTTCTCTATTTTCAATGCCTCAATAGCTAAAAGACAAGAGGCTTACAATTACTTGAAAGAGGTTAAAGATGACCAACGTTACCATTCTTTGATAAGTGGAGTGGAAAGGATAGAGGATAATTTAAACCAGATAGTAGAGACTATAAATTCACCAATTATTCAGGAAGAACAGCAAAGAGAATTAATTGAAATTGTATTTACTAATCTCGAAAATTTAAAACCAACTTCAGCTATTTCTAGTCTAGAGAAACTTGAAAAGATTTTTATAAAAAATAGATTCACGCATATTTATCTTATCAAAGCGAAAATTCAACATTTAAAAGAAGAAATTCTTCAAAAGAAATCAGATAGAGATAAAAGGTATTTTGATGAAGTTGTTGAAAGGTATGAATTAGTGGGTGATTTTTATGAAAAAAGACATCTTGTATCTCAAGATTTATCAAATGAAAATTCTGCATTAAAAGAAACAGATGAAGGGCTAACTTTGATTAAAGCGTTAGATAAACATGATGGTATAATTCTTTTGGGGGATGCTGGAATTGGAAAATCAAAGGAGTTATTTAACCTATTTGAAGAGGTGTGGGAAAATAGATTAGATTTATTACCTATTCTAGTTGACGTAAGTGTTTTTTCAACTGGAATAAGCTTTGATGAAATTATAGGTCATCCGAATTGGAAAGATTGCAATAATGTAGTTTTCATTTTGGATGGACTAGATGAGGTTGCAGAAATACAAGCCTTGGTCTCTTCTTTGGATATTTTTATTAGAAATCAACATAATATAAAGCATAAATTTGTAGTAAGCTGTAGAACTAATATTTATCACAAATATCTAGTTCAGATTCCAAAGTTTGAAACATTTTTTTTATCTGATTTAACCAACGACCAAATCAAATCTATTTTAATTAATAAACATGCTGTTATAGTTTCTGATGAGGAAATTTCGCGTTTATCAATCTTAAAAAATCCTTTTGTGTTGGATAGGGCAGCTGAATTCCTGTATGAAGGGAAATCATTTCCTGAAAGCTTAGGAAAGTTATTAGAGGTTGTTATAGAAAAAATCCTTGAGAATGAAGAAGAAAAAAATCGTAGAAAAGGTTTATTCAATGTACCTAAATTAAAGAATGATTTGATTTTGGTTTCATTGATCAATGAGTTGCAACAAAAAAACTATATTAATCAAGAAGAGTTGTCCAAACTTCTAACAGAAAGGAATATTACATTTATTGAAAACCCACTTTTCAAAAAGGCTAATAGATCAAAGTATAGCTTTATCCATAGACAATATCAAGAATTTTTTGTAGCCAAATTGTTATCTAATATGTCTTTTGAAGATATCGTTGAGGTAATAACATTACCCGAAACCAGTAAAGTATATCCTTCATATTTCAATGTTGTTTCATTATTACTAAATATCTTAGATGATGGAGTACGAAAAGAAATAATAACCTGGCTGCAAAAAAATGATTTGGAAATTTTGATAAATTCAGAAGCTACTCGAATTCCACATCAAACCCGAGTAGCAGTTTTTCAGAGTTATTTTAATTCAGTAGCTGTAGATCAAACAATATGGATTGGCTCAAGGTCATCAGTAACGGATATTCAATTGGCTAAATTTGGAGATTGTAAAACGAATTTTGATTTTTTAATTTCGATAATTGAAGGTGTCGATAATCATCCTAGGACTATTAAGTCCGCTATTGATTTACTCTCCGAATTTAAGTTGTATGATTTTGATAAAATCTTAGAAGTTTACCTTAAAAAACTAGAATCTGAAACAATTAAAAAAGATGAAAAAACCTCGTTACTAAGGAGTTTAGTTAAACTCAAATTACATAATAAAAGAGAAGAAATATTACCAAAACTCATTGAGATTTTTAAAGAAGAGTCGCATGCTGGTATCAATAGTTTTTTGGTACGTATGATTTTAGAAACTAATAAATCAGATGAATTTTTCGACGTTTTGTTAAATGAATTTAGATATGTAAATGGATTGGTAGATAGGGATGTGGAGGACAAGATAATACGAGGAACAAGGTGGGTTCTGGAAGGAGAGGCTCTAAAAACAGAAAATTTTGATCATTTTATCATTTTCTTCAGTTATTACACGGATCATAAATTGAGAAGATATCAAAATGATGATTTTAATACTAAAATATTAGACCGCGTCGACTATTTTTATGAAGCTGGGGAAAATGTCGCAATAAATCTACTAGCTACCCTAAGTCAATTAGGGTTACGATATCTTGATCGCCGAAATCACCTAGTTCATGAAGTGATCAAAAAATCCAATGATCGATTAAAAGCAACCAAATTTCTTTTAGAGCAAGATGGATTTGATGAGTCAAAGTGGATGTTAGCGGAAATGGCCAATAAAGAAACATTAGAATACTTAATTCAAGAGATAAAGAAAGGTGAAATTAAAAGAGGAGATTTAGAAGGGTTTAGAAATG
Organism: uncultured Crocinitomix sp.; assembly: GCA_937136425.1. Taxonomy (GTDB): domain Bacteria; phylum Bacteroidota; class Bacteroidia; order Flavobacteriales_D; family Crocinitomicaceae; genus Crocinitomix. Next base: position 60,159 of record CAKZON010000043.1, read on the forward strand.
TATTGTCGCACCATGCAGATTTTTCTTTGGTAGAGTTTTGGCAAAAAGAAGTGGAGCAAATTGAGAAAGTAGATTTTCGTTTCTCTCAAATTTTAGAGAAACCTAAGGGAAGAAGTGATAGACAGCAAGAGGAGCAAGTATTTTATAAGGAACAATTACAGGTTTTACTAAACCACGAGTTACTTGAAAGTAAAATCACGTACCAATTTAATACTCTTGGTACTGAGAAAATGGATAGAAATGCTTATTTCAAATTTGAAGATGAGTTTTATAAGATACCAGAAAATTATGGAAATTTTTTGCCCATAGAGCTAATTGTTTTACATTATGTATTGGATGAAGAAAAGATTGATATTGATTCGATTATTAGTAGACTCAAAGAGCCAAATACGATATTAAAAATAATTCGGGACAGGTATGCAGATTTTGAAAAGGCAGGGTTTGATTTTGATCAAAAGAGTATTATTGTAAACCTAATCAAAACTATTGCAGGGAGCATAAAATTTAATAAAATTATTACTTATCACGGTTTTGATTCATTCAGTTTCCAAGGAGCGGAAGGAAATAATATGTTTAAGAATTTTAACACCGTCATGTATTTTTATGATAAATCTCAATTTGACATTGATTTGGGAGACGACTTTCTACTTAATACATTAGAATTTTATGCTATTCAAGAGTTTGAGAGCGGGGCAGGGGGATTTTATCGAATACTGAATAAAATAAATGATAAGGTCAAATTAAAATCAAAAATTGTTTCAAACATTGAAAAGGGTATTTTTTCTTTCGCTATGAAACGGCATATTAAATTTGCTTTAGAAAATGAATACGAAGAAACCTTTATAAGCATTCGAAAGTTCTATCTTTCTCAAGAGTGGATTGATGAAGGTAACGAATTGTTGCATCTCTATCTCGATAAAACAAATGATATAGAATTGTTGTTAGAATGCGCAAAAAAAATTGAAACAAATGCAGCTTGGTCATGCTTAGGGATTTTAGAAAAAAAGGGGGAGGAACTAGATTTTGTAAATGATAAATCAAAAAAAGAACTACAGAAAGAAGAATCTAATTTTAAGGACTCAGCGTTAAACCTTCTCTTCAGGCTAGGAGATCCATTTGCGCTAGAGTTTTTGGTGGAAAATTTTTCTGAAACCAATAACAGTTTTTACTATGACGAAATTTTGAATTATCGAGCTGTAAGTTCGGAGAATTTTATCTTGATAAAAAATCTCTTTCATCTAGTGTATTCCGATTTTGATAGTCATGATTTTAATGATGGAAACAGGTTTTTTGAGGCATTAATCACGAATTTATCTAATAAATATGATTCATATTTAAAAATTCAAGAAATACTGAATGAAGTAAAAACTGAACTTGATAAAAATGAAGATGACAAGAAATATTTCTATGTTAATCTAATGTTGGAATCTAGCGAGAACAGTTATTTAAAGTCTTTATCGAAGCCCATGAGTTTTGACAAGGCTTTTGCTGAAGCTAAGAAGATATTAACTATCGATTTTTAGATGTTATGACTTAATCCTTCTAAAATACCAATAGGTCATTTTAGTTTTTCGTTCAGCATGAACAAAGGGAATTAAATGAAGTTGGTTATGCTCATCAAGTTCTCTTAAAATTTCGCGAATGGGATGACCATTTTTATGATTTGTTTTGAACACCCTATCATTCAAGAATAAAGACATTGCTTCTTTCGGTCTTAGTTCATCTGTTTTGGGATTATCACGGAAATAATACTTTAAAGCACTATTAATAGAAACAATTGTTGGTAAAATAGCAGCTATTTCAGGTTGGTTGTTATTCACATTTTCAAGTGATAGTTTGTTTTTGAGGTATTGTCTTTGGTCAATAGAGTAAAGACTTATTCTGTCAAGATAATACTCCTTTTCTTCATTGTTTCTGCGACGATCTCTGAATTGTAAAGAAATACCAAAATCGGAATCAAACGTTTCCGTGCTAGTTGCTATTTTTAGGTGGATATTAGAATAGATGTTATGAAAAGAAAAATCTTCGTTTCTCGGAAATTCATCAATAGGCAATGCAGATTTTTTTAATATTTCCTCTACGTTTAATTGGAACGAATCATTATCTATATTTTCAATTAAACTCGTAATATCAAGTACTTCTATTAAATGTGATGTAAACCTAATTTCGTTTTGGAAATATAGAATGAATTTAGCTTCCTCAATATTCCCCTTTTTTAAATTTATTCTAATAAATTCTTTGTCAAACAGATCTGTCCACTTACTGGTTTTGATAATAGGAAGTTCACATTTTTCAAAATCGATATAATTATAGAGGTTGTAATATGATATTGGTAATTCTATACCCTCATGCATATTTTCGAAATTCGAATAAATTGTTTGGAAAATAAATCGTTCATCCCTTGTTAAAGAGTTCTTTAAGGTATCACTGTAGAATTGACGATCACGTTCTTCAAATCGATCCAGTATGAATCTGTGGATATGCAATATTTCATTATAAAGAGTAACCATTTCTAGAAAATGATTTATCAGATCGTCAAAATCGTCGTACTCGGTTAGATTAAAATCGATTATTCGTTTGTTTTTATAACTATCAGTAAATTTATCTAAATAAATTCTCCATACCTGAGCTACTCTTTCTATTGATTCATACCCAGAAACAGGTTCCGTTAAGTTTTGGTCAAAGGCATTTTTCTTTTGTGCTCGAATCGTTCTTAATTTACCTGTTTTAAGACTTTCGACGACTCGTCTATGATTATCCAATAGATTGAAAAATGTATTATCACTCTGCTGGTCATCCATTGTTTTGGATTGCTTTTCAAAGACCTTTCTTGTTGCTTCCAGTTCTTCACGTTGTAATTTCAATTCTTCCTTTTGAAGAGTTAATACTTGCGTATTGGTCTTAAAATCTTCCCTTTGTTCGCGCAATGCAACATAGAATAGAATAACTCCCGCAAGCGAAAAGATCGATCCGACAACACCTCCAATAAAATCGCCATACTGTGCAATTTTACCAGTATTTGCTTTTTGTGACGGATCAATTGAAAAGTCATGCCAAGTGAAAGGTAAAATTGAAATGAATAGTATCGCAACTCCAATGACGATTAGAGCTATGCTGAATTTTTGAGTTGTTATCTTCATGGTGTTGGGTTAATGAATTTCTAATCTAAAGTAAGAATAATTCATGTGCTTTGAATTGAGAAAAAAAGTTAATTTACGTTTTGAATCTTGGATTGAATAATGTATCTTTTAATAACCTAAAGCAGAATTTATGAAAAAAGTACTTTTATTCATTGCATTAATAATGATTCATGCAAACATCAATGCCCAATGGAATCAACTCGGAAATGATATTGATGGAGAAATGGAATGGGATAACTCTGGTTATTCTGTCAGCATGAGTGATGACGGATTGATTGTAGCAATTGGAGCCAATAGAAATGATGGAGGGTTTTATGATGCTGGTCATGTAAGGGTTTATGGCTATGTTGATGGAGAGTGGGAGCAAATGGGAGAGGATATAAATGGTGCGGATGAGGTAAATGAATTCGGAATTGGAGTCAGTTTGAGTGCGGATGGAATGACATTGGCTGCAGGGGCAACTGGGAATGACGGTGGGGGATTGGATGCAGGCCATGTCAGGGTTTTTAGGTATGTCTCTGGTGATTGGGAACAAATTGGAGGGGATATTGAAGGAGAAAGTTCGGGAGATGCCTCAGGATTATCGGTGAGTTTAAATTCAGATGGAATTATTGTTGGTATAGGTTCTTATTTGGCAAGTGATGCAGGTACTTATTCAGGTCAAGCTCGGGTATTTAAATTGGTTTCTGGTATATGGAGTCAATTGGGAGAATCAATAAATGGTGAGGAAGCAGGTGATTTTTGTGGTTATGCTGTAGCTTTAAGTGGGGATGGATTAACATTCGCAGTTGGTGCGCATGGAAATGATGAATCCGGAACAAATGCTGGACATGTCAGAGTTTACAAATTTGAATCAGAAGAATGGATTCAAATAGGGGTTGATCTGGATGCTGTGTCCGATCATGAATCGTATGGGTTTTCTGTCGATATTAATGAAACGGGAAACATTTTGGCTGTTGGCGCGCCAACAAACAGTGAAGGAGGAGTTTATGCGGGGCAGGTACAAATGTATGAATTAGTGTCTGGCGAATGGGAACCACTTGGCGGTAGCATAAATGGAGAATTCGCCAATGATCATTGTGGTCAATCCGTAAGTCTCAATAATGATGGTCATGTAGTCGCTATTGGATCACATTTTAATTCTGAATTAGGTGGTTTTTTTGGGCACACAAGAGTTTTTGAATTAGTTGAAGATGATTGGATGCAAATAGGAGAGGATATAAACGGAGAAGCTACGGACGATTATTCGGGTAATTCAGTGAGTTTATCTGCCAGTGGAAAAATCGTTGCCATAGGAGCATTGCAAAATGATGGTGGAGGACTTAATGCGGGCCATGTCCGTGTTTATACCTCGTGTATTTCTGATACCACAATTCAGGAAGCAATAACTTGTGGTGAATATTTATGGATAGACGGTAATTCCTATTTTGAGAGTACTGACTTGCCACTTTTCACTTTAATGGATGAAGAAGGGTGTGATAGTGTAATCAATTTAAACCTTACGATTAATGATGTAGATATTTCAACTTCTGTTGTTGGATTAACACTTTCAGCAAACGCGGAAGATGCAATATATCAATGGTTGGATTGTGATAATGATTATGAAATTATTGATGAAGAAGTCTCAAAGGATTTTATACCTGAGGTAAATGGGAATTACGCTGTTATGGTCACAGAGGATGGTTGCACTGATACATCCGAATGTATAGCTATTTCTATGATTGGACATGATGAATATACAATTCAATCATTTTTCACCATTTACCCCAACCCATCTGACGACGACATACGGATTAATTTCAGAACAAATCTAGTTGGAAATCATACTATCTTTATTCATGATATTCTTGGTCAAGAAGTCTATCGCAACGAAAACATAACAGGTCAAAGCCTAGAAATCAAAAAAGAACAATTAGGAGTTGGCGTTTATATATTGTCTGTAATAAATACTAATTCCGAAGAACTATTCAGTTCAAAACTTATCGTTGAATAATATTTCAAAACAAACAACTTTCCACATCCTCAACCCTCAAAAAAGCCTGCCTGCCTTTTGGCTGGTTCGATATTTGTCCGCTCGGGGCTACTACCGAAAACACTGAGTTTTCAACAAAAAAGACTTCCTTTTAGGAGGTCTTTTTTGCGTTGGTGTTACAAAAATCCCGATTTCTTAAAATTCCCATTCCTTTTTTAGTAATTTAGAAGAACCCAAAACGAATTTATCTTAAACATTAGGGAAATAGTATTGGATTAGACCACTTCATTCATCATGATGGGGTCGCCGAGAATAAATTAACCTGATACTATAGAAATATGCACGAACATGATTCAAACAGAGTTGTATTCTACTCAAAAGAGGATATGGCGGGCGGGATACAATTGAGAAAAGGAGAAAAGTGTAACACAAATAATTAAACAATGAGATTAACAATAATACTGATCCTCCTTCTTCTTGTAGTAAGCGCATGTAAAAAGGATAGACTTAAAGATGAAAAATCAATTCTAATTGGAAAATGGAACTGGAGTTATAGCGAACATAAGTATGGCTGGTGTGATGGAGATGACTTTGAAGAAACTATAGACCCTGAATCTGAAGGAGAGAGTTTTTCCATAGAATTTTTAGAGAATGGAAAAATCAATTTTTTTGGAATTGATGATCAGTTAATTGAGAAGAAAAGAATTGTTTTTTCACACTTTACCGAAGAGTCTAGCGAACAGTATATTTTCAATATAATGCTTAACAACAAGGATAGTGATAATTTAGGAGGTCGTGTTTCTAATGTATTAATCTTAGAACAATTCCCTTTTACAAGTACACCTGGTTGTGAAGACTATGACAATTATTTCATAAAAGAATGATAAATAGTAAATCAATCTTATTAATTCTGTTAGTTAATGTTGGAGTTGTTTCATGCAAAAAAGATAAATTAAAAGATGAAAAATCAATTTTAATAGGGAATTGGGAGTGGGTTAATACCCAGCATGATTTTGGTTGGTGTGAAGGTGAAAGTTGGGAAGAAACACTGACGCCAGAATCGGAAGATGAGAACTACTCCATGTTTTTTTATAAAAAAGGCGTTGTTGAGTTTTATCAAAATGGAAATCTTTTAGATAAATCTCGAGTGGTTTTCGATCATTTTGAAATTAATGAATTGGGTAATTTTTCTTTTGTCATAGATTTGAATAATAAAGAGGAAAATAGGATGTCTGGATATGGAAATGAAACCTCAGTAAATTTTGGAGGATTTCCCTTTGTAGGCGTAGCAGGATGTGAAGATTATGACAACTATTTCAGTAAAGGATGAAAAATAAACTCATATTCGTTTTAATCACATTCATTAGTTTTTCTTCTTGCAATAAAGATAGGTTAGGTGGCAACAAAGAAGCTTTGGTGGGAACATGGAACTGGCAACGTACTGATATGTCCCATTATTGCAATGGAGGGATTGAGTACGAAACATACGAGTCTGATACAGCGAATGAAACCTATAGAATAGAATTTCTAAAGGAAGGTATCATTCAGTTCTATAAAAATGACATTTTAGAAAGTGAGCATTTTATCAAATTCAATGCAATTGGAGTTCAGGAAGATGGAATTGTGCCATCACACAGACAAATAGTGTTTGAGATATTTTTGGATGGGGATGGAAGCAACAGGATTAGTGGAACAGGAACTCAAAAAGAAATGAAAATCTCAAATTATCCTTTTGAACTGGAAGAGGATTGTCATCATTGGCTAAAAAATTATTTCAGGAAAGAATATTGAACCCAATAATCAAGCTACGCCACAACTGCATCCAGCGCATCATCTGCCTCTTTATGGATAAAGTTTGCTTGGTAGCGAATGGTGGTTTTTAAATCTGCATGGCCCTCTAAAGAAAGGTGAAAAAATTGACAATATCAAAGCATTCGAATTAGAAGGTGTTATCTTCTTAAAAGAGTCGACTTCCGTGGATGAACTTGCTGCTTTATTAGTTCATGAAGGTACTCATGCATTAGATAGCCTAGATGAGCTTTTGTTAGATTTTGATTATTTGTTTAAATCAACAGGTGAAATTATTCATCAAGGAGAAAAAATGTCAGAAATTATAAATAAGTTAGACTTAACTTATGAACAATTAATAGAATTTCGAGCAAGAATATTTGAGCGTGAAATACAAATTTTACTTGGACAAAAACTTGATTTTGAAACAATCGGAGAACTAACAGATTTGATCGAAAAATTATACTAATGAAAACAACGACAAAAGAATTAATACAGGAAATAATTGATTACCTCCCTGGAGCAAAATCAAGTAGAACGTTTAATTATCTTTCTAATGCCGATCAAGTTATGGGCGGATATTCTGAGCTTGGGCCGTATTTGAGGGATATTAAAATGTGGATGGACCCTTTTTACGATAGTATTTTAGAAACTAATATTGATGAATTACAATTAATTGAAGAAGGGTACGATAATGGATATATATACAATAAATACATTCAAATTTTCGAATACATTCCAGAGATTGCTGATTTACTGTCGCTCAATGAAGAAACGATTACATATAATTCCGAATTAAGTCAATCGGAAATTGATGAAATTAGAACCTACTTTTTAGAGCAAACTAAACGAAGAGGCGAATAACCTTAAACATGGTAAACCAACAGCCTTACAACAATTTAAAGCAAGGCGGTTTTTTTAACATATAAATCCATAAACTTTATGAGTCTAGTATTTACCAAGAGTAAAAAATATGTTAACAAAGAAGAAATGTTAGAAATAGCAGAAAAATACATGGCTTTTAGTAGTCATGATCATATTGAATTAGAAGTTTATTATGAAGCGATAATAAAAAAAGTATATGGAAATATTTATAGATATGACAGCAAAAAATACATGGAAACAGGAGTATTTAAATTTCATGTTCCAAGTGGCCCTTTCTTGGTAGAAAAAGAAACGGGTAGGATTGTTAATTTTGGTACCGCTAGATCGCTGAATTTTATATTGAAGCCTATGAAAATGGGACTTTGATACCCAGTTTGGATCGTTATTGGTATCCTGAGGATGAACGTTATAGTCATAAATGATAGCTTTATTTTTCGACTATCGCCTGAGGTCATATAATCCATATTTTTCAGTTACTCTGAGCAAATAAGCTTAATTCGTAGTGAATAAAAAACAAAGTATGTTTACATGCTGCTTTTCTTGTATGAGATAGGACAAGAAGTCTATCCCGAATGCCGCGTAGCGAAACTTCGGGGAGTGCTGCGTTGCTCCGAATTTGTTGAGGTGTCTTCACTGCTATTAGAAAAAAATCATTTTGACAACCCTTTTAAGGCCTTCTTTCATTAGACAGCCAATAGAGAAGAATTAACGACAGCTCTTACTGGAAATAACTAGAAGGCTTACGTCCAAAGCGTTTTGCATACACTTTTGAAAAATAACTTGGAGTTTGGATTCCAATTGCGTAACTCACTTCAGAGACGGATAAGTAATGCCCATCTTCCAAAAATTTCCTCCCTGCATTCAGTCGAATTTCGAGAACGAGTTTTGCGGGAGTTAAACCAGTCACTCCTTTAATTTTGCGTTCAAACTGCCGTTTACTCAAAAACATTTCTTCGGCAAGGGATTGTACGTTAAACGCTTCATTCTGTAACTCTTTTTTTATGAGTTTTTCCACGTCCTTTAACCAGACGAGGTCTTTTTTTGAAATTTTTAAAGATTCTTTTGGCCCATGGGTTTTCTTTGATTCATCATTAGGAGCAACGTCACCTTGTTTTGAGATCGATTTTACCGCTTGGGTCATATCATTTTGCCACAGTTTTCTATTCTCATAATTAGCAATTAAGTTCTTTATCCGGCTTAATAATTCTGAACTTGAAAAAGGTTTAGTCAAATAATCGTCCGCTCCAATAGTAAGAGCCTGTAATTTGTCAGTTTCAGAAGCTCTTGCTGTTAGCATAATAATGGGGATATTGAATAAGGCCTCATGTGTCTTAATTTCAGAAAGCATAGTGAAACCATCCATTATGGGCATCATAACATCTGAAATGATCAAGTCGATTTTATAGTGATCTTTTTCTAGAATATCCAGTCCTTTTTTTCCGTTATTGGCCGTTATGACCGAATAATTCGTTTTTAAGATAGATTTTATATAATCCGCCATATCCGGTGTGTCTTCTATCAAAAGTAGAATCGGTTTTGCTTCTTCTGTAAATTCGTTTTTTAGAATTATCGATTCTTCGGAATCTAATTTTGTTATTGGTTGAGTTTTTGTAACTTGCTTGGCTATTTTTTTAGGAATTTCCAGTGTAAAGGTGCTGCCTGTTCCAAACGTGCTTTCTAGTTTAATTTCTCCATTCATTAACCGCGCTAATTCTTGCGAAAGAGCAAGGCCAATTCCCGTTCCTCCATGAGCGTTGTTATTTTCAGTTTTCGCTTGGTAAAAGCGATCGAAAACAAAGGGCAAATCGGCTGTTTTAATTCCTATTCCCTTATCTGCAACACTAAATAATAATTTATCCTGATTTTCTTCGACGCTCAATGTAATCATTCCTTCCTCTCCACAAAATTTAAAGGCATTTGAAAGCAGGTTATTGAGGATTGTTGTCAACCTAGTTGAATCAATATAGAAGTAACTTCGCGCAGAAACAGTGTAGTTCAAATGGTATTCAATCTGATTTAACTCCGCATTGGTTTCAAAATTACTTTTAACATATCTAACAAAATCCAACAATGCAACAGACTCTTCATCCAGTGTGAGCTTGCCGGCATCCAGTTGTGATAAATCAAGAACCTCTTCAACTAAACCCAACAATTTTTCTGCGTTGCGGTCAATTACGCTTAGGTTTTTGTTTAATTCAAACGAATCAATATCCCTGGTTCTTTTCGATTTCATCTCTTTAACCGGACCAAGTATTAAGGTTAAAGGTGTTCTTAATTCGTGCGATATATTGGCGAAAAACTGCGTTTTCATAGCATCTAAAGACTTCAACTCTTCCGCTTGTTGGGATATTTCATGGGTTCGTTCTTTAACAATCTTCTCTAATTCTCTTTCCCTTCGTCGGCTCGCTGCCAGACGCCACCTCATCAATATCCAAATAATCCATGCAAGACTGATGACGAGTAATGTCCAAAACCACGAGGTGAGGTAATAAGGTCTAATGACGCTAATCCGAATCGGTTGTTCGTATTCGGACCAATGAAACCCCTCTATTTTGCACCTGAAATGCAGTGTGTAATCGCCATAGGGGAGTGCTGTTAATTTGACGATTGGCTTCTCGAGTGTTTTCCATTTTTGATGCAAGCCTTCCAATTTATAAGCATACTCCCATTCATCTGAATTTTCAAAATTCAGCAATGCAAAGGACAAGGACACCTCTTTGTCGGAGGGTAGAATTGAGATGGAATGGTTGGCTAATGCTTCAGATCGATTGGCAACATAAACGGAATCATTGATGTTTGTTTTGAAATAATTAGTTAAAGCGATAGTGTAAGGGTTTTCCTTGGGAATAAAATCTTTTGGATGAAAGCGAATGACTCCTTTGAGTCCACCAAAATAGAGTTGCCCTAAGCTGTCTTCATGATGTGAAATAGTATTGAATTCACGATCAGGAATACCATCATTTTCGGTGTAATGAATGACTTGTTTTGTGTTTTTGTCAAAGCGCATTAGCCCATCATCACTCGGCAACCAAACTTGATCAAATGCATCTTGATAACAGGCATAAATGAAATCATTTCTCAGCCCGTTTTTTGTAGTGTACTGCTCAAAAGTCCCATCCAAAGGATTCCAATGAATTAACCCTCCGCCTTTACTGGCCAACCAAAAATAACCGTTTTCATCTTCTTGTAAGTGCACAATTACGTTGTGGGGCAAATAGTGCTGTTCGTCGCCTTCTTTATGAAATTGTTCAATGGTTTTACGATCTAAATCAAAAAGGAATAGACCTGCTCCTGTCGCCACCCACATTCCTTTGTCATTTTCGTAAAAATGAAAAGCACGCAGTTTTTCAGGCAATTCATATCCAGGATAACCATTGAATTTCACAAAATCACTTTTTTCCTCATCCCAAAGTCCAATCCCTAGTGAACATCCCAACCAAAATTGTCCCAATCGATCATGATAACTTTGCAGGACAGATAATAATTGATTATTCACCGGATACTTTTTTTCGAATTGATCTGTGGCGATATTGAACAGGTTAATTGCTTCCGCGTCGGAAACCCATAAATTTGACGTTCCTTCCTCTAAATGAACGCCATAATAGTCTCCGAAAGGTCCATTAATTATTTCACAATCCCCATTTGGATAGGTCTTCGTCATATTGCCTCCTTTGGCCACGTAAACAATACCTTCTGAAGTAGTTAAAATTCCTCTAGCCGATCGGTACCAGACATGAGAAACACCTTCGCGGCTTTCGCGGTAGGATTTAAATTTGGTTGGTTTTATCCATCTCCGATATAATTCACCACGATCGTTTCCACACCACCAGCCCCCTTGTCTGTCAAAAAATAATTTTGGTTCTATAATGGGTTGAACCCATTCAACAAGCAGGTTCATGTCGAGATCATATAACTTTCCTTTTTCGTTGCTGACGAACCATATTTTATTGTCGAATAGTTCATAATCAACCGCTACATCCTGGATGGAGTCCAAAAGTTCTATTCCATCTTGATTGCAGCATGCCAGATACATCCTGTTACGTTCACGATTTCTTAGTTCTACAAATACACGCTGTTTTTGCGACTGATAAGTAGTTGAGGCTATAAATCGGGAAAAATCAAAACCCGCGGGGAGCGAAATTTCTTGACGTTCTCCATTTTTTGAAGTAATTACGATTGGAGTGGGGTCCGCATGTATAATGGTGTAAGCTAAACCATCAGAAGATTTAATGAGATCGTATTTCCTCCCTGTTCCTCTTGCATTTCCCCAAAACGAGATTTTCTTTTCGTTCAATTCGTAGATAGCTAAATTGTTTGTCTGAATCCAGATACTCCCATCTGCATTCTGTATCACCTGTGCGATATTTAATAAATCAAATGGTAATGGCCCCCCAATATATTCTGCCAGTGAGACACCCCTCTCTAATAAAGGGTCGAATACAGTTATTACCTGTTCATTTGCATCAAACCATTTAATGTGCAGCACGATCATTCCTTCAGAATCCTCGAATATTGCAGAAGAGCCTCCCGCAGGAATTCCCTCCTTACTGCCATACATCTTAAAATTTTGATTGTCGTAGCGGATTAATCCTCCTTTAGACTGCGTCAGCCAAATGAATCCATTTGCATCTTGTAGTCCGAGTGAAAAATCAATATCTTGAAATGTTTTAGGAATATTGATTGTTTTTTTATGGACCTCATATTCTTGCCCAATTCCGAATTGCGGAATAGCTAAAAATAAAAATATGATCAGTCTTAAAAGTTTCATTTTGTCTCATAGGTAATAGACAATTCTAAAAATACTTCATTTTTCACATTTCCAATTCGCATGCCGTTAAATTGTCGCAAATTTTAAGTTACATGTCGCTTTTGTTAATCGTCGTATTTGTTTACTGCACCTACATTTGACCAACCTTTTGAGCACGCTAATAGATCGTTTGGTTTTGTGCAAAAAGGAGGTTGGAATTCAATTGAAATTAAGAATTAAAACAAAGTATCAAGAAATTATGAAACAAATTTTAGGAATGACATTTATTGGCGCGTTGGTCTTATTTAGCGCATGTAAAGAGCCAGGATGTACGGATGTTTTTGCAGATAATTATAGCGCCTCTGCCGAAGAAAATGATGGGTCTTGCGTTTATGGTGTAAACCTCGTGTTTTACTTTAATGAATCACGTGCCGAATTTTATGATGACGCCGGGGCATATTCACCAATTAAGGTAGAGGTAAATGGCACAGAAGTAGGAGAGGTCAATTGGTTTTTTCCTTTTGAAGAAGCGCCTAGTTGTGAGTCAGCCGCTGGAGTTGTGAATTATAAGCTTGAAATGTCATCAAAATTTGAAACGACAGAATTCGAATTTATTGATCAAATGGGTAATTCCATTCATTCCAGATCGGAGAGTATTGCCATTTCTGATGGAGATTGTCAAGCCATTTTATTCTAAAAATATTTTACCTACTCAAATGAAAATGAACTTTTTTATAACGATAATTCCTACACTCCTTTTTGCCACCGTTTTTATGGGTTGCGAAAAAACCGAATTGGGTTGTACGGAAAAGTATGCAGCAAATTATAGTGTCACAGCAACAGATAATGACGGCTCTTGCTACTACAATGACATTACATTTATTTTCTGGTTGAACGAAGAACGGGTGGATTATTACATCTCTTCGGGAGCGACATTCCCTATGGACGTAGCTGTTAATGGAGAAGTGATTGGAACCATAAACGAGGATGACGCATTTGAGACAAAGCCAGGTTGTTCAGAAGAAGGGGTAGTTAAATATACCAAAGAGATGTCAGGCAAAACGGGCTCAATTCAGTATGAGTTTATAGATGAATATGGTACCACTTATTACAGTGTTTCACGAAACATTGACGCGGCAGCCGGCGAATGTCAAGGACTTTTACTTTAAACTTTTAATAGAATACAATGAGAAGCATAAAACAAATTTGTTTTTTATTAATGATCACAGCTGTAGTTGTGTCATGTAGTAAAACGGAGACCCCTAGTAGTTTAACTGTAAATACATTGGGAGTCACAAATGATCAAGGCAATCTTGTAACTTTCAATGCACTGGTTAGTGGAAGTAGTAGTGGAGGCTTTGTCTATGCGACAACGCCAAACCCAACAACGGAAGAATCAGAACGAGCAGTGGTTGCAAGTTTTGTAGATACTATGACAGCGACTGCTATTGTAGAACCAAGTACAACTTATTATATCCGCGCTTATGCTTGGGAGAATAATTTTGATGTTATATATGGAAATGAAATAACATATGAAACTGGTTTAGCGATTGGACAAGAGCATGAAGGTGGAGTAATAGCGTATTTCTTTGAAGAGGGAGATCCAGGATATATTGCGGGCGAACAGCACGGAATCATTATGGCAGAAGAGGCCCTCGGCACGGATGTCGCGTGGGGATGTGAAGGAACATCTATTTCTGAGGCAACAGGAATGGAGATTGGAACAGGTAAAAGTAACACTGAGGCTATTGTTTCCAATTGTGGCGAGGCCGACATAGCTGCTAAACTTTGTTCGGATTTGGTGCTAAACGGATATAGTGATTGGTACTTACCTAGTCATGATGAATTAAGAGCTATTGATAGCAATGAGGAACGAATTGATGGGATATCCCATGGTTTTTATTTTAGCTCTTCCCAGTACAGTTCCAATCAGGCCTGGGCTGTATACGTTTTTCCTCCACCATCAGTAACGCTTCCAGAAGCCTACAGTAAAAGTTATGGTCAAAAAGTAATGGCAGTTCGCAATTTCTAATAAATAAAGCGCTTTCGCAAGAGTCAATTCTAGCAACTAAATGATTTACAAAAAAGATAACTATGAAAAAAAATATTTTTATTCTGGCAAACGTTCTATTATTGACGGCTTCTTGCGCGAAAGATTACAATTGTGAATGTACCTATACAAATGTGGACGATCCGGATGATATTTATACGTCAGATTCACATTTTAGTCTGCCAAAAAAAGACGCTGAAGCTGGTTGTGCAAATTTAGAAGGGACATCATTTTCAGGTTCGTTGACCTATGAGAAAACATGTGAGTTGTATCCCAAATAAATTGTTTGGGATTTTATTTTAAAATAAACACCTCTCCACATCCAACACCCTCAAAAAGTTCGATATTTGTCCGCTCGGGGCTACTATTAAAACCGATCAGATTTTCTGATCGGTTTTTTTGTGCTCAGAATTTTAACCAATTCGTGCGAAGTAGAGAATTATAGGTGTGAAGTTTTTGTCCAGTCAATGTTGTTTTGGTTTCTTGTTCCAGATATATTAGAATTATTTCCATCCGATATCTAGGAATGAGCGGCGACATTTTTTATTAAAAACACGGATCATTCCATTTATATATTCAAGACTTCCATTATTTTTAGAGGAATATACTGGCGCGCTATGAACGAAAAAAAACCATTGACAAGACTATCAGATGAAGAAATTAGGGTTCTTGGAGTATTGATTGAAAAAAGCAAAACTACTCCTGATTATTACCCTATGACCATAAAATCTGTTTTGACGGCATGCAATCAAAAATCTTCTCGAAATCCTATTGTAAAATACGATACAGACACAATAATGAGTGCATTGGACTCGCTTAGAAAAAAGGAATTTGCGGCTAAGGTGATTGGTGATGGAAGATCAACAAAATATCGACATACTCTTGCCGTAAAATATCCATTGGATCTTGCCGAACTAACCGTTTTGGGACTTTTATTTTTACGTGGACCACTAACTAGTGGTGAAATTAACTCAATGTCTGGAAGAATGTTTGATTTCGAAGATCTTGAGGAAGTTCAAAGAACAGTGGAACAGCTTATGGAAGCAGAAGTTCCATTTGTATTTCGTCTTCCAAAAATTACAGGTCAAAAAGAAGCACGTTTAGTACATTTATTCGCTGATATACCGACGGTTGAGGATTTAGAGAAAAATACAGATCAATTGGATTCATCTTCGTCGAAGAATGTGGAATTAGAAATGCGCGTAGAGGCTTTGGAAAAGCAGCTCGCAGAATTACAAACTGCCTTCGATAATTTGATGAAGGAACTCAGTTAATCTAAACAACTCTCAATATCTAACACACTCAATAAGTGCGTTATTTGTCCGCTTGGGCTACCATTAAGAAAAAAGCATGTTTTTTCAGATATGCTTTTTTTGTGCCCAAAACTTTTATAGACAAGAAGTCGGTTCATAGCGAAATTTAATGGAGTCGAAGGGGGGCTGTCTGCTACAAATAAAAGCAATCATTAATATTTGCCAAGTAGATAAGTTAATTGTGAATAACAGAAGTCTATTTATAAAGAAAATCGGGTCGTTCATTAAATTAACATGACAACAACAAAATAACATTTGTAAATTGAGTTTTAACTTAAACGCTCATGAAAAAGATCAAGTTCCTTCTCTTTTTTTAAATTGATTGACTATATCCAAGTGTCTAAAGGTAAATACGAATAGAGAATTTATTACTGTAATTGCTTATGACCTTTCTAATTAGAACTTTAAAATATCATTCCACAGAAAAGCGATAATTACAAAGATTGAAAAAATTCACTATCGACTTATAAATTTAGCTATTGGTCAATAGAATTGTATCATAACCCAGAAATTTTATGAAAGTAGAATCAGAAAAAGTAAAGTCGAAAGAAGATAATGCTTCAACAGACATTTCGAATGAGCAAACAGTTGAAGGTACGGAGACTAATTTATACAGTGATTTATCCAGATCTGCTGATAATGGCGAAGCACAAGACAATTCTCAAGAATCAGAGAACAATCCTTATTTGTCCTTGTCTATCCAACGTAAAATGGAAAAATCGTTCAATCAAGACTTTTCCCAAATCAATATTTATAAGAATTCAAAATCTGCAGAAAAAATGAATGCGAGAGCCTATGCCAAAGGCAATGATTTACATTTTGCTGAAGGAGAATTTGATGAAAACACACGGAAAGGACAAGAATTATTAGGTCATGAATTGGCGCATGTCGTGCAACAAAGACAAGGAAGAGTTGAGTCAAGGGAGATTATGAGTAAAGGAGTTTTCGGTAATGCTAATAATTTATTGGAAACAGAAGCTGATGATTGGGGAGCAAAAGCTGCAGTGGGAGATGAAATAGGTTTAAATAGGTATCCTAATACTTCAAGTAACTCAGATGTTATACAAAAAAAAGGAATAACAGACCCGGAAGAACCCACCAATGTTAATGGTGATATTGTTTTGCGAATTGATGCAGATGGTAATCAATTAGAAAAAGAATTAGAGCTGACTTTTAGAGTAAGACCAGTTGCAGGCAATGTCAGCGACAATCCAACGTCTCCTCCAATGCGAGGAAATGTGCAAATTTTAGTGAGATCAGCAGATGACAGAGCAATGCCACTGCAGGAAGTGATGAACTTTGATATTCCTAATGTAACAGATTTTTCCATTGACAGCCAAATACCGGTTAAGGGAGTATATGCTTATAGAATTCATTTTAATCAACTTAACCTAACGTTGCAAGTCAGTTTGAATTTACAAGAGAAGGCAGGAATTAAAAAAATCGGTAAAAACACAAATTATGCCTTTCAATTATTTGCGACAGATGGTAATTCGGCAGAGAGCCCTCAGAACGAGGTGTTAGGACAAATTTTCAATGCGAGTATTCCTACAGCTAGCATTGAAAGAAGCGATTTTATTGAACTAAGGAGTTCTGTTGATGGAATAAACAAGAGTGAGATGACCTTGAAAAAAACCGAGGGTGTATCTAAAAATGCATTTTATATTTTTTCAAAACCTTATGGTGACCTATATGAAGTTACATTGAATAAACACGCAACAGATCCTGGTGTAGTAGAATGGGTGGCAGAGGCACTGTACTCAGATGAATCACTTGGTGCTGAAGCTAATAGCTATAAATCATTTGTCTTCTATGCTAAACACATGATACCTGTTCCATACACTGGTAACGAGGATACGACATGGTTTGATGAAATTGAATTAATTAATACAGGGCAACATATTGAACTTCGCAATTTGTCAAATTCAGAGCCCTTTGCCTATTTTTTCATGTCAAACAGCCCTGAATATCACGGGGCGGAAGATGACACCTATTATCCAGGGAATGAAATTAGAAATGTACAATTGTATGATTATGTACCCACAGCAACTGAAAATAATGGGTTAAAAATCCATGAGGAAAAGAAATCTAAATTACTAAATCATTCTGGCGGAGTGCAGATTACAGCTACCGGTAAAGAAGGTGAAGATCATGACCATTTAATGCCTATATCTAAAATGGCCACTTTGCAACAGGTTAGGGTGATGGCAAGAATACATGCAAAAGATAGTATTGGTGGACAACGTTCCGAAACTACGTTACGACAAGAGTCTGGGGTCGTGCTTATGAACCTTGTAAGGCTCATTAAGCAAGCCAGCGGTGATGGTTTTATTCCTTCGGTTGAATATCAACTTTATCATGAATTGGCTAAATTATTAGTTTCTCATGATTCTGTTTTACAAAGGGGATTAGAATTAGGAACGAATAATACCACAGGTAGTCAGACGAAATTAGCAGAACATCTCACTCAACATGCACCAATATATGCCGAAATAGAAAAGACATTTGAAGCACTGATTAATAATGAAAACAAGTTCTTTTTAACAAAGCAAACGGATTCTGAGACAATAGAATCGATCAATGGTGATAAGTCGACATACGGTATTTTAAATGACATACTTACTTATAGAGCAGGAGAGAAATTGAAAGTTGAGTATGATAAAAAATTGAGTGAAGAAAAAGAGGACGGGAAAGGATATTTCACTAATTATTACTCAACAGCCTCTAAAGAGTTAGATGAAGCATTAAAAGATAGAAAAGAGTTTCTTCAATTTGTAGAGAAGATTAATTATGATGATAGTAATAGTCAGATTACGGAATTTCATACAGTACAATCAATTTTTTATTCTGGACCAGTAAATTATGATCGAGAAAATGTTCATGGCGTTCCAGGTCGAATAATTGCTTTTAAGGAGTTAGATGTGAATGGAGGTTGTACTTGGCATGTAATTAGTCAAATGAACGGGAAATTTCATAGGCAAAGTAAATATTATAGTGAGGATGTTGAGCTTAAAAGTGAAGTTTTCAAATTATTAGATGATAAAGACTTTGCTCAAGAAGGAATTTTAATTTATCAAGTTCCATCTATTGGATTCCATGGGGAAGTAGAGATGACGAGTCCTACTGAGAATTATGAACGTGCGAGTTACGGAGCGTTAGCTTTAAGTGGTGTGGGCTTAATTTGCACTATAACCGGAGTGGGCGCTCCAGTCGGAGCATTCTTTTTTGCACTTGGAGGAGTCGTTCAGGCAGGTTCATCTATTGCTAAGTACTATGACAATAAGCATGAATCCGGGTCTATGAGTTATTGGGATCTGGCATACGCCTTAGTAGATACGGCAGTTGCTATTGGTGGTTTCGGCACAGCATTGTCTTTAGTAGCAAAAGGCGCAAGCGGTGCTGCTGCTAAAGCTGTTCGAGTAATGCAAATGGTTGACCCTGTGAGTGGTGTAACTTCATACGCTTTGATGACTCTAGAATCAGTTACCAGTATATCTAAAAAGTACGAAGAAGGTGATACACAAGGAATGTTCATGGAGATCGCGTTTCTTGTGGCAACAGGAGGAATAGGTTTCTATGGCGTAAGGGAACATGTTAAAGATTTTAAGTCCCTTAAGGAAGGGAAGGAATTTGCTATGAATAAATTTAATTTTTTCGAAGCATTGAAAACACCCAAAGGTGCAAAATCTTTAAATGATCCAGATTTAATTGAAATACTTGATTTTCAGAATGAGTTTAATTTAAAACCGGAAGATTTGATCGGCTTTTATAACCGAAAGACTGATCGTCAAATCGCAGTTGGTGCAAGCAATATTCTAGGTCCAAAAGAAGAACTTTTAAGATTGAAAAAAAGGCTGAATGAATTGGATGAAGTTGAACTTAAAGAATGGCTTAAATCTTCTGTTAAAAGGGACGGGATAGATGTAAGTGTTGCCGAAAAGCTAGAAGTTTTAGATACTTATAAAGGAGGTTTCAAGGCAGCTTCGGTAGAAGTTGATAATATGATAGAGATGCAGCGATTAGAAGACAAGTTCAGAAAAGGGGGGCTTGCGTTTAGCATGGGAGATTTTAAAATACGCTACCACTTTCTTGTAAAGAAAAATAAAAACCGTTTGGAAGAAGTTGGAGAAATGATTCAAGGAGAGAAAAGCCATCTTGTGACCTTAGAAAACAGACATAAATCTTTACTTTCTAGTAATAAAGAATATAATCTATTCTTTGAACAAGAGAATAAGTTGGGCAATCTAAAAATTGACATACAAACACATCTTATTCAAGCAGGTGCTTCTGCTGATGAGGCTAAAAATATTGAGCGCATTTTAGGCGAAATGAAAACGCAAAAAGATCTTCGGAAGAATGCAATAGCTAAACTCGACAAAACAGAACAAGGTAAATTGAAAGATGCTAGTCCGTTTGATGAGTTAATGGATGTAACTGTTCCTGCATCAAATAATATGGAATTATCTAACGAACTGAAACAAAGTATTCGTTCATTAAATAATGCTGATCCCAAGACGACAGAGAATTTGACAACTGCTATTGAAGAGTTTACGGAACTTGATAGAATAATATCTGTAAAAGGCCAAAAACATCTCACCAATCAAGTATCTGATGGCGTAATACTCGAAGATTTAATAAGTGCACAGAAAAGAAAAATTGAAGTTAACGAGTTCTTGAAAGAATTTAATAGCTCGTTAGAAAAACGCTTAACTGGCATGAGAGATAAAGTGTACGGAGGTGGTTTTGATAATATAAAGGAAATGAGCGGCGTACAAATTGACAAGGTGACTATGGAAACCGCAACACGTTTAACAAAATTATTTAACAAATTCAAGGTACCCGCATCCATAGCCAAAGCAGATTATATATTAATCAAGAAAAACTTGCGTACCAATATGATTACAGCCTATAAAGATTTTATAACAAAGACATTACCTTTGATTATTCGTACGATTATTAATGATGAGATGAATCATAAATTTTCTACTGAAGACAAAAATAAATTTGATTGGGACTCTGATTTTGTATCTAAAACACTTACGCCAACAGAGATACTTGAGTATGCCGCACATTATGGGCTAAAACTTTCAACGTCTGAACGTGCTTTACTCGAAGACCTTCAGGCTGTTGAAGCAACGGATGATTACAATGGAGCTAAAAACTAATTCTACGCAGTGATACAACTTTGTCATATTGAACAGGTGAAATTATATTTGGTGAGGAATTTATAGTGCAGTTATTTTTTTGTGAAATTTTAAAATGAAAAGAAACATGTCTTAGGGGGAAGACAATGCTTAAGTTATTATTCAAATAGTATCTCTGATTTGATTTGCTTTCCCAATTTTGCGCCTTATACATTTGGAATGATTTTTCAACACCTTGATAACTTAAACTAAAGTGTAATTTGGGTGTAAAAAATATGTGGAATTATCTAGTTTGAAATCTGATGATATTTGAACATGGCGTTTACATTTAAACTAGGGTGTTTATAGCTTTGTTAAGTTCTATATAAACAAATAGTTATGCAGTAAAAATTTCTTTTGGAAGACATGTATAAATTAACGTAA
Organism: uncultured Crocinitomix sp.; assembly: GCA_937136425.1. Lineage (GTDB taxonomy): Bacteria > Bacteroidota > Bacteroidia > Flavobacteriales_D > Crocinitomicaceae > Crocinitomix. The sequence goes on from CAKZON010000043.1 coordinate 81,621, forward strand.
AACGTGGTGTTTTAAAAAATGCTTTGAATAAAATTTTCTCTATTCTTAGTAAAATTAAAAACCAATTCTGTAATGCAATTAAACAGTTTTTACAAAGGGTGTCTGATACAAATACTATTATTTTTCCCAATTATAGGAATTAGTCAAACAATATTGCCGACAAACTCTTCTCCAGAAGGTTTTGCTGTTGTACCAGTAGGGTGGACAGAAATTATTGGCTCAACTGATATTTCAAATAAAGATTTTTGGGGTGGAATTAGTCCTTGGTTCGAAGTCACTGTTGACCCTCCAAATGGACATGAAGTATGGGTTACTGGTGCCGTTTCAGAATCAGTTGGGTCTACAATTAGTGATCTCATTATCGGAGAGAATTATGTCATGAATTTTTATAAATCTGAATTGCGTTATTCTGTTGCTCCTGAAGATGATGGTGTGCTTGAAATAGTTGTAGGAGCAGAAGAATTTCTATTTCCCTTTAGCGGTGGTTATGATCCAAGTTGGTCTTTAGAGACATTTACTTTTACAGCAACGGATGTCATAATGGATATTTCATTCAGTTATTCAGAGGATGAAGCTCCTGGTTATGCATGGAATGTCTCTTTTAGTGATGACGCAGTTCAGCTGGAGTGCGATTCTTTAGTTGCGGATATTTCCGCGACAGAAGTTTGCTTTGGAGAAGAGGTGACGCTTTCTGCAGTATCTATAAATGATGGTTTGGTAACATGGGATGGCGGAATTACAGATGGAATTGCTTTTGAACCGCTATTAGGAACAACGACTTATACCGCTACAAGTGATTTGGAAGATGACTGTGTTTATGAAGTTGAAATCACGGTTTATGAATCTCCAGAATTTGAGGTTTTGGTTGATGATGATGAAATTTGTGAGGGAGATTCTGTAACTTTCACATTAGTTGGCGAAGTAGAAATATTTGAATGGGATACACCTGAAATAGTGGCAGATGAACCCTATTTCCCTGAGACAGGGGAGTTCGAGTATGTTATTACAGGAATTAATGGTGTGTGTGAAACAATTGAATCAATTGAAATTACTGTATTCGAAAATCCGATTGTTGAAGCGACAGTATCAGAAGATGAAATTTGCATAGGTGAATCGGTGATCTTTATTGGAGAGGGAGCAGATATTTATACATGGGATTTAGAGGTGATTGATGGGGAAGAGTTCACGCCGATAACAAGTGGGACCTTAACGTACACTGTTATAGGTGTAGATGCGGTTACGGGATGTCAAAATATCGATTCTGTTGACTTGACTGTTTATGAATTGCCTATTATAGAAGCAAATGCAGATGATGATGAGGTTTGTGAAGGTGATCTTGTAACATTGACTGGAATTGGTGGAGTAAGTTTTGTTTGGGATATGGGAATAATAGACGGAGTGGCATTTGAACCCCCGTTTGGAACGACAACCTACACCGTAATTGGAACTTCTTTTGTAGGGTGCGAAAATACGGCGTCAATTGATATTTCTGTTAATTCTAACCCGGAAGTAATAGGCATGGCTTCGGCTACAGAAGTATGCCAAGGGGATGAGATTATTTTCACTGGAGCAGGCGCTGATACTTATGTATGGGATTTTGGAGTTATTGATGGAGAGGTTTTCGTTGCAGACGTGCCTGGAACGATAGCTTATACAGTGATAGGTACAACCGATTTTGGTTGTGAAGGAACGGCAAGTATAGACATTGTTGTAAATCCAAACCCCGTTGTTATTGCCACTGCCAGTCCAATGGAGGTTTGCGCCGGCGAAAGTATTGTATTTACAGGGGCAGGAGCGGATGTTTACAGTTGGGACGGTGGAATTACAGATGGTCTTGCCTTTATTCCAGTAGAAACAGGTGAATTAGAATTTACAGTTACAGGAACAAATCTTGAAACCGGATGTATCAATACAAATTCCGTTATTGTGTCTGTACATGAGCATCCTTCAGTAACTATCTCATCAACCGCAACAGAGCTGTGTTTAGGTGAGTTTATAAATATTACGGCGTCAGGAGCTGAAACCTATGTTTGGGATTATGGTGTTGTTAACGGAGTAGATTTTTATCCTCCACTAATTGGAACAGCAACTTATACCGTAATAGGTACCGACGAAAATGGGTGCAAAGACACTACGGATATCACAGTAAACGTTTTAGATTGTGAACCGGTTGATGTAGGGTTTATATTGCCAAATGAAGGATGCCTTAATGACTGTTTTTCAATTCAAGACGCTTCAGCAGATGCTGTTGTTGACTGGGAATGGGACTTTGGTTTAGCTTTTGAACCCAGCACTTCAACTATCCAAAATCCTGTCGTTTGCGCAACAACACCTGGGGTGTATACTGTCACGCTAAAAGGGATAACGGCCACAGGTTCAGCATCAATCCATTCTGAAGAAATAATTATCCACGAGAATCCAATGGTCGAAGCAAGTTCTGATACGATCATTGAATTAGGCGGTTCTGCAAATTTAATTGCAAACAGTAGTTCTACAGGTGAATTTATATGGACACCTTTTGATCAAGTCAATTGTTCCGAATGTGAGATTACATTTGCGTCACCTAATCAAACTCAAATGTATACCGTTGAATTGATAGATATGAATGGATGTAAATCAGTTGATTCTGCACTTGTTATGGTCAACTATTTTTTAAGTATAGGTGTGCCAACTGCATTTTCACCAAATGGAGATGGTAATAATGACGTACTTCTTGTTCAAGGCCTAGGGCTTAGTTCTATCCAGTTCTTAGTATACAATCGATATGGGGAACTAGTTTTTGAAACCAATGAGCAAGACATTGGCTGGGATGGAACTTTTTTGAATCAGGGTCAAAATCCTGGCGTTTTTGCATGGGTTCTTTTCTATAATACTGAGGATGGTAAAAGTGGAAGGTTAAAAGGAAGTACTACTTTGATTAGGTAAAGTAATTTATAAATCAAACTATCCGCTTTAAAAAAAAGCAATGTGATACCTATTAAATTTCTTTTTTCCTCTAACGAGGATAAGTAAGTTTTACCTTATTTAGGGTATTGTGGGGGAAGTGTTTCGTACCTACTTTTGCTGTTTAGATTCATTCTAAATAAGAACCTAAATGAGTATAGCTTATAAAATCCATCCATTTTTAGATGACCAAATAGAAAAAACATCTTTGGTTACTCTATTCATGAAAAGTAGAGACTTTTTGAAAAAAAAGTCTATTCTAAATGATGCCTATTCAAATGTGTTAGTAGAAGAATTAAAGCATGATTTTTCAGGAATTTACCAGAATGAAGATACTGCAATGGGAGTGCTTGTAAGAGCTCGTTATTTTGATCAGGAGGTCATCAAATTTATTCAAGTTAATGAGAATCCAATTATTGTCAATTTAGGCTGTGGACTAGATACACGCTATCATAGATTAAAAGAGCACAATAAAGAGGCATTTTTTTACGATTTAGATTTGCCTGATGTGATTGACTTAAGAAGTAGGTTAATCGTTCCAGAAAAGAATAATCATTATTTAGCACATTCTGTGTTCGAATTAAAATGGATGGAGGAACTCCAGAATAAACATCAAAATAGTCAATTTTTGTTCATTGCAGAAGGGCTATTTATGTACCTAGATAAACCTCAAATTCGAAATCTGTTAATTGATTTAGCTCGACATTTTCCTTCAGGAGAAATTCATTTCGATATTGTAAACAAATGGACTATGAGGAATGCTACAGGTCATTCAAATATTACACCTCCGTTTAAAAGTGGTTTTAATAGAGATCTGGAAATGACCGAATGGACAGACAAACTCGTTTATTCCAAGACGAAACTATTCACCTCTGAAAAAGAATTCCAAGAAATACATTTTATAAAACGATTAATAATGAAATTTCCACGCTTTAAATATGGGTGTAGAATGCTTCATTATAAGTTCAAACAAAATTAAAGATGAAACATATTCATAAAGCCGCAATTCTGTGGTTAATTATAATTATTGGAATGATACTACATTTTAATTACAACGTTGGTAAAATATTCTATGGAATAGATGTCGTAGGTGAAAATGAAACTGGACAAATACCAAATTCAACACATACAATTAGGGGACTTTTTTATCATTTACCAATTATTTGGATTCTGATAACGATTTACATTGCTAACAAATTTGTTAAAATTGGATTGTGCATTTTGAGTTTTGTTTATACAATTGCTCATGCCATGCATTTGTTCGGTGAATATATGAAACCGGAACGTGACATCTCTCAATTGTCTCTTTTATTTCTAGTCTTAATTGTTTCGTTTCTACTCAATTATGAATATTATAAATCAATTAATGAGAAGTAAACTATTCAATTTAATTTTTTTCCTATCCTTTGCTTTAGGAGAACATTGCGCACACGCGCAATTGTCGTTAACGCAGGATTTGACAGGCCGAGTTGTAAATAAAACTACTCAAAAAGGAATTCCAGGAGTAAAAGTCGTAGTGACTGATGTGGACCCCATTTTGTTTGGAATAACTGATACTTCAGGGTATTACTTGATAAAATCAGTTGAATTAGGAACACATTCAATTTCATTTTCATCTATTGGGTTTGAAAGAAGTGAATGGGATCAAATTAATTTTACTTCAGGGAAACAAGTCATTCTCAATGTCGGGCTTGTCGAAACAAATGAAGTGCTTGAACAAGTTACAATCAGCACTTCTCGAAATGGGCGCCCAGTTAATTTGATGGCCAATGTTTCTGCTCGATCAATAGATATTTCTAAAACGCTCAAGTTTCCAGGTAGCATAGGAGACATTTCACGAATTGTCACTGCATACCCCGGAGTTTCAGGACCGCCTTATGCTTCATTTAATTTTGTAACCGTAAGAGGAAATTCTCCTTCTGCCACAAAACATCAGTTAAACGGAGTTGAAATGATTAATTCTAATCATTTGGCAACGGCATCTGGAACAGGCGGAATGATTAGTGTCACAAGTATGAACTCATTGGATAAATTCGATTTTTATACCAGTGCTTTTCCTGCTGAATTTTTTAATGCAACTGGTAGTGTTTTTGATCTCAAACTAAGGAATGGAAATCTGTCGAAATACGAAAATTCTATAGGCCTTAGTTTTTTAGGTTTGGATTTGTTTTCTGAAGGACCATTAAAGAAGAAAAACGCTTCCTATTTGGTTAACTACAGGTACTCAACATTTGGACTTATTGATAAACTGATCGCTATTAATGCAATCCCCAAATATCAAGATTTAACCGTTAATTTATATAACCAAACCGACAAATTTGGGCAATTCAATTTGTTTTTTGTAGGTGGATTAAGTGATTATAATTTTAATGTTGAATATGATTCGACAAAATGGGAAAACATTAATGATAGATCACAAAGGAATAGAGGGTCGGATATAGGTGTGCTAGGGCTCAAGCATCAAATTAAAGCAGGGCAAAAATCATTTTGGAATACAACTATTTCAGGGCAACTGGGTAGAAATTTTAACTATCAAAACTATCTTCAAGATGACCTAACTTTTGACAAACGTGATTCTATTTATCATACTTCTTATCAATTTGATATACACACTACTCTAAATACCCGATTCTCTAGACGCCATTTTAATAAAACGGGGATTCGACTTTCATCCAAATTCAATAATCTTTATGCAATTCAATACAACTGGTTAAAAAGTGATTTTGATACGCTTGTGAATAATCTAGTGAATTTTAATCTACTGTCAATCTATTCAAATTCTAAAATTTTAATAACCGATAAAACGTACATAATTGCAGGAGTCAATGCGAATTATAATGATTTAGAAAATAGAATAAACATAGAGCCAAGATTTGGATTGAGACATATGCTTACTCCAAATACGCAATTGAATTTTGGTGCAGGTTTGTATAGTAAGCTAGAACATCAATTAGTTTATTACAGCAATTATTTTGACAATGAAGGCCTTGTTACCATAAGTCCGAACTTAAACCTTGAATCTCAGAAATCTGTGCATACAGTGTTTGGTGTCGACCATTATTATTCAAAAAGGGTTCATCATAAAAGCGAAGTTTATTATCAATATATCTACAATAGTCCAGCGAGCTCCATTAGTGGGTTTTCAATGATTTCAAATCTGGCTTATAATTCGCCACAAATTTTGGATACCAAATCTACCGGATGGAATTATGGCTTAGAAACAACTATCGAAGGATATTTTGACCAAGCCTATTTTATTGTTTCGGGTACTTGGTTCGATTCTAAATATAAAGGGGGAGATGGTATTATTCGAAATACTGAAGCAAATTCTTCATATGGAGGAAACGTTATTTTAGGCAAGAGTTTCAGAATAGGAAAGAAAAAAGGGAAGACTAACCTTATTGAAACGAATATTAGTTTTTCGGGAAATGGAGGTCTTTATTATTCTCCTGTAGATTTGGAAGAATCAATAAAACACCAACGCACAGTTCACGATTTTTCTCAAGCAAATAGCTTACGAAGAGCTCCAACAATGAGGGTTGATTATTCATTTTCTTTTCAATTTAATAAACCCAAGTACTCAGGCAAATTTTTTATACAAATAAAGAATCTGTACAGTAATAAGGTGGTTACGTATGATTATTTCGATACAATATCTCAAACAATAAAACCATTTACGGATTTTGGTTTAGTTCCCGTTCTAGGTGTAAAATTTGACTTTAGATGATTCTATTTTTATGCATTTCAGAAATTTTTCTTTTGGGTTTTCTTTTTCTGCTTGTTGATAGAAAGGAAACAAAGGCATTAGAAGTAAAGCACAAAAAACTCCTTAAAAAATTGAGTCTATCAATCCTATTGTTGCTCATTTTATTTGGTTTTTATATGAGTCCTACTGTTGGATTAATACCATTATTGGTAAATATGCTTTATGTAAGTACAATTGTTTTTTATCCGGAAAAAACTGTTTTGTTAGCTTTTATTTGGCTTTTGCCCCTTACCCTATATTACATTTAATATGCCAGCAAATAAGAAATATTTAGCGGAATCTTCGGGGCAAAAAATTGTTTCATTGTTCAATGGATTTATAGGAGGTTATTTACTTAGTCAAAGTTTTCATTTATTGTTCGGGCTGTTTTTTGATGAGGTAAATGTTATTGTTGTTTCTGTTTTTACAATGATGTTGGTGTGGCCAACATTTATGGTGCTTGCTTTTTTAATAAAACCAAGATGGTTGTGTTCTCTCATTTATTTTGGCAGCTCTTTTTTAATCATGTCTATTGCTTATAATTTATGATATTAAATAATAGACTTCATAATATTAGTTTAAACTTGCATACAGTTAGTGGGGTGATTTTATGTGTGATTTTGTTCGTTATTTTTTATTGCGGAGCATTTGCATTGTTTAAAAATGACATTGCTGCTTGGGAAGAAAGAGTTGATTTACAAAAAGAACTGCCTTCAGGTACTAATTTATTAGATGACGTTTATCATAATCTTCAAAATAAAGGAAACTATCAAAATCGAGAAATATTAATTTTTCAATTTGAAGATAAGTCTAATTTTAAATTGTTTGTAGCAGGAGATAGTACATATAAACGAGAATTCTTTCACTTTACTGACCGTTTAAAAGAACGCCCAAACTATACAAGTTTAAATGACTTGCTTTATCATATTCATTATTTAAGACCTATTCCAATAGCTGGTATTTATATTGCTGGAATAGTATGTTTATTATTTGTGTTTTCCATTATTACAGGAGTATTAGTACAACTCAAAAAATTCTTTAAGGATTTCTTTTTACTTAGAAAAAGAAAGAAGCGATTAACTTTTTTAAAAGATTCTCATGTTGCATTAGGAGTAATAACTCTTCCATTTCAATTGATGTTTGCAGTTACTGGTGGCGTGTTTTGTCTTTTATTAATTCTAATAATTCCACAAGTATTAGTACAGTTTAATGGAGATACCTCCAAGATGGAAAAATATTTTGAGGATGTTCCAGCTACAGTAGAATCATTAAATAAACCTTTACATTTTAACGAATTATCTTCATTCGTAAATGAATTTGAAATGGAAAATGAGGTAAGCTTGAATTATTTAAGAATTTACCATTTTGGAGATGAAAATATGCAGCTCTTAATGGCTGGAAGAAAAGATGAGGTAGATAGCGAAATTAAAAGTTTGTATCAAGCTAGCACTGGAGTATTGGTGGAGCATTATTCAAATGAGGAGGCAGCATTATTTGAGCATGTAAATAATTGGTTGTCTGACTTACATTATGCAAATTTTGGAGGAGTTGCTGTTAAGTTTATCTATTTCATATTAGCACTAATTTCTTGTGTTGTTTTTTATTCAGGTGGATTATTATGGATAGAAACTCGGAAGAAAAAACTGAAAAGAATCGATTTTTATTTTGAAGGAATTATTTGGGGACTAATTGTAGCGGTGATATTTTCATTTTTAATGCGCTATTGGGTTGCATCTGTTACTACTCTTTTTTATGGCGTTTGGATTCTATGGGCAGTCTTAGTTTTTGTAATTGGAGGAAATAAATATGTGCGAATTAGTAAACTGGTAGCATTAGCACTCACCCTCATTTTTCTTACTCATTATTTCTTGGCAGAGGATTTTAATTCAATTCATAAGTTAACGATTCCTTTTATGTGTATAGCTGCAATGGTCGTGTTTATTCTTTACCAACAAACAGCATTATTTAATATAAAGAAAACTCAAACTACACGAACTAATAAAGAGTAAGAAATGAGATGTTCATTTCAACATATCATTCTTATAATTGCTCTGTTTCAATGCGGTTCTTTCACTGCGTTTAATCAATCTATTTTTAATGCAAATGTGGTGCATGAAGTTCGGTTGACTATTGAAATTGAAAATTATTGGGAGATATTAGAAACAAATTATCAAAACTATTTGGAGAATAATTCAAAAGTCTATATTCCGGTTGATATTGAAATTGATAATGAAGATTTGGATTCGGTTGGATTACGATTTAAAGGACACTATTCAAACACGGGATTTGAAGGAGTGAAAAAACCATTTAAGTTAGATTTTAATGAGTTTATAAAAGACCAAACATTTAATGGGATAAAAAAAATGAATTTGCAAAATTTTGCAGCTGACCCATCATTTTTGAGAGATTACACAAGCTATTTTATCTTCAAACAATTTAATATTATTTCTCCACGTGCAGCATACGCCAAGCTCTATATTAATGACCAATACTGGGGACTTTATTTAATTGTAGAGCAAATAGATGATATGTTTTTAGAAGACAATTTTAAAATTTCAAATGGTAATCTGTTTAAATGTGTTAATGACACTAAACTTGAATATAACGAAGAAGAGTTAAAGGCAGATTTTGAATTAAAAACAAATAAAGAAGAAAATAACTGGAGCGATTTTTTTGATTTAGTTTCTGAAATAAATAATCCTTATGCCTTTGACTTTGCAGAAAGTATTACGGGGAAATTTGACTTAGACTCGTATTATAACTGTTTAATTATTGATGTATTATTAAATAATTGGGACTCTTATCATGTAAATGGGCGTAATTTTTTTCTCTACCAAAACCCTGAAGATGATAAGTTTTATTGGATACCTTGGGATTATAACCTTGCTTTTTGGGATACAAATATGAACCTGTTTCCTAAAACAAACAATAAGAGCAATGAACTAACTCCATTAGTAAAATCAATTCTTACAAATCAAATATTAAAAGCAAAATATATTCACCTATTCTGCCAAAGAATATCAGACTTAAATCTAAATGCAATAATTAGCGAAATTGATTCAAAAGTAAAACTGATAAAACCGTTTGTTATAGCAGATACAAATAAGTTTTATTCGAATGAAGCATTTATTAAAAATATCAATGAAGGAGTTACTGTGAAAATGGTTCGGTCAGGAGAATTAAAGGATGTTTACTTGCCAGGTATTACCAAATCAATCACGGATAGAAGAAATTTTTTGTTCTCAGAAATTGCGAATTATCCTGATGGTTGTTATAGCGAAAATATCAATAATGAATACGTTTCAGTACATCCAACCCCTATCCAATCAAATGCCGTTATAAAGGTTGATCTTCATAATTATGAGGAACAATTAACTATGCACATAATTGATGTGTCTGGCAGAATTATAGCATCAACAGAAATCTGGAATTCAACTGCCCCTTTTATTTTTTCATTTGAATATTTTTCAGATGGGAACTATTTAATTCATGTAGAATCTAAGGATCAAAGAATAAATCTTTTTAAAAAAATAATGATTATTAAATGAAAATTATATTACTCATAATAGCGGTATTAAATATATCGGAAAACTTCAATTCTCCAGAAGCATTGTTTAAAGCCTCTAAAGAGAATAATAAACCTGTGCTAATTTTCTTTTCAGGTTCTGACTGGTGCCACAATTGCATGAAAATGGATGAAAAGGTGGTTAAAACATCTCTGTTTTCAGAAAAAATAGAATCTAGAACAGTTTTTTATCAAGCAGATTTTCCTCAAAAAAATAAACAGGAAAAAACAACAATTAAAATGAATGAGGAGTTGGCTGATGCTTATAATTCAAGTGGCATTTTCCCTCTTCTTGTATTGATTGATGGAGATAAATCAGTACTGCAAAAGACGACTTTTGTAAGTAGCGACCCAAGTTTTTACGTTGACCTTTTTTCAAAAGATATAGATGCAAATAATTAGACTATTAATATTGCTTTTTTGGATTTCCAACAGAGTGTTTGCCTTGGATGGTGAATTGAAAGAATACACTATTCATAACAATGTAATGGGGAGTGATTTTTATGTCACCATAACTCATTCAGATAGTGACAAAGCAGACAAGGTTTTGAGTAACTCTATGACTATCGCTAAAAACATTGAAAAACAAATATCATCTTGGATAGATTCATCAGAAACATCCCAAATAAATTTGAATGCAGGAATACAACCAGTAAAAGTGTCAATTGAGTTATTTCAGTTAATCAAAAGAAGTCTGTACCTGTCCAAAATTTCAAATGGATTGTTTGACATAACCTATGCGAGTTTAGACAACTATTGGTACTTCAATAAAAAAATGGATCATTTTCCTACCGCCGAGGAAGTAAAACACGCCCAAGAATTAATTGATTATAAAAAGGTTATAATCAATGATAATGATACCACAGTTTTTTTAACGGATGACGGAATGCGGATTGGGTTTGGCGCTATTGGTAAAGGTTATGCTGCAAATAAAATGAAAGAGTACTTAGTAACTCAAAATGTTTTTGGTGGAATTGTCAATGCAGGTGGTGATATATCAGCGTGGGGAAAAAATCAATTGAATCAATATTGGACTATTGCCATTGCAAATCCTGAAAATAAAAATGAAACCCTTGCTTATCTTGAAATAAAAAATGAGTCAATTGTTACTTCAGGTAATTATGAAAGGTTTATAATGCACGAGGGCGAAAAATATAGTCATATTATCAACCCAATTACTGGCTATCCTGCCAAAGGCATTCAAAGTGTTACAGTTTTATGTCCTGATGCTGAATTAGGAGATGCATTGGCGACAGCCGTGTTCATTATGAGCGCAAACGAAGGAATTAAATTTATTGATGGTCTAAAAAATGTCGAAGCAATTATTGTTGATGACTCAAATCAAATATTTACAACAGAAAAAATAAACCTTATTCATGAAGAATAGAAAAAAATTGGCTGGAGGCTGCTCTGTGCTATTATTAATTGCTTTTACGTCTTGCGTGGAAGTGAAAGAATATCAACGTAATTTTTTAAATGACTCAGACATGGAAGTGTCTCAAGGTCTTATAAACAGTTATGAAAACAATTTTCAAAATTACAGAGAAAGCGCTACAGGTGGTAACTCAGGTAAAACGGGAGGTGGCTGCGGCTGTAATTAATATGAAATTATTTAAATCATATTTGACATTAATTACGTTGTTTCCGTTAGTGTCAATTAGCCAGGTTGCTGATTCTTTAGTTCATCAAAAAGAAACTGTTAAAATGGACATTTTGTATGGGTATTATCAGCAAGATGGTAATAATTCACCAGTAACAGGAGGTACTGGTACTGAAGAATTGGACAATCATGCGCCAATGTATCAAATTTATATTCCGCTGCAGGATTCATCAAATTTAGGTGTGCAATTTGGAGTGGACCATTATACCTCAGCTTCAACTTTGAATATTAATCGTTATGTTAGTTCTGCTAGTACAGGAGAAAGTACTGTTTCAGGAAAAGATACGCGAATTCATAGTGATCTTTCTTATTCTTTTTTAGAAAATGGAATTTCACATGGATTAAAAACTGGATTTTCAACAGAATATGATGTTTTGTCATTCAATTTTGGATATGAGGTAAGTATTCCTTTAAAAAGATTTAATCAAAGTATATCATTTGGTATTAATACTTATTGGGATAGGTGGTTACTTATTTACCCTGGTGAGTTTGAGAATGTAAATGGTAACCCAGTGTCAACAATTCAAGGTGGGCAGTACGGAAGCGATTCAAGTGAAGGTTCTAGTGGTGAATCTGGAGAGGACTCTGGTGGAGATTCAGGCGGTGATTCGGGTGGTGATTCGGGCGAAGATTCAGGCGGTGACTCAGGTGAAGATTCGGGAGGCGACTCAGGCGAAGATTCTGGAAGTGGATCTGGAAGTGGAGATGTTGCTGGAGGTGGAGGCTTTGATGGGGCAGCTGGAAGTGGATCTGACGGATCAGGATCTAGTTATATAACCGACGG
>CAKZON010000044.1 GCA_937136425.1 uncultured Crocinitomix sp.
TAAAGAATTGCAAGATATTATTGCAATTTTGGGTATGGATGAATTGTCTGAAGAAGATAAATTAATCGTTCACAGAGCAAGACGTGTACAACGTTTCCTTTCTCAACCATTCCACGTAGCTGAGCAGTTTACAGGTTTAGCAGGTGTACTTGTTGATATTAAAGAAACAATTAAAGCGTTTAACATGATTATGGATGGTGAATTAGACCAATATCCAGAAGCTGCTTTCAACCTTAAAGGAGGAATCCAAGATGTGGTTGAAGCTGGTGAAAAAATGATCGCTGAAAACTAAAACTAGAATAAAATGTTATTAGAGGTAATCACACCAGACGAAACATTATTCAAAGGCAACATTTCTCATGTTGTTTTGCCTGGCATTGACGGTTCTTTCGGAATCTTAAATGGTCACGCTCCAATGATTTCTGCATTAGCTAAAGGTTCCGTAAAAGTGGATCAAATAGTTGCTGAAAATAATGGAGAAGAGTTTGAAGGTAAATACAACGAGGAATTTAAAGGCAAAGACAGTTTTGCGTTTGAAATTAATGGTGGCGTTATTGAAGTAAAAGATAATAGCGTTATTGTTTTAGCCGAATAAATAAGAAACGAAAAATTTAAAAGGGGTCCCAACCAACGGTGATCCCTTTTTTTGTATTAATAAGGAACTAACATTAACCCACATTTGTGTAAGATTTTAAGGTGGGGGCTGTTAAGCTTTGTTAAGAAAACAATTTAATAAGCATAATCCCGTTTAGAATGCGTGGATTTGTGAAAAAAATCATGCAAATTTGTTCTTCTCGAAAGAAATGGACTATAAAGATAAATTAGATAAAGACAATATTCCTGAACACGTTGCCATAATTATGGACGGTAATGGACGTTGGGCTACAGAAAAAGGTCAAATGCGCCTCGTTGGTCATGCAACTGGTGTTGAATCTGTACGCGAAGCTTTAACAGCCGCTAGCGAAATCAATGTAAAGTACCTCACTTTATATGCGTTTTCTACCGAAAATTGGAACCGACCAAAGGATGAAGTTGATGGTCTGATGGATCTTTTAGTAAACACCATTTCAAATGAAATCGAATCATTAAATAATAATGATGTCCGTTTATTGACAATTGGTGATACGGATGATTTGCCAGATAGCTGCAGAAATGAACTGTTAAACGCAATTAAACGAACAGAAACTAATAAAGGGACTGTTTTAATTTTGGCGTTAAATTACAGTGCTAAATTGGAAATTAAGCAGGCTATTAAACGAATTGCCAAAAAGTATAAATCAGGTGATATTGATCTAAATGATATTGATGACAATCTTGTAGCAGATCATTTATATACGGCTGGAATTCCAGACCCTGAATTAATGATCAGAACGAGCGGTGAAATTAGAATTAGCAATTTTTTATTGTGGCAGCTTGCTTACAGTGAATTGCATTTTACACCTGTCTTTTGGCCAGATTTTAAAAAAGAAGATTTTTACAGAGCTGTTTATGAATATCAAACTCGCGAACGTAGGTTTGGTTTGATAGGAGAGCAGTTGAACGAATTAGATGAAAATGATTAAATATCTCATAGTAATAGTATCCATTGTATTTTCTGGAGGAATTTTTGCCCAAATTAATGGCAACAATATCATTGGTGGTGATAATTCTTTTTTAACGCCTAAAAAATACACCATTGCAGCTACAAGAGTTGATGGGGTAGATTATATGGATGCTGACGCCATTCGGTTAGTTTCTGGATTAACAGTTGGTAAAGAAATAACCATTCCTGGTCAAGATATCTCTAAGGCAATTCAAACCTTATGGGAGCAAGAGTACTTTTCTGATGTGCAAATCGGTTATGATAAAATTATTGGTGATGACATTTTCTTAGTAATTACTTTGAAAGGACGTCCAAAACTATCAAGAGTTTCATATACTGGAATTCGAAAAGGAGAAGAAGATAATTTAGGTGAAATCCTAGACTTATATAACGGTAAAACGATTACTGAGTCATTAGTGCAAAACACAAAAAACATTATTAGAAGTTATTATAATGAAAAAGGTTTTTACCGCACAACTGTAGATATTGTTCAAGTGCCAGACACGTCTAAGTTTAACTCTAGAAATTTCAATATTCACATTGATAAAAAAGAACGAATTAAGATTAAACATATTAATGTTTATGATAATGAAGTTGTAGATGAATCGAGTGATGCTTCAACGTTTAAAAAAGTTAAAACTAAGGTAAGTTATTCTGATGGTGGTATTCGTAGATCAATGAAAGACACCAAGCAGAAAGGGATCATGCGTATTTTTAAACGCTCAAAATTCAATCAAACGGCTTATGAACGTGACAAGGCTGCAATTATTGATAAATACAATGCAATTGGTTTACGTGATGCTGCAATTGTTAGAGATTCGGTTTATGAGATTGATGAAAAGCACATGGGAATCGATATTTATATTGAAAAAGGCGAGGAGTATTATTTCGGCGATATAAAATGGGTTGGAAATTCAAAATATAGAGACGGACAGTTAGATACTTTGATGGGAATTGATAACGGAGATATATTTGACAGTGGATTGATTGAACAACGTTTGTATGGAAGTCAGGATGGACGTGATGTAACTTCGTTATATATGGATCGTGGGCACCTTTTCTTTAATGTAATTCCGGTTGAAACAAGCATAACAGCTGATAATAAGATTAATTATGAAATGCGAATTAACGAGGGAAAAGAAGCGCGTATTCGTAACATCATCTTAAAAGGAAATACAAAAACAAATGATCACGTAATTTTAAGAGAAATTAGAACCAAGCCGGGTGATTTATTTAATCGTAATGACATTATTCGTACGCAACGTGAATTAGCTAACCTTGGATATTTTGATCCAGAGCAGTTTGGAGTAAATCCTATTCCTAATCCCGTAGACGGAACGGTGGATATTGAATATACAGTTGTAGAAAAATCATCTGATCAAATTGAACTTTCTGGAGGTTTTGGAGGTGGCCGTTTAATCGGAACTGTAGGGTTGTCTTTTACGAACTTCTCAACTAAGAATTTCTTTAAAAAAGGAGCTTGGCAACCATTGCCTGCTGGAGACGGACAACGTTTAAGTTTAAGAGGGCAAACATATGGTCGTGGTTACCAATCTTACAATTTATCATTTACTGAACCTTGGTTAGGTGGTAAAAAACCAACTTCATTTACTGTTTTTAGTTCTTACTCTTTATTAACAAACAGTTTAGCGAAAGATAATGATGCATATAGCCAAACGTCAATTACATCAGTAGGTGTTGGTTTAGGTTCACGTTTAAAATGGCCTGATGATTATTTCCAAATTTATGGTGAGTTTAATTATCAATATTATGATTTAAAACAATCACAATACTTCATTTTTACGGATGGTTTCTCTAATAACATCTCGCTAAAAGGTGTGTTAACCAGAACATCAATTGGAGATCCTATTTATCCACGCACAGGTTCTAAATTTACTTTAACCGCTAAAGCAACATTGCCTTATTCTTCTTTTGATGGCATTGCTGATGCTGACTATCCAAGTTTATCAGATCAGGAACGTTATAAATATGCTGAGTATTATAAAGTGAAGTTTACTGGTGAATGGTATGCACCGCTAGATCGTAACAAGAAGTTAATTTTACACCCTAAGTTCGGATTTGGTTTCTTAGGAGCATATAATTCTGCAAAAGGTTATTCTCCATTTGAAAGATTTTATTTAGGTGGTAGTGGGCTTAACGGAACATGGCAATTTGATGGAAGAGAAATTATTTCTTTAAGAGGATATACAGGGCAAACACCCGTTTCTGCTGAAACAGGAGGTACTGTAATTGCCAAATATTCACTAGAGTTACGTTACCCACTTTCATTAAATCCAAGTGCTACAATTTATGGTTTAATGTTTGCCGAAGCAGGAAATACTTGGGACTCATTCAATAAATTCGATCCTTTTAACGTTAAGAGGTCTGCAGGAGTTGGTGTACGCCTTTTCTTGCCAATGTTTGGAATGTTAGGAGTTGATTTTGCATGGGGCTTTGATCCTTTAGATGTAGGCGCTGCTGGAGCAGGTAACGGATCTGCTGATCCTGGAGCTAATCCAAAAGGATATACTTTTGGCTTCTTCCCAATCATTGGTATGAATATTGGAGATTTATAATATAAAATAGTAAATTCGCCGAATCTTTTAATTATTAGTTGAAAGATCTGGTTTAAAATAAGATAAATGAAAAAAGTAGTTTTAGCGTTTTTCCTTTTAGTTGGTATGATGGGTAGTGCATTTGCACAGCGA
The DNA here is from genome assembly GCA_937136425.1 of uncultured Crocinitomix sp. Taxonomy (GTDB): domain Bacteria; phylum Bacteroidota; class Bacteroidia; order Flavobacteriales_D; family Crocinitomicaceae; genus Crocinitomix. The sequence continues at coordinate 4,291 of CAKZON010000044.1, forward strand.
TATGCCTATGTTGATACACAATACATTTTAGATCAAATGCCAGAATATGGTGAAGCTCAAGTTGAATTAGATAAAGCTTCTGAACAATGGCAAAATGAAATTGAAGTATTGTTTTTAGATGCTCAGAAAAAAAGAAAAGATTTTGCTGCAGAAGCAATTCTTTTACCTGCTGAAATAAAAAAACAAAGAGAAAAAGAAATTCAAGAGGCAGAAATACGCGCAAAGGATATGCAGAAAAAACGTTTTGGTGTAGGCGGAGATCTATTTGCAAAGCGGGCAGAACTTATAAAACCCATTCAGGACAAGATCTTTAACGCAATTCAAGAAATTGCCTCAGATCGTAGTTATGCCTTTGTTTTTGACAAGGCTAACCAGTCAAATTTATTGTATGCTGACCCGAAATATGACATCAGCGTGCAGGTGCTAAAAAAAATGGGCATCAAAATTGATAATAAGTAAAACAGAAACAAGGAAACAATTAAAAGATGAAAAAATTAATAATAGCAATAGTAGCACTTTGTACATTCGGAGCATTTTCTGCTTCAGCTCAAAAATTTGGGCACATGAATTATCAAGATGTAATGGATACCTTAGATACTTATAAGGAAGCTGATCGTTTGAATAAAGAAGAAACTGCGTCATTCGAAGAAACTTATATCGCACTTCAACAAAAATTAGAAAAAGATTATACAATCTATATGGCGTCTCAAGATACTATGAACAAGTATATGCGTCAAATTGAGGAAAACAGATTACAAACTATGCAACAAGATATGCAAGCTCTTGAGGCGGCTTATCAACAAGCAATTGGAAATATCCAAGAGCGTTATGTTGGAGCATTGATTAAATGGTTAGAAGAAGCTGTAGAGATTGTTGGAACTAGAAAAGGATTGGATTATATCCTTTACTTTGACCAAACGAATCCTACAATGTGGGTTAACCCAACAAAAGGGCTTGACGTAACAAATGAAATTATTACAGAGATGCTTATTTTAGAAAAATCTAAGCCAATCTTAACTCCTGGAGGATAATTATTGGAATAATAAAATAATTACAATTAGAAGTTTTTATAAAAGGTCGCCATTGAGCGGCCTTTTTTTATAATTTAGCGTTGTGGAGAGACCAATAGGCATATTTGATTCAGGCATAGGTGGCCTGACCGTTGCAAAAGCCATTTCACGTATTTTGCCAAATGAACGTTTTATCTATTTTGGCGATACTGCACATCTTCCTTATGGTGATAAGTCTAAAGAAGCTATTCAACGCTATTCTAAGGGGATTTCTAAGTTTTTAATTGCCAATAATTGTAAAACAATAGTTATTGCTTGTAATACTGCTTCAGCAATCTCATATAAGTATTTACGCGATAAGTATGCGGGTAATGTTCCTGTCATAAACGTTATTGATCCAATTATTGAAGCCGTGGTGGCAAATGGCACACATAAAAAAATTGGATTGATTGCTACTAAAGCAACAGTGCAGTCAGGTGTTTATCAAGAAAAAATGAATCGCCGTAACCCAGGCATTGCAATGGAGGTATTGCCCACTCCTTTATTGGCACCAATGATTGAGGAAGGATTTAGTAAAGATAAAATTAGTAAAACGGTTATTGAAAATTATTTGTCTAACCCTGTCTTTGAAGGAATAGATAGCTTAATTTTAGGTTGCACCCATTACGTTTTAATTAAAGACGAAATCAACGATTTCTTTAAAGGTAGAGTTACTTTATATGATTCAACAGATATTGTAGCGCATAAGATTACAGAAGTTTTTAAGTCTGAAAACTTATTGAGCATTAAAAAATCTGGGGATAATCATTTTTATGTTTCTGACATTACTGAAGGTTTTCAAGAGTCTACGAGTCGCTTTTATGGCGATAACATTAAGCTGGAGCATTTAAAATTATAACAAGTAAAACACATTATTATGAATGAGATAATAGATGAAGGAATGGGATTGTCTTTGGCAAATCCACCTGTTATAACAAAATCGCAAGGAGTTTTTAGGTTTTCAAAATTGACAAGAGAGGAATTAGCAACCAAAGTAGAGACTTTCTTGCATAAGAAAGGATATAAATTGGAAGAAGGTACGCCATATAGTGGCCAATATGGGAAAGGAAGCCGTGCAGGACGAATACTTTTAGGTGCATTTATCAAAAGGTTTGCTTGGAGTATTACAATTAATGATGAAGGTGGATTAACAACTTTAACTTTTTATAAGCAGGCATCCGGAATGGTTGGAGGAATTATTGGAGTGAGTCAGGTAAATAAGGAGTTCAATTCGATTATAAATTCTTTGATCAATTTTCACAAAGGCATAGAGTCTAAAAAATGACCAAGACGTTAGCCAAAATTCAAATTCTTGTTGGCACAAATGATGAATTTAAACAAGAAAAAAGAGCGACAGGTGTTGATTATCTTGTTAAAGACAATATTGATTTTGCCAAGGAAATTAATGCAGATGGTGTGCTCCTTTCTGATCTTGATAGTGATTTATCCACAATTCGTTCATCACATCCTAATTTATTAGTCGGAGGATTGGCTATAAATCTTGCTGATTGCAAGAATTGGGAATTAAAAAATGTCGACTTTATCCAATTTGCTATACCAAGTAATAATTCAAAACAAAACATCATTCTAGGAAGTGAAATTTTGCAGGATATAATCCCACGTGAAGAAGAATATGGTTGGATGATTTTAAGCCTTAACAAACCTGTATTTGTTAATGGAGTTACAAATTTAGAGGAATTGAAATCCATACGCGCAAAGACAAACATTTATGGTGTTGTTTTAACAAAACAATTTGAAATTAACAGTGCTTTAGAAAAACGCATTTCAATGGTTTCTAATTTATTTCATTAAAAACACTTAACTTAGAAACGTATTACTTAATTTTGTAATGTCTCTAAGGGGTGTCTGACTGTAAGTTAGACTGAGATTATACCCATTGACCTGATCAGGTTAGTACCTGCGTAGGGAAGTGACTAGTAGTTCCGATAAATCCACGACTGTGGTTCGGTAGTTAATTCAATTCAAGAATTAGCCCCTTATTTTTGGCTTGTTAAGAGCAAAATAAGATCTGTTTATACATATCCTATTGCTTTAAATTTTAAATCATCATAAGATGAAAGTGTTTTTGAATGAGCATGCTTTAGAGGTCCACACTTCTGTATCGCTAGCAAATATGTTGGAGAATCAAAAGGTATTGGATACTAGTGGAATTGCAGTAGCCATAAATAATCAGGTTATTTCAAAGTCCAGTTGGGCAGATACAATTTTGAATGAAAACGATAAAATTATAATTATAACAGCCACCGCAGGAGGATAATAGTGATAAACCAAATCACCAATAAGACGAACAACGAAATAAAAATATTATGAGCAAAAAAGAGATAAAAATACCGGGCGAAAAGTCACAAATAACGCGTGACCCCTTTCCAGCGTCAGAAAAAATCTATGTGAATGGAACAATTCATAAGGATATTAAGGTAGCTATGCGTCAAATTAATTTGACAGATTCTAAGGCAATGTTTACAAAGGGACAATTTGTAAAAGATAAAAATGAACCAGTGGTAGTTTATGATACATCAGGACCGTTTACAGATCCTAACATTGAAATTGATGTTAAGAAAGGAGTGCCTAAGCTCCGTGAAAATTGGATTAGAGAAAGAGGAGATGTGGAAGAATTAGCAGAGATTACCTCTGATTTTGGTAAAGAGCGTCTGTATAACTCAGATTTGGATCATTTACGTTTTGAGCATTTAAAAAAGCCATTAATTGCTAAAAAGGGACATAATGTTTCACAAATGCACTATGCAAAAAAGGGAATAATTACTCCAGAAATGGAATATGTTGCCATTCGTGAAAATCAAAAATTGCAAGAGATTGCTGAGATAGCACCGCAACATCCTGGCAACTCTTTTGGAGCCAGAACACCAAAGGAAATTACACCAGAATTTGTTCGTGAAGAAATTGCTGCAGGTAGAGCAATTATACCTAATAATATAAATCACCCAGAAAGTGAACCAATGATTATTGGAAGAAACTTTTTGGTAAAGATCAATGCCAATATTGGTAACTCAGCACTTTCATCTTCAATTGAGGAAGAGGTTGAGAAAATGGTATGGGGAATCCGTTGGGGAGCAGATACAATAATGGATCTATCTACCGGAAAAAATATTCATGAAACAAGAGAATGGATTATTAGAAATTCACCAGTACCAGTAGGAACAGTTCCAATTTATCAAGCCTTGGAAAAAGTAAACGGAAAAGCTGAAGATTTAACTTGGGAATTATTCCGTGATACGTTGATTGAGCAAGCTGAACAAGGGGTGGATTATTTCACTATTCATGCAGGTGTTTTATTACGTTATATTCCAATGACAGCAAAGCGACTTACTGGAATTGTTTCTCGTGGAGGATCAATCATGGCAAAATGGTGTCTATCGCATCATAAAGAAAGCTTTTTATACACACATTTTGCTGAAATCTGCGAAATTATGAAAGCCTATGATGTTGCTTTCTCTTTAGGAGATGGCTTGCGCCCAGGTTCAATTGCAGATGCTAATGATCAGGCACAGTTTGCAGAATTAGAAACATTAGGTGAGTTGACTAAAATTGCTTGGGAACATGATGTGCAAGTAATGATTGAAGGCCCAGGACATGTTCCAATGCACATGATTAAGGAAAACATGGACAAGCAATTGGAAGATTGTTTTGAAGCGCCTTTTTATACGTTAGGACCATTAACAACGGATATTGCCCCTGGTTATGATCATATTACTTCAGCAATTGGTGCTGCGCAAATTGGTTGGTACGGAACAGCAATGCTTTGTTATGTAACACCAAAAGAGCACTTGGGCTTGCCTAATAGAGATGATGTGAAAGAAGGTGTAATTACTTATAAATTGGCAGCGCATGCGGCTGATTTGGCAAAAGGTCACCCTGGTTCGCAACACCGCGATAATGCAATGAGTAAAGCACGTTTCGAATTCCGCTGGGAAGATCAGTTTAACTTAGCATTAGATCCTGATACAGCTCGTTCTTATCACGACGAAACATTACCAAGTGAAAATGCAAAAGTAGCGCATTTCTGCTCTATGTGCGGTCCACATTTCTGTTCAATGAAAATTACGCAAGATGTTAGAGATTACGCTGCTGAACATGGTTTGGATGGTGAAAATGCCTTAACAGAAGGAATGCAGGAAATGGCTGACACTTTTAAAGAAAAAGGAGGAGATGTTTATTTAGAGCCAAGTGAAATAAAATAGGTTCAATTAGCAATTAGCAATTAGCAATTAGCAATTAGCAATTAGCAATTAGCAATTGGCAATATGGGGTTTTGTTGAGAAAATAACGAGAATGCAAAAACGTTCGAACAGAAAAGTGTTTTTTTTCTTAATTGAACATTGAACATTGAACATTGAACATTGAACATTGAACATTGAACATTGAACATTGAACATTGAACATTGAACAAGAAATGCTGAAAATATTATTTACATATCCAGAGGCCTTGCCGCATGAAACGCTTCTTTTGCAAAATTTAATGCAAGAGGAGTGGGACTTTTTGCATGTGCGAAAACCTGATTATTCTAAAGAGGAAATGATTAATTTTTTAGAGTTGATTTCAGATTTTCATCATAAAGTGGTGCTGCATTCTCATTATGAATTAATTCAGGAGTTTGATTTAGCAGGAATTAATATCAATGCAAAAGCAATGGCCAACTTATCTTATCAGGATGAGTTGACTTCTGCTTGTGATGTTAGAGATTTATGTTTGAAAGATGGACAGATAACCGTGCGAGGACAACGTCCTGACTTGGTAACGTATTCAGCTCACAGGTTTGGCGAAGTACAGCAGTTGCCATTTAATACGGATTACGTTTTTTTAAGTCCAATTTTTGATAGTATTTCAAAAGTAGACTATCACTCGGCGTTTAATGATTATGAAATATTAAGTGCCTTTTTAAAGGATTCTGATCGTAAAATAATAGCACTCGGAGGGATAGATAATTCTCGTATTGAGATATGTGAAAAATTGGGGTTTGAAGGTTATGCTATGTTGGGGGATATTTGGAAAAAGTACTTCACGTTTGTAGAAACAATACAATGATTAAAAGACCAAACATAATAACAATTGCAGGCTTTGATCCATCTGGTGGAGCAGGTGTGTTGGCTGATGTGAAGACTTTCGAAGCACATAGATGTACCGGTTTTGCTGTGCAAACAGCAAACACCATTCAAACAGAAGATGAATTTTTGAGTGTTAATTGGATTGATCAATCATTGATTAAAGGTCAGTTGCGAACACTATGTGAGCGTTATTCAATTCAGGGGGTTAAAATTGGTTTAATACCGTCGCTTTCGTTTATGTTGGAAATTCTTGCAATTGTTCGTGATTCAAATGAGAATTTGACAATAGTTTGGGATCCAATATTGTCAGCAAGTGCAGGATTTGATTTTAAGCATGATTTGGGGAAGTTAAAAGAAGTACTTAGTAAGGTTGATTATATCACGCCCAATTGGAATGAAATAAAGCAGCTGTCTGGAAATAATGATAGTTTGCAAGGCGCACAAGCATTGTCCGAGTTTACTTCAATTTATTTGAAAGGCGGACATAATAAAGAAAGTCAGGGGAAAGACTACTTATTCAATGAAAATGGGATGAGAAGTTTTAATCCAAAGGCAGGTAATTATTACGAAAAGCATGGAAGTGGTTGTGTGTTTTCTTCAGCGTTAATTTCAAATTTGCTAAGAGGATATCCAACGCAAAAAGCCGTGCTAAAATCAAAGCGATATATCGAAGAGTTTTTAAAAAGCGATCGTTCTAAATTGGGAAAACATAAACGATAACAAATCAAATAAGTAGATTTTGAATTAAATGAAAATTAGCAAATTACAATACATCACTAATGGAAATTCTGAAACTGAGATTTTAGAAGAGGTGAATGCCGTACTTAATGCTGGTGTTGATTGGGTGCAATTGCGCATTAAAAATAAGGATCTTGATGTTTTGTCAATAGCGGAGAAAGTGAAAGACCTTTGTGAAAATAATGCCACGTTTATCTTGAACGATCATGTGGCTATAGCTAAGCTCGTTAATGCGGATGGCGTTCATTTAGGATTAGGTGATATGCCTATTCAAGAAGCGCGTAAAACCCTCGGAAACGGAAAAATTATCGGTGGAACCGCAAATACACAAGAAGATTGTTTCAATCGAATTAAAGATGGGGCAAATTATATTGGACTTGGACCATTTAGATATACACATACGAAGAAAAAATTAAGTCCAATTCTCGGAATAAGTGGTTATCAATCTGTTTTAAATGATGAAGTAACGATTCCTGTAGTTGCAATTGGTGGAATAAAACTAGCAGACATGACAGAGCTAAAAAGCAAGACAAATGTACACGGCGTTGCTTTGTCTGGTTTAATTCGTTCAACCACGAATAGGGCTGCATTAATTGGATCAATTAATGAAATATGGAGTGATGAACAATTGTCTGTTTCAGAATAAATTAAAATACTAGAATGAGTAAATTAAGCATAGCAAATAAAGAGTTTTCGTCACGGTTATTTACTGGTACAGGAAAATTCAAATCTAATGCAGAAATGGAAGCAGCCTTGCAAGCTTCAGGGTCAGAATTAGTAACAATGGCTTTAAAAAGGGTGGATGTTGACAATCAAGAAGATGATATTTTAAAGCATTTGTCAAAAGATCAATTTAATTGGTTGCCCAATACTTCAGGTGTGCGAACTGCAAAGGAAGCAATATTTGCTGCGCAATTAGCACGTGAGGCTTTAGAAACTAATTGGATTAAATTGGAAATTCATCCTGATCCTAAATATTTAATGCCAGATCCAATTGAGACCTTAGCTGCAGCTGAAGAATTGGTTAAGCTAGGTTTTGTGGTATTGCCATATATTCATGCTGACCCTGTTTTAGCTATGCGTTTGCAAGATGTAGGTACACAGGCTGTCATGCCATTAGGATCTCCAATTGGAAGTAATAAAGGAATTAAAACGGATGATTTTTTACAAATTATAATTGAACAAGCGACTGTGCCAGTTGTTGTTGACGCAGGTATTGGAGCTCCTTCTCATGCGGCATATGCTATGGAGTTGGGTGCTGACGCGGTTTTAGTAAATACAGCAATTGCGGTATCTGCGAATCCTGTGGAAATGGCTATTGCTTTTAAAATGGCTGTTGAGGCTGGTAGAATGGCATATGAAGCTAAATTGGGGGCTGTTTCTCATCAGGCTATGGCAAGTAGCCCATTAACTGAATTTTTAGGGTAGAGGATGCGATTGAATGGAATTGGAACGGCTTTTTTGAATGCAAGTAAAATAGGGGAGGATGGCACTTATACAGCGTATAAGGTTTTCACTTTTCTATATGCACCAATAATTCCAATTTGCAAAATGAGATTGAAACGAAAAATTACAAAACCGAACTATTTTGAGCTTGAATTTCAAGAGCCTGAAAAAATGGAGTTGAAGGTAGTTTTGTGGATTTACTTTAAGGGATGGATTATTTATCCCATTATTTTATTTACACCGCTTGCAATTGCTGTAATAGAAGTTTATACAGCGTTGGGATTGCCTGAGGGGTTGTACAATTATTTTATTGGTTTTGCAATTATCTATATGGTGATTGTAGTGTGGATTTTGTCTGGGCGTTATGAGTTGCAAGGCTTGCCAAATGACTATGAAAAAATGATTAAATAAAAATGACGTATTTAGAAAAATTTGATGCTTATAATTGGTCAAATATTCAAGAGGATATTTATGGTGCAACGGCTTCGGATGTTGAACGTGCATTGAATTCCAATCAACCTACTTTAAATGATTTTAAAGCGCTAATCTCTCCTGCAGCAGCACCTTATTTGGAGCAAATGGCACAAAAAAGTCATGCTTTAACGCTACAGCGATTTGGAAAAACAATACAAATGTATGCGCCACTTTATTTGTCCAATGAATGTCAAAATATTTGTACGTATTGTGGTTTTAGTTTAGATGTGAAAATTGAGCGTAAAACTCTGACTGATGAAGAGATTTTAGCAGAGGTTAAAGTGCTAAAATCGTACGGGTATGATCATGTTTTAATTGTAACTGGAGAAGCTAATAAAACTGTTGGAGTTGATTATTTTAAAAATGCCATACGGTTAATAAAACCATATTTTTCTCACATTGCTATTGAGGTTCAACCATTGGATGAGGAAGATTATTCGGAGTTGATAGAAGAGGGACTAAATACAGTTTTAGTTTACCAAGAAACTTATAATCGAGATAATTATAAAAAGCATCATCCTAAAGGAAAAAAATCCAACTTTAATTATCGCCTCGAAACGCATGACCGCATGGGGAAAGCAGGAATCCATAAAATGGGTGTTGGTGTGCTTATTGGTTTGGAGGATTGGCGAACTGATTCGTTTTTTGCCGCCGCACATTTAGATTATTTGGAAAAAAAATACTGGAAGGCGAATTATTCCATTTCGTTTCCGCGATTACGCCCATGCGCAGGTGGAGTAGAATTAAAATCTGTGATGACTGATAAAGAATTGGTGCAGCTAATTTGTGCTTATCGTATTTTTAATCAAGAGGTGGAATTATCTATGTCCACTAGAGAGTCTGAAGCGTTTCGTAATAATGTCATAAAGCTTGGAATAACCTCTATTAGTGCAGATTCTAAAACAGATCCTGGTGGTTATGCTAACCCTAATGTCAATTTGGAGCAATTTGAGATTCATGATAAACGTACAACAAATGAATTTGTTAAAGCAATTATTGATCAAGGATATGAACCCGTTTTTAAAGGTTGGGACGGAGCTTTACAGTAACTTATTTAGAAATTTCAAATCTGCGATAATGAGTGGCATCATTTGAAATAATATGAACTAAATAAATGCCGTTTGAAAATTCTGAAAAGTCATATGTGACAGTACTAACTTCAATTGAACTTTGAAATACTACAGCGCCAAGATTGTTATAGATAGCGATTGATGTACCTACTTCAATGTTTTCAAGAGCTATTGTAACCGTTCCATTTGATGGGTTAGGGTAAACCGTGAAATGATCTTGCGTATTAGAAGTAATTCCTAATCCAACAATATTGTAACAAGCAGAGGTGTCAATACAAAAATCTTTTTCAATAATAACGGCATATTCCCCATCTTCAGTAGGAGTATATGCAACGTCGGTTGCACCAACTATTATTTCATACGGGGCACATTTTATCCATTGGTAACTTGTCGATCCTCCCTCAGGTTCATTAGATGCAATAATCGGAAATCCAGAATCATCAACCGTGATGTCAATTTCAGTAATTAAGTCTACAGTTGTAATAACAGTGCTGTCACAAGTGTCATCAAATTCAAATAAATCAGTATAGGTTCCTGCTTCAGAATAAACCGATTCTCCAACAGTTACAAATTCACCAGGACAAATATTAAAGGATTGCTCTATAGTATTGTCAACAGCTATGATTAATTCGGTAGTGACAAGACTATCACAACCAGATATACCAGTTAAAGTGTCCAAATAGGTTCCTGATTCTGCGTAAATAGAGCCTCCAACTTCATAAGTTTCACCAAAGCACAGGTTAACAGGAACAGTGCTTTCAATTAAGGGAGCAACAAATAGGTTAGTGGTAACAATACTGTCACAAGCATCACTGTTTAGTAAAGTGTCAATATAAGTTCCTGTTTCGGTATAGACAGATAGTCCAACTTCCAAGGACTCCCCAGCGCATAAATCAATATCTTGTGTGATAGTCTCTTCTGTGCAGGTGATGGAGCTAAAGAAATAGGCCGCTCCAGCATCCTCTGTGTAAAGCATTGATGCAGAGTCTAAATCCTGCTGCCAAGCACCAACAAGAATGGTATGCTCTGAAATTGCCACAGCATCTCCAAATAAATCTAAACTATCCCTATCACTAGCATCAATTTTTTGAATCTCTTCCCAAGTTCCGTCATCTTCTTTTTCAAAGATGTAAGCCGCACCTGCATTTGAAAGTTCATCTGCAACATCTTCATCAAAGTTTTGCGCCTCAGCACCAATAACCATATAGTCGCCCGCAATGTCAACTTCAATACCAAAATGATCACCAACATCTCTATCGCTTGCGTCAATTTTTTGAGGGCTCCAAACTCCTGAAATATCTCTGGTATATATGTAGGCAGAGCCTGCATTGTGCAAAAATGCTGCTTCAAATTCGCTATGATCTTCTGCCTTAGCACCAACAACTGCTACATTTGAATCAATGGCTACTGAGTAACCATAACGGTCCCATCCGCCACGAATGGTTGCAACTACTTTTTGATCTGCTTCCCAAACACCAGCTTCACGTTTAAAAATATACGCGGCTCCTGCTTGACTTATTCCAGCAACTCCATCTACGTTATAATCTCCATTATGGGCGCCTACAATCATATAATCTCCTGAAATTCCAATAGAACAACCAAATAGATCTCCATAATCAATGTCTTGATAATGCCAAATATCTAAATCTTCGTCTCCTCCTCCAGAATCGGCTTGACGGTCCCAAGCAATCACTTTTTGAGTCTCTACCCAAACTCCATCATCACCACGGTCATATACGTAAACCGAACCTGACCTGAATATGAAATCTTCACCAATTTCGTCATGGTCTTCTTTATGAGCTCCTACAATTATTGTGCTTCCTGAAACATCAACGGTCCAACCATATTCGTCACTTGTATCTCTATCTGAAGCGACAATTTTTTGAACTTCGTTCCAAATTCCAAATTCATCTCTTTCAAAAATATAAGCAGACCCTGCTTTGGACATATGAGCGCCATCTTCAGTATCATGATCTTCTCCATATGCACCAATTACGGCATAGTTACTATCAATTCCAACCGACCAGCCGAAGCGATCATAATCGTCCTGATCTGAATTGTATATTTTTTGGACGAAAGACCAGTCCTCTAAGCCTGTTTTTTCAAAAATGTATGCAGAGCCCATGTTGGGGTTTAAACCTCCAAAATCGTCTCCGTAGGCACCTACAATTGCATAATTACCTGAAATGTCTACAGCGTAACCCATTCGGTCTTCCGCTTCTCGATCAAAGGCTGTGGCTTTTATAACTTCTGTGAATGTTTGTGCGTGTGATAACATACAGAAAGAAAAGAGTGATAAGGTTGCAAATAATTTCATATACATTGGATAAAAAAAAGTAGGGTTTAGAAAACTTCATAAACCCTACTTAATGCATTATAATAAAGTGGTTGGTTTATTGTTTACTCAGCTTTTTAATGACTGAACGTCCGCCATCAGTTATTTGAATAATATATATTCCACCAGCCAAATGACTTAAGTCAATATTAGATTTAGGTTGCGCACCATCTAAATAATAAACTGTTTCACCAATTTGATTGGTGATCGTAATATTGATGTTGGTATTAGACCAACTTCCTGTTTCAATTGTAAATTGACCATTGGTTGGATTAGGATAAACTTTAACAACGTTTTGCAAGTAGCTATCTATGCCAACACTATTAATATCCATGCAGTCAGATGTGTCAGCGCAATCACCGTCAGTAATGATTATAGCATATGAACCATTTTCAAGCGCTGTAAATGTATTCTCAGTTGCTCCGTCAATAATCTCAATCGGATCACATTTAATCCATTGGAAAGTTGTTGTTTCTATATCAGGATCTCCACCGGTTAAAGTAAGTGCATCTACCATAGAAATACTTACATCAATTGCAGGCAATACAGTTAAGTCTGTAAATACAGTACTGTCACATAATGTAGCTGATACTAATACATCAACGTAAGATCCAGTTTCATCATAATTTGAATCTCCTACAACAATTGATTCGCCTGCGCAAATAGTTATTTCTTGCTCTAGAATATTTTCTTCTTCAATGAAAAGGTCGGTTGTAACAACACTGTCACATCCCATTTCTGTTACTAAAGAATCAACATAAATACCCGACTCATCATAAACGTTATCTCCAATCTCATAAGTTTCTTCAAAACATAAGTGAATGTCTTGGAAATGGGTAACAGCATCTTCAATGGTTAGTTCTGTATTAACAATGCTATCGCAGCCTTCAATCGAAATTAAAGTATCAATATAAGATCCACTAATATCATAAGTGTTATCTCCAATGGTATAAGTTGTTCCAGAACAAATGGTAATTGATTGGTCCTCAGAAATTAAATCGTTCACTGTTAAGTTGGTTGTAACAATACTGTCACAAGCATCTATATTTAACAAGGTGTCAATATATGTGCCAGTAGCATCATAGATATGCTCTCCAATTTCATAGGTCTCTCCAAAGCAAACTGTGATGTCTTGTTCGCTAGTTTCTTCTTCACAAACTACAGCACTAAAGAAATATCCTGCCCCAGCATCTTCTGAATAAGCTGCACCAACTGAATCTAAATCTTGTTGCCAAGCTCCTACAAAAGCAGTGTTTTCTGATATTGAAACAGACTCACCGAATAAATCTTCTGCGTTACGATCTGAATTCACGACTTTTTGAATTTCAGACCATGTTCCACCGCCATCTTTTTCGAAAATATAAGCTGCACCTGCATTAGATAATGAATCTCCTGGACTGCCGTCTCCTAAGAATAGATCTTCATGTTCTGCCCCAACAATAACGTAATTATCATCAATGGCAACATCTCTACCAAAGTGATCTCCTGCAGTTCTGTCACTTGCGTCTAGTTTTTGAACTTGCAACCAATCTCCTGCACCATCACGCTCAAAAATATAAGCTGCTCCTGCGTTCATAAGTGGTGCGGCTTCAAATTCACTTTCATCTTCTGACCAAACACCAACTACAACAGAACTAGAGTCAATATCTACTGCATAACCAAATCGATCATAAGGTTTTCTAATTGCCGGGAGTAGTTTTTCCACTTCTGTCCAGGTTCCATCTCCGCCTCTTTCAAAAATGTAAGCTGCTCCTGCATTCCACAAATAACCTGTACCAACTCCACCAGCACCATAATCATGCATATGAGATCCAGCTATTAAATAGTCACCCCAAATGGCAACACTTCCTCCAAATAAATCAGAGAAATCTTCGTCCGTTGGATCTGGTCTTCCTTCTGGGTAAACGTGGTCGTCTGATCGATCAGAAGGAACAATTTTTTGTGTTTGACTCCAAATACCGCCATCTAAATCAAAAACATAAATTGATCCAGCGTTGTATTCATGGTTTAAACCGTCTTCGTCATCATCTTCAGTATGCGCTCCAATTACAACTGTAGAATCATAGATATCAACAGACCATCCAAATTCATCTCCTGTTTCTCTGTCTCCAGCAACAATTTTTTGCATTTCTGTCCAAGTGCCATCTACACCTCTTTCAAAAATATAGGCTGAACCAGCCTTTGATAATGTATTGGCATCATCCGCATCTTCGTCTTCACCATATGCACCAACAACGGCACGGTTTCCTTGAATAGAAACGGAATATCCAAATCGATCATAGTCGTCTTGGTCTGAACTAAAGATTTTTTGAACAAATACCCAATCTTCGATTCCTGTTTTTTCGAAAATATAGGCCGATCCCATATTAGGATTTACACCCCCAAAGTCGTCACCGTAAGCTCCAATAATGGCATAATCACCCGAAATGTCAACGGAGTATCCGAGACGATCTTCTGATTCGCGGTCAAAAGCAGCAGCTTTAAAAACTTCGGTAAAGGTTTGAGAATAACTGATGGCAGAAGCCATCAATACAATAGTTGAAAGTAGCAATTTCATTATAGTAGTATTAAAAAAAAGATCACCATTTAATTGAATAGGGTTTCAATTAAATGGTGAACCTTTAATAAGTTGTGGGGCAAATATAGGGAAGTCGAAAGAAAGAAAAAATTATTTAATCGATTTAAACGTGTAGTTCACCGATTAAATTGACCTATTTAAGATTGATTTTCTCAATTTTCGAACCATGTTCGCTTGTTACTCTTAATACATATATTCCAGCTGCTTGATTTGTAATTGCAACTGTATGCGAGTTTGAATTGGCTATGTTTTCATAAACAATTGCACCAATAGAATTATAGATACGGATATTTGCTCCATTGAGCATTTCGCCATTGATAACAAAGGATCCGTTGCTTGGATTAGGAAAAACAGAAATAGAAGCACTAAAGGCAGATTCGCCAATACCACTTCCTGGATCATCATCTATTACAATAGTATGGCAATCAGAAGTGTCAGTACATTCTCCATCTGTAATGATTACGGCATATTCTCCACTTTCTTCGGCAATAAATGCTTGAGAAGTAGCTCCGTCAATAATTTCAAAAGGGTCGCATGTTATCCATTGATATTCTGCATCATCTAATACTGCCTCTAAAAGTGCTTCATCTACATCAACATCAGTATCTACAGGATCTGCAACTTCTAAGAATGTAAATACAAGACTATCACAACCTGCTTCTGAAATCAATTCATCAATATAGAACCCTGTTTCGTCATACGTTACATCTCCAACAGTAATTGATTCTCCATCACAAATGAAGAACTCTTGTTCTATAGAAATTTCTTCAGCAACTTCTAAAATTGTTGTTACAATACTATCGCAACCTTCATCTGTCACGATTACATCTGTATATATCCCCGTTTCATCATAAACACTTCCGCCAACTACAATTTCTTCTCCATCACAAATGTCTATTTCTTGACTGTAGAAGACGTCTTCACAGTCTCCACCACCGCCACCGCCTTCAAGGTTGGTGTAGAAATATGCTGCTCCAGCATCTTCTAAATAAGTTTCGCCATCAGGGTTTTCATCTTGTTGAAATGCACCTGCAATAATGGTGTTTTCAGAAATAGCAACGCTAATACCTAATTCGTCATCAATTGCTCTATCGGAAGCATCTAACTTGATTAATTCTTCATATGTTCCGTCATCTTGCAGTTCAAAAATGTAAACAGATCCTGTATTTTCAATTTCATCTCCTCCATCTTCGTCGTGATTGTCCGAGTGTGCTCCAACTACAATATATTCACCATCAATACCTACACTAATTCCAAAATGATCTCCAGCATCTCTATCTGCAGGGGACAATCTTTGTAAATAACTCCATGTGCCTCCCGTTCTTGTGAATACTGCAGCACCGCCTGAATTCATAATTGATTCCTCCATGTCCGCATTTAAATCTTCCGTTTGTGCTCCTAAAATAATTGTGGTAGAATCAATGTCAACTGGAGCGGCACGGTCTAACCATGAAATACCCGGAAAAGTTAAGAAAGCGACCTCTGTCCATACGTCACCAGAACGTTCAAATGCATATGCTTTTGAAGCAAATGGTCCTCCAACAACTATATAGTCATTCCAAATGGCAACAGATTCGCCAAAACGATCATTCCAATCTTCATGATCGGGCGCATATTCTGTTCCTGGGCTTCTGTCAGAGGCTACAATTTTTTGAGTTTCTGTCCACGATCCATCATCTTCTCGATCAAAAATGTAGGCTGAACCAGCATGGTAAAAATATCCCATTCCAAATGCATTTTTGTCGTCATTATGTGCGCCAACTATAGCAGTTGTTCCGTGAATAGATACAGACCATCCAAATTCATCATCAGCAGCCCTGTCGCTCGCTACTAATTTTTGAACTTCATCCCATAAACCGTCATCTCCTCGTTCAAAAATGTAAGCAGAACCAGCTTTAGACATAGTCGCTCCGTCATCAGTATCATGATCTTCCCCATAGGCGCCAACAATAATAAAGTCCCCCTTAATTTCAACATCCCAACCAAAGCGATCATAATCATCTTGATCTGAATTAGATAATTTTTGAATTTGAATCCATTCACCGTCTATTCTCTCATAAACATATACAGATCCCATGTTAGGGTTAGTTGCACCGTAATCATCTGCATAAGCGCCAACAACGGCAAAGTCGCCGTCAATGTCGCATGACCAACCTAGTCGGTCTTCAGTGTCACGGTCATCCGCGACAACCATCATTAATTCTTCGAAATCTTGAGCTACGGCACCAATAGATAGTAGGAGTGTTACCGTACAAATTAATTTTTTAATCATAGTAGTTAGAGTTGCAGTTATAAATATCCCCCGTTAGGTAAGGGACTTTAGTTATTGGATGACGAGCCTGAATGATTGAGCTGTGTCATCCCCCACAATAGTTAAAACGTAAACTCCTGTTGGAAGGTTGTTTAAATCGAAAGAACTTGTTGCGGATTTTAGTTGAAATTCATGCACAATCTCGCCTAATGGGTTCACAATTATTCCCTCATAATTAGCCGAAATGGCCTTTTCGGCGGTTATGGTAAAGTTTCCGTTAGTTGGATTTGGATAAATTTTGAATTCATTTCCAAGAAAATTTTCTGGTGTTGACAGGATATCAACATACAAACATGAAGAGGTGTCTGAACACGCATCCTCAGTTACGATTACTGCATATTGACCAATTGCAGGGGCAACATATGTTTGTTCAGTAGCGCCAGGAATTTCTTCATAAGGGCTGCATTTTATCCATTGATAAGTGCCTTCGTCCGAACCTGCTGTTAGTGTGTTTAAACTTTGGCTAACAGAATTGTCTACAGGTAATTGAATCATTAAATTTGTTGTAATTGTACAGTCGCACAATGCCCAAGATGTTACAACATCAGTATAAACACCAGCGACATCATAAGTAGATGCTCCAATTGTATAGGTTTCTCCCCAGCAAATAGTAACGTCTTGCGTTACCGCATTTTCAGGACTAACAGTTAAGTCAGTTGTAATGAGGCTATCGCATCCTTCCTCATTTGAAATTGTATCTACATAAACACCGGACTCTGTATGAGAAGAACCTCCAATTTCATAGGCATATCCAAAACAAATAGATACTTCTTGAGAAGAGGTTGGGGCAGGAGTAATAGTAAGGTTAGTAGTGACGGTGCTGTCACATCCGCTAACTGAAAAAATGACATCTGTATATGTTCCTGTTTCGTCGTGCGTATACGGACCAACTTCAACAGATTGCCCTGCACATAATGTAAGTGTTTGGCTACTAGAGCTAGGAGTACATTCTTCTTGACTATAAAAATAGGCCGCTCCGGCGTCATTAATATCGGTCGCCCCAGTTTCGTCAAAATTTTGCTGGTAAGCACCCAAAATAATGCCGTCTCCAGAAAGTGCTACACTCACACCTAATTCATCATCAACTTGACGATCAGAAGCATCAAGTTTATTGATTTCAATCCAAGAATCGCTGTCAGCATCATATGTAAATGCATATGCTGCGCCAGCATTAGAAAGTGGGCTTTCATCATCTTCATCTCCATTGACCTCTAAAGCACCAGAAACTAGCGTTTCGCCATCTAAATAAACATCCCAACCAAAGCGATCTCCTGGGCTTCTATCACTTGCTACAATTTTTTGCATTTGAGACCATGTGCCTCCTCCATCTCTTTCAAAAACATAGGCAGATCCTGCATTTGTCATGGTAGCAGCCCCAACTGAATTTTGGTCTTCAGAATAAGCACTTACAACTGCAAAATTACCATCAATACTTACTGAATAGCCAAATCGATCTTCCGTAGTACGATCTGAATTGTCTAGCTTGGCAACTTCACTCCAAGTTGGTCCAGTTCTTTCGAAAATATATGCCGCACCAGCTTCGTTTAAAGGTGAACCTCCAGCTTCATCATAATCACTGTGGTGTGCTCCAACAATCAATCTGTCACCTGAAATTGAAACTGATCCACCGAATAAATCCGAAAGTTCGTCACCTCCGCCGCCATCTGGAAAATCTATGTCTGGAGCACGGCCTGAACCTACGATTTTTTGAGACTCAGTCCAGGTTCCATCACCTTCACGATCAAATATGTAAGCAGATCCAGCATTGTATATTGATGAACCTCCACCTGCATCTTCATCCTCAAAATGAGCGCCTACAACTATGGTAGTTCCAGAAATGTCAACAGACCAACCAAATTCATCTCCTGCAGCTCTGTCACTAGCAATAATCTTTTGAACTTCATCCCAAACACCGTCTCCGCCACGTTCAAAAACATAGGCAGATCCAGCCTTTGACTGACTGTCTCCATCTGCTACATTGTGATCTTCCGCATATGCTCCAACAACAACATAATCTCCATCAATTGCTACTGACCATCCAAAACGGTCATAATCATCTTGATCAGAATTAAATATTTTTTGTACCAAAGACCAATCGGCTATACCTTCCTTTTCAAAAATATAAGCTGAACCCATGTTAGGGTTGGCACCACCAAAATCGTCAGCATAAGCTCCTACAATCGCATAATTACCCGAAATATCAACAGACCATCCAAATCTGTCTTGGGCGTCACGGTCGTCAGCAACGACTTTGATTAATTCAGAAAAAACCTGTCCAAAACTTAGGCTTGAAATTGAAAAAGTAAGTAGAATGATTAAATATTTCATGGTCGCAAAAATCTTGGCTATTGAACAATAATCTTTATTGTTTCTAGGTCATCTGTTCGTAAAATGTAAACTCCTTTTTTAAGGTTGGAAACATTGAATTGTTGTTGATTTTGTCCCGTAAGAACTAAACCGCCTTTTAAGTCATATAAACTAAAATTAACTACTTTATTTAAGTTTACTAATTCATTAGCCGGGTTAGGGAAAGCCGACAATGGAGTTATAATTTTTACTGTTTCATTTAGTCCTGAAATATCATTATTTGCAAGTGGAGTAGGGTGTGTAAAGCTAGAAAAAGTTTCACTTCCATTTGGATATCTTCCATATGAGTTGTCAGTAGTTGTAACTGGATAACGCATATAGTCCATTTCCTCTCCCTGAGGAGAAATTAGAAATACGGTATCAATAATGTTTGAAAGTTTAAAGTTTACATGGTTGTTACCTTGGTAAGTTTCATTGTCATGCCAAAAGATGAGGTAATCATTAGCGGGGATTATGAAGTCATTAGGTAACGTCCATAAAATACCATCACGTCTTAGCTTACATCCAGATAAATTAACCGCATAAGCATTAGGGTTGTAAAGCTCCAACCAATCATCATTTTGTCCAAAATTATCTTCTAAATAATCAGAGTTAGATGGCATCAATTCATTAATTAGAACTGACTCATAATCTTCATCAATACCAAAAACAGCCGTGTATGTTACTTCAGTTGATGGTGTCCATGAAATTGTATCGTTTGTTTCTCCTGTTTCCATCCATTCAATGAATTGATATCCAGGTAAAGGAACTGCAATTAAAGGGACAGGTACAGTGTTAATGTAATCACCTGTCCAAGGATAAAGTCCATCCTCAACACCAGGCAAATTATGGTTGATTAATATTGAATTTACTTTTACACGTCCCATTTCAATATCATTAACATCAATAGTAACGGTTGTTGTATCTTCAGGGTAATCCCATTTTTCCATCATGTGTTCGCGTACTTTTCTTCCTCGGCGCTCAGCAAATAAATGCAACAAATCCCATAGCTCATTCCAACGATCAATGTTCGGAACTTCATCATAACGATCTGCTAAATTTGAAGCAAATGAAGGATAGCGCCATCTATTGGCGTTTTCAAATATTTCAGGAGTAGTCATAGCATACATAGAGTCCATTTTCTCCTCCATTTCTTCCGTTCTAAACCATGAATTCGCTAAGTCATTCATTCGGTTTACGAATTTTATTTTGAATTCGTCACTTCCAAGCATTCCTCTAAAGAATCTTGAATAAGAAGAAAATTCTCCTCCAATAATAGTTGCAGCAGCTAAGGTATTAACGGTATAAAATGCATTTGCACATGAACCTCCAAATGCACCATCTAAATCATAGATTGCCCATCTAAACCTTCCATCATGCCCTGCAGGTTTTGAAGGGTCAAAATCTCCATTTTTTCTCCAAATATTAACATTTGAATAAACCCAATCTTCATTACTCAAGAAAATTTCTGCAGCCATATAATCAATATAATTATCGACATCCATTCGCTCTAATACGTAAGCATAATTGGCTGGGTCATTCATGTCGTTGACATCAACGAAGCCTTCAAGGTTTTTCATTTTTGCACTGTCGGCAGCGTGTCCATTTCCTTGTATATCATATTCTTGGTCTAACATTGTGATATCATCATCATCTATACCGTATAGGTTTTGAATGAAGTAATTATCCATTCGTTCTTTAATAGAATGAATTCCCCAATATTCCCCATTAATGAATACAATTACATGTCTGAAATGCTGTTGTTCAACATTTAATCCTTTTGTAAGCATATTCCCTAAATCATCACGCGGGAAACAATCTGGACGGTGACCGCCTGCTTTTAATAAAATTCGCTTGTATTTGTCAATTTCAGAGTCTTCAAAAAATGGATACTTAAAGTTTTTAATCGTATCGGTTTCTCCATAAATTCGGAATGATTTTTTTGGTGCGTGTCTACTACCGCCGCCATGAATACGGGTTCTTGAATTTTGAGAAACAGCGATTTCACCATTTTCATCAATGTATTCAAAACTCATTATTTTTTCCCAATCGGCTCCTTTTTGCTCATAATTTCCATCTGGATGATCACCATATACATATACTCCAGATGCATTAGAGAAGATATCTTTAAAATCCATTGCAATTGAGACAATAGGGACTGTATAAAGGTCTGTTCCGCTCGGATCAACAATAAAAGTTTGTGTAATAGTTGGACTAGGTGCAAAACCTGGTTTAAAAGCTTTGTATCGAATTACATTCACTTTATAACCATCAGTATAAGGTGGAACCCAACCTCTACTGTTTGCTCTTCCTGCACTATAAGTACCGTAAGGGAACGTTAAATTAGGGTTAGTTGGAATGATTGAAAACACATCAGGTTCATCTTCAATGTTGTCCAAAGTGATTGGACCACTATAAAGTATGTCAGAAACTGAAGGTTCATCTCCGTTAAGTGTATAAAAAATAGAAACGCCTGCTTCTTCATGAGATAATTCTAGATCAACAGCACTTGTATAAATTCCAGCCTCAATACTTGGAGTTGGCGGTGCAAGAACCTGTGCTAAACTCGAAAAATGAGCACAGATAAGAACGAGCAATAAAGTATATTTTTTGTTCATAATAAATTAATTCATGTTTTTAAGAGAGTAGAAGTTTTCATTTTTCATTAGCATTTTTATGTCTAATAAAAAATTGGCATCTTCTTCTATTCTATTACCAATTACAATTAAATCGGCGCCAGCCCCCAATGCAGCTTCAATGTCTTCAGTGGTTTTTATACCCCCGCCAATGATTAGCGGGATATTGATATTTTGCTTTACAGCTTCAATCATTTTCCTATCTATAGGAGTTTTTGCACCACTCCCAGCATCCATAAAAAGGGCTTTTAAACCAAGCATTTCACCAGCAATAGCCGTGTTTACTGCAATGGTTATTTGGTCTGCAGGAATAGGAGTCGTTTGACTGACGTAAGAAACTGCTGAAGTTGTACCTCCATCAACGAGGATATAACCGGTTGGTATTACCTCAATATCCATTCTTTTTAACAGGTGTGCAGATTCAACCTGATGTCCAATTAAAAAGTCTGGATTTCTGCCAGATATAAGTGATAAAAACAAGATTCCATCAGCTTTATCACTTATTTGTTGAGACGATCCTGGAAATAAGATGACCGGAATATTACATTTTTGTTTAATTGTAGAGACACAAGCCTCAAAATCCTTAGGGGCAACTGTGCTGCCACCGACAAAAATAAAGGCAGATTCAAGTGCTTCAATCTTCTTGATTAATGGATCTAAATCATTTGCCGAATTAACCTTATCAGGGTCAACTAATATGGCAATTTTTTTGTCTCTATGCTTCAATATGTCATGCAACGATAGCTGCATTAATTGAAAATAAATTTATGTGACTTAAATACTTCTTGATTATGAGAAATGTTAAGGAAATAAATGCCACTGCCAAAATCTGATTTATGCAGTTTAAGCATTGAACCAATTACGGTTGTTTCAAATAAAGTTCTTCCAGTAATATCGGTAACCGAAACAGATAATTGTCCTATTAATTCATTAGGGAGTTCGGCGGTGAATGTAATAATGTTTGTTGATGGATTTGGGAATAGTTTGACTTGAATATCTTGTAAATAATTTTCTTCAATAGATGAGGTAGGAGCATATGCCCATAAATCTTTTAAGTTCGTACCATCAGTACCTCCAGCAACATATACTATGTTGTCAATTGTGAAAGTTGTTCCATAGTGTCTTTTAGCCCCACCAAAATCACTAATTTGTGTCCAAGTATCTGCTTCAAAGTTATATTCCCAAATATCACCTAAGTCATTATCTAAACTGTCATCTCCTGTTCCAATGTAGCCTTTACCATCAATAGCAAAAGCAAATGCGTCTTGTCTAATTGATCCCCCAACTGTGGCTTTTGCAGTCCATGTATTGGTTGCTGGGTCATATTCATAAAAGTCACTTGTAGCTGACCCAAATTTATGACCGGTACCGACATAACCTTTTGAATCATGAACAAAATTAACTGCAGCACTTCTTGGTTCACCAGGAAAGTCAGCTAAAGAAGTCCAAGTATCAGTGTCAGGGTCGTAAGAATAAAAATCGGTGTGATAACCGTCGTCAGATTGCCCTGTGCCAAAATATCCTTTACCATCAATGGCAAATGCAGTTCCTCCACGTCTTTCAATAGAAGGCAAGTCCGCAATGGGAAACCAAGTATTGACTTCAGGGACATATTTCCACCAGTCGTTAGTGTATGAGTGGCTTCCGTTTTCACCACATCCAACATAAGCTGCGCTTCCGATTGTAAATGCGCTTGAATGGTAGCGTAAGCCACCCCCAAAGTTCGCTATTTGCGTCCATGAATTTGTTGCGGCGTCATATTCCCAATAATCTTGATAGGTAATTTCTGAACCAGAATTAATGTGTCCACCACCGTAATAACCTTTGTTGCCAATTTCAAAAGCCGTGCTCCTATGTCTAGCATCTCCTCCAATATGTGCTTTCTGAAGCCAGAATCTGCTCTCAGCACTTGCAGTTTCAGGAAGCGCAAGGAATGTTAATACTATTATCAAACATTTGTGGTAATTCATAATCTAACGGTGTTAATAAAATACGTAGTTTTTAACAAATGGTTGGCTGCGGATTACACTAATTACCAAAGATATTAAATATTTTTAACTTACGCTATTGTAATGGATTATCGCTGTAAAGTTGCATTTAAAAAGTGTCCGTGCAATAGATCAGTATAAAAGTTTCAAAGATAATTCTTGAAAAGGTGAATTCCTTATGTTTAGTGTCGAGTTGCACTTTTACACGGTTAATTTCACCAACTTCCAGTACTTCAATATCTCCCTTGAAGCTTAAGCCTTCAATGTCTAGTAATTTATATACAGCCTCTTTAATGCTCCAAAGTGTGGTGAGGTTTTCCTCATTGTCCAAATCAAATCGATTTTTTTCTTTTAAAGACAAGAATTTGTTTTGAATACGCCCAATTTTGGGGTTAAAATGTTCAATGTCTAATCCAATTGGGTGTATTACCGAGTAGGAAATGGCAACTGTTTGCTTTGAATGTGAAATACTAATAAAGCCATTTTCTACACAAGGTTTCCCTGTCGTGGTATATTTGATGCGTTGGTGGGAAGGAAAGTCTCGCCATAAAACTCGTGTGAAGTAGTACTCAAGTTTACGCTTTTTTGCGCCAAAACTGTCAAAACGTTTTCGTTCGTTATCACTAAGTCGTTCCAAGTCAAGTGAATTAATATCACAATCTTTATAATTCAGGACTTTAACTAGTAATTCCTCATTTTCAATAATGTTGTCAATTTCAAAAATCAATGCTTTCTATTTAGATGGTGCAAATTAGAAACTTGTTTTGTACTTTTGCACCATCTTTTAAAGAAAAATTTAAAAAAATGAGTAATACACAAGAACAAGTGAAGTATAAAGTTGCAGACATTAGTCTTGCAGACTGGGGAAGAAAAGAGATTAGACTTGCTGAGGCTGAGATGCCAGGGTTGATGTCGTTAAGAGAAGAATTCGGTCAGTCTAAGCCACTTGCCGGTGCTAGAATCGCTGGGTGTTTGCATATGACAATTCAAACTGCAGTTTTAATTGAAACGTTAACGGCTTTAGGAGCTGAGGTTACTTGGTCTTCATGTAATATCTTTTCAACACAAGATCAGGCTGCTGCTGCTATTGCTGCTTCAGGTGTGCCAGTTTATGCTTGGAAAGGAATGAATGAAGAAGAGTTTGATTGGTGTATCGAACAAACTTTACATGCATTTGAAGGTGGTAAGCCTTTAAATATGATTTTGGATGATGGTGGAGATTTAACAAATATGGTTTTTGATCGTTACCCAGAATTGACAAAAGATATTAAAGGATTATCTGAAGAAACTACAACAGGTGTTCACCGTTTATATGAAAGAGTTAAGAATGGTACATTAGTAATGCCTGCAATTAACGTGAACGATTCAGTAACAAAATCTAAATTTGATAATAAATACGGATGTAAAGAATCTTTAGTTGATGCAATTAGACGTGCAACTGATACAATGATGGCAGGTAAAGTTGCTGTTGTTGCTGGATACGGTGATGTTGGAAAAGGTTCTGCTGCTTCATTAAGAGGAGCTGGAGCTAGAGTAATTGTTACTGAGATTGATCCAATTTGTGCGCTACAAGCAGCAATGGACGGTTTTGCTGTTAAAACAATGGAGAACGCTGTTGGTGAAGCTGATATTGTTGTAACAACTACTGGAAACAAAGATATTATTGTTGGACGTCACTTCGAAGCAATGAAGGATAAAGCAATTGTTTGTAATATCGGTCACTTCGACAATGAAATTGATGTAGCATGGTTAAATGATAATTTTGGTGAATCTAGAATTGAGGTTAAACCACAAGTTGATATTTATAATGTAAATGGAAACGATATCATTTTATTAGCTGAGGGTAGATTAGTGAATTTAGGATGTGCAACTGGACACCCTTCATTTGTAATGTCAAACTCATTTACAAATCAAACGTTAGCGCAATTAGAATTGTGGAATAACACAGATGCTTATGAAAATGATGTTTACATGTTGCCAAAACACTTAGATGAGAAGGTTGCAAAATTACACTTATTGAAAATTGGTGTTGAGTTAACAGAATTGTCGAAAGAGCAAGCTGATTATATCGGAGTTAAAGTTGAAGGTCCATACAAGCCAGAACACTACCGTTATTAATAGGTAATATATATTAAAAAGAAAAGCGAGGGTGTTATAAACATCCTCGCTTTTTTATTTTATAAAGTCTTTTGTTTTTTAATTGGGCTTAGTTATATATTGTTACCGTGTATGCTCCGTCCCAATAGGCGTTGTATCTTTTTAATCCATATTGAGCTGGACCAACCAAAACAACTCCACTTAAAATGCTGTAAGTTGAGCCAGAACAAGTGTCAATTAGTTCAAAAGGATTGTCTGAATTTATTTCTACAACTGCGCATTCTTTTTGAGAGTCATAAGTTGAATGTCGGTCAAGAGCAATAAATTCGTCGAAATTACGATATACCACTATTCCTCTTGATCCTCCATTTACATATGCATAGCCACCAGGTGAATTTAATGCGTTGTATGAAGGTAAATCCAAATTTAAACTGAGATTAACAGGTACATTTGGTATGGGATATTCAGATTCTTTACAAGATGTTAGAAATAAACTTGTAAAAAGTAGCCCAAATAAAAAGTATCTTAAATATATTTGTTGCATGGAGAAACGATTATATAATACTATAACGAAGATACTAATAATTATTGCATCAGTAATTGTAGTTCCCCAAAATGGGTTTTTGCAGGACCGTGGAGCGAAGAGTGTTAAGTCAGGAGATAAAGGAGGGAAAGGTAAACGCGTCAAGAGTACCTACAAAAAACAAAAGAGAAATCGTAAAAAACATTGGAAAAATCAAGACAAGGCTACTCGTAAAAGAATGAAAAGAGCAGCTAAAAATGCAAAAAGACGCCAAAAAGGTAAACCAATGAAGAATAATAGACTGGTATAATTTGGTCTAAATTGTAATCCATACATCTTTCATTTTCATAATTGTCAACATAAATTTGTGAATGGGTTTTAGCCTGTTAAATTTTTGTTATTTAATTTTGGCTGTTGAATTATAAATTGCCTATATTTACGGGCTATTGTATTTTAAGATTTTTTAACAAATACGCTTACTTATGCTTAAAAAACTAAAATTATTACTTGCAATACTCTTGCTTTCAGTGAGTTCAGGTTTTGCTCAAACAGGTACCGGATCTATAAAAGGTACCGTAAAAGACAAGGCTTCGGGCGAACCGCTTCCTTTTGTTAAGGTAGTCGCTTTCCAAGGCGGGCAGCAAAAAGGTTTTGCAGCTACAGATTTTGATGGGAAATTTAAAATTTCATCTTTACCTCCAGGAGAATATGCTGTTGAGGTTCGTTTTGTTGGTTATACATCAATCCGAAAAGAAGGAGTTTTAGTAAACTCTGATAAATTAACAAGTTTACCACTTGAATTATCTACTTCTGATGAGTTGTTAGATGTTGTAGAGGTGACTTATTATGAAGTTCCCCTAATCGATAAAGATGGTGGTGCTTCAGGAGCCGTTGTTACACGTGATGACATCTCTAAGATGCCAACGCGATCTGCAGCAGGTATTGCAGCCACAGTAGGTGGTGTATACGCAGCTGAAGGTGACGGCGATAACTTAAGTATTCGTGGGGCACGATCAGATGCGACTTATTATTATATTGATGGGATTAAGGTACGTGGTTCATCTTCGTTACCAAAATCTGCAATTCAAGAGGTTGCTGTAATTACAGGAGGGGTTCCTGCAAATTATGGTGATTTAACAGGGGGTATTATCTCTATTACTACACGTGGGCCATCTGCTAAATACTTTGGTTCATTTGAGGGGGTAACTTCTGGTTTTTACTTTAACGGACAAGATCCAATTGGGTATGACGGAAGAGTAATTGGTTTAGATAAATATGCTTACAACTTAGTTGAGGGTATGATTTCTGGACCTTTATTAATGAAAAAAGATTCAAACGGTGTTGCTTCTAAACCAATTTTAGGATTTTTCCTTTCAGCTAACTATACAGATGTAGTAGATGGAAGACCTTTAAGTAATGGTGGTGGTTACCGAATTAAGCAAGCAGTAAGAGATTCGTTACTGGCAAATCCTTTACGTCCAACAGGTGAAGGTACTGGTGCGTATTATAATGCAGATTTCTTAAGGCATTCAACAGATCCAGCATTGTCTGATTTCGAGCAAGTGCCTTGGAGAATGAACGCAAGAGGAACTTCTTTCTCAGCAGCAGGTAAAATTGATGTGAATGCTGGGCCAAACATTAACTTAACGTTTGGTGGTAATATGGCATATAACAATAGAAGTAACTATAGTTACAGAAATTCATTATTCAATTTTGAAAACTTTGGAAAAGAAAGAGATATTGACTGGAGAGTATATGGTAGATTTACACAACGTTTTAATAATAACGAAGCAGGTTCTTCTTCAAAAATTAAAAGTGCATTCTATTCATTAATGGTTGATTATTCTCAATCTCACAACAGACTTTGGGATGCAACACATGAAGATCGTTTGTTTAACTACGGTCACGTTGGTAAATTCGAAACGTTTAGAGAAACAACTTATGAGTTCAATACTAATAATGATAGTTTGATTCATAATGGTTTTAAAGATACTTTGGTAAGATTTACTCCTTCTACTAATAACGCAGCTTTTGCTTCAATTACTGAGCAATACTTCGATATTTATGCAGGGAATCCAGTTGGTAACTATGAAAACCTTTTCCAAATTGAGCAAGGTAACGCATTAAGAAACGGAGATGTTCCTCAAAGTGTTTACGGAATTTGGGATAACGTAGGTACTCCGTTCAACGGATACAGAGTTAGACAAAATGATCAATTCCGTATTACTGGTTCAGGTACTGTTAACTTGAATGATCACGCTATCTCATTAGGATTTGAGTATGAGCAAAGATGGGATAGACAGTTTTCTTCAGGAAGAAGAGGGCCTATTGGACTTTGGACAATTGCTCGTCAGTACATGAATAGCCACATTTTGGAGTTAGATAAAAGTAAAGCTTCATTTGATTATTATGGAACTTTCCCAAGAATCACTTATGAGCGTTTGAATGCTGCAGAAGGTGAGTTTAGCGGACAAGAAAATGATGATGCACAGTATTTCTTTGATTATAACGTGAGAAGAAAATTAATTGAAAATGGTTGGGACATTGAAACTGATGGAACTGATTATATCGATATTGATGCATTAGATCCGGATTTCTTTACATTAGACATGTTTAGTGCTGATGAATTATTGAACTCAGGAAATAACTACTTTACTTGGTATGGTTATGACCACACTGGAGAAAAAGTTCGTGGTAACACGGATATCAACAAATACTTTAACGAGTTTAACAGTGATAAAAACTACGCAAGAACAATTGGTGCTTTCCAACCAATCTATATGTCAGGTTATTTAATGGACAAGTTTGCTTTTGATGATATTATCTTCAACGTTGGTTTACGTGTAGATGTATTTGATGCTAACCAACCAGTGTTAAAAGATAAATACTTGTTGTATGAAGCTAAAACAGCACAAGAAGTTTCTGAATTTGACAATGGTACATTAATCGAACACCCAGAAAACATTGGAGACGATTACGTAGTGTATGTTAATGATGTTGATAACCCAACTTCAATTAACGGATATAGAAATGGAGATACTTGGTATGATGCTAGTGGTGTTGAGGTTTCAGATCCAACAGTATTAGAAGGAAGTAAAGGTATTGCTCCTTGGTTACAAGATAACACATTGACTTCTCCAACTGCTGATGCATTTGAAGATTACAAACCGCAAATTAACGTTATGCCAAGGGTTGCATTTTCATTCCCTATCTCGGATGAAGCGTCTTTCTTTGCTCACTATGATATCTTAACTAAGCGACCTACAACTGGAAACAGATTCGATCCTATTGAATACCAATTCTTACAAGATCGTAACGTAATCATCAACAACCCGAACTTAAAGCCGGAAAAAACAATTGATTACGAATTAGGTTTCCAACAAGTATTAACTAAAACTTCATCTTTAAAGATTTCAGCGTTCTACAAAGAGCAAAGAGATCAGGTGCAGTTAGTAAATGTTTTCTCTGCATATCCTAATACATACCGTTCATATGGAAACAGAGATTTCGGTACAGTGAAAGGATTAACTGTTGCATACGACTTAAGAAGAACAGGAAATGTTAGAATGACTGCTTCTTATACACTACAATTTGCAAATGGTACTGGTTCTGATGCGAACTCAGCGTTAACTTTGGTTAACTCAGGTGAGCCTAACTTAAGAACTATCTTCCCATACAACTACGATCAAAGACACGGATTTAATATTGTGTTTGATTACAGATATGGTGATGGTAAAGATTACAATGGACCAGTTATCGGAGACTTTGGAGTGTTAGAGAATACAGGTTTAAATATTGTAACTCAAATTGGTTCAGGAACTCCTTATTCAGGATATAAGCAAGCAGCTGGTGAAGCATTATTAACTGCAGGTAGTTCTCAATTAGAAGGTTCTTTGAACGGATCAAGAAAGCCTTGGCAATATAGAGTTGATTTGCAGTTAGACAGAAACTTTATGTTAGAGTTTGGGGATGATGAAAACAAAAAGAAGTCAGCTTACTTGAATGTTTACGTACGTGTTACAAATATATTTAACATTGTTAATGTATTAAACGTGTACAGAGCAACTGGAAATCCTAATGATGATGGTTATTTGGCAGCATCTCAATTCCAATCATCAATCCAAAATCAATTGGATGAGCAATCTTTCAGAGATTACTACGCGTTGAAGGTTCAAAATCCGTTCAACTACGGAATTCCTAGAACGATTAGATTAGGTGTTAAATTTGACTTTTAATAAGTTTAAACGGAGAAGTTTAATAAAGAAATTATGAAGAAGCTATTATTAAGTATTTTAGTGTTGGGGCTTGCGAATGTGATGTATGCCTACAAATTGGAGGGGCATCTCGGACCAAGAGTGGACTCTGAATCTGAATCGCGTGCAGCTGGTTGTTCACCTGCAAACGAAAAGATTTTCATGGAGTTCAACAATATTAGGGCTCTTGTTGAAACTGGGGGGTCTCTTTGGCAAGACCGTTCTAACGGACGTTCGTCTTACGAGTATCCAAAAAACAGTAATAATCATGTAATCTATTCAGGAGCACTTTGGATGGGTGGTGAGGATATCAATGGTCAGTTAAAATTGGCTGCTCATATGTTCCGCCAAGGAAATGATTTTTGGCCTGGACCTTTAGGAGATTTAATTGAAGGAACGGGTAACTTTAATCCATTTATTCCTCAAAATGCAGATGCAACATTAGTAAGAGATTACGGTGCAGCTGAGATTTTCACAGGACAGTGTACTGAGTATGATCGATTCTATTCTATTAAGAAGAGTGAAGTTCTTCAGTTTATTGCGTGGTGGAATTGTACTAACGGAGTAACTGATCCTGAAGATTGTGAAGGAATAGTATTGGACAGTGAATTAGAAGATAAGATCAAAAATTGGCCAGCACACGGTGATGAGTCTTTAGGTCAAGATTTTTATTTAGCTCCTTTCTATGATAATGCAAAAGAAGGTGAAACGCCTAATGGAATTTATGATCCAATCAATGATGGTGATTATCCTTGGTATGATGTTGAAGAAGAAATTGATTGTAGAAATGACAGACGAGTAACGTTATTTGGTGATGAAACTCACTGGTGGGTATTTAATGATAAAGGAAATATTCATACAGAGTCAGGTGGAGATCCAATTGGTATGGAGATTCGTGCACAAGCGTTCTCTTTCGCTACTGATGATGAAATCAATGACATGACTTTCTATAACTATGAGTTAATCAATAGAGGTACTCAAACATTGTATGAAACTTATTTCGGACAATGGGTAGATGCAGATATAGGATACGGGTTAAATGATGATGATTATATCGGATGTGATGTTGCTAGAGGTTTAGGATACTGTTATAACGGTGACTTGAATGATGAAGGTGGAGGAAATCAACCAGGTTATGGAGCTAACCCTCCTGCTGTTGGGGTTGACTTTTTTGAAGGACCTTATTTAGATAACGATAATATTGATAACCCTATTTATAGAGCGGAAGCTGAAGGTGATTTACCAGCGGTTTTATTACCTGAAGTTTATGCAAATGACGGAATTCCATACCCAGGGTTAGGAATTGGATACGGTGATGGTGTTGTAGATAATGAGCGATTTGGTATGCAACGTTTTGTTTATCACGAACGTGATCCAGGTGCTTATGGAGATCCAAGTTCTGCAGCAGATTTTTATAACTACTTAAGAGGTATCTGGAAAAATGGATTGAATATGCAATTTGGTGGTAACGGAAACACAAGTGGTTCTGGTGTACCAACGAAGTTTATGTATCCAGATGATTCGGATCCATTAGGATGGGGTACTTACCCAAGTCCATTACCATCAACTGACCCATGGTCTGAGATTAGTGTTGGAAATCCTAAAGGAGATAGAAGATTCTTACAATCTGCTGGACCTTTCATTTTACGTCCGGGTGCTGTGAATAACATTACAGTTGGTGTAGTAATTGGTCAAAGTAGTGAGTCTGATTTAGAGGCACCACTTAGAGCATTAAAAACTGCTGATACAAAAGCACAAGCTTTATTTGATAACTGTTTCGAATTAGTTGAGCCGCCATTGGCACCAGTATTAACTATCCAAGAAATGGAGAATGAATTAATTCTTTTCTTAACAGATCCACCAATTGCTGAAGCTCTTGAACTTTACGAAGAAGAAGATAACATTAATATCATTACTCCGGATGAGTTATTAGCAATGGGTATCGTTTATGATAACGTTTATCGTTTTGAAGGATTCCAAATTTATCAAATGGTTGATGACTTAGCTTCTATTACTGATATTGGAGATTTAGAGTATGCTCGTTTAGTAGCACAGTCTGATTTAGAGAACGGTATTGGAAAATTAGTTAACTATACATATGACGAAGAATTGGATATTTCAATTCCTGCAGTAATGGTTGAGCCAGCTGGAGAATTTGATTTAGATGGTGGTTTACGTCGTTCATTCAAAGTAACTGAAGATTTATTCGCTACTGGTGACAGAACTTTAGTTAACCATAAGAAATATTACTATTTAGCAGTGTCTTACGCTTATAACCAATATAAAGAGTATGATCCAAATGATCCAACTTTATTAGATGGTCAAAAAGTTCCTTACTTGCGTTCAAGAATTTCTGCAACAGGTTCTGGTATT
Source organism: uncultured Crocinitomix sp. (assembly GCA_937136425.1). Lineage (GTDB taxonomy): Bacteria > Bacteroidota > Bacteroidia > Flavobacteriales_D > Crocinitomicaceae > Crocinitomix. The sequence continues at coordinate 37,593 of CAKZON010000044.1, forward strand.
GAGTCTGTAGTTGGTATCCCTCACGATCCATCTCCAGAGGCTGATGGTAGAATATTCACTACATCTTATGGTTTCCAACCTGAAATTACTCAAATTGAAGGTGAAGGTAACGGAGGAGCATTCTTAGAATTAACTTCTGGGTCTGTAACTGATATCTTAGCTAATAACAGTATTGATCATCCAACTTACCAAAGTGGAGCAGGTCCAGTTGATATTAAAGTTATTGATCCGTTAAATGTTGAAGGTGGTGATTATACATTGATTTTTGAAAATGATTCTTCTGAAGTTGATGAGACAACTTGGAAATTAGTACAAAATGTCGGTGGTGTAACGGATACAGTATTCTCTGATGCAGCGATTAGTGTTGTAAGAGAGCAATTGATTTTAGATTGGGGTATTTCAGTACAAATTAACCAACAGTATTATACTAATGCTGGTGTAAATGCTTATACTGAGCCAATTGGAGCAACAATGACTTTTTCAGATTCTTCGAAAATTTGGTTAGGTGGTGTACAAGATAATGACGCATTCTACCCAAGTAACTGGATTCGTGTAGGTAATAGTGAAGAGGCTAATAACCATGCAACTGAACCTAACCCTGATTGTGTTGCTGATAACTGGATTTATCAACCTTGTCACTATGATGATGGTGGATTGGATGCAACTGATCAGTTATATGAGCAATTATTAGATGGTACTATTGCACCGTTCAAATTTGTAGCTAAAGCGCCTTACGGTAGTCCATTCGGATTCCCTGGAGAAAATACAAGTACTCCTTGGTATGAAACAAACACGTCATGGTTTAGTTCTGCTTCTGCTGTTCAAAACCAAATTAGAATGTCTGACTTGCACAGTATTGACATCATTATAACTGATGACCAATCAAAATGGACAAGATGTCCAGTGTTGGAAATCAATAATATTGAAGTTCAAACAGAGCACGGTGATGATGTAATTACAGCAAGATCTGATCAATCTGTTGGAAAAGATGGACAACCAGATGGTACAGGTACTGGAATGGGATGGTTCCCTGGATATGCGATTGACGTAATCACAGGTACTAGATTGAACATGGCATTCTCAGAAAACTCATGGTTAGGCGGAGATAATGGAGATGATATGATCTGGAATCCTACTTCAAGCATGATTGACAATGCTGGAGCGCCATTATTCGGAGGAATGCATTATATCTATGTATTTAACGAAGATGCAAATGTTTATGATCAAGGAACATGGTTGAAAGAGCACTTTGATGATGAGTCAAACTCTAGCTACTTAGAACTTTGGAAAACTTGTGCTTGGGTTATGGAGCCTATGTTAGTGCCAGGTCAAGAGTTGTTATCTTCTGATGTTAAGATTAGTGCTCGTGTTAAAAAGCCTTATGAAGAGCGTGAAGTGAATGGTGAAAATGAAGGATTCCCTTTATACCAATTCAGTTTCGATAATCCTTCTGTTGTTGGTGACGGAGATCGTTTAACTTCGGTATTAGATAACATTAATATTGTACCGAATCCTTACTATGCATATAGTGAGTATGAAACAGGAAAACGTGATAACCGAGTTAAGGTTACTAATCTTCCAGAAAGATGTGAAGTAACAATCTTTAACATGCAAGGTGCATTGGTTAGAAATTACGTGAAAGATGATCCATTGACTTCAGTTGATTGGGATTTGAAAAATCACAAAGGAATTCCAATTGCAGGTGGATTATACATTGTGCACATTAAGATTGATATTCCAGATGAGAATGGGAATGTTGTTGAGCACGAAAAGATCCTTAAGTGGTATGGTGTTCTAAGACAACCAGACTTAGATAACTTGTAAGAGACATTAAAGTATTAATTTGAAATTCATTGAAGATGAAAGTAAATAAATTAATTAAAAACACATTTTTAGCAGGTGTAGCACTCGGTTTGAGTAGTGCTGCCTTCGCTGGAAATGGTGATAGAGTTGGTTCGGCTGGAGCAACTGAATTATTAATCAATCCTTGGGCACGTAGTTCTGCATGGGGTGATGCAGGAGTATCTTGTGCAAACGGTATTGATGCCGTTTATACAAACATTGCTGGACTTGCCTTTACAGATAAAACGCAAATTCGTTTTGATAGAACGAATTGGCTTGGTGGTGCAGGAATTAACATTAACTCAGCAGGTTTCGCTCAGCGAGTATCTGAAAGTAGTGTAATTTCAGTAACTGTTATGGCTATGACCTTTGGTGATATTGACATAACAACTGTTAACCTTCCAGAAGGAGGAATCGGAACTTTTTCACCGACTTATTCAAACTTTAATGTTGGATATGCTCGTGAGTTCTCAAACTCTATTTATGGTGGAATTAACTTCAAAGTGATTTCTGAGTCAATTGCTGATTTGAAAGGTACTGGAGTTGCTGTTGATGCAGGAATTAGATATGTGACTGGAGAAGAAGATCAAATGAAGTTTGGTATTGCATTAAAAAATATTGGACCAACAATGAGTTTCGGTGGTGATGGTTTAGGACAACAAGTTGAGTACCCAGGTACAGGAGACCTTGCTACGTTAGAGCAAAGATCAGCAACTTTTGAAATGCCTTCGTTGCTTTCAATAGGTGGGTCTTATGACTTTAACTTTACTGAAACAAACCAGTTAACTGTAGCTTTAGCGTTTTCAGCAAATTCATTTTCAAATGATCAGTTCCGTTTAGGAGCTAATTATGGAATGGAATTAGAAAAAGCTAGATTTAACTTAATGGCTGGTTATGTATACGAAGCTGGAATATTTCAATCAGACTTTGGATACACTGGACGTGTAACAGCGCTTAGTGGTTTAACTGCAGGTGTATCTGTTGATGCAATTGTTGGAAAAAGCAAAAGCATGTTAGGGATTCAATATGGATTCCGTCTAGTTGATAATTTTGGTGACATCCATACAATTGGATTGTCGATAGAAATTTTATAAAATATTACTTGTTCTGCCATCCTTACTGATGCGAAAGTGAGGATGGCTGAATAAGAGATTAAAGCAATCACCACCCCAAAAGTGGTCATTAACCCAAAAGTGCATTGAGCACAACTTCTGCTAGGATTAAACTAGCTCTCTCAACAGTAAGATTAGGTGTATTATCGACTTTTAATTGATTAGGATTAAAAGTATTCGTTGAATAAGCGAATCAATTGTGGAAATTGCGAAAAATTCTTTCCAAATAACTTCTTTTTTCAATTATTATAATGCTCCTCTGCGATTTTATGGAGTAATGCTTTGGCGTTAATTCGCCCATTATCTAGGTGTACGTTCGACTTTTTATCTATTAACTAAAATTGAAAGGTTATGAAAAAGTCGATTTTAATTGTTTTTGCCATTTTTTGCGCGAACCTCGTCTTTGCAGATGTATTTAAAAGTGTTCGTAAACCAATTCCTCCTTCGGATTCACGTGCAGCGAGTTGTTCGCCTGCAAGTGAGAAGATTTATATGGAATTAAACAACATTAGAGCGGTTGTAGAAACTGCTGGCTTTCTTTGGGAGGATCGCGCGATATCCAAGGCGGGATATGAGTATCCTAAAGGAAGTAATAGTTTTGTGCTATTCTCAGGTGCGCTGTGGATGGGAGGAGAAGATCCAAATGGGCAATTAAAAATCGCCGCACACAGATATCGACAAGATGGAAATGATTTTTGGGCAGGCCCTTTACAACAGCTCGATCAAAGTGATGGAAATTATGATCCAACTGTTAAACAAGAGGCTGATGTAAATTTAATAAGACCTTATGGTGCAGCAACAATTCAAGCTGCATTTTGTAATGAGTACGATCAGTTTTTTTCAATAAGAAAAGTAGAAGTGGAGGAGTTTATTCGCTGGTGGAATTGTGACAAAGGATATTCCGATCCAAAAGATTGTGAAGATGTAGTTCGTCCTGATCAGGAAATAATGGATAAAATTGAGAATTGGCCAGCACACGGTGATGAATCTATAGGGCAAGATAAATACTTAGCTCCGTTTTATGATAATTCATCTCCCGGTCAGCCTGCAAACGGTATTTATAATCCAATTGTTGATGGTGATTATCCTTGGTATGATTTAGCAGGTGACGTTAGTTGCAAAAACGATAGACGCGTTACGTTGTATGGAGATGAAACACATTGGTGGGTTTTTAATGATAAAGGAAACATTCATACAGAAACAGGTGGTGAACCAATTGGAATGGAAGTAAGAGCACAAGCCTTTTCTTTTGCTACTGATGATGAAGTAAATGACATGACCTTTTATAATTATGAACTTATTAATAGAGGAACGCAAACCTTAAAAAACACTTATTTTGGGCAATATGTCGATCCTGATATTGGTTTGGCTACAAATGATTATGTCGGTTGTGATGTAAAGCGTGGATTAGGTTATTGCTATAATGCAGATGTGAATGATATCGGACAAGATGGTCAAACACCTTATGGAAATAATGTTCCTGCAGTAGGAGTCGACTTTTTTGAAGGACCTTATCAGGATAATGATAATTATGATAATCCTATTTATAAAACAGAACCAGATTCAACAGAGCCGATTGCACTATTACCTAAAGTATATGCTGAAAAAGGGATACCTTATCCAGGATTAGGAATAGGATATGGTGATGGTATTCCAGATAATGAGCGATTTGGTATGCAGCGGTTTGTTTACTATAACAACTCAACAAGTGAGACTGGTGATCCTCAAACTGCGGCAGAGCACTATAATTATATGAAAGGACTTTGGAGAAATGGAAAACCTATGACATATGGAGGAAATGGATTTAGTGGTGGTTCTACTGTCGCAACTCGATTTCTGTTTCCTGGTGATTCAGATCCACTTGGGTGGTCTACTTATCCAGCAGCTGTGCCTGCGCCAACCGATTGGTCGGAAATTACAGCTGAAACAGACCCAGAGGATAGACGATTTATTCAATCTGCCGGGCCATTTACACTAAAACCAGGTGCTGTTAATAATATTACTGTTGGGGTAGTTATTGGACAGAGTTCTGAAACAGATTTAGAAGCTCCAATTAGAGCGTTAAAAAGGGCGGATACAAAAGCACAAGATTTATTTGATCATTGTTTTGAAGTATTGGAGCCACCTCTACCTCCAGTTCTAACAATTCAAGAAATGGAGAATGAACTCATTCTTTATTTATCTGATCCAAATGGAGTTGAGCCTATTGAGGATTATGAAGCAGAAGATTTTAGAATCAAAACTCCAGATGAATTGTTGGATTCTGGTATTGTTTATGACAACAAATTCAGATTTGAAGGGTTTCAAATTTACCAAATGTTGGATGACGTATCTTCTATAACAGATATAGGTGATCTTGATAAAGCAAGACTTGTAGCTCAAACAGATGTTAAAAATGGTGTTGGAAAACTCGTTAATTATACGTTTGATGAGGAGTTAGGATTATCAATACCTGCAGTAATGGTTGAGCCTGTTGGAGATTATCCGTTGGATGGCGGTATTAGAAGGTCATTCACCGTAACGGAGGATTTGTTTGCAAGTGAAGATCGTAAATTAGTAAACCATAAAAAATATTACTTTTTAGCAGTCTCCTATGCACAAAATGTGTATTTGGAATATGTACCTGATGACCCGTTTGGAATCTACGGACAAAAACAACCTTATTTTAGATCACGTATTACAGCAAATGGCTCTTCCATTGAATCTGTAGTAGGAATTCCGCATGATCCATCTCCAGAGGCTGACGGAAGAGTGTTTACGACTACATATGGTTTTCAACCTGAGATTACACAAATTGAAGGATTAGGAAATGGAGGAACGTTTACAGAGCTTTCGGAAGAAACGGTTACGCAAATTTTAGCAACTAATAAAGTTGATCATCCAACTTATAGAAGTGGTGCAGGTCCAATTGATGTGAAAGTAATTGATCCTTTAAATTTAAAAGGAGGTGAATATACATTAGGTTTTGGAAGAGATTCAGCATCTATTAACAAAGATATTTATTGGATAAAAAGAGTTGCAGATGGTGAAGTTGATACCGTTTGGTCTGAAAAAGAAATTTCAGTTTCAAGAGAGCAGCTTATTTTAAAATGGGGAATTTCTGTTCGTATTAATCAACAATATTATGAAGGAAGCCACTCTAACGCTTATACAAAACCAATAGGTGCCACAATTACTTATAAAGATTCATCTAATAGGTGGTTGAATTTTGTGCATGATGTTGATATTTTTTATCCGTCAAATTGGATTTTGACTGGAGGAAGTGATGAATATAAGCCGGATGACGATTCAAACCCTGAAAATGTTGGTACAAATTGGATATATCAACCGGGACATTATGATGACCATAAAACACTTGATAATGAAGACCAATTGTACGAACAAATGCTTGGAGGTGGAATAGCACCATTTAAATTTGTAGCAAAAGGTGCTTATGGAAGTCCATTTGGTTTCCCAGGCGAAGATCCAAGTTCTCCGTGGTATAAATCAAATGAATCATGGTTTACCGGAGCTGATGAAATTCAAAACGCTATGTCACTAGAGGGATTACATGATGTTGACATTATCATTACATCTGATAAATCTAAATGGACTAGATGTCCCGTAATTGAGATTAATGATAACCCTATCAATACGGAGCATGGCGATTATATTTTGCAACCTCGTAGTGATGCATCTGTTGATAAACAAGGATTAACTGTTGCACAAGGTGGTGTTACAAGTGAGGCAAATTTAGTTAATGACACAGGAATGGGTTGGTTTCCAGGGTACGCATTGGATGTAAATACTGGTGCACGTTTAAATATGATATTTGCTGAAAACTCTTGGTTAAAGGGGGATAATGGTGCGGATATGATTTGGAATCCAACATCAAATTATATTGATAATGCTAATAATCCTTTGTTTGGTGGAATGCATTATGTTTACGTTTTTGGTGAAGATGCGGAGGGAGAAAATTCTCCAGCTTACGATAATGGTAAATGGCTACGAGAAAAACTAGAGCCTGAAGCTGATGAAAGTACTCGTAGACAGGCCTATAGAAATGCATGGAAAACCTGTCTTTGGGTAATGGAACCAATGTTGGCGGAACATCAAGATTTACTGGCTTCAGATGTGAAGATAAGCGCAAGAATTGACAAGCCTTATGTTGAAAAGAAAGTAAATGATGAAAACGAAGGATTCCCACTTTATAGATTTGGATTTGATAACCCTTCTTATACAAATGATGGAGACCGTTTGGTTTCAGTAATTGATAACATTAATGTAGTTCCAAATCCTTATTATGCATTCAGTGAATATGAAGCGGGTAAGCGAGACAATCGGATAAAAATCACCAATTTACCTGAGCGTTGCGAAGTGAACATATTTAACATGCAAGGCGCCTTAGTTAAAAACTTTGTTAAAGATGATCCATTAACCTCTATCGATTGGGATTTACGGAACCACCAAAGTATTCCAATAGCTGGTGGTGTATACATTATACATGTGAAAATTGAGGTGCCAGATGAAAATGGAATCCTTGTGGAGCATGAAAAAATATTGAAATGGTTTGGGGTGTTGAGAAAACCTGATTTAGATAATTTATAAGAAAAATTAAGGTCTTATCACACTGCTTTCAATGCTAGGATAGATTAAATTAATTTCATATATTTGTTATTCAAGAGAGTCTTTACATGGGCTCTCTTGTTACGTTTTAAAAAGATTGAAGATGTCAGAGTTAAGCTATTATACCAAAGAAGGATTAGATAAATTGAAAGCTGAATTAAAGCACATGAAAACGGTTCTTAGACCTAGTATTTCAGAGCAAATTGGAGAAGCGATTGATAAAGGGGATTTGTCTGAAAATGCAGAATATGATGCCGCCAAAGAAGCCCAAGGTTTATTGGAAGCAAAGATTAATAAATTAGAACAAGTTGTTTCAAATGCCCGCGTTTTGGACGATTCAGACTTGGATACATCTAAAGCCTTAATTTTAAGTAATGTTAAAATTAAAAATGTAAGTAACGGAATGGAGTTAACTTATACTTTGGTGGCCGAAAATGAGGCTGATTTAAAAGCAAAGAAAATTTCTGTTGATTCTCCAATAGGAAAAGGTCTTTTAGGTAAAGCTGTAGGTGAAATTGCAGATATTCAGGTGCCAAATGGCATTATGCAATTCGAAATCTTAGAAATTACACGATAATGGCATCTATCTTTACTAAAATCATTAATAGAGAAATTCCTGCCCATATTGTGGCAGAGAATGATAAATTTTTTGCTTTTCTTGACATTTCACCGTTGCAAAAAGGACATACATTAGTTATTCCTAAAACAGAGGTAGATTGTATTTTTGATGTTGAGGATGATTTGTTGGGTGAAATGATGGTATTTGCAAAACAAGTTGCACATAAAATTAAAGCTGTGTTTCCATGCGATCGTATTGGTGTAACAGTTATAGGATTAGAGGTGCCACATGCGCATATTCATCTTGTGCCTATTAACCAAATGGCAGACATGAATTTTGCGAATGAAAAATTAAGTCTAACTCAAGAAGAATTAGCTGAAATTGCAAGCAGCATTAGAGAGGCTTAATAAAAACAATAAGAAACAAAAAAACGGTTGTACATATTAAATGTACAACCGTTTTTTTATCTATAGTTAATTCTTATTTCTTCTTTTTTGTAGAAGTCGGAGCAGGTTTCTTTTGGTTTGGTAATTCTCCTTTTTCAATTTTCTTTACCATTAATTTACTCGTACCATTTTCTACATAAGCAACATAAATAATATTACGATATTCACATGAAGCTAACGATTTTGCTTTCTTATCAGAAAGATTCGTCACTGCACCCCAAACACCTCTTTTATTGTTTTTAAGATATTGAGGAATACCTGCACTGCTTAATGAAGTGTAGAAGTAATACTCTGAAATATTTAAATTATAGTCAGCTTTTCCTAACTCAAAAGGTACTTCCGCATCTGCAGCATCTTCAATTGTTTCCCACTTTTTTCCTAAATCCTCTAATGAAATGATTACAGGACCAGTTGTCGTTGTATATGTTATATAGGCTTTGTTCTCTATAAACTCAAAATCATCAATTCTAGCAACATCTTCTAATTTGATTTTTTTAGTCAAATCTTTCCATTCATTAACATCTTCAATCAATTGATCTACTTCTTTTACAATGATTCCGCTAGCATCCATAACAGCCATGTACAAATCACCTCTGACATTTGCCGCTAATTTGTAAGATTTTACACCTTCCATTGGCATCACATCTACATCATACCATGTTCCATCTAGTAATGAAAACATACGAATCATTTCATAATCCTTGTCTTCATAAATAACATAAGGTTCTTCACCAATCACTGAAAATTCAGGATTATGAATACTACCTACACCAAAATCCTCTTCACCAACAAATTCCCATTTATCATCAATAGCTCTTATTACAGACATTTTATCGTCATAATAACAAAATACATAAGGGACAGCTTTATAAGCAAAAATTTCAAGAGACTTTAGTTTGAAAATTCCGTCAATAGGTGTTTGATCAAATTCTTCCCATTTTCCACGATAAAATCGTCTTACGTGTAATTTTCCTTCCTCAACTGAGGCTACGTGAATGGACCTACCTACTTCTTCAATGTCTATTTTATCAAGAACTGAGTTTTCCGTAACGTAACCATTATCAGTTCCATATGTTTCTACGATTTGAGAATTTGCATTTATAAAGCCAAAGCTCAATAAGAATGCGAATAAAATCTTTTTCATTTTTATATTTTTTTCGAAGATAATTAAAATACTTAAAATTGAGATCATCCCAATTTTGTTTTACTTTCTGATTTCACTAGTTGCAATCCTCATACCAAACTACTACAGGCCAGTTCTTTTCTTGAATTGGTCTTCAAAGTTCGGTTTCTTGTATTTCGATAATTTGCAAATCAAATCACTTTCTAAGGTAATTGTCAATTTAGATTTTGAATAAGTTTTTACACGGGCAATATTTACCAACCAAGATTTATGTGATCGGAAAAAGTCACCATTCTCATCCAATAAATTCTCAAAGTGTTTTAAGTTTTTACTCACCATATAGCGCTCACCATTTAAAAGGTGAATGGTTGAGTATGCCTCTTTTGCCTCAAATGCTAGAATAGTAGAGATGGGAATTATTTTTTGCGAACCTAAATGCGGAATCACAATTTTAGAAAGTTGCGAATTGTTTATGTTTTCTTTTAACGCCGTGTAAGATTTATGCGAATTCGTTAACTTTTGCTTTTCAACAAATCGATCAACCGAAAGTTTAAGTCGCTCTATGGTAACTGGTTTTAATAAATAATCTACCGCCGAAATTTCAAATGCTTTAAGTGCATACTGATCGTAGGCTGTAACAAAAATAATTTCAAAATCAATCTCTTCAAAAAAGGATACAATTTCGTACCCGGCGTAATTAGGCATTTCTATATCCAAAAACACCAAAGAAGGTTTGTGTTTTTTTATGGCCTCAACAGCTTCTTTTAATCCTTTGCATTTTTCTACAATGTTTATTTGCGGACAATAGCGTACTAATAGTCCTGATAAAATTTCCCGGGCACTTCTTTCGTCATCTACAATAATTGCGTCATGTATGGTCATTTGTAAACTTATTAATGTGCGTTTTTACAATTATGTTTTTCGTTTGTATGGTAAACAAATTACAACCGTTGTTCCAATTGCTTTTTCGTCTGATTTTAAGTCAATGTATGTCACTCCTAAGTTATTTCCGTAAACTTGGCTCAGTAATTTAAAGCGTTCTTCTATTGAGTTAACAGCAAAGGAAGTGTGATTCTTGATACGTCTTTTTTGTATTTCTTGGGAGGCTTCTCGCCCAATCCCATTGTCACTTATGGTGCATATTAAGTCTTTTTTCATTTTAAATTGCACTTTAAGGTGTTTCCCTCCTTCTTTATGGAACAACCCATGTTTAATAGAGTTTTCCAAAAATGGTTGTAGAAGTAACGGTGGAATTAAAATGTTTCTAATTTCATTTGTTTCAAATTCAATTGTTAAATCATTATCAAAACGTAATTTTTCTAATTCCAAATAAAGTTGCAATGAAGCGTATTCATCTTCAATATCAATAAACTCTTGGCTAGAATGATTTAATGTTTTACGAATTAGATCAGCAAATTTTGCAATATAATTATAAGATTCTTCCGTATTTTCCTTTAAAATCAAATCTTGAATAGAATTCAAAGCATTGAACGTAAAATGCGGATTCATTTGCGATTTTAGGGAAGTCAATTGATGGTATGACATCTTTTTTTGCTGCCTTTCAATTTGAATTTTACGATTTAACCGATAGCGATTAAAGATTAGAATAATAATGAATATCAAAAGAACAAAAGCCGCAACTGTTATGACAATTGCAATGGTTAATAGCTTATTGCGATCAGCTTCATAATCGTTTTCAAGTGCTAGTGAGTTAATTTGAGAAATTTTTTCATTCACATTAAACTTAATCTGCATCATTTCTAACCGCGAATTTCTTTCTTTGGCCTCCACTTCAGCAGATAAATCAATGTAACGAGATTGATACTTTGAAGCTTCTTTAAAATTGTTTTTAGCCGTGTAGATATTCGTACAAGCTTGATAAACGCCAAGTAACCTTAAGTTTAAGTTTTGTTCAAGAGCAATTTTTTCCGCAATTTGATAGTATGTGAGGGAGGAATCAAGCTGCCCCATATCAAAGTAGATTTGTCCTTTTCTATATTGCCCAATGCAAAGTAAATTATTAGCACCAGCTTTATTTGACAAAACAATAGACTGTTCAGCCATGTCTAAAGCTTCATCATATTTTTTTTGAAGTCGGTAAACATCCGAAAAATTTAAATAGGCAGAATTGACAGTAAGGTCATATCCAATTTCTTTACCTAGTTCAACAGCTTCCTCTAAATAAGGAATGGCATTGTCATAATCTTTGGCAAGGATATAGATATAAGCCGTAACAAGCATATTGTCGCACCTCATATAAGAATAGCGTTGAGCATCTTTAAAATGCTCGCAAATGAGATCTGCCTTGTTCAAATATTCTAAAGCAGTTGTATAGTCTCCAAGCCCAGCAGTCATGCTTCCCATTGTATTATAGCAACGTGCGGCTTCTAGTGTGTGATACTTTGAGAATATTGCTAATGCTTCTTGAGCCATTTGCATTGCTGTACCAATATCGCCATGAACAGTATTGATAATTGACTCTTGAAATTTAAATTGAGCATATAAAAATTCGAAATTCAATTCTTTTGTTCTGCTAGCACAATATATTATTAGCTCTTTAGCGTCAGAGGTGCTGTACTCATTTTCTTCAACTCTTACACATTCTTCAATATATTGGAAGTCTTCTCTTTTATCTGTGTTTTGAGCTATTTCTAACAATTTAGCATAGTCAATATTAGCCAGCGAATTTAAACTCAGGCTAATTACAAACAAAAGGAAAAGAAACTTATTCATATTCTAACCCTTCTTTAATCGTTTTGGATTGTCAGAAACAAAAGCCTTCCATGATCCAGATTTGGATTTGTTATGTTCTCCAACGCCTCCTTGGAAATGGTGACAAACAGCTGCTGCCAAACCATCTGTTGCATCTAAATGTTTAGGCATTTCTTTGAGGTTAAAAAGGCGCATGAGCATACTTGCTACCTGTTCTTTTGAGGCATTTCCACTTCCAGTTATCGATTGTTTTATTTTTTTTGGAGTGTATTCTTCAAAAGGTAAATTTCGGTGCAAGGCAGCTGCAATTGAAACACCTTGTGCTCTTCCAAGTTTTAACATGGATTGTACATTTTTACCAAAGAAAGGAGCCTCAATTGCCATTTCATCTGGTTTGTATTCCAGTATGAGTTGATCTACTCGATCAAAAATTCGCTTTAATTTATCAGGGTGTGTAGTGAGCTTACTAAGATGAATAACACCATAAGTAATAAGCCTTAGTTCTTTATTACGGACATGAATAATTCCATAACCCATTATGGAAGTCCCAGGATCTATTCCAAGAATTATTTTATCAACAGTTTTTTTCAAAAAGAGTGTACTTGTGGTTCAATTATTCGCTCAATCTTGCCTGTGTTTGCACCAAGCAATTTCCAATCATCAAAGTTAAAATTAATTTGCACTAACATTGAAGTAGACATTACTAGCTGATCACCTACCAAATAATTAACAAAATCAGATAAACCGAAGTTATGGCCTGTGAGTAATATGTTGTTACCATTAGCTTTGTCTATCAAAACTTCTTGAATTTTTTCACGACTTGCTAAATAGAGCGAATCGTCAAAAATAATTGGTTTTCGCCACAAATGATAATTCATAATTTCAGCGGTTTCTTGTGTTCTTTGAGCACCAGAAGCTATGATTTGATCTACAACAATTTCCTCCTTTTGGAAAATATACCCTATTTGGTTGGCTTGAGCAGTACCTTTTTTATTTAATTTCCGTTTAAAATCAACTGTCGAATCCCCAGGTTTTACGGCCTTTCCATGCCGCATTGCATATAGTTTTAACATAAGCGTAAAAAAAAAGTGATATTTTCACCAACCCTAAATTAACAATTCCCGTTATATTATTTGAGAAGTTTATCATAGTTATGGGTTTACTATGATAAAGTGAATCAAACTACTTATTCAGACCAGCTGGGCTTGCCCGGCTGGTCCTTTTGTCAACAAAAGTAAACGTATGATTGACCACAAGATAATTGAAGCCTGTAAGAAAAACGATCGTCGTGCTCAAGAGAAGCTCTATGAATGGTGTTATGTAAAATTAATGCCAACTTGTATGAGGTACCATAGAAATGAGGAAGACGCCCGTTCAATTCTAAATTTAGGTTTTGTCAAGATTTGCAAAAATTTGGATAAGTTGAAAGAAGCCACACCATTTGAGGCGTGGGTTAGAAGAATCGTTATGAACACGATTATTGATGAATTCAGAAAAAATAAAAATTACCTTCAATTAGTAGATTCAAAAGAAACCGACCGTGAATTAGAAGTTCATGTGACTTCGGTAGAAAACAACGTGTGGTCAAAATTAGAAATGGATGTGTTAATGGGCTTGTTAAAACGCCTTCCAGATGTTTCGCGTAAAGTATTTAACCTATACGTGATTGATGGATATACACATAAAGAAATAGGAAAATTATTAGATATTTCAGACGGAACATCTAAATGGCACCTTTCCAATGCAAGAAAATTGTTGCGTGAAATGGTGAATAAAATAAAACTCTCAGAAAATAGAGAAATGTGGGCGTAGATAATGAGCGAGGAGAATAAACATATGGATGACAGCTTTAAAAAGATGGGTGAGGACTTAAATGCTTCTTACGATAAATCTTTTTGGCAGGATGCTAAAGCAAGTTTAGAAAATGATGCTTTAGATGATGCGTTCCGTAATGCAGCTGCTCAGGCTGGATCTACGGCGGGCCTTGCTTTGGCGTCAGAGTCGTTGGGAGACGCTTTTATGGATGATGCTTTTCAAGAAGCTGCGGCACAGGTTACGGCAACTTATAGTAGTGCTTATTGGACTGCCTTGCAAGCATCACAGCCTGATTTAGAAATGGATGATGCCTTTTTGAGTGCATCAAAAGATTTAAAAGCAAGTTATAGTCCTGCATATTGGGGGGCTGCAAATTCAGCACTTGAAAAAGAAGGGTTGCACTATGAATATAACTCGGCTTATTGGAATGAAGCTAGAACGTTATTAGATAACGCAGATAAAAAATCATTTTTCACTAAATGGACAGGTGTTGCAGCACTTTTATTGCTCATTTCGCTATTAGGCATTTATGCGGGTACAGCAAATAATTCTGGAATTTCTGGGCAACGTATAGCAAATGATTCTGGTGATTTAAACTTAACTAGGTTAGCTGTGCTTAATGCTACCCAAGAAAACAATGAAACGGCACAAGTCCAATTGATGAATGACGAGGCAAGTGTAATTGATGAGAATTCAGCAAATAACTTAGAAGACAGTTTTAGTGAGCAAACAAACCTTGCAGTTAACAATGAAGGTGTTTTGAATAATAATCAGAATATTGATAGACAATCAAATCCAAATGCAAGTGAGATTGCTGAGTCTGGAAATACTACTAACTCAAACTTGGTTGAAGAGCATTCAAATCTTGAAAACTTTAATGTCAACCCAATTAATGCGCAAAATTCTAATATCGTAAATCGAATCTCAGACAGAACTCCTCAAAATACGAATGAAGAGGAACCTTTAAATCAAGAAACACCAAATAACATTGCTGATCAAAGCTTTGGGTTGAATAATTTGAGTGCAGGAAGCCTTGAGCCTATGCATCCTGAAGTGAATAATGCAGATGAGAATAATAATACGAGAATTGGCAACAGTTTTATTGAAAAAATGGTCTTACCAGTTTCGTTAATTACACCCAGTTCATCAGAATTGACCACAGCAAGTTTAACAACAATTGAAGCGCCTAAACTACGTAATGTTCATACTTTCGCTTTACTTGGTGGAGTAGGGAAAGGAATTGGTTATGGATCTGAATCTACCATTTGGACGAATAGAGCTTATGGTGGAATAGGATATAATACATATGGGTTTGGAAAGTTGAGAAAATTCGATTTTGGAGTTAATGTAATCATGAACTATAGTGATCATGAAGATTTAAGACGCAGGTGGACAAAACAAATTTATAGAGAGAATGCTCAAACAGAAACAAATTATGTAAACTATAATGTAAGCGAATTGTTTAGTTTAAGTACAAACATAAATATGGGCTATGAGTTTGTTCCTAAGCATAAATTAAGATTAGGAATGGGACTTTCAAAAGTGGTGATTGCGAATTCAATAGTTGCATCAAACTTTACTGGTACAGAGAGAGAAAATAATTATGTTTTCTTAGGGAGCAAGTCATATATAAGTAACTCTAACAATGAAGTTCCTGAAGATTTTGATGTAATAGATTTGAACTTGACATTAGGTTATGAGTTTCAGTTGAGCAGTAGACTTAGCCTTCAGGTAACAGGTGAATATGGTTTGTTTGATCGTACTAATGATGCCGTTTTTGAAGGGCAAGGTTTTACTGCTAATCATGAAGCCGTATTTGATAACGAAAGAAGTTTAACAATAGGATTAAAGTATAATATATTTAGAGTAGCAAAATGAGGAAGATGAAAATGAAGCATATCGTAATGATATTAGCGGGGATTGTGCTAACAGCCTGTAATAAAACACCTATTCCTGAATTGCCAGAAGGGAATGACCCTATTTACACGCTAACTGGCCAGGTGGATGGAGAAGATCTTGACTATAGTGTTGGTCTTGAATCTGTGGTGATGAATAGAGGTGTAATAAATGAAAGCGGATTATTTAGCTATTATGGCGAAATGGAATCTGTTACGAATAGTGAAAAAATTAGAGTTGAATTTATTCAATTAGAAACACCGCAATCTTCTACTCAAATGGAAGTGTTTAATAATTCCACTATTCCTTTTATGGTAAATGAGCTTGCGAAAGTTAGATTTGATTTTGGCGGGTTTGGAGGTGGACAAAGCCAATTTTTCTGGTTGATAGAGGATGGTGCTGAAGTTAAACCTGGAGATGCACATGAGTTAGCAGAGTATGGTTATCTTAAAAAGACAGTTAGATTTAATGATGTTGGAAATGGAGATCAACATTATTATTTTACCATTAAAAATGGGTTTGAGAATAATGAGTTGATTTCAGGTTTCAGTAGTGTTGGAGGAGAAGATTCTATTCATTTATATTCGGCAGTAACGTACCCAATGCATGAATGGTATATTGATGGATTGTTGGTTGGTACTGATGCAAATTATGGAGGGCCTATAAGTACAGGAGTACACCGTATTAATCACCGTGTTATGGACGAGAATAGCAATGTTGATGAAACGAATCGTTTGGTTCGTTTTAATGGAGGTAAACAAATTTGGGAATTGAAAGTGGTGTACCATGAAGAGTATCCAATCGAAACAAATAACTACGGTCGTGTTGTTATTTCAATGTATAAAGATGGAGAATGGTACAGTTCTGAATATGCAGAGGAAAACAAAGGAGAAGGTGTGTCAATTGAAAATATTAAACGAGTAGCTTTAGAAGAAGGTCAACTACCTTTAATTTCCTACGACATTGATTTTGATGCCGTACTTTACAATGAATCCAAGTCAGAATCTTTGACTTTATCAAATATGGATGGAAAATTTGTTGTAGGTTTAGAATAAAATTTAACACCATGAAAAGTAGTGTACTGTTTGCAACATTATTAATAAGTTTTTCTTCATTTTGTCAAATTACTATTACTGCATCTGATTTTCCTGATGGAGGCGATACGGTTCTTGTAAGCGTTACTAATGATTTTGAATATGATTTTGTTTCTTCTGGAGCAGATTATGATTGGAATTATGATGCTTTGAACATGGCAGAGCAAAGAATTGATACATTTTTTGACATTGATGATGCGAGTCTCACCTATCAGGTAATATTTAATAATGGTTGGTTTGATCCTGATTACCAGGCAGATTATTATACACCACTTTTAAATTTCGCTTTTCCAGAAACAGATCTTATCCCTATCGCGAATCCTGTAGGGTTTACCAAAATAGAATCAGATAAGGTTGAAATTATTGGTGTTGGTTTAGAAATTTCAGGTGTTGAAGTGCCAATAAAAAACGATATTATAGATGTTGAATATGAGTTACCAATGAATTACGAAGATGCCTGGGAATCTAATTCGTTTTTCGAAGTTGATTTAAATCCGGCATTTGATGGGATTTTAAGAAGGCATCAAGAAAGAGTTTCAGAAGTTGACGGATGGGGAGAAGTAACTACACCTTTTGGTACATTTGAGGTTTTACGCACAAAGTCATTTTTGGACTTTACAGATTCATTACGTATTTCTTTTGGGGAAGTAACAACTTGGATTGAATTACCTACACCTAGTCAAGTGGTTTATTCATGGTGGGCAAAGGATCAAAAAGTCCCAGTTTTGCAAGTAATTGCGCAAGATGTTGGTGGTACAGAAACGATTACTAGTGTAGAGTATAAAGATCGCTATTTAGGAGATGTAAGCATTGCAGAGTCTTCTGATATTCAACCTCAGATAAGCCTCTATCCAGTTCCAGCAAATGACGTTATAAATATTGTCAGTGAATCTGAAATTTTAAACATTGAAATTTATTCACTTGCAGGTGCAATAACAACACAAGATATTTGGTCTGCAGAAACAGGTATTCTAAATGTTTCACAATTAGTGCCAGGAAGCTACTTGATTTATATAACACAAGTAGATGGTGTATTTGTTGAGCAAATAATCATAGAATAACCAATCATACAACCGTACATTTCTAAATCCGTTTATCTTTGCCATTGATAAACCGTCTTGTCGCCGCGACATTTTAGTCGAGGAGGAAAGTCCGGGCAACAAAGAGCATCATACTTCTTAACTGGAAGGGTTTCACTTGTGAAATACAGCTAGTGCCGCAGAAAATAAACCGCCTTGATTTTAATTAAGGTAAGGGTGAAAAGGTGAGCCCTCCTTTGTGAGGGATAATCCACTTCGGTGGATGAAAGTAAGAGCTCACCGCGCTTAAGGTGACTTAAGTGGCAGGGTAAACCTTATGAGTTGCAACATCATGTAAACCAAGGCTTGAAGCTAGCTCGGCTGAACTTGGAGGGTAGATGGATTGATCCAGTTGGTAACGGCTGGACTAGATAAATGGCAAGAATTGCAGATGCAAATCTACAATACAGAACCCGGCTTATAGGTTTATTATTTTTAAGCTCTCTATTAGATAACCTTTAATAGAGAGCTTATTTTTTGTTCATCAAGAATTGATATCTTTGCAAAATAATTTAGGCAGTATGGAGAAAAAAGAAACGGTAAAACAAAAAAAAGTTAAAGACTTATTGGCAACCTTAGAAAGTGGAGACGATAAACAGCAGGTTAAAGCCGTGCAAGGATTAAAAGTGCATGGAAATGAAACTGTGATTGAACCTCTTTTATTGACTTTAGCAAATAATCCTTCTGATGCGGTTTATAGTGAAATCGTAGATTTATTAAATACGCCTAAGTCAACTAAAGTTCCTGCAGAAATTGCAAAGGCTTTGGTTGACAAACGTTTTGTTGAAATTCGTCACACGTTGTTAACTACCATTTGGAATTCAGGTTTAGATTATCGCCCGTATTTAACAGAGATTGTTACTGCAGGAACAGAAGGAGAAATGATGGATGCTTTAGAATGTATAACCATTATTGAAAACATTGAGGGAGAAATGACAGAAGATCAACTTTTTGAACCTTTAATTGTTTTAACAGAATATTTGGGGAGCACAAGAGATGAAGGACCTAAATTAGATTTGATAAGAGAGGTTACAGCAACTCTCCAGAACATCAATAATATGCTATAAAATGGCAAAGAATAAATTAAAACGATTTGCAGATAATGCAACAATGGATTGTGTTTTTCAACCCAATCTGGAAACTGCTCAGGCTGATTCATTTCCGTTAAAAGGGAAATGGCATGCTGATTTTTTTAAAAATGATAATCCAATAATAGTTGAATTGGGTTGTGGTAAAGGTGAATATGCAGTTGGTTTAGGAAAACTATATCCAAATAGAAATTATATTGGGGTTGATGTTAAAGGTGCGAGAATTTGGGAAGGCGCAAATGAGGTTAGAGAATTAGGTCTCAAAAACATTGGTTTTGTTCGAGCAAGAATCGATTTTGTTCATACGTTTTTTGGAGAAAATGAAGTAGATGAAATTTGGTTGACTTTTTCTGATCCTCAACCTAATAAACCAAATAAGCGGCTAAGTTCAAAAATTTTTATTGATCGTTACCGCCAATTTTTGAAACCGGGCGGAATCATTCATTTAAAAACAGATAGTGATATTTTATTTGAATCAACTTTAGAGCAAGTTGAAGAGCATGGTTACGATATGATAGAGCATACCTGGGATTTATACGAAGAGATGCCAGAAGATTTGGATCAAGCAACGCGAGAAATCCTATCAATTCGTACTCATTACGAAACTATTTTTTCCGCAAAAGGATTTAAAATTAAATATTGTAAGTTCCGAATTAGCTAATTTCAGTTCTTTTTTTTATATTTTTGGCAACTGTTGTAGTGCGCCAGGCGTTATTATATAAAGGAATCAAGAGAAAAGTGGAGCTAAAACGATTTAATATTGAGGAAGAATTGTCTTCAATCCGATTTTCATGTGCGGATGAAGCCATAGGGGAGATAAAAAATCTGTTTTTTCAGGATCAATTAACTGAGGAAGAGATTTTAGTGGAAATCTATAGCCCAAACAATAGTGAAATCACTACTGTTAATATGAATAGGTTAAATATTGACCGTGTTTTCTCAAAAAAACAAATCACCAATAAATACTTCTTTAGCAGATGCAAATTGGTGGATTCTGTTAAGTTTCAAGACGATTATTCTATTCGTACAATACTCGAAATTAAGAGTGAGCAACGTCGATTGGAAACGAAGTTTAGAGGCTTTTTCGTTTTAATGCCAGGCAATAAATTTTATGCTATGGATTCTGAACCGTTGCTATTTGCACAAGTTGGTCCAAATGTTTATTATTTGTTGAATGATTATTTACTAGAAGAAGACCGCGCACCACGCTTCAAGTTTAAAAACATTTTCAGTTGGATCAAAAAAAGGATTTCTTCAAAGACGTAT
The DNA here is from genome assembly GCA_937136425.1 of uncultured Crocinitomix sp. Classification (GTDB taxonomy): domain Bacteria; phylum Bacteroidota; class Bacteroidia; order Flavobacteriales_D; family Crocinitomicaceae; genus Crocinitomix. The sequence continues at coordinate 58,230 of CAKZON010000044.1, forward strand.
TCCAAGTAGTAGAGTTAATTCCAGAAGGTCGTGTAACCTCTTATGGGGCTATTGCTAAATATTTGGGAGCAGCCCGCTCAAGCCGATTAGTTGGTTGGGCCTTAAATGCATCATTCAAAAGTCCCGTTAAAATTCCTGCGCACCGCGTTGTCAATCGCCTAGGTATGTTGTCCGGCGCCGCACATTTTCCAACGCCCACTGCAATGGAAGAGCGATTAACCGCCGAGGGGCATAAAATCGTTAACAATCAAATCGTAGATTTCAAACAAGTTTATTGGGATCCTTTAGAGGAGTTAGGATAAAAATTATTTTAGGGTTTAAACTCAAAAGACAACCTTATTCAAGATTGTCTTTCGCATTATATTAGGTGAAGGAATGTCTAATTTATTCAAGATATAAATATCCTGTTCCGGTATAACCCCAATCTGTGTTTCCATTAAATTCATCAGATTCATTACTGACATGTCTGACATAATAAACAGATAATTTACTGCTAGAAACCCATACGAGTGAGAAAACTTGAGTCTCTGTCCATACGCCACCAGAATTCATCCATACAAAGTTTAATTGTTGACCGAACCCTTTGCTCCAAATTACTTCTTTAGACAAATCTTTGGCTAAATCTCCGTCAGAGTCAATATAAGTGGCGTAAACGTTATTATCCTCAATAAAAAGTTGGATTTCTAGAGTTGACCCATCATCTTTATTGATTTTTCCAGACCATAGACCGTCAAAATCACGTGCTTGTGCAAACGATAGATTGTATAAAACAATAAATACTAAACTAGTAAGTAGGGTTGTTAATTTGGTTTTCATAATTATGATTTTTAAATAAAATTGGTGATTAGCTCAAATCAATTTTTTGTTTAACGCAATTGATATTGAACATCTTTTAATAAAGACATGAGCTAATCGGTATAAATACTTAGATTTAAGTTGGTTTGCTGCAAAGATAATAAGGCCTTATTCAAAATAAAATACTCACTAGTGAGTATTTTTGGCGTAATAAATTATAGAAAAAAAAGCTGCCTCAAGGGCAGCTTTTCCTTATTTATTAGGTGAAGGAGTTTTTCTTTTCGCAGTTTTAATTAAAAAGGGTTGAAAGCAAAAGTCTTCTAAACAGTATAATCTTCCTGTGCATTAAGAACTTCTGCAGTCAAATCAACAATTTCTAAGGCTTCGTTTTCTAACAGCTCCTTACGATCCTCAAAAGATAAGTTGTCCAACACACTTTCTTCAGGAATACCTTGTAAAATTTGATTTTGAATGGCACTTGGCATTAAATGACGCTTCAATCGAACACCAGAAACACGATAGGCTAAAACTCCACCGTTAGAACCATCTACATGATATCCTACATTTTTTTTCCATTTGAATGAAAAATCAGCATTTACATCTGCATCAGCAGAAGGAATATCGGCATCTAAGTTAAAAGCTAAACTTCCACCTGAAGATCCACTATATTGTAAATAGTATTTATCAGCATAAACCAAACCTCTAACAATATAAACTTTTGACGAAAGTTCTCCTTTAGTGTATTTTTTTAGAAGTTCATTTCTCATGGCTACGAAGTTTTCAATACTCTGTTCGCGAATTCCAGTTACCTTAAGAAACATTTGATTGTCAGACGTAAATTGTACGGCTAATCCTGCTTCATTTACATTAAAAAATTCTGTTAGTGTAGCTTCACCGGACACTTTGGTGGATAAGTTCACACCAGAATTTGAGGTGATATTTTGATTCGCCTTTTTTCCTTCAACAAATTTGGTGCTTTCTTCACTAAAAACCGAAGAATTAATTACAGGATTCGTGTCGTGTTTTGAAAATAGAATATCTCCAATTGATAGAACGTTGGTTCCAGTTATCAAAGGAATGTATTGTCGGCCATAAATTTTGGCAATTTGTCTTTTAATTAGGCGTGCTTGTCTTCTTCTTAATTCACTCATTTCTTATGTTTTTAGGGATTAATAATTAGCTTTTTCATTAATTCGGAACCATCTACAAAATCTCCGTTCGAAACGATTTAAGTTGTCGATTTTTCCATAATTATCTTCAATTCCTTCTGAGGCGAAGAAACAATGTTTACGTGATGCTCCAATGACTCCTTTGTATTGCCAGATGTATTTTCTTCCAACACTTCTAATATGATGTCTCAACCCTATCCAATGAGGACCCTCTAAATAGGATTCACCTTCGTTTAATGAAGTTAAGGCCTCTTCAAAAGTCATGTTTTCTTGACCGTCGTTGCCCTCTATGTGAGCTCGTTTTGCCATTATGGTAAAGCATAAATTGGCATAATCAAATACATTTTTATTCTTTAATAAAATGAAGTTTGAAGATTCTGTGGCAATTTCTAGTTCTTGTTTAGTTATGGAAAGTGTAAAACCATCACGTTGTATTACAGTACAATTATCACTTTCCCATTGATGAGAAAATATCCCATTGATTCCAAATATTTCTATTCCGGCCTTAATTATTGCAATTGAGACACAATTACCTTCCCCTCCTTGTTTGAAAGCTTCAATTAGTTCTTTATTATTCATAATTATCTTATTTGTTTATTACTCTAGATATAAATATCCTGTTCCGGTATAACCCCAGTCTGTATTTCCATTAAACTCGTCCGATTCATTACTTACATGTCTGACATAATAAACCGACAATTTGCTGCTAGATACCCAAACCAATGAGAATATTTGAGTCTCTGTCCATACACCGCCAGAATTCATCCAAACAAAATTCAATTGTTGGCCAAACCCTTTACTCCAAATCACCTCTTTGGATAGGTCTTTGGCTAAATCTCCGTCAGAATCTATATAAGTAGCGTAAACATTGTTATCTTCAATGTATAGCTGAATTTCCATTGTAGAGCCATCATCTTTGTTGATTTTACCTTCCCATAAACCATCAAAATCTCGTGCCTGTGCACTTGCTTGGTTACCAATTGTGATAAGTAATAAAAGGGTGAGTAGGGTTGTTAATTTAGTTTTCATAAATGTGTTTTTAATTTGTTTATTATTTCGTTTAATAAGGATCGGTTAACGATTTCGATCGGTACAAATTTGAGGATTAAGCGTTGTTGTAGTGCCACTTGAAATAACCAAAAATATATCCCTGAAAACAGGGGGGGAATAATTCATGGTTGGTGGTGAGTGATAAAAAGTTGATCTGAAATAAATTTGTACTTTAGAAATCAATTATTAATTAAATCAAATAATTATGCCTACTTATTCAAGATCAGATTTACAAATACAAAGAAGCCCATTATCTATCCTTTCGGGGAATCAAGCTGAAATTTTTTCGAATACACCTTATGCCGTCGCAAATCAAGCTGTAAGTATTGGTGTTATGGTAGATCTTCCTGCAGGAAAGGAAGTTAAAGAAGTTAAAGTATTGAGTAAAACCGTTACTAAAAAATATGTAGAAGTGGATTTTATCCTTCAAGCAAATTCTAGTTATACTCAACGAGGAATTGAGCATTTTTCAGTGAATGTTCCTGCACAATTTCGCGATCAGATGGATAATTTTTTGTTCAAAATTGATGGTGACAAAAAGAAGGTAGTAGCTGCAAATACTTCAACACATCCAGAAACTGCAGGAGGTGATAATTTATAAAAAAAACTATGAAAAAGATAATTTATTTATTCGGTATTGCTTTATTCATTGCTTCATGTTCTAATGACAACAAACATGAATGTAGTGAAGATAAAAATATAAATGAAGATACTTTGGAAAATGTATGTGATGAGGTAGGTTCTAATAGAAGCTCTATTAACTATAATACACAGACAATTTCTAGCTTACAAATTAGGCAATCTTCAACATTAAATTCAAATAGGAGTGGTGAAACATTAGTATGGATGTCAGTACCTTCTCTGGATGATTGGTCAAACCAAGTAACAGAAGTTTCATTTGTTGTACAAGTACCTGCAAATGTCGAAGTTGAAAGAATTAATATGCGCGAAGTTCTTTATGCAAATTCTAATTGCAAAACGGATCACTTAATTTATGAACTGAAATTGAAAAGTAGTTCAAGTGCAAATCCTAAGCCTAATCCAAGTTTAGAGACTTTTACGTTAAATATTAGCCAGGCTGATTGGGATAAGTTTGAATTCTTTGTTACGTATACTTCAGATAGTCAGGGTGATAAAAAGAAGGTTGTTGCGGCAAACCCGAATACTTATCCGGATAAAAAGAAATAATCACGTTCACTTGAAAACTTATTTTCTCATATTATTTGTTGCATTTTCAATAACTAGTAATGCAAAGGAAGATTCTTTGAGTCTTGAACAATATATTAATACTTATGCAGAGGTAAAATATGATAAGCCCCAATTTGTGAAGGCTAAAATAATCAATTTACTATCCACTAAATATGTTGAACAAAGTCCTTATTTTTCTTCGAAATGTTATTCAATATTAGGTGAGGTTTATCGGATTACTAGTCAGCCAGACTCTGCTAAATTTTATTTGACAAATGCGCTGGATATTCGCATGGAACATGGTTACTATTTACATGCAGCCACGAGCCACGAATATCTATCTAGGCTATTATTGTCATTAGGGGAAGATAGCTTAGGTATGCAGCATTTGTATAAAAGCTTAGCTATTAAGAGGGCAGAAGGAAACCCTGAATATCTTAAAGGGTTATATTCAAATATTGGAAATACTCATTTTAACTTAGAAGCATTTGATAGTGCAAGATATTATCACACACTTGCACTTTCGATTTATGTGGAAGAAGCGGACTCAATAGGTGCTGCGAGTGCTTATAATAATTTGGCAAACATTGCTTATTATCGAGATTATTTGGATGAAGCAATTGCCCTTTATAAAAAATCGTATTCGCAATATCAATCAATGGAAGCGATAGGGCAGTCTATTTCACCTTTATTGAATATCGGAGTATGTTATTGGGAAAAAGAAAAAATAGACTCGGCGCTTTTTTATTATAATGAGGCACTTCGGTTAAGTGTGGCTTCTGGTAATAGGGAGTATTTGGATTATATCTATTTGAATTTAGCAGAAACCTATACTGCCTTGAATCAACCAAATTCGGCTGTAGGAATGTTTCAAAATTATATAGAATATCGAGATTCAACTTTCTCGATTGATAAGGCTGCACTAATACTTGAATATGAAGCCGAGTATCAAACCAAAGAAGCGCAACAAAAAGAGGCCTTTGAAAGATCGGAAAAAGAAAAAGCTCAGATCGAAAATAAAAACAGCCGCCTAACAATCTACTTGTTGTTAAGCGCTCTAGGAATAATAGCTGTCATCATTACCTTTTGGTGGAGAAACATCAAACAAAAATCTAAACTCTCCGCACTTGAAGTAGATATAAAAAATCAAGAAATTGATACATTGCTTAAAACGCAAGAGGCAAAGTCTTATGCGGCGCTTTTAGAAGGCCAAAATGCGGAGCGTGAGAGAATAGCTCAAGATTTGCATGATCAATTAGGAGGAACATTATCTGCCGTTAAGGTGCACTTTGGATTAATGGATCAGAAAATTGAGGAGTTGAAATCTGAAAATCGTGATTTATTTGATAAAGTTGAAGGTATGCTCAGTGAGGCCGTGCAAGATGTTAGACGGATTTCACATGATTTAGCATCAGGAAGAATTGCAAAATTAGGACTAAAAGGTGCACTTGAAGATTTGGCTGAGATATTAAATACGGCTAAAAAATTAGAGGTTGACTTTTTTATGGATGATTCATTACCTGAATTTGACAAGAAAAAGGAGCAAGAAATTTATGCTATTATTCAGGAGATAATTAGTAATACATTGAAGCATGCAAATGCGCAGGTTGTTGAATTGCAGCTGAATCGAAATGATGATATGCTTAATATCCTTTATGAGGACAATGGAATTGGATTTGATATGGAATTGGCAAATCAAAAAGGATTGGGATTAACCGGAATAAATAATAGAGTTGCAAATTTGAACGGAAATGTAAATTATGATGCGGTAATAGGCCGCGGAACAATTATTATTATTAATATCCCATTATGATTCAAATTCTTTTAGCAGACGATCACCAGGTTTTTAGAGAAGGGATTGCCTCCTTCTTTACAGAGCCGAATGAATATAAGATAGTTGGACATGCATCCAATGGTAAAGAAGTGTTGGGCATATTAAAAGAGCAAACGGTTGATGTAGTGATCATGGATATTAGTATGCCTGAACTAGACGGGATCTCAGCAGCTGAAATTATTAAAAGAGATCATTCTCAAGTGAAGATCATAATGCTTACCATGCACGAAACGCAAGTCTATATTCGTAAACTATTAGAAGTTGGTGTAGATGGTTATTTGCTTAAGACAACCTCTAAAAGTGAATTATTTACAGCAATTGATCAAGTTCTTGCCGGAAAAAAATTCTACGGAGGTGATGTGCAGCAAATATTTATGAATAGTTTTAATTCAGACAAAGTTGTTTCAGAAATTAAATTAACACGAAGAGAAAAAGAAATTTTGGAGTTAATTTGTAATGAGTTAAGTACGAATGAAATTGCTGAGAAACTATTCATTAGCGCTTATACAGTTGAGAGTCACCGTAAAAATTTAATGAGCAAAACCGGCTCTAAAAACGTGGTAGGCTTAGTAAAGTTTGCTATGGAAAATAAGTTTATTTGATAGGTTAAATCGGCAATGATGATAACATTCAAATAAACAGATTCTTAACATCTAACTATTCGTCTTTAAGATACAAAGACTAATTTTTAAAATCTAATATCCAACATCTTAAAAAATCCCTACATTTGCACCGAGTTTTGGTTTCTGAGCAATCGGAATTAAAATGGGAATCAAGTGCCTTTTTGAAATATAAAAGAATTCTTGAACTGTTCCCGCAGCTGTAAGCTTCAAAACTTTTGTACATAGCCACTGTTGATCAATCAACGCATTAAGATTTTTGAAATGCAAAGATGAATATACGGGAAGGGTGCAAAAGCAAGGAGTAAGTCAGAAGACCTGCCAATCTCAAATAAACTATTGTGCGTTTAAGCACAGCTTTCGGGATAAAAGCAAAGTTTAGGTGGTGCACTTCTGCACGCTTATTCTTCGTTTCTATTCTTTTTATTAATCAGGCTCATAAAAAAAATGAACCGAGCCAAATATTTAAAAGAATGAGAAAAGTATTATTATTTGGAGCAATTATGCTCATGTCAGTAGCTGGTAAATCCCAGTTTACTCAAAGCGATTTAATTTATTATGTTGGAGAAGGTCCTGATACTGCGGTTATCGTAGTAGATTTTCTTGATGACACTCCAGATTCTTCTTATGCGTGGGGATATTTATTTGATGCTGCAGATGCCGTAACAGGTGGAGACGCGCTAAATGCTATTGTTGCAGATGAGGAAAAACTAGATATCGCCATAGATGGTGGTTTTTTATCTGAGATTCATTACAATGCGCACTCAGGTGTAGGAGGAGATCCTGATTATTGGGGGATTTGGAGTAAAACAGCAGACACAGAGTGGGAGTCTAATGATGGATTAGCTGAGGAATTAGCCAATGGTGATTGGTGGGGATGTTCTTATACAGACTTTGATCCAGCAATAACTCCTGGTGAACCAATTCCAGCTTATGAATCAGCAAAATATGATGATTCAATGATTCAGTATTGGGTTGGAGAAGGAGCTGATTCTGCAGTTTTAGTTGTTGATTTTGTTGTTGGACCTTCAGGAGAAGCTATGAGCTATGCATGGGGATACCGATTTGATGGAACAACAGACGGAGAAACTATGTTAAATGATATTGCAGCAGCAGACGTAAATTTAACAGTTAATGCAGGTCCTTTTTTAAATGACATTTTGTTTAATGGTTTAGAAGGTTTAGCAGGTGATCCTTATTATTGGGGTACTTGGAGTGGAACTAATTTAACAGATTGGACAATGAATATGGGAATCTCTACAACAATTAATCCTGGTGATTGGTTTGGTTGCTCTTATGATGCTTGGCCTGCAAGACGCCCATTTAATCCTATTTCTGCTCTAGATTCTGCTGATGTTACTTTGTCTGATGTTGAATTTCTATTTGGATCAGGTGAAAATAAAGCGGTGTTAGTAATTGATTTTAATGAATGGTTACCTGGTGAGTCTTATACATTTGGGTACTTATTCGATACAGAAACAATTACAGCGGAAGATGTAATGATTGGTTTAGAAGAAGCAGAGGTGTTTGGACTTGAATTTAACCTAGACGGTGGGTTTTTGAATGATATCGTTTATGGTGCATCTGGTGAAGAAGGTATTGGTGGATCTCCATATTACTGGAGCACTTGGAGTGCAGAGAATGTTGGTGGTTGGATTGTAAATGCAGGAATTACAGAAGAATTGTCTGATGGTGATTGGTTCGGTTGTTCTTATTCTTCATGGGCACCAGCAACACCGCCTAGTTTACCAGAGGTTGGATTTGCAGTTTGGGGAATTGATGAAGAAACTACATCTCAGTTAACACTTTACCCGAATCCTGCAACTACTCAATTTGTGGTAGAATTGACTGAAAATGCAACAGTTAAAATAGTGGATGTGCAAGGTAAATTAGTGTTGAATCAAAACTACCAGTCAGGCTCAAATACAATCGATATTTCAGGTTTAGAAAAAGGTGTTTATATTGTTACTGCAACAGTTAATAACAAAGTTGCACAACAAAAATTAGTCATTGAATAAAACAACGCTTATTTAAAATAAGAATTTAAAAGGATGCAATTAATTAGGAACATATGTACGAGTTATTGCATCCTTTTTGTTTTGTTTGGAAGTGCCCAAGATTCTTCTAGAGTCTTGAAAACAGTACCTGTTTTTGCAGAGCAAGACAGTGTGTTGAGGTTGGCGATTATTAGTGCAACCATCCCTCATTTTGAATTAAAGGCGGCTAAGTTTGATGAACTTGGTGCTGTAGATGTTGGAGATGCATTAAAATATGTGCCTGGTGTGCAATTGAGAGATTATGGTGGAATAGGAGGTGTAAAAACACTTTCATTTAGAAGTTTGGGGGCAGGGCACACCGCCGTGCAATTGGATGGACGCCAAGTTCCTAATGTGCAAACGGGGGTCATAAATTTATCGAGTTTTGAACTGTTTGGTTTAGAGAAGATAGCTTTTAGTTCTGGACGTGCAGTAGATTTACGTTCGTCTGCAACCGCATATATTCAAGCAAATACAATTGCATTAAATTCAATATTAGCAAGCCAACCTGCAAAATTTCGAATAGGAGTTTATTCCAATTTAACTACCATTAATTCATATGAAAATGGCTTGTATCTGCAAACCAGATTAGGAAAACGTTTTTTTATTGGAGCGCAAGGTTTGGTACGTTTTGGAAATGGTCAGTATAAGTTCATTCATCCAGAAAACCAAGCAGATATTATTCACACACGAACCAATACAGCCTTATTCAATTATAGATTTCGAGCAGTTGCTGGTTTTGTTGGAGATAAAAACAACGTTACTTTAAGTGTTTTTGGAAATCAAAACGAACAAGAATTACCTGGTGCTGCAGTGTTGTTTAATCCATCAAATGATCAGAAGTTGTGGAATAGTGATTGGGGAGTAAGTTTAAATCATGTTTTACAAATTAATAAGTGGAATTGGCAAAACCATGTAAACTACCAGGATAATTATACCAATTACTTAGATCCTTTTTATTTGAATTTAGATGGGTTTATTGATGTTGAGTATGATCAGGATAATCTAGACGTTGGAACTATCCTTTCAAGGTCGTTTCGCTTTCCTGCAGAGCGAGTTTATATTGGAACGGATTTAATTACAAGTAATTTGGTAGGTAATTCTATTGTTGGAGATCCAAATCGGATTCAAAGTAATAGTGTTATTGGCGGAAGTACACTCTTTAGCAGATTTAAAATAGATGCTAATGTAACGGCACAATTCATTAGAGATGAATATAATTCTACTTCAGTTCAAAATAGAGAGTTTTTGAAATTTTCACCATTTATTGCGCTAGGTTATCGGCCTTTTGCAAAAGCAGCGTTCCGTATTCGCACATTCTATAAAAACACGTTTCGCATGCCAACGTTTAATGATCTGTACTATAATTTTATTGGAAATACGGGTTTGTTACCAGAGGACGCTAGTCTATTTAATTTGGGTTTAACTTATGGAGTTGAAAAGAAGAGGTGGTCTGCCGAATTTACCGTAGATGGATTTTATAACAGGGTGAAAAATAAGATAGTTGCAATTCCAACTAAAGACCTTTTCAATTGGAGTATGCAAAACATTGGTGAAACTGATATTCGAGGAATTGATGTAGGAGCTTTAGTGGTTTTTAAAATCAAAGAGTCTCAACTAACACTTAATAGTAATCACTCTTTCAATTCCTCTATTGATGTTACAAATATTTTAAGTCCAACTTACGGTCATCAAATTCCATATACTCCCTATTATAGCTCAACGAATGGGGTTAGTTGGTTGTTGAATGGATTTACTTTTAGTTCTAATGTACTAATTTCAGGTTATCGATTTTCGTTGAATGAAAACATATATGCCAATCTTTTACCGGGCTTTGTTGACATTAATTTGGGTATATCTAAGATGCTTAATTTTAATAAAAGCAATTTGAAAATTGACCTTAAACTAATGAACTTATTAAATAAAAATTATCAAGTAATTCGAAGTTTTCCTATGCCAGGAAGATACGTACAGTTACGATTAAAATATACATTAAACAAATGAAGTATTATTATATCATAGCAGTGCTTTTAGTTGTAATAGCCTGCAAGAAAAAGCCAGAACCACCTGCAGTACCTGAAAAGTACGAAACAGGAATAGTTGTATTAAACGAAGGTTTGTTTGAGCAAAACAATGCATCATTGAGTTTCTATGATGGGGAAACAGCTTATAATCAGGTTTTTAAGTCTGAAAATGGCAGAGGGTTAGGAGATACAGCAAATGATTTTAAAACCTATTCTTTTGGAGGTAAAGAGTATATCATAATTGCTGTGGATGTTTCAAGCCAAGTAGAAATCATTGAACGCAAAACCATGAAATCAGTTGCGCAAATTCCATTTTTTGATGGAATAAACGCAAGAGAACCGAGACAAATTGAAGTGCATGGAACACGCGCATATGTTTGTAATTTTGATGGAACTGTTGGGGTTATTGATTTAATTACAAATTCAGTAGTTGATTTAATCGAAGTAGGCGCAAACCCAGATGGTTTAGCAATAGTCAATGACCGACTTTATGTTTCTAATTCTGGTGGATTACATTATCCAGTTTATGATTCAACAATGTCAGTTATTAATTTGGCATCCTTAATGGTTGAAGAAACATTTGAAACACGCATAAATTGTTCGCAAATGATTGTAGATGATCAAGGTGAAATTTATTTAGTATCACGTGGTAATTATGGAGATGTTTCACCAGCTTTATTGCGCATTGATCCAATTACAAATACAGTAGTTGAGACAATTGAAATGTCAATTTCTTCCTTGGCGTATGATAATAATTGGATGTATTATTTCAACGGTGAAGAAGATGCAATTTATCGTTACAATACGTTGACAGAAACAAATGAAGCCTCTCCTTTTATGGATGTGTCAAGCTATGATACTTTTGCTGGATTTATTTTAGATAAAACCAATGAACGATTCTTCTGTCTTGATGCTAACGGTTATGTGAATTCATCCACCGTTAGAGCCTATAATATGTCAGGCGAAATTTTATTCGAATTTCAAGCCGGGTTAATTGCAAACGATTTGATATTCAACAATTAGATTAGAATTTATTATAAACGAAATTGAACATTAAGTACTAAAAAATAAATACATGAAATTACTTTTACCATTATTGTTCCTTACCACTTTTGTCACATTTGGACAATTTGCACCATCAGCTGGCATTCCTGGAACAACAGCAATTTATAAAGATTCTAGTGCAATCGTAGAATGGGCAACAGAGGTTGTGACATTTACACGAGGATTAGAAGATATTGAAAATCCAGATGGTCCATTGGCATCATTCGGAGTAGAATCTGCAGCGTTGGGCTATGCAGAAGGAAATAGTGCAGATGTAGTTAGCTTGGGAGATATGGGCTCAATTACCCTTGGATTTGAATATTCTTTTCAAAATGGACCAGGTCATGATTTTTTAGTTTTTGAAAATAGTTTTTCAGACGATTATCTTGAATTGGCGCATGTTGAGGTAAGTTCTGATGGTGAACGATTCGTTCGAATTCCTTCAATTTCTAATACACAAACCGAAGAGCAAGCAGGACCATTTGATAATACAGATGCGACAGAAATTCATAACCTTGCAGGAAAATATAGACAAGGATATGGAACCCCATTTGATTTAGAAGATATTGCTGACTCTACAGGAATTGATTTAATGGACGTAAAATATGTCCGTGTTGTTGATGTGGTTGGAACAATTAATCCGGAATATGGAACTTTTGATAGCGAAGGTAATATCATTAATGATCCGTATAAAACAGATTTTGAAAGTGGAGGATTCGATTTAGACGCCGTGGGAATAATTAACAGCAATAACCCCAGTTTGTCTATCAATGAAATAGCAATACAATCCGTGGTTGTTTATCCTAACCCTACTAAAGGAGCATTGTCTATTCGCACTAACGCAAATATCAAGCAGATTACTTTAATAGATGAAATTGGACGAATCGTTTATCAAGGAACTGATACGATTTTAGATTTGGAGCAACTAGGAATTAATGCAGGTATTTACATACTTCGCCTTATTGATGAAGAAAACAATATTCATCAAGAGCGAATTAGTTTTATTGATTAATACAGAATAATTGCGTCAATTAGCTTTGCTCTTTTTTGTTTTTAACTACAAAAAATGCATAAGCTAAAAAGAGTAATACAACCACTCCTAATATTTTCCATGCAAGGTAGTAAGTGCCCATAAATTGGTTTTGGTCACTTCTAATCTATTGTTTTTCAATGAGAAAAGCAAATTTCAGAAGCTGAATTGCTTTTGGATATCATCAATTCTTTGCTTTATTTGGAGAAATAAATGTTTACTTTTAATTCTAGAATGAAAATATTAGTCATCATAACACTTTTGCTAAATAGTATTTTTTGTTTTGCACAAAATGAACCTATTAAAGGGTTAATTAGTAATGTTGAATTTAAAACCTTGTATAGAGGTTATAATAATCGGATGGAATTGATTGTTTGTGAAGCCTGTGATTCAGTTTTCATTTCCTCTTCAGATGCCGAAATTATTAGGAAAGACGAGGTTACTTTTTTTGTGAAACCAAATGCGAACACGCGAGATTTAATACTATCTATTAATTGTATTAATGGAAAGGATACCACAAAATTGTGGTCTGAGAGATATAGGGTACAAGCATTACCTAAGCCAAAAGTCTATTTAGGAGGGATTGATATCAATTCAGATTTTAATCACGTAAAAGAAATGAACTTATTTGCACAAAAACGTTTTGCTATTAGGTATGATATGGATGTGCACTTGACAAATGTCAAATTCAGTTTAACGGAATGGTCCATAAAGGTTGGAAAAAATACTTTTACCAATTCCAATCAAAACATTACAGCAGAATTTAAAAATGCCTTTAAAAAAGCTAAAAAAGGAACAGCTATTTATTTTGATTATGTGTCTATTTTGGGACCAGATGGAGTAGCACGTAAAATAAATTTAAACCAAACTTATTATAAAAAGGCAAAGCGCAACGCAGATTATGGTGTTGATCCAAATCAAGATCGTTATCTCCATCCAGAATCGGGAGGATAGTAGCTGCTTTAAAAATTAAATTTCAAATCACGTTCATCCATAATATCAAATGATATTTTGAATTGGAAATTTTTAGGTTGATCTTCTTTTGGCAGTGCGAATTGATTACTGGCGACACTAAAAATGGCATATGCCCCCAAGCGCAACCTTTTTCTAGCTATTTTAAAGATGCGTTCAGCACCAAAAAAGGCTTCCGTATAAAAGTAATTATTGTGTTCGGGTAAGTAGATAAAACCACCACCAAAGGATGTTTTAATGCCTGTCTTTTTCATGAATGGAATCTTATTCATAATAGCCCCGTTAAAGTGGTGGATATAATGCCCCTCTAAATAAAGTTCTTGGGTTTGATAAGTAGAATCTAAATTTTGAAAATTCTGTAAAGGATTTACGAATAAAAAGCGAAGGAATGTTTGCGTATCATTTTTTCTAAAGAATTTTTTATCAATAAGGAAAACACTGTCTTGATTCGCAAATGTACCAGCCTTCAAAAGGTATTTTGAAAGTCCCATTGTACCAATTTGAAAGCTTTGCTCCACTGTAGCACTAATATAATCGAAGTCAACTACAGATTCAAATGGGCCATTCCAACCTTTTTCCCAATAAACAGTGAAGGTAGGCCAACGGCTTCCTAACACAACTTTTCTATTCGGTTCACTCATGTATTTTTGACCGGGTGTGTAGGATAAATCAAAGGTAGTTCTAAACGAATTATAAGCTTCAAATTGAATTGGAGGCCCGTTTTCTAATTGATCATCAAACCATGTGACAAATTTATAATCTAAACTGAACGGAGCTCTATGTTCTAGGCGCGCCATTGTACCCAAATAAAGTCCATTAACAATTTCAATTGAATGCCAAAGCGTTCCAGCAGTATTTAAATAGATATTTTGACGATTAGCCATATCTAAAATATTGTTGTTCCAGTTAATCAATGCAGCATCTCGGTTAAAGGAAACTAAATATCTACCAGAGCGTTTAGGATCGTACAAATGGTATACTCGACCTCTACCTCTAATATCAGCATTGTTAAATCCAACCGTAAAATCACTATAACAATCAACCCATTGTTCGTTTTCCCATTTTTTGAAATATTCAAAACCAGGTCCAAAACGAATTCCGCCAACGTTAATGGGTTCAATTACATCTGCAACAGAAGATAAATACCATTGCGTTTTTTTCTTTCTGTCTCTATGCTGAAAACCAAACCAAAGTACTTTTAATGCAGTTATTTTATTGAAAACAGCATCTACTGAATCTAAATACGTTTCAGAGGTGTATATGGCTTTTAAGCTATCTTGCACAAACTTTGTGCGTTGTTCTTTTACCGTTAATGGAATCGGTCGTATTTCATCCCAATAAGTAGTATCGCGCTCATAAGCCTCTTTTGTAGTAATTCCAACTTCATTTGAAAAATACTTTTTCTCAAAAACAGGGTTGATAATGTAATCTGAATAAACAACTTGAGTAACACCCTTCACAGTTTCTTTACCGTATTTTGTTTTGTACTCAAAAAGTTGTTTTTCCATTAACCATAAGGAATCGTTCTTTTTATATTCTTGTACAATTCTAAAATCATCATACTTTTTTAGGTTTCCTTTATGCATGGATAAATCAACACCAGTTAAAACCCATTCACTTTTTAAAATATATAGCTCTCCTTTTAAGGTTGATGTTCCAACTGATCGCGGAGAGATTTGCACCGTGTAAATGGTATCATTATCAAGAGTGGTAGTAATGGCTGTTAATTTGTATTTATAGGATAAAATTCCTGATGGGTGCAAAGGAGAAACAATAGGCGTTAAATGAAGGTCATCTTTACGAATAAGACTTTCATAAAAGTTAAATTCTCCGCTAGTGGTAGATTGGAAATAGATTTGATCTGGGCGCCCAATTTTTTCATAACCGTTGCGAATTTCTTTAATGTCATTAGGATATTGAAAATGTTTGGTCAAATTAATTTCAACCATATTTAAACGATTTTCTCCTTCAAGTTTTTTAGCAATTTCATCTTTCTGCTCTTGAAATAAATCCTTTTCTCCTGTTGGTTCGTCTTCTTTCGAAGCCTTTTTTTGTTTCTTCTCAAATGTCTCAACTCCTTTAATGTAAATGTCACATGAATAAGCGTCCATTTGTTGAATCATTTCTTTTTTATGATCGATCACATTTTGAACAATCATCCAGCCTATATTTTTCTTTTTGGTTCTAACCTCAACTTTGTTAAGTTCGGTTTCTTCTTGTTTTAAATAAACGTTTTTTACGGTAGGCTCAATTTTGTCTACAGTCACCTTTACTTCCAAATCTTCAAATCCAACACACTTGTAAACCACGTCATAGGTTCCCATGTCACATCCAAAGAAATATTTTCCTTCAAAATCTGTATTGGCTCCTGTGTTTGAGAAATTTTTTAAATAGACTTTTGTAAATGGTAAAGGATTGTTTTCCTCATCCATGACAAAACCAGTAATACTCTGGCTAAAAATTGAGCCAGATAAGCCTACTAGAATAAGGGTTATAAATAAGTTTTTAAACACAAAAATTAATTTCACTGGGTTGGTACTATTGGTTAGACAAATAACGGGCTAAAAAGTTACACGTATTCTTACTTTTTGTTAAAACTTATACATGTAAGTCAAAATCTTTATTTAGTAACACTAATTTTTAAAAAAATGCGCGTCAGCTGATATTCTACTGCTAGAATCTAATTGTATGTTGCTGCTGTCCACTGATATGCGGTGTAGTTCTGCAAGGCTTTGATCTGTTAATGCAATGTTTAAATAAGCTAATTTGTCAATTCCATCTCTGCTATTTATGCGGTGTTTTGAGTTGTCATGAGACGCAATTGATAGTTCTTTCAATGATGCAAGATTCGTAAACAACTCTAGATTAGACATGCCATAAAGATGTGTTTTAAATGCAGGTTGCTCATCCAATTCCATTCCTATTGACGCGTCACGCGCAACGATTGATTTAACAGAGTTATATTGAATGATAACTGAGCAACGCTCTCTCGTTCCCCAATAATTGGTATTGCTAGTTGGATCTTGTGTATAAGAATCTGAATACACAATTTGAAGCGTATCATTGTTAATTTCATAGGTAATAGCCTCAAGTCCTCCTTTTTCTATTAGCAAATTATTAGCATCAGCAGGTTCTATATATAAATGGCTTCTATTGCCTCCAACTATATTAACATGAGAAAAATCAAGCCCACTTATTTTTTCAAACCCTATAAAAGGGTCATTAAAGTCAAGTGTTTCATAATCTTGTTTTAATTCATATTTGGCATAAAAAAGACCGCCTACAATTAGTAGTAAAAGTCCCAGTAATAGTTTAATACTTGTTTTCATTGCTTCTTTTTTATTTCTTAAATTCTTTATATTTCTTTACAATCAAATCAATGTCAATGTCTAATAATGACATGTTTTTAAATAAATTGGGTAATTCTTTTTCTAGAAATTTTGTCTTTCTAGTATGTTTGATTTTAATGGCTGCACCTTCAGATACAAAGTAACCTAAGCCGCGTTGAGTGTATATAATCCCTTCAGATTGTAAATGCTCGTAGGTACGTTGTATTGTGTTTGGATTTACTTCTAAATCTACTGCCAAGGATCGAATGCTCGGAATCTTTTCTTTTTCTGACAATAGACCGCCCACAATTTTTTCGCAAATACTTTCTGCAATTTGGAGGTATATGGTTTGTTTTTGTTTGAATTCCATATTATAGCTGCTTTTCCTTAATTCGGACAAAATAGGTCAATGACAACATTGCTATTAAGGGCACAAATGTATAGGTAATTAATTGTTTTACCGTAATTGAAAAAGCTAGGTCATAACGTCCAACTGCCAAAGTAGGATCCGTGATTGATACAGGACCAAAAGGTGCCGAATTTCCAAATTGAACCAGACCATCAAATAAAATATTGGCGAATGCATAATCTAAAAAAAACACAACTATTAGTAGACCAAACATGATGAGCAAAGAAATGATCATACTGTTTTTCTTAAAGTAATGCGAGCCCAATAAAATTCCTAGGGAAATTGCCGTACCTATTATAGTGGCGATAACAAACCCGTCAGAAGTAAATTCTGTGATCGATAAAACGCTCTCAGGTAAATTATATGCTGTTGTTAAACGACCAACCATCCAAATGTCTACCAATCGAAAAAGTAAACCAAATACCACATAGTATAATGCAACAACCACCACATTGTTTAATAACCACTTCTCAAAAGCCGAGTTTGGCATTAATAAATAGGATATCCCTTTTGAATGATTGGTGAATTCATTTGCAACAATTCCCATATAAAGTACAGGACCAAACATTAATGCAAGAATCAAAAAGAATAATCGAATCTCTGTATAAAAACCAGGGGCAAATTCAATATTCATAAAAAGTATCATAACTAATAGAATGATGAGGATGCTCCCAATCATTTTTATGCCTTTTTCAACGAATAATCTACGAAGTGAAAGTGAAAAACGTTTTAAATTGAAAATTTCGTACATAATATGGCTTAGTTAAAAAGTGATGTAATAGATGTTGTGTTCATGATTGAAGTATTGAAGAGTTATTCCAAATTAATTGTTGTTTCCTCATCTAATACATTTTTTTCCATAACAGAATAGCCGCCAATTGTCTCGTCAACGGCAATTGTGGTTCCTTCTTCTGGTGGGTTGGTATAAAAGTTAAAGGATAATTTTTTAGATATTTCGTAAACACTAGCATCCAATACAATTTGTCCAGCATTTACAATGAGTATATGATCTAATATATGATCCAAATCTCTTACTTGATGCGTTGAAATGATATAGATTTTATCATCATTCATAGTTTTTGCCATCAATTTTCTAAACTCACTTTTTGAAGGAATGTCCAAACCATTAGTAGGTTCATCCATAATTAAAACACTCGTATTGCAAGCGAGAGCGAAAGAAATAATGAACTTTTTTTGCTGTCCAAATGACAGTTTTGTTAGGTTTTTAGTTTCCGGAACATCCAATTCTTCCAAATAAGAAAGAAATTCTTCTCTTGAAAAATTAGGGTAAAAACTACCATATGTTTTTATATAGTTTTCGCGACTTATAGCTGGTATATAAACCTCTTCAGGGATTAGATAAATGTCACTCAAGAAAGAAGGTTTTCTTTTATGTGGTGTTTGATTATTGACATTTACTGTACCTGTAACGGGCCGATTAAGTCCTGTGATGTTTTTTAGCAAAGTTGATTTTCCTGCTCCATTTTTTCCAAATAGGCCATATATTTTGCCTGGAGACAGTTCTAAATTGAGATCAACATAGAGCGGAAACTTTTTGTGATACGCAAAATTAAAGTTGTTAAACGCTATCATTTTAAATTTGTTTAGGTGTATTAGTGAAATAGTACACTACAAATGTATGGTATTTTTATTCGTAAAACCAAATAGGAATCAAATTATTTTTTGAAAAATGAAAAGTTTAGACATTAAAGCCTATGTTTTTCAGTGTTTTACGAAGTGTGTAAATTTTAATGAACCTCAAAAATAAAAGGACGATAAAGCTTGATTAAGCGCTTTGTTGAGGTGTTTCTTTTTGAATAATTAGTGGATAAATCAATCGAAAGTGAGTCAGAAAGGTTGTCCAAGCGGTTTTGGATATAATCAGGCTTAAGTATATAAGTTACGGCTTGCTTATCAGATAAATGTGCAGTAATGATGCCTATTAAATTTCCTTTTTCATTAAAAAGTGGGGCGCCACTATGCCCAGCATTAGAAGGTAGTGAAACTTCAAAATAAATGGAGTCGGATTCAAAGCCCGTCTCCGAACTTACCACTCCTTGTGTATATACAATGTCTTTTTTCGTATAACCTAATGTAAACACTGCATCTCCTAATTCTGGAGCCTCCCTTACTACTTCGTAAGGAACGGCTTCAAAGTTTAAAGCTGTTTTTATTGAACTTTTCAAAATTGCAAAATCTAATATTGAATCGCTATAAATAACTTCTGCTTCAAACGTTAATCCAAGTTCTTTTTGTTGTAAATCAATGATTTTTTGTCCTTCAATTAGGTGCTTTGAGGTAAGAAAAAAACCGTCCTCTGATATTAAAAAGGCTGTGCCGTGCGGAGATTGATCAATAACCTGCATTGAGTCAATTAACAATATTTCTTCAGAATTTAACTGAGATGAATCTAAATACCCATCACCCTCAGTCTCAGTTACGAAATCCTGCATTACATCATCATTTTCTTCGGCATAACTGTCTTCTACATTATTTGCAAGTGGTTCATAAATGTTATTTTCAGCAGTTGAACTATCATTCATTCCTCCCCACGGACTGATCATAAAAACTAATGCAATTGTTGCCGCTACTCCAATTGGTATTAAAAATTTTGGATGGAGTATTTTCGATCGTTTTTTGCCATACAAATCATTATGTATAGTTTGTAATTCTGTTTTGATTGCGCCATACTCTCCTCCATCATAAATGTCAGCTGAAAATTGTTGGTATTCGTTGAGCTCATTTCTTAGTGATTCAGAATGTGCTAACCTTTCTTCAAAGGCATCTTTTTCTCCAGCATCCATTTCTCCACTCAGATAGCGGTCAAACAATGCGATATGTTGCCGTTCTTCCATTAGCTTTGTTTAGGAGTGCCCAATACCATTTTTTTTAGCCGCATAAAACACTTGTATTTTTGATTTTTAGCATTGTTAGCATTTGTGTAATGTAGCATTTCAGCAATTCGCTTCATTGGTGTTTTTAAAAAATAAAACTGCGTAATAATTGTGCTACAAGGTTCCCCCAAGGCTTTAATGCATGCTTGCATGTGCTTTACTTTTGATAGGCGTACTGTGTCATCTTCATTAACAGGATCATCATATTCACTTTCAGTAGCTAGTTCTTTGGCGTCAATTTTATGCACGGCTAATTGTTTTAACCATAAATTTTTTCCTACGCTAAACAAATAAGTACTCACTTTAGCAGTCAGTTCAAAGTTTTTATCTGCAGTTTTTTTTATCAGTACATATAATGCATCCTGAAAAATGTCCTGCGCTTCAGTTTTTGAACCACTATTATTTAGAATATATTTTTCTACCATTGGATATGCATCTTTATAGACGGAGGTCAGTGTATTCCGATCTCTAGCACGAATTCGGTCAACAATTCCAGTTGTTATTTCTTGGTCTATGGTCACAAGCACTAATAGTATATATCCTTAAAAAATTAAAAGGTCACCCAAATTAAAAAAAAAAAGATTAAAGCAGGTGACCTTCAAGTCAATTCCAGGATAAATCAACAAATAAAAAAATCAATCATATGAAATTGAACAGGAAAATAGTACCCAGCTTGGTGATCGCAACATTGCTTTTTACTTCGTGCGGCGGAGGAATGTCTGAAAGTGATATGAATGCATATGCAGAGGAATTGTCATTTGGCGCAGAAGATAGTTATGTATCTCAGGAACTAAATTACCAATCGGATAGTAATAACTTGGCTCCAAGCGGCGACGGAGCGAATAATGACTTGGAAGATCAAATGGCGTTAGATCGTAAATTAATTAAAAATGCGTCTCTAAGTTTTGAAACGGATAGTATAGATGCCCGCAAAAGTATTGTCAAAAAAGCCGTGAAAGCATTTAAAGCCTATGTGGAACATGAAGAACAATACAGCACGTCTTATCAAGAAACAGTAACCACAACTATTCGTGTCCCGGCAAACAATTTTGATCCGTTTATGGATGCAATTACTATGGGTGTTGGCAGTTTTGATTCTAAAACTATTGAGGTAGATGATGTTACGGAGGAATTTGTAGACGTGGAGGCAAGAATCAATACTAAAAAAGAATTGAAAATAAGATTTATTGCCTTATTGGACAAAGCAGAAACGATTGCCAAAATTATGGAGGTTGAACGCGAGATAAATGCGTTGCAAGCCGAAATAGAATCGTATGAAGGTAGACTCAAATATCTTTCTGGTAGCGTAAAATATGCGACTATTAATCTAACCTATTATCGCACAATTCATGTGCCAGTTGAGTTTGATAATAAATTCGAAAGTGCTTTTTACAATGGATGGCAAGGAACAGTTTGGTTTTTCGTTGGCCTCGTTAGCATTTGGCCCCTTTTAGTTTTAATCACAGTTATCCTATTAATTCTAAAAATTAAGCTAAGCAAAAATAAAAGCAAATAGCTCAAATCAGCCCAGAAATTTGAGACAATCAACCAAAATTAAAACATTAAAATCTAAAAAAATGAAAACCAAAAAAATTATAATATCAACCTATATCTTAGGCTTATTCGTAATTGCATCTTGTCATTCTAACCAGGCAGATATTAATGTAGAGTCAAATGAAGATCACATAATATATGATATGGTAACCGAAACGGATGACGATTATTATGAAGAGGGGGAGGCAAGTGAAATTATGATGATAGAAGAACCAATGTCAGAGAATTTTAATACTGAAGAGTACGATTATATGGCAGAAAATGATTTTCTCTCACCAACAGTTAATCCGCTTTCAACTTTTGCGATAGACGTAGATAATGCGAGCTATACAAATGTGCGCCGCATGCTAAATCAAGGTCAACAACCTCCTGTAGATGCTATTAGGACTGAGGAATTTATAAATTACTTTGATTATGATTACCCAACTCCTTCTGAAAAGGATATTTTTTCGGTGTATACTGAAATGGGAGAGTGCCCTTGGAATTCTGATCATCAATTGATGCATGTAGGATTAAAAGGCTATACGGTGCCAATTGAGGAGTTACCTCCTTCTAACTTGGTTTTTTTATTGGACGTTTCTGGTTCAATGGAGGATCAAAATAAATTACCATTACTTAAAAAATCCTTCAAATTAATGGTGAATAGGTTAAACACGAAAGACAAAGTTTCAATCGTAACATATGCTGGGGATGAACGCCTCGTACTTGAGTCAACTTCATGTGAAAATAAAAGCGAAATAATTGCGGCTATTGATAATTTATCTTCTGGAGGGTCTACCAATGGGGAGGGCGGAATTGAAATGGCGTATAATCAAGCCATGGAAAATTTTATCCAAAACGGAAACAATAGAATCATTTTAGCAACTGACGGTGATTTTAACATTGGAAGATCATCTGGTGGAGAACTTACTAGATTGATTGAGGAAAAACGTGATTTAGGTGTTTACTTAACCATTTTAGGTTTCGGAATGGGGAATTATAAAGATTCTAAAATGGAGAGCTTGGCAGATCATGGTAATGGAAATTACTTTTACATTGATGACATTGGAGAGAGCAATAATGTATTGGTTGATAACCTAGCAGGTATTTTGTTTACTATTGCAAAAGATGTGAAAATTCAAGTAGAGTTTAATCCTAATTTTGTTTCTGAGTATCGTTTAATTGGTTATGAAAATAGATTAATGAATGCTGAGGATTTTGCGGATGATAAAAAAGATGCAGGCGAACTTGGAGCAGGACATACTGTAACTGCTATTTATGAAATTGTTCCAGGAACAGCTAAAGCGAATGATTTAAAATATCAGCAGCAAATAAATAATAATTCAGCAGAGTTTGCAACGGTTAAATTGCGTTATAAAAAACCAGATGAAGATCAAAGTAAACTAATTGAATTAACCGTTCAAAATTCAACAAAGTCATTGAATGAAAATTCAAAGGAGTTTCGTTTTTCAGCAGCAGTTGCTGCCTTCTCATTAATCCTTCGTAAATCAAAATATATCAACGATTATTCACTCGAAGAGGTCATGATATTGGCAAAATCGACAATTAGCTTAGATGATATGCGTAAAATTGGATTTTTAAATTTGGTTGAGAAAGCTATGCTAATTGCCAGTTAGCATGGGTTTGGAGTTCAAATTGCGCAACTCTTTCCTGTAGTTGCGTAATTTGGATTCATTATCAGTTTTATTTCACATTTATAAATGTTAACTTTGTCCTCTTAAAAATTTAGACATACTGTATGAAGTTATCAGCATTCAATTTTGAATTACCAGAAGATCTAATTGCAAAGCATCCGAATCCGAATCGTGATGAGTCGCGATTAATGGTATTGAACCGTGAAAAGCAAACAATCGAACACAAACTATTTAAAGATGTGTTGGAGTATTTTGATGAAGGTGATGTTTTGATAATGAATAACACCAAAGTTTTTCCAGCACGTTTGTATGGAAATAAAGAAAAAACTGGTGCAAGAATTGAAGTTTTCTTGTTAAGAGAATTAAACCGTGAAAGTCTTTTGTGGGACGTATTGGTTGATCCAGCAAGAAAAATCCGTATTGGTAACAAGCTTTATTTTACTGATGATGATTCATTAGTGGCAGAAGTAATTGATAATACAACATCAAGAGGACGTACTATTCGTTTCTTGTTTGACGGTTCTTACGAAGAATTCAAACAAAAAATTACTGAACTTGGTGAAACTCCAATTCCTCCATATATTAAGGGAATGCGTGATGTGGTTCCTGAAGATGAGGAAAGATATCAAACAATTTATGCGAAAAATGAAGGAGCAGTTGCTGCACCAACAGCTGGATTGCACTTTAGCCGCGAATTATTAAAACGCCTAGAAATTAAAGGTGTTGAGTTTGCAGAGCTTACACTTCACGTTGGTTTAGGAACTTTCCGTACCGTTGACGTTGAAGATTTAACGAAGCATAAAATGGATTCTGAACAAGCCGAAATCACGCAAGAAGTTGCGGATATGGTAAATGACGGAAAAAGAAATAAAAAACGTATTTGTGCTGTAGGAACAACAAGTATGAGAGCAATTGAATCAAGTGTATCTACAGATGGTTATTTAAAACCATTTGGCGGATGGACAAACAAATTCATCTTTCCTCCATATGAGTTTTCTATTGCAAACTGCATGATTACAAACTTCCACACGCCACAATCTACATTAATGATGATGGTTGCTGCGTTTTCTGATTTGGACTTTGTAAAAAGAGCCTATGAAGAAGCTGTAAAAGAAAAATATCAATTCTATTCTTACGGTGATGCAATGCTTATCATCTAATAATCAGGAATTTTAACTAATTTTAAACCGCCGAAGTAAGTCGATTCGTTTGAATCTCTAACTCGGCGGTTTTTTTATAGATAATCCCAAATGATAGAAAAGACGGTAATAATTAGTGCAGGAGGTATTGGCAAACGAATGGGGGCTGCTATTCCTAAACAATTCTTAAATATTAATAGCCGTCCAGTATTGTTTCATACCATTGAAAAATTCTATCAATTTGATGCTAACATTCAAATTATTGTGGTGCTTCCAGCTAATCAAATCGATTATTGGAAAGCTTTGTGTAAAAAGAACGATTTTAAAGTAGAGCATGCCATTGTAAAAGGTGGTAAGGAACGTTTTTTCTCTGTCAAAAATGGACTTGCTGTTGCAAAAGGTGAAGTTATTGGTGTGCATGATGCTGTACGACCATTGGTTTCAACCAGAGTAATTAATGATTGTTTTGCAATGGCACTAGATAAAGGTGCCGCAATTCCAGTGTTTGATATTAGTGAATCAATTCGTAAGGTTGAATCAAGTGCATCTGTCGCTGTCGATCGTAATAATTATAAGCTAGTTCAAACACCGCAGTGTTTTCAAAGTAAAATTTTAAAAGCAGCATATGGACTTGATTATTCTGATCAATTCACAGATGATGCAAGTGTTGTTGAAAAAAATGGTAATCAAATTCATTTGATTAAAGGAAACGAGGAGAATATAAAAATTACACGCCCAATTGATTTAAGAGTGGCGGAAACATTAATGAGGGATGAATAAAGCAATTTATTTTAAAGGCGAAAATTGCGGAGTTTGTGCCGCATTATTGCCAAAAATGGAAGTGCACTTTTCAGAGAACTATCCTTTACTCGAATTTGAAATTATTGAGGTTCAAAAAACACCTGAAATTGCAGCACAATTTAACGTGTTCACTATTCCTGTCTTAATCATTTTATTTGAAGGAAAAGAGTATTATCGATTCGTTCGAAATTTTTCTGCAGGTGAAATAGATCAGAAATTGCAGCGTACTTATAAGCTGAGTTTTCAATAAATTATTGTAATATTAACCATAATGGCATTAAAATTTAGGTTTGCTTTTTTGGTTTTAATACTTCATATGGCTTCAGAAAGTTGGGGGCAATTTGTTGTTGGGGCTGGTTATGAACTAGGATTTATTCAAACAGAAGAAGAGTATAATTTTAATGTTTTGGTTTATAATGATAACGAAACCTATGATTTTTATTCTATTCAAAGTGAGTTAGGTGCCGTTTCGCATGGTATTATGGGGCGAAGTTTTGGCGGTCAATTTTTGAATCCCAGAAAAGTAACATTAGGCTATTCTTTGGAGTTGGGCTATCAATATTTTACCAGTAAAGGGAAATTTTTCTATCGGGAGAGTTCAACTAGAGATGCGGATTCAATTGTTAATTTTTTTGATGGATTTACCTTTGAATCAAATTATCATATGGTGCGGTTTGATCATTATATAGATGTGCATTGGAATCCGTCTCCTACCATTAAAATCACGAATTCAATAGGCGCAGGTTTAACTGCTTTAGTCCGTGGTGCAAGTCCTGCATTAGATATTGACGGTACAATGATTAATACTAATCATCCAATCGTCAAGTTTAAATATCAACCGCAAATTACTGAAAAATATAAAGGTTTTTCAATGACCTTTTTTGCTTCGGTGGATCTTTTCGCATTTGAATTATTCAATAATCAAGCTCCACATCAAACTCCCGATTATCGCATACCGTTAAATAAACTGCGTTTTAATACCATTGGAATTCGTTTTGTTCCAGATCCTAAAAAACCCAAAGAAAAACCAACGGAGGAATTGTATTAAGTCAATTTCAAATTTCCTATCAGTGGTAATGTAAATTACAATAAAATAAGATTGTTTCCGTTAATGGTTCAAAACCTAAAGGTTGATCTATTTTTAATGATCTACCTATCCAAAATTCTTATGATATGAAGTTTATAATAAGCTGCTTAGCGTTCTCTTTTTTATGTTGCTTTCAAGCTGCAAATGCGCAACTTACTGGGGCAGGAATTCAACCCAAAATGAATTTTTCAAGACACTTAAATGTGGAACTAGGTATTCCAAAGCGTTTGGCAAGGTCTATTGAAGGTAGGTTAGCGTCACCTGGAATTGATCTTTTCGCAGATTTTAGATTGGCAGAGAAGTGGACTTTCAGAACCAAAGCTGGGGTTGAAACAAAGGGCTTCGTAAGTCATCATTTCATTTACTCAGGTGAAGAGCGCGCACAAAAGTATCATTATGTTTCTGCTGATTTGAATTTGATGAGAAAATGGGGGACGAATAAAAAAGTTCAATTTTACAATTATGTTGGTCTAACAACAGGTTATCTCTTCAAAAAACAAGCAAGCGAATTGTCCTATTTCGAAGCGAAAACATTTGGAAATGGAGCACGATTAACTTATGAAAACTACGCTAAATTTAACCTTGGAGCAGTTGGCGGAGCAGGACTCAGTTTTAATAACGTTTTGTGGTTAGAAATGGAATATAATCGAGACATTTTAGCACCAATTAATCAAGCAGATTTAAAGGTTTACAATACCGTTTGGTCAGTAAATGTTGGTATAAATTTATTGAAGCTACTTCAAAAGTAAATTTCAAGGTATAAAAATCAAGTTTTGAGCAGGTTTTATCCGTTCAAATGCATAAATTTGTCATCCTTATAAATCCGATCCTAATGCGATAGGATCACAAATATTTGATTAAGATGGCATCACAAGAAACAAAGATTATTTATACAATTACAGATGAAGCACCTGCTTTGGCAACTCAATCATTTTTGCCAATGGTTAAAGCTTTTACAAGCTCGGCTGGTGTTGCAGTTGAAACGAAAGATATTTCTTTGTCTGCAAGAATTTTAGCAGTTTTCCCTGATTTTCTAACAGAAGATCAGCGAGTGAATGATGCCTTGGCAGAATTAGGCGATTTAGCAAAAAAGCCTGAGGCTAACATTATTAAATTACCAAATATTAGTGCATCAATTCCGCAATTACAAGAAGCTATTGCTGAATTGCAATCACAAGGTTTTGCTATTCCTGATTATCCGGAAGATGCAGAAACTGATAGTGAAAAAGATATTAAGGCACGCTATAATAAAATTAAAGGTAGTGCAGTAAATCCTGTATTACGTGAAGGAAATTCTGACCGTAGAGCACCAAAAGCTGTGAAGAATTACGCGAAGAAAAACCCACACAGAATGGGTGCTTGGTCGTCTGATTCTAAAACACACGTTGCTACAATGAATGGCGGTGATTTTAGATCAAATGAAAAATCAGTAACAATTGAAAAGGCAGGTACTTTATCAATTGAGCATGTAAATGCTGCTGGAGAAGTTACTGTTTTAAAATCGCTTCCTGTTCTTGATGGTGAGGTGATTGATGCAACTTATATGAGTACAAAAGCATTGGTAGCATTTTTAGATGCACAAGTGGCTGATGCAAGAGATAAAGGCGTTTTGTTTTCAATTCATATGAAAGCAACAATGATGAAAGTTTCTGACCCAATTATTTTCGGATATGCAGTTAAAGCATACTTCAAAGCAATTTGGGAAAAACATGGGACGACACTTGAGGACTTAGGAGTAGATGTAAGAAATGGGTTTGGTGATTTAATTGCTAAAATTGATGAGGCTCCCAATAAGGCTGAAATATTAGCAGATATCCAAGCTGTTTACGATAATGGCCCAGATATCGCAATGGTAGATTCGGATAAAGGAATTACTAATTTACATGTACCATCTGATGTTATTATTGACGCATCAATTCCTGCAATGATTAGAACTTCTGGTCAAATGTGGAATAAAGATGGTAACCAACAGGATACAAAAATTGTAATACCAGATTCTTCTTACGCTCACTTTTATCAGGCTGTTGTAGCATCTTGTCAAAAAAATGGTGCATTTGATCCAACAACAATGGGTACAGTACCAAATGTTGGTCTAATGGCGCAAAAAGCAGAGGAATATGGATCGCATGACAAAACATTTGAAATGTCAGCTGACGGTGTTGTAAACGTTAAAGATGAAAATGGAACAGTATTGATGTCTCACAATGTTGAACAAGGTGATATTTGGAGAATGTGTCAAACAAAAGATGCTCCAATTCAGGATTGGGTTAAACTGGCTGTTTCTCGTGCAAGAGCAATGGGTGCACCAGCAATCTTTTGGTTAGATGAAACGAGGGGACATGATGCTCAAATCATCAATAAAGTAAATACTTATTTAAAAGATCACGATACAGAAGGATTAGAGGTTAAAGTAATGTCGCAGGTTGATGCTTGTAACTATACTTTAGATCGTATTAGAAAAGGGGAGGATACAATTGGAGTGACTGGAAATGTAATGCGTGATTACTTAACGGATCTTTTCCCAATTCTTGAATTAGGTACTAGTGCTAAAATGTTATCTATTGTTCCTTTAATGAATGGTGGAGGATTGTTTGAAACTGGTGCTGGAGGGTCTGCTCCTAAACACGTTGATCAGTTCATGAAAGAGGGACATTTAAGATGGGATTCATTAGGTGAGTTCTTAGCACTTTCTGTTTCTTTAGATCATTTAGGTGAAACGTATAAAAACAAGCAAGCTCAAATTATGGGTGATGCTTTGGATCAAGCAACCGGAGAATTTTTATTGAATGATAAATCACCTTCACGTAAAGTGGGTGAGTTAGATAATAGAGGAAGCCATTATTACTTAGCTACGTATTGGGCAAAAGCATTGGCAAATCAAGCACAAGATGCTGACTTGGCTGCTAAATTTAAATCTATTGCTCAAGAATTAGCTGATAACGAATCGCAGATTATTGGTGAATTAAATGGAGCGCAAGGAGATGCAGAAAATATTGGAGGTTATTATCACCCATCTAATGATGCTGCAGCTGAAGCTATGCGGCCAAGTGCTACCTTGAATCGAATTATTGATTCTATCTAGTTCTATAACTTGAATGAATTTTAAAAAACCTTGGCTTATTAAGTCAAGGTTTTTTGTATTTTGGAGTCTGCCTAATGAATCCATTTAAATTAAAAATCAGTTTGTTTTTTGCTGTGCTATCGTTTTTGAGCACTGGATACGCAAATTTTGATGGTGGATTGCCAGATTCATTGATTAATGCAATGGAGCAGGTTAAAACAGACAAGGAAAGAGCAAGTACTCAATTGGAGATCGGAATTTTTTATCTAAAGAAAAGAGATCCTGTTAATGCCCTATCATATTTAGAAAACGCTGCTAAGATTGTCACTGATGTTGAGGATGATCAATTGGAAGCACTTGTTATGTATCGGCTTGGTGAAGCTTATTATGGAATTGATCAAGGGTTGGAAGCTATTGATTGCTTTAATGCAGCCTTAAAAATTGAAAACGGCTTAAATGCTAATGAGGTGCTCAATGTGTATAACATGATGGGGGTAATTTACCTCGTGTTTGATGAAGGAGAAAAAGGAATAGAATATTTCAATCGGGCGTTAACCTTGCAAGACAAGGCTGCTGAAATTAGTGGGCGAACTTACGAGTTTTTATATAATAATAAAGGCATTACGTTTTCAAGTATGGGAATGTTAGATTCTGCTATGGCCAATCATAACCGCTGTCTCTCTATTCGATTACAAGGAGAAAATAATTCAGGTGTAGGTCAATCTTACAACAATTTAGGAACAGCGTTTTTTGATGGTCAAAATTATGATTCTGCCTTGTTTTATTTTGAAAAAGGTTTGTTGTATCGGCAAAAGGTGGATAACCCTGTAGCGTCTAGTATTCAAGAAAGTCAAATCAATATATCTAAAGCGTTAATTGAATTAGGTAGAGGAAGAGAAGCTAAACCAAAATTAGAGTCGATTGAGAGGGAACTATTGATTAAACCTAACCCAACAATAGAACTGCGCCTTAACGAATTATTATTGCACTTGTATGCAGAATTAAATGATTATAGAAACGCTTTCATTTATAGCAAAAAATATTACGAATTAAAGGATAGTGTTTTTGGAATTGAACAACGCGAAGAACTAATTAGAATAAATTTAAGCAGCAAATACGCCGAGCAAAAATTGCAGGATAGTTTAATAAACGCTGAGCAAATCAAGCTGGATGAAATTCGTGAAACAAAAGAAAAAGAAATTAGAGATCAAAAGACGCATACTTCCAAATTAGTGATGATTGGATTAATGGTAGCATTGGTTTTAATGTTGGGTATAATCATTTTGGTTTATAGAAATTACCGTAGTAAGAAAAAAGCCTCTGAAGAAATTTTAGAACAAAAAGGAGAGGTTGAAAAGCAACGAGACCGAGTGCAAGAGGAGAAACTTATTGCAGATGAACAGCGAGAAATAGCTCAAAAACAAAAAATGGAATTAGAGCTAATTCACCAAGAAATAACAGATAGCATTAATTACGCCCAACGCATTCAAAATGCCATTCTTCCTTCAACCGAGACGGTTGAAAAAGCCTTGCAAAATCAGTTCGTCCTTTATTTACCAAAAGCGGTGGTGGCGGGTGATTTTTATTGGGTAAGAGAAGTAGGTGAGCGCGTTTATTTTGCCGCGGCAGATTGCACAGGACATGGTGTGCCAGGAGCACTAGTAAGTATTATTTGTTCCAATGCTTTGAACAGAACTATTGAAGAGTTTAAATTGACGGATCCAGGTGAGATTTTGGATAAAACAACAGATTTATTGATAGAGGCGTTTGTGCAAAGTAATCAGGATGTAAAAGATGGAATGGATATTTCATTGTGCTGTTTTAATAAAAAGGAAAACTCATACACGTTTGCAGGAGCAAATAATCCGCTTTATGTAATTAAGCAAAAAACGGATGGATTAATATTGGAAGAAAATACTATTCAAAATGAAACGAATTATCTCATTGAAATAAAAGGTGATCGACAATCAATAGGCTGGCAAGAGAATCGTAAAAAATTTACAAGCAATACCGTTCATGTCAATAAAGGAGATATGATTTATTCTTTTACAGATGGATTCCCTGATCAGTTTGGAGGCGAACGAGGGAAGAAATATAAATATCGAAAGTTTAAAAACTTTCTGTTATCAGTATCAAATTTACCATTATGGGAACAAAAATCCCAAATTGAAAAAGAATTCAACACTTGGAAAGGTGATCTAGAGCAAATAGATGATGTTTGTATTGTAGGCGTGAAAACCCTATGAGTTCACCATGTGTTGTGCCACTTGCGGAAAACAGTTATATAAAGCCTCTTTTAAATTATCTGCCAAATCTAATTCTTGAATAGATGCATTCATTAGACTCAACCACTCGTCTTTAGCCTTGTTGGTAATGGCATGCGGTAAATGTCTGCGTCGCATTTTTGGAGGACCATATTTTTCAATATAGCGTGGAGGACCCCCTAAAAATTGTGTTAAAAAACAGTACTGCTTATCCTTGATGCTTTCGGCATCTGTTTGGTTAAAAAGCGGTGATAAAACGGGGTTAACAAAAACCTTGGCATAAAAACTGTTTATAAGTTCTTGTAAACGATTATCGCCGATTAATTCATAGAGCGTTTTTACTTTTTCCATTTTTTTGGTCAATGTGTAAATTGCGTTTAAAATGTTTTAACAAAAATAGGCTATCTTTACGGCATTATTGTGAGTTTGAAGAAATTAGTCACCATATTATTTTTATTACTTTTTGTTCAGGGATTTGGGCAAGGGTTTAAAATGCATTACTCTAATTCATTTGCAGATTGTTTTGGGGCTGTAGAAGTAATGGATTATAATACACCGTCGCGTTTGCAGTTTCCAGGTAGTTTTGGTTTGCGAGATGACTTTGTTGGATTTGATCCTGATTTCCATGAGGTAAATTCTGTTTGGTTGCGCCTAGAACCTAATGTTGATGGTGTTTTTGAATTTGAGATTTCTACTGAAAATAATGTGGATTTTAGCTATCATTTATTTCGCGCAACAGACAATTCTTTTTGCGAACACCTTGAGGCAGATAAGGCTGCACCAGAAATTTCTCAAAGCATTTCATATCATAATAAAGGGGCAATGGATGCCGGGGGTGATAATTTTAAAGGATCAATTGAGACAAAAAAAACGGATGTTTTTTATTTAATGGTTCATACAAATTCAACTTATAAAGGTCGAGTTACAGTAAATTATAAACGTATTGGAAAAGTTGCAATAACAGAATCTGTCGTGCAAGATTATAGAACAGGTAAGACAGATAATTTTATTCGTGTTAGAATTAGAGATAAAGAAACGGGAAGTCCTGTAGAAGCTAATATGATAATCTCTGGAATAGATAAGGATAATTATTTGTTTCTTGGAACCGACTTTTATTTTGATGCTACTACTGCACGTGAAATGCATATCGAATCAAACACGCAAGGATACTTTTTGTTTGTTAAAGATTTTGAATCAAAAGGATCATCTAGCAATAATATGGAAATTTTATTGGAGCTAGAACGTTTAGCGCCGGGTAAAAAATTAGCGCTTGAAAACATCAAATTCGAACAAGATGAGGACAAGTTTTTACCGATTGCATATCCTGCATTAAAACGTTTGCTAGATTTTATGGCAGTTAATGACCAATTGAAAATTGAAATTCAAGGTCATGTAAATGCACCAGGTTATCGAAATAATGGAAGAATCAAAGCTTTGTCTGAAAGTAGAGCAAAGGCGGTGAGAAAATTCTTGAAAGATAACGGAATTGAAGGTAGCCGAATGGTGGTTAAAGGATACGGAAACACAGAAATGATTTTTGAAGAACCAATTGACGTTCATCAAGAGGAAGCAAATCGACGTGTAGAAATAAAGATTATTGACTAATTATGAGTTTAATTCTTTGTTTAGAAACTGCCACTAAGGTATGTTCTATCAGCCTCGCTAAAGATGGAGTAGAGGTAGCAACAATCAACCATTCTTCTGAAAATTATTCGCATGCCGAACGACTGAATGGCTTAATGCTTGATTTATTAAAGCAAACCAATACCAGTTTAAATGATATTGATGCGGTTGCAATTAGTGAGGGCCCTGGGTCATATACAGGTTTAAGAATTGGAACCTCAACTGCTAAGGGATTGTGTTATGCATTGGATATTCCTTTAATAGCTATTAATTCACTCAAAGCATTGGCTGCTGAAAAAAGAGGACAGAACACGTTAATTTGCCCAATGTTTGATGCACGAAGAATGGAGGTTTATTCTGCTATTTATGATGCGGATATGAACGAATTAGAAGGAACCAGGGCAGTTGTTATTGATGATTTATCTTACCAGAATTTTTTAGCGAATAATCCTGTATGTTTTATTGGACCTGGAGCAGAAAAATGTCAAGAAACATTGCAAGATTCAAATGCCACGTTTGATTTAACTATTCAAGTTTCAGCAAAAGGAATGATTGCTTTTGCATATGAAAAGTTTGTACAAAACGATTTTGTTGACTTGGCTTATTTTGAACCTTTCTATTTGAAAGATTTTATTGCAGGAACTCCAAAAAAAATCTTTTAATCAAGATCTAATTAATTACCGTTAAACGGTGACTTTCTTTTTTATCGTTACGCACCAAATTCAAAATATATACACCAGACGGATAGCCAGAAACATCTAAGGTTAATTGATGTTCATTTAATGCCATGTATACAGGCATTTGTTTACCCAGTGGATTAAATATTTGAATAGAAGTAGCATTTATGTTATCCCCAACCACATGAATAAATTGGTTGGACGGATTCGGGAAAATCACAGTTTTATCAGTTTGATAAAGGATAGAAACAGATTCGCTATAAGAATAGCTACCATCAAAATCTGTTTGTTTAAGTCTGTAATAATTCAACCCTATGTGTGGGTGATAATCAATTGAGCTATAGTTAATTTTACTGGTGCTATTTCCAGCACCTTTTGTATAAGAAATGCTGCTCCAGTTTTCTCCGTCAATTGAATGCTCTATATTAAAGTAATCATTATTACGTTCAGAAGCTGTGATCCATTTTAATAAGACTTCATCATGAATAAGCTCTCCTGAAAAGTCAAGAAGTTCTATGGGTAATGGTTCACCAAAATCGGTATGAATTCCCATATTATCCGTTCCTGTGCCTGATTCCGCTTGTGAATTACATGGAACTGAATTATTATTGCATCCACCATCTCCATTCAATGTTTCACTTGTAATATTGGTTGTAGGAATAGATGAAGAAAAGAAGATGTAACCTTGGCCGCCGCCAGCACCACCGCCATGCGTAGCACCACTATTAACGCTTCCTCCATCTCCCCCGTTGGAAGAAATAGTTAAAGGACAGGCCGCAGATATTGACCAAATATCAACATTTAATACAATTGATCCGCCAGCTCCGCCAGCACCAGCACCATCATTTCCAGATGTACCAACTACGGAGTTTGCGTTTGCAGAAATATTTACGCCAGCACCGCAGGTTCCAGTTGTTATTTCTGTTGCCTTAATTAGTACGATTCCTCCTGCGTTTGTACCTGGTGTTGCAAAACCATTGTTTCCTTCACCAGAGCCTCCGCCACCTCCCATAAATACGCGAGATCCAGAAATAACACCGCTTAAAATAAGTCCGCCAATACCGCCCGCAGTAGGAGAGCATGTTGGCCAGCCTGGGCCACCTGTTCCTCCTCCAGAATAATTCCCGCCACCGCCGCCGCCAGCGTTATGACTATTTCCACCACCGCCACCGGATAAAATTCTTCCTCTTCCTGCTGCGTAAGTTAGATCTGTACTTTTGTAAATACCTTCTCCTTTATCTGCATGATTGGCTGTTGTTGCAACTCTGAAATTACTTGTACCACTGCAACCAGTAGAACCTCCTGTATTAACTGCCGCACCTCTAAAACCGTCGCCATCAGCATCTAAATTGTGAGCTAATGTTAAGGTTCCGTCAACAGAAAAAGATAGCACCCCGCCAATATTTCCGTCCCAAGGAAGTGAGCTCATGTCTGCCGTTGTGGTGTAATCTGGACTTCCGTACTCTCTAAAAGTTATTATTTGAACACTGCAGTTGGGACATGTGTTATAGGTGTTAGTTGGTACGTTTTTTAATGTTATCGTAGCAGGTAAACCTAAGCTTTCTGTGTGCGAATCAATTTGTCTAATTTCATACAGACCTGCAGAAGAAATTGATCCAAGATCACCGAAACCGACAGTGTTTGTCGTTGTGCCAATTACATCATCCTGCATTTGCATTAAAACAACCCATTCGTCATCTTCAAAGGTGTGGGCAGCTTCGTTAACATTGCTTAATGTAAGTGTTGCGCCAGACAAAGAAGTAACTTTGGCGTATCCGTTTATTACTTGTGAATTAGCGGAATTCGATAAATATATCATTCCGAAGAATAATAGCAAGAGTGGGGTCAAACGCATGTAGAGTTATTTTCGTGGATACCAAAGTTAATAACTTGAAAATTAGATGCGCTAACGATTCGACGAAAGGTTGTGAAAAAATCGACAAATGGATCGACTTATCCGTTATGAATGATGTAGGGGTTGAGGTTTTTATTGTACCAAAGAACTGCCTGTCATTTCTGTTGGTTGTTCAATGCCCATTAAATCTAAAATGGTAGGAGCAACATCTCTTAATGTTCCGTCTTTAACTGTTTTTACATCCTCATCAATCACAATTACAGGTACTGGATTCATGGAATGCGCTGTGTTTGGTGTTCCGTCTGGATTAATCGCATAATCAGAATTACCATGATCGGCAATAATGATAAATGAATAACCATTTTCAGCACCTGTTTTTACAACATCTTTAACACATGCATCAACGGTTTGTGCGGCTTCTAAAATTGCAGAATAAACACCTGTATGACCAACCATATCTGTATTAGCAAAGTTGAGACAGATAAAATCTGGAGCATTTTTAATCATGTCATTGCAAATGGCGTCCCTTATTTCTGGAGCGCTCATTTCTGGTTGCAAATCATAAGTTGCAACTCCGGGTGAAGGTATCATTATGCGAGATTCTCCTTCAAATTCATTTTCTCGTCCGCCAGAAAAGAAAAAGCTAACATGCGGGTATTTTTCAGTTTCTGCAATTCTAATTTGCTTTTTCCCTGCTTTAGACAAAACTTCACCTAAAGTGTTTTTAATATTATCATTATTGTAAATAACGTTTATTCCTTTAAAACTAGAATCGTATAAAGTAATAGTTGTGTAATGTAAATTTAATTTTTCCATTCCAAATTCAGGAAAATCGTTTTGAGATAAGGCGTTTGTTAACTCTCTTCCTCTATCAGTTCTATAGTTGAAAAACAATACAACATCTCCTTCTTTTATTTTAGTTTTCGGAACTCCATTTTTATCTGTTACTATAATAGCTTTATGAAATTCATCTGTAATTCCGTTTTCATAATTAGCATTTATGGTTGCAACCGCATTGGTAGTTTTAGTTCCTTTTCCATGTACAAGACCATCGTAAGCCTCCTTAATTCTTCCCCATCGATTGTCTCTATCCATTGCATAATAACGCCCCGTAACAGAAGCTAACTCTCCTGTACTTTCTTTCATGTATTCTAGAATATCGTTGATAAAATAAGTGCCCGATTTAGGGTCACAATCTCTACCGTCTGTAAATGCGTGTAAGAACACATTGTCAACTTCATTTTCTTTAGCTACATCCAATAATCCTTTTAAATGATTGATGTGCGCAGAAAAAGGCAAAATAAGCGAAAAATCAGAAAAATCAGAAAAATCATTGCAGGTCATAATACCTCCTTGTTTATATATCCATTCCTTGGATAGTAGATAAAGTTGAAACAGACACCATTTAAGTATCGGTGTTTGCTCCCAGTATAGTAAATATAAAAAAATACAAGTTCAATACATTTAAGCAATAACGGATCGGGTTACTTTCTAAATGCGAGAGAGTCGCTATTAAGGCGTGGTTTATTTGAAGGTTGAGCTGGAGCTTAAATAGTCGATCAGGCAAAATTTAAAATGTTTCTCTGCCCCTAATTATTCTTATTTTAAATAGTAGCGTTCTGACTTTGCCAGTGAAATGTTTTCTCATCTATAAAGTAATCATGATATTGGTAGTCTTGTGATTTGCCTTGCTTATTAAGGGTCACCAAAAGATATTGATCAATGCTCCCTTTTGGGTAAACAG
>CAKZON010000045.1 GCA_937136425.1 uncultured Crocinitomix sp.
AATTCAACACCATCTTCTTCAGCATCCCAAACATAAGTTGTAGCACCTTCACCGTTTAGTGTTAAGCTTTCTCCTAAGCAAATTTCTTCGTCTGTAGCAGTTGCAACAACCTCAGGTAATTCATAAACGCTAACCTCAACTTCAGCCGTGTTTTCACAACCCGTTTCAGTATCAGTTCCAGTAACTGTATAAGTATATTCACCAGCCTCAGGAGTAAATTCTTCTCCATCAGTTACATCCATGTCCCATGCATATGCATCAGCTCCACCACCTGTTAATGTGATAGCTCCTCCAATACAAATTTCTTCTTCTGTAGTACTTGCAGTAACTTCAGGCAATTCGAGTACAGTAATATCAATAGAGAAACCACAATCGCCATCAGCATCACTAGAAGCAGTATAGGTAGTTGTCCCAACTGGTGGAGCAAAAGCTTCACCGTCAATAACGTCTCCATCCCACGTAATTGATCCGTCTAATTCAGAAGTAGCGTCCAAAATGATTTCATCTCCTAAACAAAGTTCAACATCAACTTCAGCAAGTTCTAATGGTGTACATAAAACGGTAATAATAATTTCACCATCACCTGTTCTAAGTCCAGTAGTTGTTTCTCCGTCGGTTACACCGTCAATATAAGAAGATCCTCCACCGGCACCAGCTTGTCCAGCACCAGATCCTCCACCGTACCAGCCGCCACCGCCGCCAGCGTTATGGTAATCTCCAGGACCCGCACCAAGACCAAAAGTACCAGCAGAAGCAGCTCCATAACAGCATCCTGCCGCACCTCCTGCAACTTGAGTTCCTCCACTTCCAGCAGTGAATCCTCCTCCGCTACTTCCCATTTCTCCTATTAATCCACCACCGTGGCCACCAGGATTTCCGTATGAACCGAAAGCACCTCCGCCTCCGCCTCCACCAACAATTACTCTGTCAGATAAAGTATAAGCACCAGTTCGCACATCAGAAGCTCCACCTCCTGCGCAGCCATAGTTTGTTCCGGCTTGTCCACCACCGTTATAACCTCCAGGTCCAGAGTCATCTCCTTCTCCTCCAACATATACTTCTAGTATTTGACCAGGTGTAACTTCAAGGTTTCCGATTGCATATCCGCCTAAACCTCCTGTTGCAGGTACACCGTCTAAACCTGTTGCACTTCCACCTTGTGCTCCCCAAGTTTCAATTTGAATTGATGTAACACCAAGTGGAACAGTGTAAGTTTGTACCGCACCCGTAAATGAGAATGTGGTTGCCTGACTCCAAGATTGTGTCAGACCAATGCCTAAAAGCAATATGCTAATTAGGCTCAATTGTAAAGTTTGTTTCATAGTAATTGGTTATTAGTTAAAAGTCTTGCGAAAGTAATGAAAAAGTATCTTGATTATTAAAAAAAATGGCGTCCAATTTTGTATTGGGCGCCATTTTTTAAAATTAGATACGTTTTACTTTTTCACAACTTTTACAGTGTGAGCTGTATCGTTTGATTTGATCATAACAAAGTAAACACCACGTTCAACGTTTTCTAAAGAAATTATTTCTTTATCGGTTGCAGTTGCTTGCGTAATTACAGCACCATT
The DNA here is from genome assembly GCA_937136425.1 of uncultured Crocinitomix sp. GTDB lineage: Bacteria > Bacteroidota > Bacteroidia > Flavobacteriales_D > Crocinitomicaceae > Crocinitomix. Next base: position 1,572 of record CAKZON010000045.1, read on the forward strand.
GATGTCTGTTAATTCGTAAGTAAATGTTCCCTCAAACTCTATAGTAACAAGTGCAGTTGTCGGATTTGGATATACGTTTAAAGCGATTGCATTTAACTCATCAACACCAACTTGAGAATTAACTGTTATTGTTGCTGTTGCGCTACATCCAGCTTCACACATAACTTCAACATCATATGGCCCACCACTTAGTCCAGTTAAATCTTCGTCATCATCAAAATCTCCTGTTCCATCATTGTTCCAATCAAAAGTGTATGCCGGATTTCCACCTGTTACTGTGATGTTAATTTCTCCGTCACCTCCTGAAATTTCATCAGTAGTAGTATAAGTGATTTCTAATGTTTCATAAACGGTTAAATCTACTTCTGCTTCATTTATACAGCCGTTATCGTCTGTACCAATAACAGTGTAGGTTGTAGTTCCTATAGCCGCTGGCGTAAATGCTACACCATCACTTTCTGCTGGGTCCCATTCATAAGAACTTGCTCCTTCACCATTAAGTACTACATTGTCTCCTAAACAGATTTCGTCGTCACTAATAGTGGCTCCAACATCTGGTAAATCATAAACTGAAACTTCAATTTCGGCTACGTTTTCACAACCAGTTTCATCATCAGTTCCTGTAACTGTATAGGTATATTCACCAACTTCTGGTGTGAATTCTTCTCCATCAGTAACGTCCATGTCCCATTCGTAATCATCTGCTCCGCCACCTGTAAGTGTAATGGATGCTCCAACACAAATTTCTTCATCCGTGGTACTTGCTGTAACCTCAGGTAAGTCAAGAACGGTAATTTCTACAGAAATTCCACAATCTCCATCAGCATCACTTGTTGCAGTATACGTGGTTGTTCCAACAGGAGGTTCAAATCCTTCACCATCAATGACATCACCATCCCATGAAATAGTGCCATCTAGTTCTGAAGTTGCATCTAATATAAGTTCGTCTCCAAAACATAATTCAGAAGCATATGGAGTTAAGCTTAATGGTGTGCAAAGAACTGTAATAATGATTTCACCATTACCTAAACGTACGCCTTGTTCATGAACAACTGCTTCAGCATCAGGGTGTGTATAACTACTTCCGCCACCAGCTCCTTCATAGCATCCAGAACCACCACCATAGTAGCCACCGCCACCACCAGTTCCAGTCGAACCTGTATTTGATCCTCCAATTCCAAGTTCACCGTCGCTGTTACCACCACATGATCCATGTCCAGTTGGTCCAGCAATTCCTCCAGCTACTTGACTTCCGCCACCTCCGGTGTATTGACAATGAGAACAAGAATAAAGGCATCCGCTTTCGCCAATTAGTCCACCGCCGTGACCACCTTCAGCAGTCCATAATCCGCAGTTACTTCCTGAACCACCGCCACCGCCAGCAACAATAATTCTATTTGCAAACCCTGTTCCTCCTTGGCGAACATCAGAAGCGCCTCCGCCTCCACCATAACTTGAACTTCCTCCTACGTCTCCACCGCCATTGTATCCGCCAGAGGTTGCTGCTCCTGCACCACCAACGTAAATATTAAGCGTTTCGCCTGGCGTTACTGCTAGTTCTGCTTGGCAGCGTCCTCCTTGTCCTAAATTACCATAACCCGCTGCTCCATAAAGCTCCATTTCTAATGATGTTACTCCAGGCGGAACGACATAAGTTTGCATACCTCCAGTATAACTAAAGGTGGTTACCTGACTCCAAGATTGTGTCAGTCCAACGCCTAAAAGCAATATGCTAATAAGGCTCAATTGTAAAATTTGTTTCATAGTTTTTATAATTTATATTGTGTGAAAATATTAAAATATCCTTATTCAGATTTAAAATCAAATATCAATTCAAGAAGATGGCGCCTAGTTCTATACTAGACGCCATCTTTAATATTTAAGATTGTTTTACTTTTTTACAACTTTCGCTGTATGAACAGTATCATTTGATTTGATCATTACAAAATAAACTCCGCGAGCAACATTTTCTAAAGAAATAATTTCTTTGTCAGTAGCAGTTGCTTGAGCAATTACAGCACCATTGATGTCTGTTAATTCGTAATTAAATGTTCCTTCAAATTCAACAGTAACGAATCCTGTTGTTGGGTTTGGATAAACGTTTAATGAAACTTCATTTAATTCGTTAATTCCAACTTGTGAATCAACAGTAATTTCAACTGTTGTAGTACAGCCGTCGCTATCTTGAACCGTTACAGTGTATACACCAGCAGGTAAATCCGTCAAATCTTCAGTGTCATCAAAGTCACCAGTTCCGTCATTATCCCAATCATATGTGTAAGGAGCAACTCCGCCTGAAACGCTAATCTCAATACCACCATCAGATCCCATGATTTCATCACTAGTTACAAATGTCACTACAATTTCATCTGCTACTTCAACGTCTACTGAAGCTGTATTTTCACAACCATTGTCATCCGTTCCGACTACGGTAAATGTAACAGTACCTTCCGTGTCCATAATTGCTGGTTCACTATCTGTTACTCCCATATCCCAATCGTAATCAGTTGCTCCGCCACCAGTAAAGGTAACTTCATAACCAAAGCAAACTTCCGTTTCTGAAGCAGATGCTGTTACAGTTGGTAATTCATTAACAGTAATATCAATTTCAGCCGTGTTTTCACAGCCATTATCATCTGTTCCTGTTACGGTGTACGTTTCTGTTCCAACTTCTTGAGCGAATGCTTCACCATCAGTTACTCCCATATCCCAGTCGTAATCAGTGGCACCTTCACCGGTTAATGTTACTTCATCTCCGTCACAAACTTCGTCATCATCTGCAGTTGCAACAACCTCCGGTAACTCATTAACTGTCACTTCAACTTCAGCAGTATTTTCGCAACCATTATCATCTGTTCCAATAACTGTAAATGTTCCTGTTTCTTCAACTTCATATGGGGATCCATCCGTAATATCTACAGGAGTCCACTCATAAGTAGTTGCTCCACCACCAGTAAATGTCACCATTTCTCCAAGGCAAACTTCTTCTTCTGAAGCACTTGCAGTAACCTCTGGTAATGCATACACTTCAATTTCAACAGAGAAACCACAGTCACCATCTGCATCACTTGTAGCAGTATAAGTTGAAATTCCAACTGGTGGTTCAAATCCTACACCATCAGTTACGCCACCATCCCAAGAGATAGAACCGCCAAATTCTGATGTTGCATCTAGTACAAGTTCTTCACCAAAGCAAAATTCAGAATCGATAGGAGTTAAACTTAAAGGAGTACAAAGAACAGTAATTATGATTTCACCATCACCTAATTGTGCACCTTGTTCATGCACAACAGCCTCAGCATCTGGATGAGTATAACTACTTCCGCCGCCGGCGCCTTCAAAGCATCCAGAGCCACCACCGTAGTAGCCTCCGCCACCACCAGTTCCATATCCTAATACTGTGTTCGATCCTCCAATTCCAAGAACTCCATCAGTATTTCCGTCGCAATAAGTATGAGTTGTAGGTCCAGCTATTCCACCAGCAACCTGACTTCCGCCACCTCCAGTATATTGACAGCTTGAACAAGAGTATAGACATCCGCTTTCGGCGATAAGTCCACCACCATGACCACCTTCAGCAGTCCATGTTCCACAATTACTACCAGAACCACCGCCACCACCGGCAACAATAATTCTATTTGCTAATCCAGTTCCACCTTGACGAATGTCAGAGGCTCCACCTCCACCACCATAAGTGGCATTTGTTCCAGGAGTTCCTCCTCCATTGAAACCTCCTCCAGTACTCGTGCCTGCACCACCAACATAAATGTTAAGTGTTTCACCAGGTGTTACAGCTAATTCAGCTTTACAACGTCCTCCTTGTCCAAGGTCGCCATATCCAGCTGCACCAAACAGGTCCATTTCTAATGAAGTTACTCCTAATGGAACGACATAAGTTTGCATGCCACCCGTATAGCTAAAGGTGGTTACCTGACTCCAGGTGTTTGTTAAGCCAAATCCTAAGAACAGGAGTAAGGCTGTCATCCAATGTAATTTTAATTTCATAGTTAGTTAATTTTAATAATTAGCCATGAATATATGAAATAAAGTCGATCGGATTGCTAGATTATTGTATGATTTTTAGGTGATTATGAAAAAAAAATAGTTTTTTCATTTTTTGAATGAAATCTTTAAAACCAATAAATGTATGATCCTCGTTTTTTTGATAGAGATAAAGTCATAGCATTTATTTATGTTTTATGCCCTATTTTTACATTCGAGTGTTCATATTTTTAAGTCCATAAATTCAATTGTTTTCTTAAAAAAAGTTAATTTCATTGAACACTATGCAATATTAAACGTTATCATTTTAGCACCCATAGCGCAGGAATGCGTAAATTTGTAATACAATAAGCTCGTATGTCACAATATACCGCCGGAGATTTCCTAAACCAAATAGAGTTTCCGAAAGATTTAAGAGAGAAGTTTGAGATTGATCAACTTCCACAAGTAGCAGATGAATTACGTCAATATATTGTTGATGTGATCTCTGAAATTGGTAATTCACATTTTGGTGCAAGCCTTGGAGTGGTTGAATTAACAGTAGCTTTGCATTATGCATTTAATACGCCTGTTGATCAGCTAGTGTGGGATGTAGGACATCAAGCATATGGGCATAAAATCTTAACGGGACGTCGTGCTCAATTTCATACGAATCGAATTAAAGGTGGAATTAGTGGTTTTCCAAAAAGAAGCGAAAGTGAATATGACACTTTTGGAGTAGGACATTCTTCTACCTCAATTTCGGGAGCATTAGGGATGGCCATTGCAAGTGACTATAAAAAGGAAGATAAACAACATATTGCAGTAATCGGAGATGGATCCATGACCGCAGGTTTGGCGTTTGAAGGTTTGAATCATGGAGGATCAACGAATACAAATTTATTGGTTGTTTTAAATGACAACTGCATGTCTATTGATCCTAATGTAGGTGCTTTACGCGAGTATTTAACGGATATTACAACTTCGCATACTTATAATAAAGTTAAGGATGAAGTTTGGGGCTTGTTGGGAAAGATTTCAAAATTTGGTCCAAATGCACAAGCAATTGCTTCTAAAATCAGTAATTCATTAAAGGGATCACTTTTAAATGAAAGCAATTATTTTGAGTCATTAAATTTTAGATATTTTGGACCAGTTGATGGTCATGATACGATTGGTTTGGTAAAAATCATGCAGGATTTAAAAGATATACCTGGACCAAAAATATTACATGTTATTACAACTAAGGGGAAAGGATATAAACCTGCCGAAGATGGTAATGCAACTCAGTGGCATGCGCCAGGAGTATTCAATAAAGAAACGGGAGAAATTGTAAAAGTAATTCCAACTTCACCACAAGCACCAAAATTTCAAGAAGTTTTTGGACATACAATTGTAGAGTTGGCTGAAGAGAACGATAAAATTATGGGGGTGACTCCTGCAATGCCTTCAGGTTGTTCATTAAATATAATGATGAAGGCTATGCCCGACAGAGCATTTGATGTGGGGATTGCTGAACAGCACGCTGTAACAGTTTCTGCAGGTATGGCAAGTCAAGGTTTAGTTCCGTTTTGTAATATTTATTCTTCATTTATGCAACGTGCTTATGATCAGGTGATACATGACGTTGCCTTGCAAAATTTAAACGTAGTGTTTTGTTTAGATCGTGGAGGAGTAGTTGGCGCTGATGGAGCAACGCACCACGGGGCTTATGATTTAGCATATATGCGCTGTATACCAAATATGGTTGTTTCTTCTCCAATGAACGAGTCTGAATTGAGAAACTTAATGTATACTGCTCAATTGGAAGATCAAGGACCGTTTTCTATTCGTTATCCACGTGGTAAAGGTGTAATGCCTAAATGGAAAACTCCTTTAAAAGAAATTAAAGTAGGTACAGGTAGAAAAGTTCAAAACGGAAGTGACGTTGCTTTTTTAACTATTGGACCAATTGGAAATAAAACAACTGAGGCAATCAAAGAATTAAAGGCCAAGGGAATTTCCGCGGCACATTATGATATGCGCTTCATTAAACCATTGGACGAGTTAATGCTGCACGAAGTATTTTCAAAATTCGATAAAGTTATTACTGTTGAAGATGGTTGTTTAATGGGGGGATTAGGTTCGGCCGTGCTAGAATTTATGGCAGATCATAACTATACTGCGAAAGTTGTTCGCTTAGGTATTCCAGATAAATTCATCCATCACGGTACACAAGATGAACTTTATAAAGAGTGCTTTTATGATGCTGATGCAATGGTAAAATCTGCTGATAATTTGATGCAAGGTATTATTCTCAAAGCATCTTCAATGGTTGGGTAATTTGTGCAAATGAAACCTATTAAGCCCGACTGTTGTGAAACATGTGGACGGTCAATTGAATTGAGTTTTCATCACTTGATTCCAAAAAAAGTACACAACAAACCTGCTATTCAAAAATTGCATGCTGAAAAATCGCTTGATCATTATGGAATTTGGATGTGTAAAGACTGCCATAAAAAAATCCATAGACTGTACGATCATAAAACTTTGGCTGAGGAGTATTATACCTTGAAAAGGTTAAAATCTAGTGCTGAATTCCGAAAGTTTATCGCTTGGGTACGGAAACAGAAAAAACGTGTGAAATAACACTTGAATTCATCTATATTTACACAAAAAAAGATATGTTGCGATTAATAGGTTTGGTCTTTATTGGATGTTTTTTTGTATTGGCTTCCTGTTCAGGTAAAAATAAACAGTCGAATGAGGATTTATTATTAGAAAATGTAAAGACTTACTTTTTTCTAGCTGATTCTATCATGGTTGATGTAGCGGTAATTGATACAATTCATTCAGATGAGGTAGAAGATATGTTGGCAACAATTGAGAAAAATCTAAATTTAATAGATCAGGATTTGGATACGCTTTCACTAATGATTGATGATAAAGCCTATAAAAAACTGGGTTATGAAAAGGCCATTGAAAAATCAATTTTAATTGGCAAAAACAAGTATAAAGATTCTTTGAGTTGGGCTGAAAAGGCAATGTTAGAATTGCAGCTTAAACAAGCAATGCTAACCATGAAAAAAGAAAGCTTTAAACAAACCAATCGAGTTTTGTTGCATTTTAAAAGAAGCGTTTGGGCTAATGTTGCTGGTTATAATATATCAGCTGATTATGTGGTCGAAGAAGATTCAATGCATTTTGAATTGGTTACAGATGCAAATTATACGATTATTGATTAAAATTTGAATCTTACCATTAGGTTTGCAAATTCTTGGAAATCTAATATCCCTTTAAACTCATCTGAATAATATTAATCTAATTCAAATATGTTGTGCTGTGATTAAGCGCATTTGTTTTTGAATTATCATGGCAATTGCTAATCAAAATGATATAGCGAAAATTTCATAGTAGGGGAACACTTCTAGTGAATCGACTATCCAATGAAAATTTAAATGAATAAAATGAAAAGATTATTATTAGTATGTGCGGTAGGTTTAATTGCCGTAGCATGTAACAAAAACCAAAAAGCGGTTAAAAAATTAGATGGAGTTTGGGAAGTAACAAGTATTAAATATACTGAAGATGGAACAACCGAAGAAGGACTAATTGATGGGTATTCGGCAACTTTAACTTTTGACGGATGCAAACTTAAAAAAGATGAGTTCTGCGGTTTGACTACTGTTACCTCTTTTGGAGGAGATACTGAAACCGATACGCAAGTGTATCGAGTGGTAGATGATGGTGAAACATTAGAAACAAAAGAGAATGCTACTTCAACTTCGATTGATCGATTAGAAATAGTTGAATTGGATAAAGAAAATCTAAAGTTGAAAGAAATAGAGGATGACGAAATCGTAGAAATCACCTTAAAAAAGAAATAAAAAGTACTTTTTCTAACCTGTAAAAGGTCGCGCTAATTATTTAGTGCGGCCTTTTTATTTTGTATTAATTCAATGTTAATTGACCATGTTTACTTGTTGAGCAGGTTTGATTTTTAGAACCTTAACAATGTGTTTTAACAATTCCTTTATACTACTTAATGCAATCTTGATTCACTCCTAACACAACCTTAAATTGCCAGTAACAAAAAGGTAATCGATCACCCATAGCTTTGCTCTTAAAAACGAAAGAATAGAAGTTATGAATAAAATTTACTTGATTTTTCTTAATGTATTTGGATTTATACTAGGGGCTTGGGGACAAAATCCAGGTTTAGTGATCTCTGAATTTTATCAAAACCCAGGAGGCATTGACTCACCGTTTGAATATGTGGAGTTATTGGCAACGGATGATATTGATTTTACCACTACACCTTACACAGTAATCGTTTCTAACAATGGTACTGCTTCAGCTGATGGTTGGATTGCCGGAGGAAGTCTTACTTATGCATTTGAAATCACTACAGGTTCAGTAAGTATTGGAGATGTTGTTTATGTTGGAGGAACAAGTATGAGTCCTACAGGAATTAGACTTCGAGAAATTAATACTGGAACTACAGATGGAGATGGCGGAATTGGAAATTCAAATTCTGGTGGTGTATTTGGTAATGGTGGAGGTAATGGAGATGGCATAGCCGTTTTTAATTTACCTATTGCTTTAATAACTTCATCTACCGTACCAACAGATGCAATAATATATGGATCAGGAGTTGGTGGAGCAGAGGTTGGCCCAACAGACGGTTATGAAATGCCAAATAATGAGTTTTATGATGGAGGCAAATTAAATGCGGCTGATTTTGTCGCATTAGATGCAGATTTAACTGTTGCAACAGGGGGAATGTTTGATCTTGTTTTAGAAGAGTTTGTTGAGGCTAGAACATTTGAAAGCGGTGCAGCCACTGACGGCACTTCTGAAATCGTATTTGCAGAAATTGTAACTCCAAAATTGAGTTTTATTCTTGAAGATTTAACAGTGTTTGAAGAGGATGGGATTGTTGCTGTAGATGTTGAGCTAACTGATCCTAACGGTTCTCCTTCTATGGGTGAATTAGTCGTGAAATTATCTTCAACAGCAACAGCCGAAGATGATTTTATTTTATTGGATACGACAATTGCGTTTGCTGGAGATATGGCAGATACTTTAAGCCTTGAATTCGAAATATTAGAAGATATTTTAGTAGAACAATCGGAGTATATCATTATCACAATGGCGGCTTTTGATAATGCTGAGTTTGGAGAAAATGAAACAACTTTTTTATATGTTTCAGACAATGATAGAGTTTTGCCAACAGCAACTAATGAACTTAAGTTAGAATTACTAACGAGTTATAGTACTGGGATTGAAGAAGAGAGTTCGGCTGAAATTGTTGTTTACGATACCGTTACAAATAATTTGTTTGTGGTGAACAGTATTGCGAATCAAATTGATATTATTGATTTTAGTATACCTGAACTACCAATGTTGTTAGATTCTATTGAGTTTGATTCAGTAGGTTTTATCAATTCAGTTGCAGTTTATGAAGGAGTTTTAGCGGTAGCAGTTGCGGCGCCTATTGCACAAGATCCTGGATTTGTTTCTTTTTGGAATACAGACGGAACGTTTTTAAATCGATTAACAGTTGGTGCTTTACCGGATATGGTTACGTTTAATCATTCAGGCACCCAGCTTATTGCTGCTTGTGAAGGAGAACCAGATGATGACTATTTAGTAGATCCGAATGGAGGTGTTTCAATTATTGAAATTTCTGGAGATATTGCAGATTTAACACCAGCTGATGTTACTAATCTAGATTTTACGGCGTTTGACGCGGATGAAGAAGCTTTAAAAGCTGCAGGTGTTCGAGTTTTCGGTTTGGGAGCTTCTGTTGCACAAGATATGGAACCAGAATATGTGACGGTATTAGATGGAGATGTAGTTGCTCATGTTGTTTTGCAAGAAAATAATGCAATTGCAGTTGTTGATTTAATTACTAAAGAAATTACAGAAATTCGCCCACTTGGAACAATTGATCATTCACTTTATGGTTATGGTTTGGATGCATCAAACAGAACAGATGGAATTAACATTGCAAACTTTCCAATTAAAGGAATGTTTATGCCAGATGCGATTGACAATATTTCCATTTTAGGAACAACTTATTTGGTTACTGCAAATGAAGGAGATTCTCGTGATTATGATGGCTATAGCGAAGAAGAACGTGTTGATGATTTAAACCTAGATAGCCTAACTTTTTTAGATAGAGATTACCTTCAAAACAGTCACTTATTAGGTCGGTTGAAAACAACCACTGCAAATGGAGATACTGATGGAGATGGAGATTTTGATGAGATTTATTCTTACGGTACAAGATCATTCTCAATTTGGGATGAAACAACTGGCGAATTAGTGTTTGATTCAGGAGATTTAATTGAGCAAATCATTGCTTCTCATCCAGATTATGCAGCGTTGTTTAATGCACATAACGAAGGAGGAGAATTAGAAATGAAAGACAGAAGTGATGATAAAGGACCAGAACCAGAAGGAATTGTAACTGCTACAATTGATGGTAATGCCTATTTATTTGTCTCTTTGGAAAGAGTGGGCGGAGCAATGGCATTTAATATTAATGATGTTGAAAATCCGGTTTATATAGGGTATCATAACAATAGAGATGCTGAAACAAATGGTCCTGATAGGGGAGCAGAAGGAATGATTTTTATTGATGCTGAAATTTCTCCGAATGGAAATGGATTATTAGTATTGGCGAATGAAGTTTCAAGTACAATTACAGTTTATGAAGTTAATTCTTGTCTGTCAATTGCAGAGCTGGAGTTAACAACGGCAGATGATTTAACTGCTTTTTGTATTGGAGATTCATTAGAAATTAGCGTAGAGAGTACTGATGACTTAGCAATTTCTTGGGATTTAGATGGAGAACTTATTGAAGACGAGATGGATGAAACTATTTTTGCGACAGTTGCAGGAAACTACCAAGCTAATTTTGTTAATGCTGAGGAGGCTTGTTCAGGAACCACAGATACTTTAGTTATTACTGTAAACGAATTACCGATAATTGCTGCTTCTGTAAGTGCAGATTCAGTTTGCTTTGGAAATGAAGTTATATTCTCAAGCACAGGAGCAGAAATTTTAAACTGGCAAACAGAGGATCTTGAAAATGATGTTCCATACATTCCTGAAACGGCTGGTGATATAACCTATTATGTAGTTGGTGAAGATGAAAATGGATGTGAGAATATGGATTCTGTGAATGTTTTAATGGCTGAACAAATTGTTATTGATTATATCACTACAGATGAGACTCTTGGAGATGATGGTGAAATTGATATCACCGTGAATGGTGGTTTTGGTGGATACATTTTTGATTGGGATAATGACGGTACAGGAGATTTTGACGATACAGAAGATTTAGCAGGTTTAATTGCAGGAACTTATGTTGTAATCGCTGAAGATGAGTTTGGCTGTTCTGAAACAGTAACTATTACTTTAGACAGCCAAGTTGGGTTAGGTGAGGAATCTAAATTATTGATGCAGGTATATCCAAATCCAACAAGCGCTAATTTGTCCATTGCAATGATAGGTTCATTTAGCTATCAACTTCTTGATATGAATGGACAAATAATTACCCTTGGAAACGCAGTAGATAGAGCAGAGCTTTCAATGGTTGATTTAGCACAAGGTGTCTATTTCGTTCAAGTTACTGATGGAAACCAATTCTCAAATACAATAAAAGTAATCAAACATTAACCCAAAACTGATTTATTTTATTGAATGGATGCCGTGCTCAATTTAGAGTACGGCATTTTATGCTTTTAAATAGAAAACCCGCAGTGTTAATTAACGCTGCGGGTTTTCTTAAGTATATAATTGAAGATTATTTCTTCAAAATTTTCACAGTATTAGAATTCTCATTTGAAGTAACAGAAATAAAGTAAACACCACTTGCTAAAGTATTCATGTCAACTATTTCTTTGTCGGTTGCATTTCCTTTAAGAATTATGTCACCATTGATTGCAATTAATTCGTAATTGAATGTTCCTGCAAAATCAATTGTAATAATATCATTAGTTGGATTTGGATAAACTGAAATCATAGATTGATTAAGTTCATCAACACCAGCCTGAGTCCCTAATATAATAGAGGCAGAAGCCGAGCAACCATTAGAACCATTTACAACAACATTGTAAAGTGCGTCCGCTAAGCCAGTCAAGTCTTCGTCATCATCAAAGTCACCAGTTCCATCTATGTCCCAATCGAACGTATATGGAGCAACTCCTCCAGTTACTGTAATATTGATTTCACCATCTTCAAAAATCATTTCTTCAGTAACTTCATAAGTGATTGTAATTTCTGGATTTACAGTTACTGAAACGGATGCTTCGTCTGTACAACCAAATTCATCAGTTCCTATAACAGTGAAAGTATAAGTTCCTTCTGCAGCTAGTTCATAAGCTTCACCATCTTCAACTTCTGCTGGATCCCAAACATAAGAGTCTGCACCACTACCAGTTAATACAACAGAATTTCCAATGCAAATTTCATCATTATCAACCGAAGCCGATACTGTTGGTAACTCATGAACGGTTATAGTAACTTCGTCTGTAGCTTCGCAACCAGTTGTTTCATTTGTTCCAGTTAGCATATAAGTATGTGTTCCAATTCCTGGCTCTAAGTCTGTTGGATCCCAAACCCATACATCTGCATTACCACCTGCCGATAAAACAACAGTTTCACCAATGCAATAGTTTTCATCACCAGAACCTGCATTAACAATTGGTAATTCATTTACCGTAATGTTAATAGAGGTAGCACAATCAGTTTCGTCAGCACTTGTAGCTGTGTATGTAATAACGCCCATTCCTGCTGGTGTAAATGCTACTTCATCTGTAACACCTTCGTCCCAAGTAATTAATCCTCCAGTTTCAGATTCAGCATCTAATGTAATTTCTTCACCTAAACAAATTTCAGTTTCAGTAGCCGTCACAGTTAATGCAGTACATAAAACCGTTATGATTACTTCACCATTACCTAATTGTACACCAGGTAAAGTTGATCCGTCTGTTACACCACCAATATATGATGATCCTCCAGCACCGCCACCTCCAGCTTTACCAGAACCCCAGCTTACACCGCCACCAGCGCCTCCGCCATAGTAGCCGCCACCGCCGCCACCACTAGCAACACTTTGTGATCCATCAATGCCTTGTCCGCCAACTCCTAATACACCTGAATTTCCAGGAGTACCTTCAGTTCCAGCACCACCAGCACCACCAGCAACAGGAGTTCCACCTTTTCCGCCAGCACCAGGATTTACAAATACACCTAAGATTCCACTATACCATGGGTCGTTTCCATCAACGCCTGTTAGTGCTCCTCCAGCACCACCATTTCCTCCTGTTCCACAGGGAACACAGCTTCCGTTAACGTAGTCGCGGCCACCGCCGCCACCACCACCGGCAACAATTACACGATCGCCTAATGTTGCGCCACCTTGGCGAATATCTGAGGCTCCACCTCCACTTCCAGCGCGACCTCCGTCGCCTGTACTTGGCGAACCAAATCCGCCTAAAGCACCTCCGTTGAATCCTGCAACATCTTCAGTTCCTGTTCCGCCAACGTAAATATTTAATACTTCTCCCGGAGTAACTGCTAATGTTCCAATAGCATAACCTCCAAGCCCTCCAGTTGATTGGTCATATTCCTCAACTGTCGTTGCTTGTCCTTGGGCTCCGTAAGTTTCTACTTGTATTGAATAAACTCCTATTGGGACAGTGTAAGTGTCAGGAGTTCCTGTGTAGGTATAAGTAGTGACATCTTGTGACCATACATTAGAAAGTCCAAAGCCAAAACATAAGATAAGAGATAACCTCTTATAGTCTAAGTGTTTCATAGTTAGTTGATTTAAATAGTTAGGTTACGAATATATGATATTTGAATGTAGAATTCAATTTTCTAGGTATTTAATCCTAGTTTTTGTAAATGGTATTGGGTTAAGATAATGCGTTTTTGATTTTTTTTAGAGGTAGATGCAACCGTTTTGTATTGGGTCACATCAAACTATAAAAACGAGCTGACCGCAATAAATTTTATAATAATGAAAAATACATTTTGGATTCTTGGAATATTTATAATATTCAGTTCTTGTAAAGATAAAATTCAGCAAAAGTACATGGCGAATAGTCCCGTTTACACGGATTATGAAACATTTAGAAATTCTGGTGGTTTTGAGGCCGCACGATCAATAGAGCAACAAGGTAATATCTATTTTAAAGACGATTTTTTGTTTATGGTTGAACCTGACAAAGGAATTCATTTTATAGATAATACAAACCCATCTGCACCAGTTCAAACAGGGTTTTTAAATGTTTGGGGCGCTACTGGAATGTCCATTAAAGGAAACTATTTATACGCGAATAGTTTTATTGATATGGTGGTTTATGATATTAGTTCATTTGCGAGTCCAGTTTTGGTTGAGCGATTAGAAGATGTTTTTCCTGGAGCTTTGCCGCATTCTGAAAAAAACTATCCTTATAGCACAATTGACAAATCTAAAGGTGTTGTTACTTCATGGACAGTAGAACAGGTTACTGAAGATGTCGCCAATTTCCAACCTACATGGGTGGATTGTTTTACTTGCGGAGTAGGTTTTGAAAGTTCATTTGTATCTGAATCTGGTGGTGGAAGTACGGGCATTTCAGGTTCAATTAGTTTGTTCACCATTATTGATGATTATTTATATGTTGTTGAAAATGGAAGTAAATTACATCCGTTTGAAATTTCTAATCCTGCTTCGCCAACGGTTAATGAGGCTGTAGGTATTTGGGGAAATGTAGAAACTCTTTTTCCTTATGAAAATTACATTTTTATGGGAACACCAACTGGAATGATTGTTTATGAAACGTCTAATCCGGTTGTGCCAACCTATGTTTCATCATTAAGTCATGCTCGAGGGTGCGATCCAGTAGTAGTGCAAGACGATTATGCATATGTTACAGTGCGCTCTGGTGGACCTTGTGGTGGTGATATAAATCAATTGGATGTAATTGATATTTCAACTATTACAACTCCAGTACTGAAAGGATCTTTCAATATGAAAAATCCACATGGTTTGGGAATTGACGGAGCAAGCTTATTTATTTGTGATGGAGAGGATGGATTAAAAGTTTTTGATGCAACTAATCCTGAAACTGCTGGAAATAACAAAATTCATCAGTTTAAAAACATCCAAGCAACAGATATTATTCCAGTTAATAACATAGCAATTGTAATTGGTGAAGATGGTATTTTTCAATATGACTATTCTGACTTGAGTGATATTACATTATTAAGTTCATTAAATTTTTAGAGATATGAAATCTAGAAAATTTTCAAAAAATGTGATAAAGGTGGCAAGTGTATTAATGCTTGTGTTCATCACAATTGCTTGTAACAAGCGCGCAGAAAGAAAACTTGAAAATACTACTTGGATTGGTGTAGAAAGAACAGTTGAGTTTAATGGTGAAGAGGAGACGTTGGATGAGTTTAACCATATACTTCATTTTAGAGATGATGGCACTTTTTACAGAACATATGAAAACGGAACATGGGAAGTTAAAGATGAGAAATTAGTTGTTACTTCTTATGATGGGAATTGTGTACGTAGTTATAAAATTGTCAAAATTTCAAGTAAAGAGTTGATTTTAGAAGGAAGACAATCACCAGCACTGCCGTTTGTGGGATGTGTAGATGGGGATGAAAATGATGCGAAAATTACAGAAATTTATGAACGTTCCAAGTAATCAAATGAAGGTTGTTTTGATTTTATGTCTGCTTATTTTTGGCAGTATTAATAGCCAAGCACAGGTTGATAATGTTGAATATGGTATTCAATTTCGATCGGGTCCTTCTTTTCGAAAATTTGCAAATGAATTACCCGTGTCAGAATATACTGGGTTTAATTTGGGAGCAGATATTTTGAGTATGCGCTATGATTTAGACTTTGCAGCAAGGTTAAGTTCTAAATGGACACTATTTGCAGGAATGGGTTATTCTAGTCGAAATTATTTAGGAACATATTACTGCCATGTTTGTGATTTTGTGGGGTTTCCTTTTGGATCTGAAAGATTAGAATTTAAGTACTTAGATGTGCCAATTTTTGCAAGATATCGAATCGTCGATCAAAAATTAGGTTGGCACATTGAGTTTGGAGCAGAAACTAGTTTTGCATTAAATAAGGTGGATTCACGTTATGAATCAGATTTAAGATTGAATACGT
This sequence comes from uncultured Crocinitomix sp., assembly GCA_937136425.1. Classification (GTDB taxonomy): domain Bacteria; phylum Bacteroidota; class Bacteroidia; order Flavobacteriales_D; family Crocinitomicaceae; genus Crocinitomix. The sequence goes on from CAKZON010000045.1 coordinate 17,728, forward strand.
ATAGCGTGAATGCATTTGCTGGAACGGGGTTAGATTATAACTTAAATAACCGAATCAATTTTAATGCAACTTGTAGTTATAGAAAACTGCTTTTTTCAAATACAGCATATACGTTTCAAGCGTTAGAAGTTAAGGCAGGAATAATTTATTATTTCAATCAACTTTAGTTAAAATTAAAAGATATGATAAAAGTAAAAATGATATTAATAGGCTTATTATTAAGCCAATTGAGTTTTGCTCAAAATAGTACAAATGAACTAAAAGAAGATTTATCCGTTAGTTCAAATTCACCAGTGGTCAGTGGTTTTTATAATCGGATAAACGTTGGAGTGTTGGGAGGCAGTGATGCCTCTCCATCCTTCAACATTGTTAATGGTTATAGATTTGATGAACGTTGGAGTGCAGGATTTGGGTTAGGTACGGAAGCTTTTTTTGGGAGAACATATATTCCAACATTTTTAGAAGGAAACTATAATATTCTAAAAAGATCTACAACGCCGTGGTTGAGTATAATGGCAGGTTATGAAATGCCAATTGAGAGTTGGGGAGATGTAAAAGGTGGTTTTACTTGCGGAGGAAAAGTGGGCTTTAGTTATTTTATTGGTAAACACGTTGGAATTTCAACTTCACTTGGTTATCGTTATGCATATTTGCGTGACAAGTCCAATTGGTGGGGATGGGAAGATTTTATTACAATAAGTCAAGTTAATAGATTTGAGTTTAGAGTGGGAATGGTTTTTAAATAGAGAGATAGATGAAGATTTTTTATGGAATAGTATTGTTGATGGTTTTGAGTTGTGGAAAAAACTGTGTAGAACCACAGAACACGGCGTGTATGGATACACCACCAACAGATGAACTTTGCGAAGCATATTTCAACAGATGGTTTTATAACAATGAAACAGAAAAATGTGAGTTAATAGGGTATAGCGGTTGCAATCAATATGGATTTGCAACTGAAGAAGAGTGTGAATCTTGTAAGTGTGATTAGTCTGTACTAAATTGCATGATATAGAATAGAAGAAAACAAAATAAGATTTCGAAATATAAAACATATCCTGACCAAGAATTAGTAGCCGCCTGTATCGATCAAAATCGACAAGCACAGCAAGAGTTTTACCTAAGATTTGTGCATATGATGAAAGGGATTTGTTTGCGTTATGCAGCCAATGAGGCTGAAGCTGAAGACATTCTGCAAGAAGCTTTTATACAATCTTTCAGAAAATTAGATACCTATAATGGAAAAGGAGCATTGGGAGGATGGTTGCGAAAAATAACGGTAAATAAAGCTTTAGAGCAATACCGCAAAAATAAATCTATTCGAAATTTAAAGGAATCATTTGCTAAAACAGATTTACAAACAACGGTAGATGATACGGTGTTTAGTCAATTGGAGTTGGATGATTTAGTACTTAAAATACAACAGTTGCCAAGTGGGTATCGAACCATATTTAATTTATATGCAATAGAAGGATATACACATGTAGAAATAGGGGAACTAATTGGAATTGCGGTTGGAACTTCAAAATCACAATACAGCCGTGCACGCAAAATGTTAGCGGATATGATTTTAACAGAGGGAGAAAATGAAAATATAAGATTGGCTTATGCAAAACAATGACACACGAGGAAGTTTAGGATCAAAATTTGAGAATTTTGGTGCGGCTCCAACTGAGGGGCTTTGGGGTTCTATTGCCGATTCATTAGAGGGGAAAAAGAAGCGCCGCGTTGCTATATGGTGGTGGTTGGGCGCTGCTGCGGTTACAATTGCTGGAGTAGGAATTGTATTGACAACAATGTCTAATGATGAATTTACAGCGGAGACAAGCATTTCAAATCCAACAAATAATGAAAACATAATTCAAACTGATCCAACCATGTTGGCAGAAGATAAGAATACAGTTGATTTTAATGAAAGAAAAGATGAAACTCTATTAGAGAGTAATGGAGCAAATAATGATCCTAATACTAATTCAGAAAACTTAGAAACAGACCTAAATGAAAGTGCTCCAACAAATGGAAGCTTGACAGAAAGGGAGGTTGAGGTAGAGAAGCTTGATAAGGAACCTTTAAATACATTTGAAAATAAGGGGGATGATTTGGTGGAAATGAATCCACCAAAAAACAATGATCATCAAGATGGTGATGTTGATCGAAAAGATCCAGTTGACAAAGAGGATATAATTAGTCCTGAAGTTTTAGTAAGTGCAGATCGATTAAATCAATTGCCCCTTAGGAAAATTGCATTTAATTATGGCGCAACTTCATTAACCCCAATTACTGCCCAAAAAATGCCGAAAAACAGATGGGAAATGGGCATTACCATAAATCGATTTAATTCTATACGTGGAGGGGCAAAATACCAAAATGCTGAACCTACTGTTGACACTTCAGGCTCAGAATATGATATATTGGAAAGTATTAATACTAATTATAACGTTAGGACAACTCGCCCAATTGGATTGAAGTTTTATGCTGGTTATCAACTTTCGCGGCGTTTTAGAGTGGTGTCTGGTATTTCTGCTGAGTATACTTCATATCGTTATACCAAAAGTTTTGAAGATGCAGGAATAAATAGTGTTGCGCCATCTGCTGTAGTGGCTATTATTCCTGCTAAGCTAACAAGTGTTGGAATTCCAATAGGTTTGGAGTTTGATTTTATTAAACGAAGAAGATTTCAAATGGGAACAGGTGTTAGTTTGTTGAATGAGTTTCCATTTTTACAGACTTATCGTCCTGATTATGATGTGAATTATGTTGGTCCTCAAACGAAGGTTCGAAATTTTATTTCGGGATACAATATGGGGCTTAGTATGAATGTAAATGCAAGTGTATATCTAACGGATAAAATGCGCATTCAGGCAAGCCCTATTGTGCGTTATTATACAAGGCAAAAATCAACCACTACGCTTAATTTACAAAAGCGAGACCTTTGGTTTGGAGGTTCGGTTAGTATGATTTGGAAATTGGGGAAATAGGTTATTGATTCAGCCATTCTTTAAATGACTTAACCCTTGTTCTGCTTACAATATTTTCATGTTTTTCTGCAGGGTTTAACTCGATTTTTAGGCGGTTGTTAAAGTAAGAACTAATTTTCGTAATGCAATCCAAGCAAACAATTTGTTTGCGGTTAATACGGAAAAATAGGGAAGGGTCAACTTCACTTTCTATTTGATCCATTGTTTCGTCTAAAATATATCTATTGCCAGATTTAGTGACAATAAAAGAGTAACTGGCTTCAGATAAAAAATAAGCAACCTCACTGGTTCGTACAAAGTTTAATTCCTCTCCAGACTTGATTAAAAAACGCTCTTTAAATTGGGTGTTTTTTTCTTTGAAAAGCTGAGATAAAACAGATAAATCAACATTTTGAGAAGTGTTGAGTGCTTTAAAGCGTGCAATGCTTTCTTCAAGCAGTGTTTTTTGTATTGGTTTCAAAATATAATCTAATCCATTTACGCGAAAAGCGTTCACGGCGTATTGGTCAAATGCCGTAACAAATATTACCGGACAGGTTATTTTAACTTGATCAAAAATATCAAAACTAAATCCATCTGCCAATTGAATATCCATAAACACAAGATCAGGCATGGGGTTGGCTTTAAACCATTCTACAGCAACCGAAACTTCATCAATATGATTTGTATAAGTCCATGTAGGTTCTAATTCGGTAATCAACTGAACTAAGCGCTTAACAGCAGGTATTTCATCTTCTATAATGAGAATTTTCATAGCAAACTATTTCACTTCTTTTAAGTTTAAAATGGGGAGGCAAACGCAAAATATTGTCTCTGTTTTTTCTATTGTAATTTCTTTATTTGCCAATAATTGATAACGTTGTTGAATGTTCTTTAATCCAATACCAGTAGATTCTACATTTTGTGTTTTTTCCTGCAGATTATTACAAACCTTCAAAAGGTCATTTTCGAGATATATGCTGATTTTTAAAGGCTTTGCTTGAGAAACAATATTGTGTTTAATCGCATTTTCCATCAACATTTGAAGAGAGAGAGGAACAACATACTTTCCCTGGATATGCTCTAGGTCTTTAAATTCAAAATCAATATGTTTTCCAAACCGAATGGAGAGCAGGTATTGGTAGGCGTAAACACAATTTAACTCTTCCTTTAAGGTGATTAGTTCTTTATCTCTTATTTCTAAAATGTAACGGTAAACACTAGAGAGGTTTTCTGCAAATTTTACAGCAATTTTCGTATCCTCAGGAATAACTGAAATTAATGTGTTTAATGAGTTAAATAAAAAGTGAGGATTCACCTGATTTTTTAAAGCGTCTAACTGCGCTTGTGTGTTTTTTCGCTGTAATTCTTCGTTTTTAATTAAGCCTTTTTTGAATAATTGAAATGCATAAGCCCCTTCATAAATAGAGATAATGATTGTAGTTATTATTAAACTAGCCATGTATTTATTGAAGAAGGTAGTGTCAAAAGCCTCAGGAATACTTCCGAAACATAGTTCAGTAATTTCTGAGACTAAACAGAGCGCCAAAGTAGAAAACAAGACTACGATTGATTGTGCAATGATCCGTTTTTTGTAATGTTTAAAGCTGCTATAGTACCTGCGAATGTAGAGTATTATCCAACGTTCAAAATACCAGTAAATTACAATGTGTGTAATACTTATTAAGTAGGAACTCCAAAAGTATGCTGCGTTTTCTAAAGGGCTCAATCCAAAAACCATTAATGGAAAAAAGAAAGCAAAAAACGGAACCAATACCAATACTAGTTTAGTATCGTCAAAGCCAATTAGTTTTAATCTTTCTTCCTTTTTAATGAGTTTCACTGTATAAATGTAAGGGATTAAAAGTTAATGCGATATTGCACATTAGGAAAAAATCCACGTTGATAAACCGTTCCTATCGTACCTGTATTGGTGTTGTACCCTGATTGGAAAATGTTTTTTTGATTTGTCAGGTTTTGTAGATCTACTGAAAACTCTTGACTTACTTTTTTACCGTTGTGTTTTAATGTGGTTTTAAAATCTAATCTAAAATAATTGGGGTGTTGCTCTTCAAATAATTGATCATTAAAAAGAACTTCTGCATTTGCCATTTGCGAGGCTGTAATGTCAATCGGAGTATACCGTCTTCCGCCAGCATAAGTCGTTTTTATGTCAAAACTTAATGTAAGATTATGTTTTAAGTTAAACTCTTTTCCTGCTAGCATATTAAAGATGTAGTTCCCATTAAAGGCTGTGTTACGTTCAATATCGTCACTTCCCTTAAATTTTGAATCAAATAAAGATGTTGTGAATAGAAAGTAATAACCTTCATTGAAAAATCGTTCAAGCGTTAGCTCCATCCCATAATTTGTTCCAGTTCCATTGTTTTGATAACCTGTACCGTTTGGTAGTTCAAATCCTGCCCCTTGGTTTAACATTGAAAAATTAGATGCAAAAGAATCTACAGGAACATCATAGAGATACTGATAGTATATTTCAGTTTTTAAGCGCATATTTTCAGATAATTGAAAGTCATAACCCAATACATTGTGAATTGCTTTGGTAAATCCTAAGTTTTGATTTGGAAAACTGGTTTGATCGGTAGATTCATCTTCAATAAAATATACTGTGATAGGTTGCAATTGCGAGTGTAAACCACTTCCAATGCTTATCGTATGTCGGTCGTTCGGACTATACTTAAAGCCAACTCTAGGTTCAACCACGTGCGATTCGGTTAGTAAAAAATGTTGCGAATGTAAACCTCCATTAAAAAGCAACTTATCGGAAAATTTATGTTGATAGTTAATATATGATTGCAAAAGTAATGCATTGCCATTGTTTTTTGCAATGATTCGATAATCTCCATAAACGTAAGCACTATCTTTTATGTTGGTGGAGTAGTGCTCGGCAATTGCACCTATGGCAATTGTGTTTTTAGCATTGAATTTATGATTGATTTTATAGTTAGCGGATAGTTTTTGTTGAGATCTGTCAAACCCAAAAATATTAAAAGGATCACTGTCATTTGACAAAGTGTCACCCTGACCAATTGTGTTGGTTATTGAGGTTGCCAATATAAGTTCTGAAAACGTGTTTTTATTTAAGAAATATTTATGCGAAGCTCCAATAACACCTGTACGAGACTTAAATTTAGTTTGCTCATTTGGATCTGAATAAAGATTTGTTGAGTCTAATTCGCCGGTAGCTTCAAACTCAATATAGCTAATACCACCAATGCCCCAAAGTGTAAATTTACCTGCCTTTTTCGTAGGGAAATTCATTTTAAAAGTTAAATCTTGATATTGAGGTACAGCAGTTCCTACACCTAAGTCAATCCCTAGTGCACTCATAACTCCTAAGGTTGAATATCTGTAGTTAAAGAGGTAAGATGCACGACTATTTTTAGAAAATGGGCCTTCAGCTCCAAACTCAAAACCATTAAATCCAACTTGTGCTAAATATTCGCGTTTAGAATTGTTTCCATTTCTTAAGCGCAAGTCAAAAATTCCTGAAAGTGCATTTCCATAATCTGCACTCCAGGCTGAGGTATAAAAGTCAGAATTTGAAAGGTTGTTGATGTTTAACATACTTACAGGTCCGCCTGTGGTTCCTAAAGTAGAAAAATGATTGGGACTTGGAATGTCAATTCCATCCATGCGCCAAAGCACTCCTAACGGAGAATTGCCACGAATAATAATGTCATTTCTACTATCGCTTACACCGCTTACACCTGCATAGTTTTGAGCCATTCGAGCAGGGTCATTTAAGGTTCCTGCAAATTTGCCAGCCTCTTCAGTAGATATGGTTCTGGCGCTAACCGTAGCCATTTTATTGATGGCTTCTTTTTTGTCCTCTTTATAGCTGACTTCTACTTTGTCTAACACTTCAATGTTTTCTTCTAAGCCAATATTTACAATCAACTCTTTACCTGATTTTAATTCCTGATTAGGAATAATGGCGGTTTCATACCCTGTAAATTTCACCGCAAGTATTAGTCTTCCGATAGGCACATTTTTAATTTCAAAACTGCCGTCAAAATCTGTTACGGCGCCCAATAAGGGATCACTGCCCTGTATAAATACCTTAGCACCCGGCAATGGAAATTGCGATTGTTTATCCGTTACAATGCCACGAACGGTTTGTGTTAATTCTTGTCCAAAACTTATTGTTTGAAGTAATAGGAATACGAAAATTAGATTTAGCTTTTTCATTGAGATTAGTTTTATCACGATACAATGGTCGGACTATTGCTTCAATATGGAAAGTGCATTTTGTTGAATTGTCATTATTTGAACTTGAATTGTCAATATGTATGTTGGAGGAAATGCCACCTATAAAAATGAACGTTTTAAGAAGGTAGTTGTATGCTAAAATATGAAGAACGTAATAATTGTATTCGGTTTTATTATTGTTGGTTGCACATCTCCTATTGAGGCAAATTCAAATAATATTGAACCTGATCTTATTGAGGATTTAACACAAGAATTAGTAGAGCCTATTTGTCCTCAAAATCATAAAGACAGTATTATTCCCATTATTTATGGCTACCCTAGTGAAGCGTTATTTGCAAGGTCAGACTCTGGTTTAGTGGCATTGGGAGGATGTGAATTAGCAGATGAAAATTATTTCTGTAAAATTCATCAGATTAGCTTTTAAGGACACAAATTTATGCTTGAATGAAGTAAATTATTATCTTCATATTATAACCAGTTGACCTATGCGTAATTTTATCCTCCTTTTTTCTTTATGTGCAATTTTTAGTTGTGGTGATCCAGATTCTGCAACGCTAATTGCCGAAAATAAAGAACAAGCCGAAAATAAGTTTGACCAGTTTTATGCCTGCTATGAAATTGCTAAAACAAGTCCTGCAATTCAAAATGATGGAATTAAATGGGAGCGTAATGATGCAAGCACTGAGTATCGAGAGTCAAATGTATATCAAATCGGAATAGAGAGTTTTAAAGATTTATCTGAGCCATTGGATATTGAATTAGACGGAACAAGGCGGCGGGAGCATGCTGATATGTGCAAACTATTTGATATTGATTTAAGCAGTCGGGTAGAATCACATGATTATGTAGTTGATGAAACTTATAGTTTTCAAAATGCAGAGAGCGACCACAGTGCAGAAGCTATCCAGCATTTTTTAGATTCAAAATATTTATTGATTAATCGATTGTTAGAAAATAGTCGTCCATATGCAATCGATTCTGAAACCTATGCGGCAGGATATGTGAGAGGAGATGTTTTGGTTTTTGATGTTGAGAAAGCAGAATTGATTGGAGGGTTTCAAATAGAAGTGAAGAGTAAAGATCAAATGAGCTTGAAAGAATATTCTGATTTGTCGGCCAACTTAATGGCAGATTTAGGAATGAGGGCTTATGCTAAAATAAAGGAGCGCTTTGCAGAATTAACACCTTCAGTTGAGGATAGCTCGTTCGAGTTTTAATTGGGCTTAGTTTAAAAGCAAAGCCCCGACTCGGACCAACGAATCGGGGCAACCCTATGAAATGCTGACACCAGATCGGTGTCACTCCCTAACCAAAAAGAGTATCTATAATTTCTGCCATTTTATAGTCCACGGCGGTGACTGAATTGGCTGAATGTGTCCACAATTCAAACCGAATTTTGTTATAGTCAAGCACTGCAAAATCTGGATGATGATCTAATTCATCTGCTTTTTTAGCAAGTGCGTTCAATTTTTCTATTATGTCTGAAAAACTCTTGTCTTCGTATGTCTTGACGAGTCGATTCTCAATTACTTTCCAATCCATCATTCTTATTTATAAGTGTCAATAAATGTTACAATGTCTTTAACAAACAAATCTGGTTCATTGTTCATTGGTGAATGTGCAGAGTGTTCATATATTTTCAAATATTTGTTCGTTGAACTAATTTTGTCAAAAGCCGAGTAACCTAATGCCGGTGGCACAACAAAATCATACTTTCCCCATTGTAACAAAGTCGGAATCGTAATTTTATGTAAGTCATCTGTCATTGATTTTGCTTCTACTTCATCCATAAATGCTTTTGGCAATACTAAACCAGATAATCCTGATGTTGCCGGATTGTTTGGTGTAAAGAAAAGGTAATTCAATAAACCTGGTGAAGCACCGTTCGATTCATGTAATTGAGACAATAACCCTTCAATTCTATGTCCATACCCATTTAAGGTACCACCTTGATCACTTGTAATATTATTAGTGTCCAATCCATTTACAAAATCTATCATCTCTGTCCAGTCTGCTGTATTGTTTCCTGCTGCTAATTCTTCACCTCCAATAGTCTGAATCATTTTAACCAATTCAATATTTAGCATTGGAATGTCATGTGCTCCATCCACTTCAATCCAACCTGCCAATTCGTTTTGATAATCCTCTTTTATCATATAAGCAGTTCCAAGTGTTCCGCCCCAACTATGTCCCATCATGAAAATACTAATATCATTTCCGTAACGTTCTTTCAGTGTTTTTACAGTCAGATGCAAGTCTTCAACCATTGCATCAATCGTAACTTCAGATTCTGCTAAATGTCCATGGGAATTTCCTTGATGTCTTTGGTCTGTATACACCATTGCATATTTTTCTTCAAGCTGTTCTGAATAAGTTCCGCCGCGGTATTCTAATCCATTCCCTCCTGGTCCTCCGTGTACAACCAGTATGAATACTTTAGAGGCTCCATTGCCGTATACAAATGCAGGAATATCAGCATCACCATTTCTTACATAAAAACTTTCTTCCATTTGTGTGCTCACTGCTGGTTCTTTTTGACAAGCAGTTAATAACACAAAAACAACTCCTAATAAACTTCCAATTCTTCCTAACATAGCTTAAAATTTTCCAAGGTTAAACTTCATTCCTAATTCCAAAAATGTCTCTGCAGACGCACCTGTATTGTAAAACAATTTAGAGGCTAATGTTCCTTTTGCATACCATCCCATTTTATCGTTGATTTGTTGACCAAACTCCATGTTTAATGAAGGCATTAAATAACCTCTTGAGGCCCATTTTTTTGCTGTGATTGTTCCACCTTCATTAACATAAGTTGTTCCAGCATTAAATTGTGTTAAATATCCTAGTCCAATTGAGTAGGCTTGATAAAATCCATGCTTTTGTTTTGCGCGTTGGTAACCAAAATCTGCATTGAACAATAATCCTGAATGGTTTTTAGGATGTACATAGAATCCAACTTGAGGACTTATAAAAAGACTTTTGTTTTTAACAACTGTTTTCTTTTTTTTCTCCTTTCTTTTCTCCCATGATCTCCAATCGTATTGTGTCCCGATTTTTATACCTGGGTGTAAATAATAGTATCCAAAATATCCAACGTTAATTGGTTTGTTTTCTAAAAAATCGCTTTGTGCTTTAGCGGATAATCCTATGCCAACTAAAAGCAATATTAAACTTAATTTTTTCATTTTGTTTTTTCTTTAATTCCTTTGCTATAATTCAGTCGCATGAGATATAATATCCCCCTATCAATTTTTAAAAAGATTTTTGGTTTTGAATTAAGAAAGCAAGAGTGGACTGACTTTTTCGGCGGTTTTAGTGTTGATGTTTAGTAAGTTGAGCTAAGGAAATATATCCTAAAGAATAGATGAAATATTATTATGCTATTTTATCTTTCGTATGCATTTAGTACGTTTTTTCTCAAAGGATGTGTCACTTGGTTTTAGCTTTAATGCTTGTTCATAAAGTTCAAGTGCTTCTGCATAATTCTTATGTTCAAAATAAAGGTGGGCTTTCTTCAATATTTCTTTATGTTGTATTTCTGTCAGTTGATTTAAAGGGTATTCTTCATCTGGTTTGATGATGTTAGCATGCTTGTATTGCGCTGATGCTTCAGAGAATTTACCTTCATGAAAAAATACATCTCCTTTTTCAATGGCCACGTTGTAGCTATTTTCAATTTTTAAAGCGCGTTCACATTTTTTTATTTTATCCAATACATATGCGCAATCAACTATTTTTTTTGCTTCCAATAACTGATCCAGCCCTTCACTATATTTTTTAGTTTTCATGAGTTCCGTTCCATTATTGTAATAAGATGAAAATGCAGCACGATCTTCTGCTGATAACTTTGCGTTTTTAGCTTGCAACATCTTTTTTTTCATCATTTTTAGATGTTCTTTATCAAATTGAATATTACCAGAAGTGTGGATGTGAAATTTGATTATCGGTTCTGTTTGCATAAACGCAAAATCACTTGCACTGCATGTCTCGAATAAGCTCACATTAAATTGAACAGGGTATTCAACCAACGGTAGCGGATCGTTGTGGGTTAGTCGCGCATCAAGAGAAGCTATTTTCGAAACATAACCTTGTTTTTTAATAACAAATTTATATTCCACTTCAAGCGGTAACTGATCAATGAAAATACGTCCATTGGATAGTGTTGTGTCCGAGCGAAACAAAGTGTCGTTTTTATACGTTTCTATTACAGCTCCTTGAAATGGTTTGCCTGAGTCGTCATTAAGAATACGTCCTTTTAACTGAATTACCGGATCTTGTGCAGTAACCGTGATTGAAATAAAGAATAGTATTAGAAGTGCAAACAATCTCATTTTAAAGTGTTCAAAACCTTTCGGCTTGTGCTGTGAAATGAAGATACAAATATATCTTTAAACGCGGTTCATCTAAACAGTGATTACAGCTAGTTTTTATACATCTCAATAAATTCAATTACATCAGCCGCAAATTGTTCTGGTTCGTAACGCATAGAAGAGTGTCCAGCATTTTCGTATATTTTCAAAAACTTATCAGGTGTTGAAATTTTTTCCAAAGCAGATTGTCCAAGTTGATAAGGCACTTTAAAATCATATCGGCCCCAACATAGCAGTGTTGGAGTGGTTATTTTGTGCAAATCATTCGTAAGTGAGGTGGATACAATTTCTTGATAAAAGCTCTCTGGCAAAAATAATTGGTTATTAGTAGTCGTAAATGGATTGTCGGCACCTAAAAAATAGAGTTCTAATTCGCTTAATTCAGATTGACTTTTAGCATTAAGGTTTTTTATAAGATTTTCACACTTACCAGCATATTCATTTAGCAAAGTAATTTCCTCAATGCTTATTGCTGAAGTATCTATACCGTTCACAAATTCTAAAACTTCGTTCCATTGTTTTGTATGATTGTTAGCAGCTATTTCCACAGGAGCTATTTCCTTAAACCTTTTTATGATCTCTTGATTCATTAGAGGGAAATCATGTGCGCCACCGCTTTCAATCCAACCATCTATTTCGTTTTGATAATCTTCTTTAATCATAAATGATGTTCCTAATAGTCCGCCCCAACTATGTCCCATTAAAAATAAGCTAATATCATCACCATAGCGTTCCTTTAAGACCTTAACAAGTGCATAAGTATCTTCCACCATCATGTCAATGGTGATGTCTTCTTTGCTCATGTGACCATGAGAATTACCTTGATGCCGTTGATCCCAATAGACCATTGCATATTCTTTTTCTAATAAATCAGAATAGGTATGTCCGCGATATTTTAAACCGCCGTCACCTGGTCCGCCGTGCAATAAAAGAACGAAAACCTTGGATTCACCATTTCCTCGAACAAATACGGGCATGTCTGCGCCATTGTTTTGCAAATAAAAAGTTTCACTCATGTCGGTGCTTACTTGTGGTGCTTTGTCACATGCAAAAAGTAAAAAACAGCTAACAACCCAAAGTGTAAAGTGGTTCAATTTCATAATTTAAAGTAATTACTTCTTTGACGTTTATAATCTGAGCAACCCCTATTAGTAAACAATTTTTCGAGCCAATTGAACACTTGCTTGGTGTAACGCTTGATTTAGCTCATCCAATGATTGAATCAAGAAATAATCTTCTTGTAAAACATCATTTTGAAAAACTTTTTTGAGAACAACGTCAATGTCAAAAGGCAAGATGTTACAATCTTTTGCCGCTACACGGTTGGTTTCTCCAAAAGAAGAAATAATACCAGCGCCATAAACTTTTCCACGGCCTTGCTCTTGAATTAAGCCAAATTCAATTGTAAACCAGTATAAGCGTTGTAATTGATTCAAAACAAGAGTGTCACCTTTAAAAGATTGCCCTAATTGACCAAAACGGTGTGCGAATTCAGAAAAAGTTGGATCTGCCAAAAGTGGAATATGACCAAAAGTATCATGAAACATATCTGGCTCCTCCAAGTAATCCAATTGCTCCATTGTTCGCAACCAAGTTGATGAACAAAATTGTTTGTTGGCTAAAAGATCAAAGAAATCTTCAACAGGAATTAGCCCTGGTACAACTACAATTTCCCATTCAGTTGTTGTTTTAAACCAATTATTGATTGCGTCAAAAGAAGGAACGGCATTGGCGTTTAATACAGGACGCATGGCATCTAAACAGTCTAAGTAAATCTCGCTTCCCTTTGTTTCTAGATTATTACGCTGTCGCTCAAATAGTGTTTTCCAAACCAAATGATCGGTTGGAGTGTAATTGTTCATGATTTGTTTCATGTTGTTTAGTTTATGGAAACCTTTCGAAGTGGCAAAAAAAAACCGATCTCCAAAAGGAAACCGGTTTATAAAAGTTATATGCACTTAGGTAGCGTTAATACCCTACCGTGCTTTCTCCGGCTTCTGGTTTAGAAGTCGAATAATAATAATTGCTATTGTTGTGTTTAATAATCATTGTGATAAAACAAATGTATAATATTTTTTGACATAAAATAACATACTAAGATTATGCCAGTAATTTTATGTTATATGAAACGTAGCGTTTACAATAAAATTATAGAGCGGTATAAAATTCGATTTTTTGTATAATTAGGGTAGAGGGATTTTGGTTGAAAATTACTTAATTGTAACAACTAAAACTGGCTAATTATGATGAGAAATATTTTTAATGTAATTGCGATAACTGTTTGTTTATTTGCAATGATGACTACTATTACTAGTTGTGAAAAAGAGGAGCTAACAATTCCTAATGTGGATGAAATAGAAAATAGTGGAAATACATCAGACAATGATTTTGGTTGTTCGTATGAAGTTGATCTTACGGGAGTATGGGAATGGGTTCAGTCCTCAGGAGGGCTTATGGCGGATACTGTTCAGCAAGAGCAGTTGGGGTACCCTGTTCGACTGGAGATAACGGTGTCTTCAATCAAGCGTTTTGAAAATAATGATTTGGTATATGATGCTGAATATAGAATTGAATATGCGGAGCATATAGATGGTTATAAATTTGGCGTCTTGTTTATTGAAGGTATTGACCTTACTTACCTAGTGCATGATTGCGGTGATTATTTATTTCTTGATGAGCAAATTCCTGCTGGATACAGGCATTTTTACATTCAGGTGTATTAGGCGTATTTTATAATTTATGTTATTATTTTAAAATAAAAACCTTTGTCTTTATTCATTTGCGCTTAAATTTCTTACGCTATTGTTTATATTTGCAGCGAAAAATGTTCCTTTTCGGAATAAATGAAATAAACAAGGTTTCGTTGTTGAATTAAAAAGGAACATTTAATAAATCGAAGATTAATAAGTCTAAAATCTTATGTCTTTGATCTTTAAATCTGAAAAAACAATGGCAACGCAAGAAGATAAGTTAAAAGATATAATTGGACATGCTAAAGAGTATGGTTTTGTATTTCCGTCAAGTGAAATTTATGACGGATTAAGTGCAACCTATGATTATGGACAATTGGGAGCTGAACTAAAAAATAATATTAAAAATTATTGGTGGAAAGCAATGGTTCATATGAATGAAAACATTGTTGGGTTAGATGCTGCAATCTTTATGCATCCTGAAACATGGAAAGCTTCAGGGCACGTTGATGCTTTTAATGATCCGTTGATTGATAATAAGGATTCTAAAAAAAGATATAGGGCGGATGTACTAATTGAAGATCATATTGAAAAGATTCGCGCAAAGATTAATAAAGACGTTGCAAAAGGTTTAAAGCGCTTTGGTGATGACTTTAATGAAGAAGAATTTAGAGCAACAAATCCTAATGTATTAAGACGTGCTGCAGAAATAAAAAGCATTGAAGACCGCATGCGTGATGCCTTGGAAGAGGAGAAGTTAGATGATTTGAAAAAACTGATTGAGGATTTAGGCATTGCTTGCCCATTGAGCGGTTCTAAAAACTGGACAGATGTTAAACAATTCAACTTGATGTTTTCAACTGAATTAGGATCTGTATCTGGAGAATCGGCTAAAATATATTTAAGACCAGAGACGGCGCAAGGTATTTTTGTAAACTATTTAAATGTACAAAAATCAGGAAGAATGAAGATTCCTTTTGGAATAGCGCAAATAGGTAAAGCTTTTAGAAATGAGATTGTTGCAAGACAGTTTATTTTTAGAATGCGTGAGTTTGAACAGATGGAGATGCAATTTTTTGTACGCCCAGGTGAAGAAATGAAGTGGTACGAGTATTGGAAAGATTACCGTATTAAATGGCACAAGGCATTAGGTTTTGATGAAAGTGCTTACCGTTTTCATGATCATATTAAAATGGCGCATTATGCTAACGCGGCGGCGGATATTGAGTTTAATTTTCCAATGGGCTTTAAAGAGTTAGAAGGAATTCATTCAAGAACGGATTTTGACTTGAAAAAACATGAAGAGCATTCAGGAAAAAAATTACGCTATTTTGATCCTGAAATCAACGAATCATATGTCCCTTACGTTGTAGAGACTTCTATTGGTTTAGATCGTATGTTCTTAGCAGTGCTTTCGCAGTCATATAAAATGGAAACTTTGGAAGATGGTTCGGAACGTTCTGTTATGTCTATTCCTCCTGCATTGGCGCCATATAAGGTTGCAGTTATGCCTTTGACTAAGAAGGATAACTTACCAGAAAAAGCAAGAGCGATTATCGACGACTTAAAAATTGACTTTAATTGTCAGTATGATGAAAAGGATTCTATTGGAAAACGATACAGAAGACAAGATGCTATTGGTACGCCATTTGCTGTGACAGTTGATCATCAGACATTAGAAGATAACACTGTAACGATTCGTGATAGAGATACAATGAAGCAAGAGCGTGTTGCAATTGCCGATTTACATGGAATCATTCACGAAAAAGTGAATATTCGTAAGTTGTTGGTAGGATAATAGAAGTTATTCTTTGGGCAACTCGGCTTGTTGCTTTTTACTGGCTCTATATGCTTTATAATACTGTTTTGTTGCAATGAAAATAGTTTTTTCAAGCCTTGCAAAGGTTTCACCCTTGGCGGATACTAATTCGTTATGTTTTACAAGATCTAACCTGCCATTCTCATTTACTTGAGATTTAATATTGGCAATTTCCTCTTCGCTAAATTCAAATGTGACATATACACGACTTCGAGCGGGCTTTTTATAATCGATAAAAGCAGATTTATCCCAAACAACATAATCATCTCCTAAAATTTGAATGAGTTGAATCATGTAAATAGGATCTGTAGCAGCAAACATACTTCCGCCGAACATGCTACCAGCATAATTGACATTTTTATAGTTCAAGGGTATTTCAACCTTAGCAACATGTAAATTACGAGACACAAATTTTACGCGACCAACTGATCGCCGATACATTGGAGAAAGATTGAAACCATACTTAAACAACTGATCGCTGCGAAAGATTTTTTTGAGAAAAGTATAAAGCTTTTTATACATGTGATTTATGCCAATATTTTAAAATCAATTCATTTATTCGAACAAAGTCACCGTCGTTTTCTAAACTAATTGGCGATTGGTCTTTTACATAGGTTTGTTTTAAAAAAGGTTTTCTAAATCCTGGTTGTTGCTTAACAATTTTGGCGGGGTCTTTCATATAAAGCCACAATTCGCCATTATCTTGTTCATCAATTCTGTCAAATTCATTCCAAGGCAGAAAAGTCTTTTTAAAGAGTTCTCGATTAATAAAAACTCCATCTCTATTTACAGCAAATGAGGGGTTTTTAAAATCAAAACTAAGCCACATTAGTCCGTATATTATTGGGATAGCAATGGCAAATCCCCAACCCCAGCCATATAAAATTGGTGCTAGTCCTGTATGTACATTTGTGCCATATTTAAGACTGTAACGAACTTCTGTATAAGCATCCCAATTGGCATTTGCCCATAATATGGAACCTACAGATAGTAGAAAAAAGATGAGTCCAACTATATATACCTTCTTGATTTTACGTTTGTCCAGAAAAGTTTCTGCTTCGTACATAATGTGAAGGTACAAATTTATGTCTATAATTTTACACCAACAATGCAGACATCATCCAACTGTTCGTTATTGTGTTTCCATGTTTCAAACTCTCTCTCGAGTCTTTGTTTTTGAGTGGATAATGCAAGTTTGTGTTGTTTCAATAAAAATTGGTGAAGGCGTCTAGATTTATATTTTTTGTTTTTCTCACCACCAATTTGATCTTGGAATCCATCTGAACCAAGGTAAATTATATCCCCTTTTTCATAAGAGTATTCTTGCGGTTCAAATTGACGATTATTTTCTAGTTGCCAACCTCCAATTGGATAGCGATTACCTTTATTAATACTCATGTCGCTTTTGGATACATGCATGATTTTTCTGTTGGCAGATGAAAACTGAAGCACCTTTTTTTCTTCGTTAATACAAACAATTGAAAGATCAATCCAAGGGTTGTCAAAGGTTTTGTCTTCATTGTTTTTGAAGCTTTCAATGAATTTACGATCCACCTCTCGTAGTATTTTATCTGTTTTTTTTATGCCTTTATTCATGATAGCATATTGAAAGAGGTTTATGGCTAAAACAGATAGTAAGGCGGCTGAAATTCCATGTCCCGTACAATCACCTACTACTAAATACTTAAGAATATTTTGTTTGCCAACCCAATAAAAATCTCCTGAAATTATGTTTTGAGGTTTGTAAAGTATAAAAGAGTCATCAAAAATTCGATTAAAATGCCTTGGTTTGGGTAATAGCCCTTGTTGAATTATTTGTGCGTTTACGAGTTCTTGATATTGTAATTCAGTTAATTGTGTGTTTTGTGTGTTCATTATCGTGGTAGTTTGTGAATTTTACTTCAATTTACAACTACCGATTCAAGATTAATATTAACCTAAAATCATCCTAACATCAAGAAAATATGATCTGACAAGAACCATTTTATACGGATAAAACAGTAATGTTGAAATAAATCAGTTTAAAAGCGGGTGGGTGTTTTAAAGTCGGTTAGTAACGACTCGCGGCTCTAATTTTGTTGTCTAAACTTGATTTATAATTTGGTAGGCGAAATCTTTTGCCTGATCCAGTAGAGGTGGCAATTAAATCGTCCCCCCTGTATTCAGAGGTTAAATCTTCCACTCGAATACCCTTATAGTAAAGAAAGTATCCAGAGTCCGTTGCGCTCCAAAAAGCGTCCATACAATTGAAACGTTCATCTATTTTTGCTTTTTTGTATTTCCCAAGTTTTGTTTTGGCATATTTTGGAAAACGATAAACTTCATTAAGTGGTGGATTAAATGAGATTAAATCATCTCCATCATACAAAGATTGCATTCCTGAAATTCGAACTTGATCTCGCAATAGATAATACCCTGAATCTGCTCTTACCCAAGTAAATGTTTTCATTATTCGAATTTTTAAAATCGTTTTAATCAAAAAGAAAATGGCAATGACGCAGATTGTAATTCCAGTACCAAAACTCCAAATTTCTTTCATTAAGTAAACGGTAGATTTTTCTACTGAGGCGTGTTTCATCCCGCTAGGTTCAAGAATCATCCAAATTCCAACACCTAAAAATGCCGTTAATGACATGATTGAAACATACTTTTGGACCAGTGCGTCTTCAAAAAATTTCTCTTTTTTTGTGGTGTTTTTTCTTGCCATTGTTTTGAATTAAAAAAGTGAATTTAATAATCACCAAGGATATATACACCAATTTCGTAAGAATAACTTAGCGGATAAAAAGGCCAATCACGGTGATCATCAAGTCCAGGTTCTTTATGATAGGATGTCGTTACACTGAGACGGTTTTCATTCACACCCAATTCAACTAGTTTCGCACGAACCAATTCCGCCCGTTGAATTGCTTTCTGTTTTTCTACACGGTTGTCTTTGATTGTATAAATGCCTATTATCGCAAAGTTTTCTTCTTGAATATTCAAATAATTGGCAATGAACTCAAGAGAATCACAACGGGTTTCCACAATAGTGTCAGATGCTTTGTCAAAATTTACAACAGATCCACCTGTACAAGGAGTATAATCAAAGGAAAGAATAGAGAATCCAACTTTTGATTCTCCATCAGTTCGTCTTGGTTTATTTATTGCCAAACGGTCAGCGAAGTGTCCTTCAAAAATGAGCGAATCTCTAATTTTATTTGCTTGAGCTACAGCTTGTAGTCCTGAGGTGCTTTTGTTGGCAATTCCATAAAGTTCTAGTATAACGTTTTCTTGTTCTTCTAAAAAAACAGACAGTCGTGCAAAGTCTTTTTTACCTTGTGGAGTAAGGTTGAGTGAATTACTTTTAAAACCAATTGGGCTATATGTTTTTCCGCAGACAAAATGAACAGGTTTTAAATCTCTAATGATGCGCGTGTTTTGTTCTACGAAAGTGCTAAAGGCATCCTCGCCTAAATATTGTTTGCCTTCATAAACCACATAAGAATATTGTTGATTAAGAGCGATTATTGGCTGCTCATCTTCAGTTGACATTTCTAATACTCCGTTACCATCAGTCACCAAATTAAAAGTGTCATTGGCTGTGTAAAACACGATTTGATATGTTGTTGGAAACAGTAGTGTGTCTTTAGGGGAATCAACTACTATATTTACCTTTACCTCAATTTCAGACTGGCTATACCCATTAATTATGTGGGCAGTGAATAGGATAATGAGTAAAACTTGTTTCATATTACCAAATTGGAAAATCAAGTTCTATATTTTGAATTCGTGAATTTGGAACCTGTCTTCCGTGAGACAATGCGCGCACTTTGTCTACTACATATTCCTGTAATTCAAGCAGCATAATAGTGCCATCTCCATCCAAATCTGCTGTACGATTTTTTAAACCGTTGAGCATGCAATAAGTGAATAAACCATTTTTCCATTCGTCACTTTCCATTGCAAATTCTACCCCTCCAGCAGATGAAATTACAGTTGCTCCTGTTCCTTTTCTTAAATCATTAAATAATTCACCTGCTAGGCGAGAAGGTGTGGCTTTAGTTTCATCTTGAGCAACACTTGCCCCAACTGCTCGAAATGCTATATCATCATCATTTTCTTCCTGTTCTTCATCCGCTGTAAAGAAAACATCCTCTTTGTCAACCTCACCACTATGGCAGGTGTCCATAATTAATATCTTTCGGTTGGCTTTTATTCCATCCAAAATGTGTTCTAGTTTTTCATACGCCAACCCGCGCTCGCTTGGGTTGTTAAAGTCAATGTCATGCGTGCCAAAATAATAATCAAAATTGGCATCTAGAACTCCATGTCCAGCAACAAAAACGATCACTACATCATTTGTGTTGGATTCATTGAGGAAAGTACGGAGCATCTCTACATTATCTACCGTTACGCTACCATCAAAAAGATTTTTTGATTTTACATTTCGATACATATTATTGGGGTTAGCTTGCATGAGATCAATTAGATCTTTGGCATCTTTTACAGGATAGTTTAAGTCATATCTGCTGTCTTTGTATTTGGATGTTCCAATTGTCACCAAGTATAAATCTCGTTGTGGGGCAGGTCCTTGTTTTTCAACATAAAATGTCTGAATGAGGCTTTCGTATCCATTCCCATTTCTACAAGCGATCTGAATTTTATTTAATCCATGAATTAAATCTACATCCTCTGTAATGCTTTTTGATGATCCGCTAATTGATTTTCCATTTTTACCATAAACAGGTACATTATTCACCCAAATATTATAGTTCTTTAATCCTTTTGCATCCTCAAAATCTACATTTACATTAACAGCATTGTCTTGAGTAATGGCTGGTATTTCTCCAGCATTATTAATTTTTGCACGCGGAATATCTGCCAAAACGATTTCCGTAGTTGGTTGCAATCCTAATTTTTTGATTCGTTTTAAATAGGCCTTTTCGTATAATCCCATTAATTCCGTGTCTGTGCATCCCATTTTTTTCAACACTAAATCTGGTCGATTAAATATGGCGTCAAATTGTTCAAAAGGAAAGGCTTGATTTCCAATTCTGAAAGTGACTAAGTCATATCCTTCTTTGGATACTTTATAGAAGTTTTCTGCGGTTTTAAAAATGTAATTATCTCCTTCACCTACCAATAAAATTTCTTCTTCTCCTGTTGCAGGGTTTAGTAGTTGAAATTGTCCGCTACTAAATGTTACCCCCACCATTCCTTTAGGATTTATTGAAATGTGTGTGATTTGATTTGGCGTGACATGAATACTTTTTTTAACATCTCCAGTAAACAGGTTTTCAAAATAGATATAATCCTCTTTGATGGTAATTGCATAGTCTTGCGGTTTATCCATTGGGGCAGAATAACCATTGATTTTGAGTGGTTCAGATCCAAATATGTTGAAATTGTCAGTGTTGTATTTTTTCAATCCGAGCATAGATTTAACAACCATGTATTTCCCATCTTTACTGAAATTAACAAATGGGCTTTCTACATAACCTAAATTATCAGGCAAGATATTTTCAAAAACTAGGCTCCAATTGGATGTGTTAAATACAAATGTTTTACCTGTGTTAAAACAAACAGCAAGTAGTTCTCCATTGGGTGAAAAAGCCAAAGAGTTAGCTTCATAAATGAATCTGAAATTATCCTTTGGAGCAGGTGTGCTCAGTTTTGTTATGAATTTTTGAGTTTCTAAACTAATAATTGAAACAGCAGAATCGCCTGCGCCTAAAACAGCTAAGTATTTTTCATCCGGTGAAGTTTGCAGGGCATTAATTGAAAGTTGATATGAGAATAGCGGTTCAACATAAACTGGTTTATTGTCCTGAAATTCATAAAGTCTTATTTCATCCGCTTTTTGTTTTGTAATTAAGAAGCTCCCTTGCTCAGAATATTTGACAATTGATCGTTCTTTAAACATGCGTTTGGCAAAACCAACACCAACATTTTTTCCGCGTTCCTTTGTTTCATCTCTTACACCTGAAAAGTCACCTTTACTTGCCCTTTCAATCATGTCTTTAAATCTTTTGCCTTTGTTGATATCCTGACGGTCTACTTTTCCGTCTCCACCCGTTGCACTAGGAATTCTTAAAGAAGCTAATTCTCGTTTGGGCTCTTCCATTTGAACTTCTCCATATTTTTCAGCCGTATTAAAGTCCCAAAAAGTTAAGGTATTGTCGTCTCCAAGTGTTACTAATTCATTTTTGGTTGGGTGAAAATCAAATGTGTAAATAGGGTTTACCGATCCCTCTAAAGAGGTGTAAAGTGACCCTCTATTCAGGTCCCAAATTTTAATTACATTCTTGTTTTCTTTTGATTTTCTAGAGGGTGATTTTTGAAAACCTGAACTTGCCATTGTACTTCCGTCAGGACTTATTTTAATGGCTTTTACAGGTTGTTTGTCCTCATCTCTGTTACTTCTACTTTTAAATTCATGTAATAGTTCTCCTTCTAAATTCCATACTTTAATGACATTGTTTTGCGAGGCCGTAACAAATTTATTTTTAGCCACGTTGGCATCATATGCTGATATTGCAATTGTTGATGCATTAAAATGTTTGCTATCGCTTAAATCTTGAATGTCCCATAAATGTATTTTTCCACTTGTGCCTGCTGTTATTAGTCCTTTTCCGTCATTGTAAAAGTTTATGCCTTTAATTGCACCTGTATGAATTTTTTCTTCTGCCAATTTTTTCTTGTCTTGAAAATCAAAAACAACAATTCGTCCTGAACCTGTGCCTGTAACTATGAAATGATCAAACAGGTCAATTGTTGTTACGGGATGATCATGTTTGTATAGTTGAGTTGGGTTTCTAAAAGTGTTTTCGGTCCATTGATGCACGGCGCCTTCTTCATTACCTGAGTAAAATGTATTCGATTTTGAAGCATCAATGCTGAAGGCATTAACAGGAGAAGAAATAGAAACCGAATCTATCAAGTTCCAATCCACTAATGACCATAAAATGACCTTATTGTCTTTTCCTGCACTAATCAGTGCTGTTCCGTCTTCATTAAAATGAAGTGCGCTTGTTTCTTCTGTGTGACCTTCTAATTTTCCAATGATTTTGCCTGAATTAACATCCCAAACTTTAATGCTGTTTTCTTTATCACTACCAGATGCAATTAAACTTCCGTCTGGGCTATAAGTTAAAATCGTTATGATTCCCTGAATCTTTTCTTGGGTAACCACTTCAATTTGTGCATTTTGTGCAGTTGATGCAATAGTTAACAAAAAAGTTAATGCAGCTAAAAATGCGGACTTTAATGACATGTTGTAGTTTTAATGCGTTGATTACAAATATAATACCAATTAATTGGTCTAATGAATATACTTAATTTATTACAAACTCACTGCTGAAAGGTTCAATGCTTATTACTATAGAGTGTCTTGGAAAGTGAAATAGTAACCGCTAAATTCGTAATACTCCGTTTGCCAGAACTATTGAAAGGTAGTACAGAATTTACATGTTTTTGCTAATTCTGGAATTATTTGAGAGCATGACCGACAAAGGGTTGTGTTTAACGTTTGTAACTCTTCATGAGATAAAGAGTATGTACCTTCTTTTGGAGTCATACCGCAACTGTCGCATGCTTCTAGGTCCTTTTCAGTAATTGAATAGCAATAGGTGCAAACAATTTCATCATTTGGGTCGTCTGGTTGCGGCTCTACTATTGTAATGAATTGTTCGATAGCATCATCTCTTGAGTCATTCCATGAGTCTGGTACCTCCTCATTATCTTTTATCTTATCAATAAACTGTTTGGGTGCAGAGTTAGATTCATTATCCGTTGATGAACCACATGAACTTAAAAGAAATGCAAAACACAGCATGTTAAGAATTGAGAATGCAATTTGAATGCGTTTATAATTCATTTGTTTATTTTTTTAAAACACCAAACAAAATATAACGCCATTTCTTTGGGGTGATAGGGGAGAGGATAACGTCAAATCCTGCTAGGAATTTACGTTGTTTTTCAGACCTGCCAAATAATCCTAATACTCCAATGGGCTTAGTTTTAATAGATTTAAATGAGGTGTTCCAATTGACCATGTCAGCGTTAGTAACATATTGCCATCTTTCTCCCCAACTCACAAACTTTTTACGCAAATATTGGTGTAGCTTACTGCCTTCTAAATTTTCAGCAAATAGAAAGATTCCATCAGGTTTTAATACTCTGAATATCTCCTTCAAAGCCATTTCCTGATCTGGTTTATTTCCTAAGGCACCAATTACAGATTTAAAAACCACAATATCTACAGATTCATCTTCTAAATCAATCGCTTTCATGTCGATTTTTTGATAAGAAATTTTATCTGAGACACCGTATTCTTTGTGCATTACCTTAGTAGTGTCAGGCATTGGATTGTAGTCTGAGCAAATTACATCATGTCCATTTAATGCAAAAAACAAACTCATTCCGCCTTCACGTTCACCTAGTGCTAATACTTTTTTAGATTGATCTAAATCGGCATTTTCTTCCCAAAAATCAAGGCACTTCGACCAGTTTTTAATATCCCATTGGATAATGTCGGCGAGTTCTTTTTTAGAAAGTTTTTGTGGCATTCTAGTTAATTTAATTGAAGGTAATCGTGTCTAAAAATACTAAATTATTGTTGTGTAATTCGATTGTTACCATGGCTTTAAGTAACGAACCTTCGTGGTGATAATATTGTCCTTTAGTATTCTTGTATAAATCCATGACATGCAAAATAGCGGTGCTATCACTATCTTTAATTGGAGTTACACAGTGCTTTGCGTAAAAAAGTTGTTCAGGGCTAACCCTTGTATTTGTGAAAATAGCAGCCTCAGGGTCACGGAACTGAGCAATTTTTTTAGCTGAATTAACACGATCCATATCTAACATTTCAATGGTGTTATCATTCCAATAACGTTTGGTGGCTTGGCTGGCTTTGTAAATAAATAAACCACTAAATAAGGCAATTGTAGTCCAACCTGCATAAGTGTGCCACTGAGCTGATAGAGAATATGCACCTTGTACTAAAATAGCAGCAATGCAAATAAGAAATGTACCTGTTTTTAATCCTGAAAAATAATGTTTGGTATTAAAGTCATAAAACAAATAATAGTGCATGAATAGTGGAATAATCATGAGCGCTATAACAAGCAATCCCCATTTTGCATTATAGCGGCTAGTCATTTCTGCAAAGCGCTTAACTCGACGAAGAATAATAATTAAGACCAACACTATAAATGCAATGGCAATATAATTTTCTGTTGACTTATAAAAGCTATCAAAGGTTTCCTTTAATAAGGTAAAACTCTCTCCGTTATGAATGCTAAAATTGGGATCAACATCTGCTGCTTCTGAGTGCCCACTTCTTTGATTATATTTTTTTTCTGAGGTTGCTTTTAAGGATTCCCATCCATCAATTGACGCATATTGATATACCGTTAAAATAAGGGCTGTTGAGGATGCAATGGCAATTACGAAAAATGGCCGCAAGTATTTCTTTTGCTTTTTTGCTATTGCAATTCCTAAAAATAATAGGCCTGTAATGAAGGCTGAAAACAAACTAATCCATTCTGTATAAGTGCCTAAAAAGAAGGTGATAAAAAACAATAAAAGAATGAGTTTTTCATTTTTATATTGAAGGCGCAAATAACGTACGGTAAGCAATAAACCTCCAATAAAAAAGGGCTGCACCACCATGTCTGAAAAATAGAGGTTGCCATGAAACCATAAATTTCCTTGGGCGAATAAATAAAGTCCAGCTGCAATGATACCTGCAAAATTTAGTGTTTTTTTATCAGGTTCAGGCCGTAACGCCCCAATTAAGAAAAAGATTAATATGGCCGAGATTAAATGAATAGTCAATGAAGCAAAACGGGCGCTAAATGCTGTTGGGCCACCAGTAAACTGGCTAGAATAATAAAGGTAAATAAATGCAAATGGAGGATAAGAGGTATAATAAACGTCTCCATTTGCGGCTGAAACTCCACCTAATAAACGGCGGTTTGTACTCCCAATGTCCTGATAACTATAAACAGGGCTAAATCCATAATTGGACGGCCCTCCATTTTCGCCCCAAATTTCGGTCGTTATTAATGAGTGTGCAGTTATCCACTCATGGTTTCTGCCAAGTGGGGCTTTTAAATTTTCTTTACGAACCTGAATAGAGATGAAGAATAGAAGTAAGATTATACTTATTCCAATTAAATCATATTTGTTCTTGTTCAACCAATTCATTCTTCAACACTTAATCCAGATGCGGTGATTGTGGAAGTTTCTTGGTAAGTTTCATAATCTGTGTTAATCTCCCAAAGGTTGTGAGTTTGATCATTGATAATATTGTCAGCAGCTAAGAGCCCCATTAGAATACTATGATCTTGGTTGTTATATTTGAATGATCCATAACGCCCAATTACAGAAAGGTTGTTTATGGTGCTTAAATAAGTTTCTACCTTTTGTAAAGGCTCTTTATAACCTTTTCCATAAACAGGATAACACTTGGGTATTTTAATGATATGTCCTTCAGAAATTTCGAGATCTTTAATTAAGCCTGTTGCTCGTAATTCTTTTTTTCCTAATGCAATTAGCTCTTCGTCTGTATTGTTCCAAATTGCATCTTCGTTATAACTCCAATATTCTAAAACAACAATGGTCGATTTTTCATCTTGATTGATTTCAGGAACCCAATTACAGAAGTTTGTAATACGGCCCATTTGTAAATCATTGGCATGAACATATAACCAGTTGTCAGGAAATACATCAACGCCTTCTACTTTTAGATAAACTAGAATGGTATTTCTGAATTTTAAATCTGTAGCTGCGCTAATTACATCTGCCGGAACGTTTGGTAAATTGCGAACCAAATGCGTAATGGGCATGGATGAAATAATGTGATCAAAAGGAATAATTTCTCCTGACATCAACTCAATAGAGGTTGCTCCATTTTCACCCGTGTCAACTTTTTTAACAGGAGTTGAGCATAAAACCTTTCCGCCATTTTTTTCAATAAACGTTTTCATTTTGTCATAAACCATACCTGTTCCTCCAATCGGATAGGCAAATTGATCGACAAGGGTTTTATGTTTGTTTTTTTTGCTAGAAAAAAGAGCGTTTTTTACAGCCTCAAAAAGAGATAGTTTTTTAATGCGCTGAGCAGCAAAATCTTCATCCAATTCGGTACAAGGGATTCCCCATAGTTTTTCGCTATAGGTTTTAAAAAAAATGGAATATAGTCGCGAACCAAACCTTGCAGTTACCCACGCTTCAAAAGAACCATCTTGTTTTGTAGGTTTAATTTTTTCTTTGAAATAACTCATTACACAAAGAAAGGCACGCCCAATTCCTAATTTAAAAAGTGCGTCAAATGGTTTAAGTGGGTAGTAATAAAATTTCTTTTTGTAATAGATGCGGGTCAAGCGGTCAACCATACGGTAATCTTTACCAACAACTTCTAACCAAAGCTTGTTTACTTTTGTGTCGTTGCTAAAAAAACGGTGTGGGCCCAAGTCCACCTTTTGGTTCCAAAGGTCTATTGTTTTTGAAAGCCCACCCACTTTGTCTGATGCTTCGTATAATGTGACATCAAAACCTGCTTTGGTCAATTCATAAGCTGCAGTCATACCGGCAGGACCAGCACCGATAACCGCAATTTTTTTATCCTTCAAGAGGTTAAATTTTCATTTCAGGAACATCATTAGGCACAACTAATTCACCCTCAGTTGCAGCTTTAATCTCTTCAACAGAAACACCTGGTGCTCGCTCAATTAAATGAAATTGATTGTCTTTGATTTCCAATACAGCTAAGTTTGTTACAACACGCGTAACACAACCGACTCCTGTAAGTGGTAAAGAACATTTAGAAAGAAGCTTCGATTCTCCTCTTTTGTTCGTGTGCATCATGGCTACAATAATATTTTCAGCAGATGCTACTAAATCCATAGCGCCACCCATTCCTTTAACCATACGTCCAGGAATTTTCCAATTTGCAATGTCACCATTTTGTGCTACTTCCATAGCTCCCAAAACAGTCAATTGAACATGTTGCCCTCTAATCATTGCAAAAGAGGTTGCAGAATCGAAAATTACTCCACCATCCATTATGGTAACTGTTTGTTTTCCTGCATTAATTAAATCAGCATCTTCTTCTCCTTCAAAAGGGAATGGACCCATTCCTAATAATCCGTTTTCAGATTGAAATTCTACTTCAATTCCTTCAGGAATGTAGTTCGCTACTAATGTTGGAATTCCAATTCCAAGGTTTACGTACCAACCGTCTTGTAATTCTTGTGCGATTCGTTTTGCGATTCCTATTTTATCTAAGGCCATGTTTAATTGTATTGATTTGGAAAATCTCTTTCAAGTTGATAAAGATAACACTTTCCATTTGGAATAGAAAAGGATGTTTTATCAATGTTCCAGATGTAAAATTTTAGCGTTTGTGCTCCTTGCGGAATATAATGTAATAAAGTGCCTTGATGGAGGTTGTTTTCTTCTCCATTCCAATGTTTTCGCAACCAATCTAAAGGAATGTATTCTTGATAAAGAGAGGCGCCTGAAGAATCATTAACTGTAACAGCTAGCCGACCAATAAATGGATGTTCTTGCGCGTCAAAGGTTAGTTCGGTTCCAATAAATAATGTGCGTTTTTCAAGGCTGTCAATTTCCATTTCAAGGATATTGTGATACTCATCAGTTACAAAGCCGTTGGTTGGTCTTACATCTGTTGAGTAGATGAGTTGCCTCTGTATTTTGTTACGGCGTTCAAATAACGTGAGTTTTGTGTCAGGATCTACAACAACAGGATCGTAATAATCATAAAGTGTTGAATCTTCAATTTTTTCATGCCTTACAATCTGAAAATCGGCATCTAATGCAATGTGATAATTGGTGTGAATTTTCCCCTGTGTTCCTCCGTCTCGATTATTCAAATAATACCAACAAAATTCTTGCGTTTTATATCCTCCAACTGTTGCAGGAAACTGAAAACTGTTTTCTGCATTAGCAATATAATCGTAGATTGGATAAGATGTGCGCTCTTCTGATGAGAAGGTAGAGCCTGAAGGAGTGGCATGAAAAAGAAAGAGAATAGGAAAGTAAAATAAGGGAATACCAATTAATGCAATTTTAGAGTGTTTGGCGCTTAAATCATCTAGTATAAAAGCTAGACTACTTACAAAAAGAAAGAAAAGGTGTATTGCTACTCTGTCCTCTGGGAAGTTAACCTCCATTTTATGAAAAAGAAATAAAATGCAGGCAATATTAGCAGTAAGTAATATGGCAAAAAAACTTGCATTTTCTAAAGTGCTGAATAGAGATTTCTTTTTGAATAGTTGAATGATGGCGTACAGTACAAATCCAATGAATAGTATTGTTAAGATTATGGCAATAGGTTGGTTGTAAAAATCCATGAACACCTGACTCAAAGATCTAACGGTTACTTCGTAAAATCCGTCACCAACACCATAATAAAATGCGCCACGTTCTTTAAATGCGAATGATAATTTAACTAAGATTAGAAAAGGAATCCCCGTAAGTAAAAGAATGCCTGCGTTGATTAAAAGTGCCTTTTTGTTTTCATTAAAATTTTGTTTAAGTTGAAACAACGCCATGAAACCAAATAGCAATACTGAAGGTAGGATTAATGTTAAGTTAGCTGCTGTTGCTAGAAACAAGAACAGTGGAACAAAGAATAAATGCTTTCGTGCTCCAGTTTCTTTTAATCGGATAAATTGAAAAATTGCAAAAACAAAAAAAGCAATGGACATTCCGTAACCTCTGCATTCTCCAAAATATTCAAATAGATAATGTGAGGAAACTAAGGCTAGTAACAATCCCCAACGTAATATTTTTTTGTTTAGTCGTCCTGCAATTTGAAATACGCCATAGAAAAATAGAGCGTAGGTAAGTACATTTGGTAAACGTAATGCTAAAGGTGAAGATCCAAAAATGTGGTACGAAAAATTGGAAAACATGGAGTTGAGCACATGATTGTTTGCATCCCAATGTGCACCAGGTGGCATATAATTGTCTGATTGTATATAATAGAAAAAAGTAGCTATTTCGTCATGTAAAACAGGAACATAAACAGCTCTAATAAATAGAAAACCCCAAAGGATAATGAAGAGTCCAAGAACGATTTTTTTTTCAAAATCATTAAAGTGAAGATATTTGTCAGTTAACCCTTTCACTTACTTAGTTGTTTTTTTCGTAAACTTCAAAATAAAGATCTTTTACCATAACATTTGCGCCATATTGCAGCCAAACTCTAATTCCAATTTCATCTCCTAGGGTTCTTAAATCTGGAGTTAAATACTCCTTGGTGAGTGTTACTTCGTTAGAGTCAAATCGTTCTAAAGGTTCGTTTCGCCAGCTATAGGTTCGTTCTTTATAAAGCATAAAGGCGGCAAGATGTGCTGCAAACGATTCCTCTTGATAACGAATTAATTCATCTGTTGTTTCAATAGTCGTTATTGCTTTAATCCATAAATGGTCTTTTTCAGTCAACTCGTTAAATGGAATTTTCACAATTGGAGTTTGAATATTTTCTCCATCCAATAACATTGGTAATGCAAAGTCTGGTCGAATTGTGGTAATTAAATTATAATCCTCAGGATTTTCAAAATTGGTAAGCTCACGATTAATGAGTAGAAGCTCTTTTTGTGCCTCAGTTGGTGGAGTAGTTTGTCCAAAAACAGAGAAATAATATTCCATAGTCATGTGCGACGGATGAAGAATTCCGTGGCGCATTTGATAAGTTTGAAAAAGGTTTAAGCAAATGCATAAAGTGATGAAAATTCCAATAATTGCTTTTTTATATTGTGCAAGTCCTACTAATCCAAATCCAATTATTAAAATGTAAATGGGATATGAATGTTCTAATGCACGTTGAGAGAAACTGCCGGCATACCACCACACCGTCCAGCATGAAATAACATATAAGTTAATGATAGTAAAAGCGAGTGTACCAATAAATAACGGTTTATGTTTTTTATACACTCCTATAAATCCTAAAACTAATAAGATCATGACAGGGGTGTAAATTAGCCATCCTTTTCTAAAACTAAAAAGTACTTCAATGACATGTGGACGATTAAAGTCTAGTGCTTCTCCATTATGAACGTAAGAGTAAAATAGAGGAGAACCGGTAGTATAGTTCCAATAGAAAAGTTGAATGCTACCGACCAATATCATACAAATAATCGCAATCCAATAATAACGTGTTTTGAACACTTCTATAAAGCGGATTTTAAAGGCCGCCCAAGAGGTTACTCCATATAGCAATGGAATGAGTACTGCCATTAATTCTGTAGGTCGGATTAATGCCAAAAAACCAAGACTTATACCAATTAAAATTGCTGATTTAAGTGTATTCTTTTCATGAAATTTAATGGTGAAATAAAGCAAGGAAGTATAGAGCGTGAATAATGAAACATGTGCTAAACCTGTACAGGCCGAGTTCATATGCAAATAATTGGTTCCTAAAACAAGAATCAAGAATAAAACAATGGTTATTTTTTCACTAAAGAAGTGAAGAAATATTTTTCGCAAAATAACTAAACCAAGAAAAGTGTAGAAGAGGCTGCCAATAACTGCCGAAAACTGATAGGGCATTGAAAAACCATCTTGCGCATAACCTGCCCATCCTGCATATAAATGCCCAATATAAATAAATGGAGCATGAAGAACAGCCCATCCTGATGTGTATTTAGTAATATAACCTCCACCAATTTCAGGATCTAACGGGATGAATTGGTATAGACTTGTGGTGTTTTCATAAGTTGCCATTATTCCCTCGTAATAACTGAGGTCAGAAATACTTAAATCTCCATCTGAAAATAATTCGGCAAGGTACACATGGTAGCCCATTGTGTCCCACGCAAGTGGATTTGGAATACCAAAATCAAAGGTGAGATAAATGATATAGGTAAATAACGCCAAAAGCACATACCATGATGCGCTTTTGTAAGGAAATAAGCTTGTTATGAGCTTTTTCATTGCGTTTATAAAATCGAATTTCGATTAATTTTTTTGTCGTACCGTTCTTTGCTCAATTCTTTTTTCGAATTTTTCTCCTTTGAAAACACGTTGAACAAAAATGCCAGGTGTGTGAATAAAGTTAGGATCTAACTCACCAACTGGAACAATTTCTTCTACTTCTGCAATAGTTATTTTACCTGCCATTGCCATCATAGGGTTGAAGTTTCGTGCAGTAGCTTTAAAAATCAAATTTCCTGCGGTGTCAGCTTTCCAGGCTTTAACAATTGCAAAATCTGCCTCTAATGCCGATTCTAAAATATGTGGTTTGCCATTGAATACTTTCACTTCTTTACCTTCTGCTACTTCAGTTCCGTAACCTGCTGGCGTATAAAAAGCGGGAATTCCAGCACCTCCAGCTCGGCAGCGTTCAGCCAATGATCCTTGAGGAATTAAATCAACTTCTAATTCTCCGCTTAACATCTGGCGTTCAAACTCGTCATTTTCTCCTACATAAGAAGAGATCATTTTTTTAATTTGCTTTTTTTGCAAAAGTAAACCTAGTCCAAAATCATCTACTCCAGCATTGTTTGAAATGCAGGTTAAATTCTTGACACCAAGTTCAACTAATTTACCAATGCTATTTTCAGGAATACCACAAAGTCCAAAACCTCCTAACATGATAGTCATGTCATCTGTGATTCCAACTAGTGCTTCGTTAACGTCTTTAACTACTTTATTCATCTTGTTTTATAATAATGGACCCTCATCATCAACAGAGCAATTAAAAATACTGCCGTCATAATTGGGTGGTGCTTCAAAATCTTTTTTAGAAATATCGATTGACGCATCTTTATAAACGCGTTGCATATAATAACCGTAGATAGGAAGTGCCATACGTGCACCTTGTCCCCATGGATAACTTCTAAAGTGAATGTCTCTGTCGTCTGCTCCTACCCAAACACCCGTTACAAGTTCAGGTGTTAATCCCATAAACCAACCATCAGATGCTCCATTCGTAGTACCTGTTTTTCCAGCTGTCGGATATTTTATTCCTCCCCATGGACGGCTACTTCTTAAAGAGCTACTTGTCGCATAAACTTTGTTTCCTTGATGAACATTTGCAGCACCGTTAACAGCACCTTTCATCATATTAATCATAGTATATGCTAATTGCTCACTCATTGCTTCTCTAATGTCATATTCTAAATCAATAATAACATTTCCATTACGATCTTCAACACGCATAACATAAATTGGCCTGATGTATACACCTTTGTTTGCAAATGTGCTTTGTGCACCTACCATATTGTAGAGTGAAATATCCATTGGTCCAAGACACATTGATGGAACAACATCTTCAACGCGCAATGCAATTCCTACATCTCTTAATACTTTATCCATTGTCGCAGGCCCTGCAGAAGCTCCCATGTCTTTCATAATAGCCACGGTAATATTATTTAAGGATCCCGCTAAACCACATTTTGTCGGAATTGGTGTCCCTGTGTTTTTTGTTCCAGTTGCTGGACACCAAGATTTATCTCGAGTAGGACTCACAGGTACATCAACACAATAATCCATATCAATATATGTTTTGCAAGGTGTAATTGTACCTAAGCTCAAAGCGGCTGCATATACAAAAGGTTTAATTGTTGAACCTACTTGTCTGCGCGATTGTTTAACGTGATCAAACGAAAAGTGATTGAAGTTTGGTCCACCAACCCATGCTTTTACAAATCCTGTTTTCGGATCCATGGACATTAAGCCTGCTTGTAAAATACTTTTGTAGTATTTAATCGAATCCAACGGAGTCATTGTAGTATCAAAATCGCCACTGTATGAAAATACTTTCATTTTAATTGGCGTATTGAAAGAGGCTTCAATCTCGGCATCAGAAGCACCAGCCGCAGTTAATTTTCTATAACGATCAGATGTTTTTGTGGCTTGACTTAAAATTTGATCAATTCTTTTATCATCTGCGTCATTTGCAAAAGGAGGGCGCTTATTTTTTGCATTATTCTTGTCGAACTCAATTTGAAGTGTAGTCTCCATATGTTCTTGTACAGCTTCTTCAGCATATACTTGCATTCTAGAGTCAATGGTTGTGTAGATTCTTAAACCATCTTTGTAAATGTTATAAGGCGTACCGTCAGCTTTTTCATAAACCAAGGTTCCGTCATCATTTGTTTCTTGAAATTTAGCCGTCAATTCTTTTCTTAAAATCTCTCTAAAGTGCGGTGCTAAACCTTCTTTATGATCAACAATTTGATAATCAACTAGAATTGGTAATGCAGAAAGAGAATCATAAGTGGAACGATCCATTTTTACAGACAGTGCTTCATTTCCTGCATCACTATTAATTAACCATTGATAAAGAACTTGGTTTCTACGCGAATAAGCCCTTGTGCTATCCAATTCGTATTGCGCTATACCGTCTGCATCATCAGAATAATCTTTGTATTGAAATTTTAAAGGGTTGTACATACCAGGGTTTTTACACATTCCCACAAGCATTGCAGCTTCTTCCATTCTTAAACTGTCTGGTGTTTTGTTGAAATAAACTTGAGAAGCGGAGGAAATTCCCACGGCATTATACAAGAAATCAAAGTTGTTCAAATACATGGTGATGATTTCTTCTTTGGTATAGTGCTTTTCCAATCGCACGGCCAAAATATTTTCACCAAATTTTTGTTCTAAACGTCCCCATTTGTCCTTTGCAACTCCACCATTAGCTGTGTCACTTGCAGTATATAAAAGTTTTGCTAATTGTTGCGAAATGGTACTGGCACCACCTCCGTCTTTTCCAACGGCGGCAAAAGTAACTGCACGTGCAAGTCCTTCTGCATCTACACCAGCATGTGTGTAAAATCGTTGATCTTCTGTAGCTATCAACGCCGAAATTACATAGGGCGATATTTTATTATAGGATACACTTTTTCTGTTGACACTCCAAAATCGCCCCATTTCTTCTCCGTCCGAAGTGTAAATAATTGATGCTTGTTTATCCGGTGGATTTGCCAACTCTTCGTGCGAAGGAATACCTGGTCTTGCTGCGCTCAGCATCCATAATATTCCAAATAATGGAAGAAATGCCCCAATCCAAACAATCATTAAGATTATTCGTCTAGTGCGTTTTGATAGTTTTTCTTTGGTCGCTTGATCCTTTTTCATAACGTATTTCCCAAGGGGTAAAATTAAGAAATTTACCCTCAATAGAAAGAAATAGAGTGTGATTCTCCTTAAAAAATTATTATCCACTAGTGTTACGGTGCAAATGAGATGTGCCTCAACTATTATTCGATTATTGAGATTTACTGATTTGATTTAGGTTTATTAAGAAATTACTGTGAAAACTGCATTTTGTTAGACAAAGAATACATTGTTTATTTCTGTAGTATTGTGAATTAATCCCGTAGATTATCAAAAAGTTAGGATATGCAAGATTCATTGAATTTAAATATTAAAACATCAATTGTTGATACCGTAGAAACAGTTAATACAACTGTTGTTGATGAAAGTGTTTTAAACGAATCATTAGGTTTTTTTGAAAGACTTTATTACGGAAATACAATTGAGCAATATTTAATTGCCTTTGGAATTATCCTAGCAGCAATTATCGGTGGTAAATTATTGTATTGGATTTCAAAGCGCTTTATATCTAAACTAACGGCGCGTTCAAAGTCTAAACTAGATGACATTATCGTAGATAAAGTAGAGGAGCCTGTGGTTTTCGGAATCGTGTTGGGAGTATCATGGTGGGCACTTAGCACTAAATTAAACTATTCGGATGATGGTGCTTTTATGGGGCATATATTTGGTTTTTTAACAGTGATCAATATTACTTGGATGGTGGCACGGTTATCAGATGCGTTAATTGAAGAGTATGTTGTACCAATGACTGAAAAAACAGAGTCTGATTTAGATGATCAATTATTGCCAATTTTTAGAAAAGGATTACGGATAATTATATGGACATTAGGAATAATTGTAGGGCTGAATAATGCCGGTTATGATGTTGGGGCTGTTATTGCAGGACTAGGAATTGGAGGATTGGCATTTGCATTGGCTGCACAGGATACAGTTAAGAACTTCTTTGGAGGGATTATGATCTTTGCGGATAAGCCTTTTCAGTTGGGAGATCGAATTCAGATTGGTGATATAGATGGTTTTGTAAGAGAAATTGGGATTAGAAGTACACGAGTTGAAACACTTGCGGGGCGTGTTGTTACAGTGCCCAATTCCATGTTTTCTGATGATGCGGTAGAGAATGTTGATCTTGAACCTACTCGAAAGGTAACACTCAATTTAGGTTTAACTTATGACACCAGTGCTGACCAGATAGAAGAAGCAATTCAACTTTTAAGAACAATTGGAGCTGAGAATAAAGAGATTGTAGATGATGAATTTTTTACAAGCTTTAATTCGTTTGGAG
This sequence comes from uncultured Crocinitomix sp., assembly GCA_937136425.1. GTDB lineage: Bacteria > Bacteroidota > Bacteroidia > Flavobacteriales_D > Crocinitomicaceae > Crocinitomix. The sequence continues at coordinate 54,159 of CAKZON010000045.1, forward strand.
ATTTTTCTCTTGGAATTACATTTATCTATTTTATTCGGAAAGAGGCCGATATTTTTGAGACACAAACTGTGATGAATTTAGCCATCTTACGAAGATTTGAAAAACATAAGCTAGATATGGCGTTCCCAACTCAAACGGTATATCATCAATCCTTAACTGCATAACAAAGGATAGTTTTTTTCGTTTAAAGCTTTGCTACACATCAAGATTATTTAATTTAGCACCTTCAATTATTAATAGGGTTAAAGTGATCAAAAACCATCATTTCTTGAAATCAATTCTAATTTGTCTTGCGGCGCTTAGCTTTATCTTGGTATCATGCGGAGCTGAGGAGGAGAATGTAGAGGATACTGAGCAGGTTTATTTTTGCGGGGCAGAAACTAAGGTGACAACAGAAGATGGGCGCCTAGTTTTTGAAAACAGCAATAATCAGTATAAATCTGCAGAAACTCAAAGTGCCGATTATGCATTTAATGGCAATTATTCTGTTAAGCTAGATTCTGTTCACAAGTATGGAATGTCCTTTCTTTTAACAGAGATTAAAAAAGGAGAGTTTTTTCAAGCATCTGTTTGGCAAAAAGAAACGGAAACCCCTGGAGCCTTAATTTGTTCCGTAACTGGGAGTGCTGATTTTACGTTGACCTCTTTAGAAAATGGATTTTATGAGCATAAAGATGGTTGGATGAAGCATGTATTGCAATTTAAAGCAATTACTGATTTAGATTCAGCCACGTTTTTCATTTTTGCTGGAGGTGATGGTGAGGTTTGTTATTTTGATGACCTAGAAGTTGTACGTCACAAAGAAAGATCAGAAGAGGGATGGGACGCTAACAATTTTCTTTCAATCCAACTTCCAGATACCAGTCAAGTAACAATTGATAAATATATTGGTAAAGCAATTAAGGAGGAGATTATTCGCGACAAGTATAAAGATTACGTTGACGGAAACCTTTTGGTTGATGGAGACTCAATTCCGGTTGAATTAAGATTAAAAGGTGATTGGACGGATCATTTAATTAGCGGAAATGCATCTTACAGGATAAAAACAGGAAGCGGAACTGCATTTAGAGGAATGCGTAGTTTTTCTATTCAACATCCAAAAACACGAAACTATATGCATGAGTGGTTTATGCATAAACTTTGTGATGATCAAGACTTATTATCTACTCGTTATTCATTTTTAAGCGTTAAAATGAATGAGCAATATCAAGGAACGTATGCATTGGAAGAGCATTTTGATAAACAATTATTGGAGAGCCGTAACAGAAGAGAAGGGCCTATTTTAAAAATAGATGAAACGGCTTTTTGGGCCTTAGCAGTTTTGGCTAGAGAACAAGGTTTGGATCGGATCTCGGCAGCTTATTATGAATCTGCCATTGCGACTTGCTTTAAAGTTAGCCGTACTTTGAAATCTGATGTTTTGGCAGGGCAATTTAAGAATGGCGCTATTTTATTGAATCACTTTAAAAATGGATATGAGCATCCAGAATTAATTTTTGATATGGAGCGTATTGCTACGTATTATGCATTAATGGATTTGGGTAACGTTCATCACAGTTTGGCTTGGCATAACCGGCGTTTTTATTATAATCCAATTACTGCTAAGTTGGAGCATATTGGTTTTGATATGATTCCTATGGTTAAACCTTTTAATCCCTTAATTGCTACGGCAGAATTTAATAAAGATTTGGAGCATCTTTCTGCTGAAGGAGGGTTGAATCACTACTTATTTTTAAACCAAGATTTTCGTGAAGCTTATGTTCGAAAATTAACTGAAATCTCCAGCGAGGAATATTTGGATAGTGCTTTTGCCGAATTAAATGATGAAATTGTAGATTACGAATCGCTTATTAGTTCTGAAATGCCAGCTTATCATTTTGATAAATCAGCCTATTATGAAAAAGCAAAACTGATTCGATCAGAATTAAATACGTTGGAAAAAAGATGGGATGTTTTTATTGCTGAAGAAGCAAAACAAAGAATTGTTTTTGAGGCAAGGGAAGATCAGTATGATTTAGGAGATCGGCCTTTTTATCTGAAGGAAATTTCATTAAACGCCTTCCGATCAAAGATTGATTCTGCACATTATTTAGTTGACTTAGAAAACTATCATTTTGATTCTGTAAACGTTTTAGGTTATTCAATTAAAGCAAATAAGGATTCTATTATTTATTTGAAGAACCCTTTGCTCATGGCTGGATTTAAAGGTGGAAGTTTTGTGGATACGGCACATTTAGATTTGAGTCAAAAACCGTCACGAATCTTTTTTAAAGTTGGAAATACATCAGAGAAAATACATAAAAAGAAATTTATTAAATGGAAAAAACCGTCTGGCGAACATCCACGTGTGAGCTTGCATAATAAGTTTAGCAAAAACTCTAGGTATTATTCTGTAAAAAATAACCTTGTTGTGTTTAATGCTGGAAACTATACCATTAATGAGTTGGTATATATCCCTAATAATTATGAGGTGTTGTTTAACGCTGGTACTTCTATTGATTTTGTACAAAAAGGTGGTGTAATTTTAAATGGAACCACTAAAATGCTTGGGACAGAAACTGCTGAAATTGAATTTACTTCTTCTGATTCAACAGGGATGGGGGTAACCATTTTGCAAGCAGATTCAGTAATTGTCCGTAATGTTTCTGTTGAAAATATGAACACACTAAATTATGAAGGATGGGTGCTGACAGGTGCATTTAATATTTATGAATCAGAAGTAGATATTGATGGGCTGAGAATAAAGGGAAATAACTGTGAAGATGGCTTGAATGTAATTCGATCTCATTTTATAATTAAAAACTGCTTGATTGAATTGACTAAAAGTGATGGATTTGATGCCGATTTTTGTACTGGAGAATTTTCAAATTCAACGTTTAAAAACACAGGCAATGATTGTATCGATTTTTCTGGAAGTGTAGTTTCGATCAATGATATTGAGATTATTAATTCTGGAGATAAAGGAGTTTCAGCCGGGGAACGATCAACCTTATATTTGAAAAATATAAATATTGATGGCGCTTTAACAGGTTTGGCGTCTAAAGATGATTCGCGAATTGAAGGACAGAAAGTTGTGGTAAAAAACGCTGAGGTTGGTTTGGCAGCGTTCCAAAAGAAGCCAGAGTACGCAGGATCAACAATGAATTTGGAAAATGTAAATTATCAAAATATTCAAACCTTAGGGTTAGTCGAGAAAGGATCAGAAGTGCAGGTGGCGAAGCAATTGTTTAAAGGATATCAAAAATTTGATATTGATGCCATGTATGCGCGATTTGAAAAGAAATAACCTCATTCAATCGTATTCATTTTGCCCATAAACAGTATTGTATTTGACGCATTGTCTTTAATGAAATAGAAGAACGGTTTATTGACATTAATGTTGAGAATAAGAGGTGGCATAGCTGCTGTTGTTATTTGCACCATTCCAATTACCGTTGCAGCTGCAGCTTCAGTTCCTTCTTCATTAACAATTATTTTCGCTTTATGCAAGGCAGTACCAATCTTCAAGTCTTTTTCCTTTCTTATTTGGCTAAAATCTGCTGAGTCTGTAAAAGCTTTTTCAAGCCCCATTTTTTGCAAATATTTTTTTAGTTCGAAGGTGGGTGTTTCAAATGTGAATTTGGGTAAGTACAGGCGTACTTGTTGGGAAGCCATTTTTGTGGTGAGTTCATTGTAGGTCTCATTGGTCATTTTGTAGTTCTTCATTTTATTAGGTAAAACAATTACCATGGATGTTTTGTCATCATCATAGGGTAGTTCAATTACTGCTTCGTTTCTACCTTGTGCGGCTTTGTAGTGACCTGAAGAATGCATCATGTCAACTTGAGTTGTTGTTCCGTCTGCATTAGTGAATTCGGCCTTTTTAGTTGCCTCTTTATCAAATTTATTTTTCCAATTTTGTTTGAAATAGATGGCGTTGACTATGGCTAGTTTAAAGTCTTTTACATCATCAGCACTGAGCATTTTTTTTATCATGCCATTTGTGCTTGATTCAATCCATTCGTTGATTTTTTTTGCACTGCCAAAAGGATCTTTCTTAAAATCTGTGTGATAGGGAGCTGAATCAAAATTAGATTTTAAGCGCTTAACAAAACTTGCTAGTACTTTAAATTTATTTTGAATCCAAACAGAATTATTTATTTGAGCAACTTCTTTTAGTTGTTTTATTTCCTCTAAAAATTGCTCATTGTTCGGTTTGAAATCAAATACCTTCTCAAATTCATGCTGAGTTGCGCCATCAGTTCCTTCATAAGCCATTGCAAAAGCTGTTTTAATGCTTGTCGGAGAGAATAAGATGTTTTCTTGATCATCAATGTTGTTGAAAAACTCAAAAGTAAAATCGTTTTGAGAAAATCCATTGAAAGAAATTATGGTTGCAATAAGGAGTAGTTTTATTTTGTTCATTTAGCTTGATTTGTCTCCTGTACAACTAATGTATGATTAGGTTCAAAAATAAAAGAACAAAAAAACGCCCGAACAAATAATGTTCAGGCGTTAATAATTTTATTTAGAAGCTAATCTATTTTTTCTTTCCTTTAATAAATTGCTCAATTGCCATAGTCATACTAGGTGCTTGTGGCATTGGCGCATGAATGTCAAGTCTAAGGTTGTTCTGTTTTACTGCATTTGCAGTTGTAGGTCCAAAAGCAGCAATCTTAGTTCCATTTTGCTTGAATTCAGGGAAGTTTTTTAGAAGCGATTCAATTCCTGAAGGGCTAAAGAAAACTAATACGTCATACTTTACATCTTCAAGATCAGAAAGATCAGACGCAACTGTTCTATACAGTATTAACTTTGCAAAGTTAATGTTGTTTTCTTCAAGCGTATTTGGGATTGTGGCTCTTAAAATATCTGAACAAGGCAATAAGTATTTCTCATTCTTATGCTTTTTCAAAACCTCCATCAAATCATTAATGTTGGTTCTACCGTAAAAGATTTTTCTTTTTCTATAAACCACATATTTTTGAAGGTAATAAGCAACAGCCTCAGACATACAAAAATATTTCATTGCGTCAGGCACTTTGAATCTTGTTTCTTCAGCAATTCTAAAAAAATGATCAACCGCAGTTTTACTTGTTAAAATGACTGCAGTGACTTTTGAAAGTTCAACTTTCTGTTCTCTAAATTCACGTGTTGTTACACCTTCTACATTAATAAAAGGTCTAAAATCAATCTTCAATTTATACTTGTCAGCCAAATCAAAATACGGTGATTTTTCAGTCTCTGGCTTTGGTTGAGAAACTAATATGGTTTTAACGCTCATAAATCCTACCTCTTTAATTTAGTTCAATACCCCATTATTTAGGATAAAAACTCGAATTCCAACTACTAATGGGAGTAATTCGAGCGTGCAAAGGTACAAAATAATATAGAAAAAGGAAATTTTATGCTGTATTGCTCGGGTCAAACTTTGTAAATCTCTTATAATAATGATTAACGTGACCAAAATTATTGTCGAAATAATGGCGATTTCACGGTAACTTGCTGGTATATATTGTGTAAAAATTAAAATGGGTGTTAAAACTATTCCTCCAACTTGAAAAAACAAGAGATGATTTATTAAATGTTCCTGAAAACCAATTTTTGAATTGGTGAAAAACATCATTAATTGAATAATTATTAACTTAATAAATGCACCAATTAATAATGCGCCAACTAATATTAAAATCACATTGTAAATGTCGGAATGCATTGTTTTCCATGTGATTATACCAATACAGGTGAAGTAGGTCAGGTTTAGTAATACTGCAGTAATTCCTCTTAGATTAAGATCTTCTCGAATATTATTGATAAGTTGCCGATTGCTAAAAGCTGTTCTAAATAACAAACGCAAATAGCCGGGGTTCAGTGTACGTACCAGAGCAAAAATTATTAGGTTAAAAGCGATCAACGACCAAAAAATCAAATTAAATTGACTGGGGTTTTGAATCGGTTCACCAATTTGTCCTATTTCATTTAAAAAATCTTGCGGCTCCACAGCGCAAAAATAGTCGATTTCGGTTTGAATTAGATTTCAGAGCCATAATAATATAACATCTTTCATGAAATCATGTTAAATTATTTACTTTTGCATGGATATATCAAAAACAAGATAAATGGCAACAGATTTATATACACACCCAGATTATTTTAACATGGATGACTTGCTTACAGAAGAGCATAAGCTTATTCGTGAGGCAACAAGAGAATGGGTTAAGCAAAATGTATCACCAATAATTGAGGATTATTACGAAAGAGCTGCTTTTCCAGAGCATTTAGTAAAGCAATTAGGTGAAATAGGGGCTTTCGGACCATACATACCGCAAGAATATGGCGGACCTGGATTAGATCAAATCTCATACGGGTTGATTATGCAAGAGCTTGAGCGTTGTGATTCTGGCTTACGATCTACTTCATCTGTTCAAAGTTCTTTAGTGATGTATCCAATTTGGAAATATGGGAATGAAGAGCAAAGAAAAAAATACTTACCAAAATTAGCCTCTGGAGAATTTCTTGGCTGCTTTGGTTTGACTGAACCAGACCACGGGTCTAATCCTGGTGGAATGATTTCAAATTATAAAGATATGGGCGATCATTATTTGCTAAATGGAGCAAAAATGTGGATCTCAAATGCCCCTTTGGCTGATGTAGCTGTTGTTTGGGCTAAAAATGAAGAAGGAAGAATTCATGGCCTTATTCTTGAAAAAGGAATGGAAGGATTTTCTGCTCCAGAAATGCACGGTAAACACTCTTTACGTGCTTCTATTACGGGTGAGTTAATTTTTGATAATGTAAAAGTTCCTAAAGCAAACTTGTTACCAAACAAAAGTGGTTTAGGTGCACCGCTTGGATGTTTAGATTCTGCTCGTTTCGGAATAGCTTGGGGTGCATTAGGTTCTGCTATGGATTGTTATGATCAAGCATTGAGATATTCAAAAGAACGTACTCAATTTGGTGTTCCAATTGGATCATTTCAATTAACGCAAAAGAAATTGGCTGAAATGGTGACTGAAATCACAAAGGCCCAATTACTTACATTCCGCCTGGGTCAATTAAGAAACGAAGGAAAAGCAACTTCTGCTCAAATTTCTATGGCTAAACGTAATAATGTTGAAATTGCATTGAAAATCGCTCGCGAAGCTCGCCAAATTTTAGGCGCTATGGGAATCACAAATGAGTTTTCTGTAATGAGACATATGGCAAATTTAGAGTCTGTTGTAACGTATGAAGGAACACATGATATTCACCTTTTGATTACAGGAATGGATGTTACGGGGATTCCTGCATTTAGCAGAGATGCTCCAGATTTGAGCAAAATGAAATAAGTTTTTAAAACGAAATATTAAGAAAGCCCGAATAATTGTTATTCGGGCTTTTTTGTTTTTTATCACCCAAATTGACCATTTAACCTTTTCATACTTGAAATTCATCCGTACCTTTATCAACTTTGCTACGTGAAATTTATCATTTCGGTCATATCATTTTTTTCAATTACTTTCTCTTTTGCACAAGAAGTGAAATCGATTGCTGCTAACAGAATAAATGCAGAATCAAATATAGATGGTGTTCTGGATGAAAGTTTTTGGGAAGCTTCAAACGTTGCTACAGATTTTATTCAAAATACGCCCGTTGCAGGAGCGCCATCAATTGAAAAAACAGAGGTTAAGATTGTTTATGATAATAGTGCGATTTACATTGGCGCTACCATGTTTGACGATCGAGACTCCATGACATTGACGCTTTCGCAAAGGGATGATTTAGGAAATGCAGATTGGTTTGGTGTTGTCATTGATCCGTATGACGCCGGAACAATTGGTTTCGCGTTTCTCGTTACCTCTGCCGGTGTACAAGTGGATGAATTGCACAATGTTGAGAATATAGATGCGAATTGGAACGCTGTTTGGAAAAGCGCCGTAACAATCCATGAGGACAAATGGGTTGTTGAAATGAAAATTCCTTTTTCTGCATTGCGGTTTTCAAAGGATAATCAAAATGATTGGGGAATCAATTTTGCAAGAAATATAAGAAGAAACCGAGAACAATCATATTGGAATCCGAATGACCCGAGAAGAAGAAATTTAATTTCACAATTAGGTAAATTGAAAGAGGTGAAAGATGTTGATTCTCCGTTGCGCTTAGCTTTTTCACCTTATGTTTCTGGGTATGTAGAAAATTTTGACGGCAATACTTCTTATACGGCAAATGGAGGAATGGATGTGAAATGGGGGGTAAATGAGGCCTTCACATTAGACATGACATTGATTCCAGATTTTGGTCAGGTTCAATTTGATAATCAGGTTTTAAATACCTCTCCTTTTGAGGTAAGGTTTAATGAAAGAAGACAGTTTTTTACTGAGGGCACTGAGTTGTTTAATAAGCCTGGAGGAATTTTTTATTCAAGAAGAATTGGTGGTAATCCATTGTTAGGAGGTACCGTTAATTCTGAATTGGAATCGAATGAAGTAATAGTTCAAAACCCTAGTTCTTCGCAATTGCTAAATGCTACAAAACTTTCTGGTAGAACTAAAAAAGGAACTGGGCTAGGTGTGTTTAATGCCGTTACAGGTAGAATGAATGCGGTGATTGAAGATACGTTAACAGGGTTGCAACGTTCATTTCAAACAGGACCTTTGTCCAATTATAATGTTTTTGTAGTTGATCAAAATCTGAAAAACAATTCTTCTATTGCACTCACCAATACCAATGTTTGGCGAGAGGGAGCAGCTGAAGATGCGAATGTTACTTCTGGCGTTGTAGATTTTTATACCAAGGGACAAGGTTATAATTTTTGGGCGATTGGAAACGTTTCACAAATTATATCTGAAGATAGTATTGACTTTGGACATAATGTTATAGCAGGAATTGAGAAATCAGCAGGAAACTTAACTGGAGGGGTAACCTATACTGAAATTGGGAAAAGTTATAATCCCAACGATTTAGGTTTTAATACCATTACGAATGTGCGGACTATAAAAGCATTTGCAAATTATAATATTTACGAACCGTTTTGGAGGTTTTACAGGTTTTGGTCTTCAGCTTCGGTTAGTCGAACAAGCTTGGTTCAACCCAATTTGTTCTCTTCTGTAGAGATTGATGCTAACGTTGGAGGAAACTTTAGGAATTTTTTAGCTGCAGGCTTAGATCTATATATTCAACCATTAAGAAATCACGATTATTTTGAGCCGAGAATTGACGGTCGCTTTTATGAAGATGATGCCATGGCGTTTTTAGGAGGTTTTATTTCATCTGATTACAGTAAGCCTTTTGCGCTAGATGTTAATGCAGGTTGGTTTCAATATTTTGAAGAAGGTAGGGTAGGTTTTGATTTAAATGTAAGTCCGCGAATAAGGTTCAATGATAAATGGTTTTTAGTTTATCGTTATGCGCAAAATAATGCGTTTAATGAGGAGGGGGTTGCCCTTACGAATAATTTTGATGTTCCACTAATTGGAGATGATCCAATATTTGCTAAAAGAGATCGTACAACCATAACCAATACAATAGACCTTTCATACATTTTTAATAATAAAATGGGAGTAACCTTTAGACTAAGACATTATTGGTCAAAATTAGACTATAATGAATTTTTTGTACTAAATGATGATGGTGTAATGACGGCCTCAACTTATACTGGTATTGGAGATGATAATGAGTCTTTACATGATAATAGCTTTAACGCTTTTACCATTGATATGGCTTATCGTTGGGTATTTGCGCCAGGTTCTGAAATTAGTTTGGTTTGGAAAAATTCAATATTCTCTTTCAATGACCAGGTTGAATTAAATTATGTAGAAAATGTTGGCAATTTATTGAATGACCCAGCTACAAATAGCCTTTCTCTTAAAGTGCTGTACTATATTGACTATTGGGAAGTAAGAAATCGGTTGTTTAAAAAATAATTTGATAAACTCAGTGTTTTACTGTTGGTGAAAAGAACGTTAAAAGCTCGACCATTTTGGCCGAGCTTTATTTCTTGAATAGGAAGTGATTATTGTTTGATAAAATTGATCGTTCTTTCTTTAGTGTCCTTGCTCAAAATGAGTTGGTAATTCCCATTTGCCATATTTGTAGGAAGAAGAATAGTCGATAATTGAGTATTTAATGTTCCTTTTACAACTTCTTTTCCATCTAAGCCAATAATTTTCCATGCGACATCTTTAACTTCATTCACCTCACTGAAATGAACATTGATATAAGTAGATGCTGGTACTGGATATGCCTGAATCATAGATTCAAAATTCGAATTGTCTTCAATAGAGGCTGTTGGCGCTCCAAAAGTGATTGATGCGCAATAATCATTTCCTTCACAAGCTTCTGGTTCATCTAAGTCATAGTAAGATGTGCAAAAGATGTAAGTGGCGTCAGGACTTGGTAAAGGAGCGTAGTCATATGTGAATTCTCCAGTGTGATCACTGATAAACTGGAAGTCTGTGAAGTCAAGCGGATCATCAATGAACGAGAGGATGTCTGGGTGAAAAGATAACGAAGGAGTACCTGCTCCTGATCCAGTAGCTTCCACTTGCAATTCAGTTCCGCTCAAAGTGTAACTAGCTGTTAGTGGGCAAAGTTCTGAATGCTCGGGAGATTCAGTTATGGTATATGATTCGCAAAAGTCGGCTTGAATGCAATCTGGACCAACAAAATTTACGCAAATTTCGTAAGTTCCAGGCCCTGAATAGGTGTGAACCCAATCCTCTTCAAATCCTATTGACCAAGCAGTTTCGTCTCCCCAATCAATTCCAACGGAAAAACCAACGTGATCTTCTGTGCCATCTAAAGATAGAATGACTGAGTTAATACCCAGTACATCATTAGGGGCTACTGAAAATGTTATTCCGCATTGTGCGTTTGCGTTAGATACACCGAAAATAAATAATAGGGTAGCTAAAACTTGTTTAATTGTCTTGTTTGTTTTGTGCATAATAATTTACTTTTTTGTTTGAAGCAAAAGTATGCTGTACATGCGGATTGAACGAAGAATTAACCTTTACTCTACATTTATTCGGTAGATAATCAGTTAGTTATAGGTTGTTTATTTTGTCCGTAAGTGTTTCTTTTTGAGATGTGTTTAGCTTTTTCCGAATCCGACTTCGATAAATTTCAACTGTATTTTGTGCAAGATTTAGTCGGTCTGAAATCTCTTTTGTTTTGTAACCATGCTTAATTAAAATGATTACGTTTTTTTCAGATTGAGTTAGGTCGGGAAATTGATTTAATTTATCAAGAAAACTATCTTCAATTAGTTTTTGAGCATTTTTTGTTGCATTTTTTTCATTGAAATTTGCAAGCCATTGATTAAGGATAATTTTAATCTCATTAACCTCGTTTTGGTTTTTTTCTAATCTTAATTTAGCGAGTTTTTGTTTTGCTATTTCGATCGTTTTAATGGCGCCATCCAATTGAAAAGAAATTGGATCTATTTCTTTTATCAACAGTTGTTGCTGCAATTCATTTTGTTTTAGTTTAAGCGCGTTTATCTTCCCTTTTTTTCGATAATTTTGAACAAATATGAATGAAGTGATCAATAGTAATAAACCGGTTGAAATTGACAGCCAGAGTTTGTGCTTTTGAGATTCAATTCGCTCATCCTTTTTGTTAATCATCAGCTCTTGATTTAGGATTTTAAGATCTTTCTCTTTAACGTTATGAATCAAATCTAAAGCTTGTTGTTTGAAAGTTATTGCTTCTAATTTAATTTCATTGTTTAGTGTGTTATATTGTTCGTAATGTAGCAGAGCACTCTTAAAGTCGTTTAATTCAGAATGATAATTATAGAGATCGTGATGGCAAGTTGCTTCAAGATTTTTCTGATCAAGCTCAAGTGATTTTAAAAAATCAAGAGCCGTATTTGTAGCGCTAATTTTTTCCTTTATCGAAGTTTTGTAAGAGGCTTGAACATAATAAAAGTAATATTTGTTTTTAGGGTTTAGAAGATGGAAATCAACAGAATCACAATAAGATTTAGAAAGTGCAGGATTTAAATCAGAGAGAGAATAGGAAATGTCCATTCTAAATTTGTTAATTACATCCTCACTTACGTCTGTTTTTAGATAAATTTTTTGAGCGAGATTAAAATAGAAGAGAGAGGAATCTAGGTTTCCAATTCTTGCATAAGCATTTCCTAAATTTGTTAATATGATTGCTTTATCCTGTTCGTATGGTTCATATTCGTCAACGTTTGATTTATAATTTTGAATTGCTAAAGTGTCATTGCCTAAATAGGCATAAACAACGCCTTTAATGCCTTTTATTTGTGGTCTAAATGTCTTGCTATTTATAGATTCTGCAAGTTGGTCGGCATGATTTGCTGCTGCTAAGGTTGAGTCTTGAAGACCAATGGTATAGTAAAACCCGGCCTTTTGTAAGTAATAAAAAATATGTTCTTCATTTGGTTCTTTTTCATTAGTAATAATACGATCTGAAGATAAAATCAATTCTAGCACAGATTCACGTTCATCTAAAAAACGGTAAACTCGTATTAACACTCCATTTGCTGCTAATTCTCGATTTTTATAATCCAACTTTATAAATCTATTTCGAGATTCTTCCAAATAAAAAATGGAACTATCATTATTTCCTTTCATAGAATGTAGCACCCCAAGTTTGAAAAAAGATTCTGATATGAGTGAATCATTACCAGTGTTTTGGTTGAAGTTGAGGACGTTGTTAGCAGCAATTATACGGTTGGTTAGATTGGCAATACTATCCACGTTTTGTAATAATTCTATTCCCTCTTGCTTTTCAGTTTCTGTTGATTTATTTGATTCGGTTTGTTTGCAACCAACAATTAGTAATGTTAACGTCAAGATAATTAAACAGGGAAGATTGCTAGGTTTTTTGTTGCGTTGATTATTGCAAATAATTTTGGTCATATTATTTATGTTCAATTGTTAATCGAGAAGGGTAGCTGAGGTTAGCAAGAAGTGTTCCATAAAAATGAAATGACTTCTTTTAGCATTGTTTCAAGGGGTTAGGGTCTGATAATTTTGAAACTGGAAATTTGCTCATTTTCATGCACTATCAAAATCATGCATCCATGTATTTCTGGAATGATGGGGGAGTTTGGATCTAGTTCGGTAATGATTTTCCCCGTTAAATCAGCAATTTCAATTTTGTCAGCATTTCCACTATAGATGATAAGGTCATCAACAATTTTAATACTGCTATTTGATGCATTTTTTTTGATGCTCCCAACTATTGGGTCGTAGGTGAGTAAATACGTTTTTCTTGAGACGTACTGCTCGGTTTCCATTCCACCACAAATAATCCATTCCGTCGGGCTAATTTGTGCAATACCGCGCAAATCCATCACTGCGTATGGCGCTCCTTCTCCATGGTTCCAATTTCCATTTGTATGATCATAGCGCATAATTTGATTGAGTGGAGGTACACCACCGCTCCCATTATATGCAATGCCGTTATAATTGTATGAAACTGCAGAGCCGCCTACCCAAAATACATAGTCTCCATAAGTTAGTGCCGCCGAACGATATAATGTCGTTGGGCCATCTTCCAACAAAGTCCATTCTATTTCCGTAGGGTTTTCTGGATTGATAACTCCTTTTCTTAAATATTTTTGTGCCGGAAAATTAATTCCTGTAGAAGCGCCACCGTAATAGTAAATAGTGTCGCCAATAATTTCTCCTGAAGGACCAAAGGCTTTATATTCATTTGTGTTTGGTGTTTCTGTTCCTGTTAGCCAGGTATCAAGTTCTGCATCATAAATTTGAACATTAGGAACATTTCCTGTATTACTCCAACCTGTTACTAAGTATATCAAACTGTCTCTCCAAACGCATTGTACATGGTCATCAATCGGAGTAGGAATCGCGGCGCCATTGGTTAAATAGCTATTCGTTTCAGGATTGTATCGAATTACTTCATTACTTGATACTTCACTACCACCAGGGTTTACATGATAGCCACCAATAATATAAATTCTGTTTTTCACAGTGCTTGCGCCTGATGCAATATTGCTTAATGTAAAAGGTAACGGGGCTATTTCTTCCCAACTGTCCGTTCCAACTGTGTATCTATAAGCTCGCTTATTCACTCCTGTATGAATTTTAGTTGAATCAATTCCGCCAAATGAAAATACATAATCGTAAACATCATCAGTTCCATATGCAACAGCATTATTGGCTACTCGTTCAGGCATTGAATCTAATTCAGTCCATGTCCAACCAGTTTGACTAAGTGACGTGAAGTAAATGGTGGAGCAGAGAATTAAGAGAAGTAATTTCATTATCAATAATTTTCTTAAAGGTAAGGATTATTCTATGTTCTTATTTGTTATCAGCTACAGTTTTATCTCATGACCTTCATGTGATTAGAGGTGATCTAGTTTCAAGATGAAAACAGTGTTTTTAGTTTTCATTAATAACTCACAAGCATCAAATTAACTGACGTTGTTGATAGAGGTTAATATTCAATCTCAACGTGATATCCTGAATGCTTTCTAATGTTTAGCACTCTATCACCGTCTAATAATAAATATTGTCCCTTAATTCCGTTAAGCGTGCCTTCAATAACTGGCATTTTTTCAAATCCAATGCTCTTAACCTTTTCTGGAAATTGTAAAACAGGATAATTGATCTCAATAATTTCGTCATCCTCCGTCATATATTCAGCCAAGTCTGAAGGGAGCAATTCTTCAATTTGCCACTTTTCTTCTTCTAAATCAAAATCTCCAATTTCATTTTTGAGCATTCGTCTCCAATTGGTTTTGTCTGTGAAATGACTTTTAAGAGCAACTTCAATGTCACCGGCTAATTTTCTATAAGGTGTTTCTGCTACTCGAATTGCAAATGTTGCGCCTTGGTCAATCCAACGTGTTGGAATTTGTGTATCTCTTGTTACTCCTACTTTTAATCCAGATGCTACAGCTAAATAAACAAAATGCGGTTTAACATGATGATCCTCTTCCCATTGCACGTCTCTTCCTTTTCCTAAATGTCCCTCGCAAAGCTCTGGATTTATAATGCATGGGCTAGATTGCGGGGCATTCATGAAACAATCATAGCAAAAGCCCTGTGCAAATAGTTTTTTAATATCATTACAAGCAGAACATTGCGTTACGCCTTCGAAAGTTAATTTAATTGGTTTGCCAATTAAGTCATTCATAAGGATTTTTTCTTCTCCTGAAATCAATGTGTATTGGACCGTGTCACCCAATTCAACTTTCATTTTTGATAGACGCATAGATTCGTTTGTTTTGTTCAGTGTTGATTTTAAAACCGATCAAAATTACTAAATCTGCCGAGACAAAAACGCATCAAATTGAAATTTAGTAAATCTAGGATAAGGTTGTGTTTTTAATGGTTTGATATCACCATTTTAAATGGGGTAATATCTTCGTTGTATTTTAGAAGAAAAACGCAATAATTCCTTATTTTAGCGGTCAGATGAATCTATTTGAACATATTGGGCGTTATTTTGTGATGCTAAAATCTGTCTTTTCTCGTCCAGAGAAAGGAAAGGTTTTTCGAAAAATGTTGTTTGGCGAGATTGACGCTATTGTAATTAGTTCAATTCCTTTAGTAGCTTTCCTATCCATCTTTATGGGGGGAGTAATCTCTTTGCAAACCGCGGCAAATATGGAGTCTCCATTATTGCCAGATTATACGATTGGTTACATAACCAGATCATCAACAATCCTTGAATTTTCACCAACCATTATATCATTAATTCTTGCAGGTAAAGTAGGCTCTAATATTGCCTCTGAGATTGGAACCATGCGGGTAACCGAACAAATTGATGCCCTTGAAATTATGGGAGTTAATTCAATTGGATACCTGATGTTGCCAAAGATTCTTGCAATGACTTTCTTTTTGCCTTTTGTAACAATTATTTCAATGGTTTTAGGTTTGATTGGAGGTTGGATTGCTGGTGTGCAGTCAGGTCTTTATTCAACAGAAACGTACATGGAGGGAATTCAGTATGCCTGGCATAGTGAGCAGGGAAATTTGTATTATTCATTAGGTAAAACTGTTGTTTTTGGATTTCTTATTACGTCAATAGCCGCTTACTATGGATATTTTACCAAAGGTGGTTCATTAGAAGTTGGGCGTTCAAGTACTCAGGCGGTTGTTGCAGCATCTGTAGCAATATTGTTAGCTAACTACGTTATTACTCAAATTGTTTTAGTATAGTGATTGAGGTTAAGAACATATCAAAATCATTTGGTGATACGCAAATATTATTTGATGTAGATGCGCAGTTTACAGAAGGGCAGGTTAACCTAATAATTGGAGCATCTGGACAGGGTAAATCTGTATTGACAAAATGTATTGTTGGGCTTCATGAGGTAGATCAAGGAGCAGTGCTTTATGATGGGAGAGACTTTTCTGCCATGAATCGTAAGGAACGAATTGAGATTCGAAAAGAAATCGGTATGCTCTTTCAAGGAAGTGCTTTGTTTGATTCTTTAACGGTGGAAGAGAACGTGGCGTTTCCATTAAAGATGTTTACTGAAATGTCTGATGAGGAAATTAGAGAAAGAGCTAATTTTTGTTTGAATCGTGTAGATATCATCAATAAAAATGATTTGCTACCTGCAGAGACAAGTGGGGGGATGCAAAAGCGTATCGCAATTGCTCGTGCCATTGCAATGAATCCTAAATATTTGTTTTGTGATGAGCCTAATTCAGGTTTGGATCCAAAAACATCCATTTTGATTGATAATTTAATCAAGGAAATTACTTACGAATATAATATCACAACTGTAGTAATAACGCATGATATGAATTCCGTAATGGAAATAGGGGATCACATTATTTTTATCAATCAAGGTAGAAAGTGGTGGCAGGGAGATAATAAAGAGATCATTAAAACTGACAATAAAGAGGTGGTTGAATTCGTTTATGCATCATCATTTATGAAGAATTTAAGAGAGAAATTAATTAAGGGATAAAACTGAATATTATGAGCGAAGAAGAAGGAAAAACATTTATCGACACATCAGCAAGAGATAATAGACCAGCTAAACCAGCTAATAACGGTGGTGGTAAAAAACGAGATGGAGTTTATATTATAATCATTATTCTTTTGCTTTTAGGCGGTGGATATATGGGCTACATGTTGACCGAAAAGAATACGCAAATTAATGATTGTGGTAATGAAAAAATCGCCTTGGAAAATGAAATGGTCTCTTTGAATGAAATGATGTATGACCAAGGATTGGATATGGGGAATGATGTAAAGCAAAATTTGCAAAACATGCTAACCATGTACGATAAGATGGGGTCGGACAACAATGATATGAATGATAGCATTGCGGCACAAAAGGAAAAAATTGAGAACCTGATTCTTGAATTGGATGATGCGAAAGGTGATAAACAACATTACATGAGCAAAGTTTATAAACTGGAAAAAGAAACAGAAACTTTGCGTTCAATAATGAAGGATTATATTCGAACAATTGATTCATTAAATACGGCAAACGGAGTGTTAACTCAGAGCCTAAATGAGACTATGTTAGATTTAGATAATATGACAGAGTCTCGTGATAACTTTCAAAATGAGGCACAAGAACTTTCAGATAAAGTGAATAAAGGATCTAAATTAACTGCATTTGGTTTTACAAGTGAAGGAATTAAGGAAAAAGGTTCAGGTTCTTATAAAGAAACGCAACGTGCTTCAAGATGTACGCATGTAAGGTCTTGTTTTACTTTAGGTGAAAACTCAATTGCAACCCCTGGTAATAAAACGGTATATATGCGTGTTATTACGCCTGGCGGGTCAGTATTGAATTCAAGCAATGCAAATGCACTTAAAACTGAGGCTGGACAATCGTTGTTATATTCTGACAAGAAAACAGTAAACTATCAAAATAAAGCAGTTGATTTATGTATTTTCCATGAACTTGCTACAGAGCTAGATGAAGGGAATTACATTACAGAAATTTATTGTGAAGGTGTAAAAATCGGATCAGATAGTTTTGTTCTTAAATAGTCAACTATGCGTAGTTTGTTTAACAAAGCAATTCCGAAAAAAATCGGTTTAATATTGCTTGCGCTGGTTTCATTTAATGGCCTTGCACAAAAGTCAGATTCTGAATTAATAAAAGAAATTAAAGACTTTCAGATAGAGCAGGATCAGCATTACATCAATAAAAAAACTACTCCTTTACCTAGAAAAGAACGCCGTAACTTCAAAGGACATGAGTTCTATGAAATCGACTTGAGTTATATTGTTGAAGCGAAATTCAATAAGATAGAGGAAGAAGATACCGTTGAATTAATGAGCTCTGCTGGGAACATAAAATATTATCGTCCTTACGCGACATTAACGTTTGAAATTGCTGGCGAAGATTGTGAGTTGACGGCTTTTCAAAGTATGCGTTTACGAGAGGTTGAAGAATATAAGAACTACTTATTGTTGCCATTTAGAGACGCAACAAGTGGATCAACTTCTTATGGAGGTGGACGATACTTAGATCTTGAAATTCCTACAACAAATACGATTACTTTAAATTTCAACTTGGCATACAATCCTTATTGTGCGTATACTAGTGGTTATAATTGCACCGTTCCACCAAAAGAAAATACGTTAAGTGTTGCGGTAAAGTCTGGGTTAAAAGCACCGGCCGGACATTAATAAACAGGAATTTATTCTTGGAAGGCTATTTACGTGTATACGAGTAGCAGAAGTTGGTTTTAACAAAAGATTAACATCCTTTCGGGGCTTTTTTTCGTTTCTTTATAGAGTTGGTTTGATTTTTGCCAACCGTGAAGTAGAATAAAATATTTTAATAAGATATAAATAGTATGAAGTTCATTTTTTTTATCGCCTTTTTGGCAACAATAGGTACAGCACAAGCAGCAACATCTAATGAAGATTCTGGATTAAAGTGGTATACAGATTTAGAAGAAGCACATAATGAATCTAGCAAATCGAATAAGCCAATTTTTGGTTTTTTTACTGGTAGCGATTGGTGCGGATGGTGCATTAAGTTGCAAAAAGAAGTGTTTGCAAAACAAGCATTTATTGACTGGGCAAAGGAAGAGGTTATTTTATTAGAGTTGGATTTTCCAAAAAGAACTGCACAGTCTGCTGAATTGAAACAGCAAAATCAAAACTTGCAACGTGCATTGGGCGTTAGAGGTTATCCTACAGTGTGGTTGTTTACATCAAATAAAACAGATACAGGAGGGTTTAATTTAACTCGTATTGGTAAATTAGGTTACCCTAGAGGAGCAGAAAAAGGGAAAGAAGAAGTGAAGTTTTTGGCAGATGCCAATAAACTATTAGCAGCAATGCCGAAATAGGTTTCTTTATCTCTAATGATTTCGATTAAATCAATCATTGTCTTTACGAGTATTTCATGAATGACTGATTCTTATTTAGAAGAATAAATTAAGGCTTTCATTTGTTTGTAATATGTGGTGTAAGGAGTGAGTTCGGTTATCGGCGTTCGTCGGAGAATTGATTTTGTCAAAGCCAATTGCTAGAAAGATCGGGAAGCTACCAGTGAGATCACCCGACCGCACTTGCAATTGGGGAAGAGAAAATTAATTTGAGAATGCGCCTCTCGGCTTAAAGCCCTGCTAGGAGAATTTTTTGGTTCTTTTTGTTCGAGCAAAAAGGACAATATTAAAACAAGACAGTTGATTTTTGATAAAAGTCTTTAATCAAATGGGTTGGGGTTTTTAACAGCCCTCAATATTTAGGCTTGATCCCCAAAAAAAACAAGATAAAGTATTTTTAGTTAAGCAAGAATCTACAGAATAATAATCGTTAGGAGCAGTACTATTCAATAATTAACTGAGCTTTTCGCTCAATATTCTAATCTCAATTACTGGAGAGATACGTTCGTAAATGATGTTGTTTACAGCTTCTAAAATTGGCATTTCAACACCATATTCCTTATTGATTTCAACTAAACATTTGGTAGCGTAGTAACCTTCTGCAATCATGTCCATTTCCATTTGGGCAATCTTTACAGAATATCCTTTGCCAATCATGTAGCCAAAGGTTCTGTTTCTGGAGAATTTAGAATATGCCGTAACAAGCAAATCACCCAGATAGGCAGATGAATTCACATCTCGGTGAATAGGGTGTACTTCGTCAATAAAGTTTTCAATTTCTTGAATAGCGTTTGATATTAGAACTGACTGATAGTTGTCTCCATAACCTAGTCCGGCGCAAATTCCGCTAGCAATGGCGTAAACATTTTTTAAAACCGCCGAGTATTCTGTACCGAAAATATCGTCAGATACAGTCGTTTTAATGTAGCGCGAACGTAGTCTTTCAGCAACATATTCCGCCATGTCTTCATCTTGTGAAGCAATGGTCAAATAAGATAGGCGCTCTAAAGCAACTTCCTCAGCATGGCATGGACCACAAATAATTCCAATATTGTCATATGGAACTCCAAGTTGGGAATGATAAAATTCTCCTGGAATTTCATTCAGTTCAGGAATAATTCCTTTTACTGCAGAAAACACGAATTTATTCTTAAGAACATCTTTTGGGAACTTCTCAAATAAGCCATGTAAAAAAGCTGATGGTGTAGCAATGATGATAATTTTAGAAGGCTCAATAATCTCAACTAAATCATTACTTACATTGATTCGTTCAAGATCAAATTCAACTGATTGTAAGTATTTAGGATTATGACGATATTTAATAATATGCGCAGCAGATGATTCATTATTCATCCACCAGTTGATAACATGTTTTTGACTCGTCAATATTTTGACTAAAGCCGTTGCCCAACTTCCTCCACCTATCACCGCTATTTTATGCTCTCCTTTTACCATTTGCAAAATCTGTAGCTTCGTAAAAAAATGGAATGTTTAACCCCAATTTTGCTTCTTTACGAATTAAACAAAAATATAAAATTCTGTGAATAAGAACACCCATTCATCACATTAATGCATGTTTAGTTGGTAATCACTTTTGATTCATGCATTTGGTGATGTGAAATCTAGCCTTTAGTTTGAGGTTTTGTCAATTTAATATCAAAGTTTTAGGCAGTATTCTTATATATTCATGGCAGTGGGAGGTGAATATTCATTATAATCTGCTTCTTTTTGATTAAGAATAAGAGATCTTTCCTTACAATATCATTTGAGAATACTCAATTTTTACATTTCATCCTT
The DNA here is from genome assembly GCA_937136425.1 of uncultured Crocinitomix sp. Lineage (GTDB taxonomy): Bacteria > Bacteroidota > Bacteroidia > Flavobacteriales_D > Crocinitomicaceae > Crocinitomix. Next base: position 75,242 of record CAKZON010000045.1, read on the forward strand.
TAAATATTACATTTCAGAATAAAAAATCGGTGAGAGTGAAATTCTACTATTACTTTTATTGTCGAAAAATTATTAGCCAAATGAAACAAGTATTATTCTTATTTATTTTTTTAGCCTCTATTACTTATGGACAGGATATTACTAAGACCATAAGAGGTACAGTTACGGATAAGGAGACTTATGAGCCATTGATTGGCGCAAGAATTATATTGCTCGAAAGTGAACCTTTAATTGGCGCCGTAACAGATGATAATGGCGAGTTTAGATTAGAGAATGTTCCTGTTGGACGACAATCCATTCGAGTAACTTATTTGGGGTATGAGCCTTTCTTTATGCAAAACATTGATTTAACATCTAAGGATATTGTGTTGACAGTGCAGATGGTTGAAGCGGTAAATGTCATTGATAAAGTAGAAGTTAAAGCAACAGAAAAAGGAGAAACTATTAATAAGATGGCCGCCGTAAGCGCCCGTTCCTTTTCTGTAGAAGAATCTAATAGATATGCAGGTAGTAAAAATGATGTTGCCCGAATGGCACAGAATTTTGCTGGTGTTCAGGGGTCAGATGATTCTAGAAATGATATTGTAATTCGCGGAAACTCACCTTCTGGTGTTTTATTTCGAATGGAGGGAATAGATATTCCAAACCCAAATCATTTTGCGCGTTTTGGAACAACTGGCGGGCCAATTAGCATGTTGAATAATAATGTTATGGCGAATTCAGATTTTATGACTGGAGCTTTTCCTGCTGAATATGGAAATGCAATAGCTGGGGTGTTTGATTTGAAAATGCGCGCTGGAAATAATGAGAATCATAATTTTATGTTTCAGTTTGGTTTTAATGGAGCCGAATTTATGGCAGAAGGCCCGATTTCTAAAAAGAGAGGATCATCTTATTTGGTGAATTATCGTTACTCTACGTTAGGTTTGTTTAAGCTGTTTGGGATTAATTTTGGTTCCACGGCGGTTCCCAATTACCAAGATGGTAGTTTTAAGCTGAATTTTCCATCAAAAAAAGGGTTAACAACGGTCTTCGGTATTGGAGGGTTAAGCTCAATCAATATTCTAGCTGCTGAGTTAGACAGTTCTGATATTTTTGCGATAGACTATAGTAATACTTCGTTTAGATCTAATGTAGGAGTCGTTGGAGCTTCACACCGTCAAAGAATCGGGAAAAAATCGTACATCAATGTTTCGGTAGGCCTACAAACTGCAATCAATCGAGTTTTGAATGATACGGTTGATTTTGATTTTGAGAATGCGTTTACAACGTACGCAAGTAATTCTACCATTTCAAAACAAACAACAGACATTTTTTATAATAGAAAATTAAGCGCTAAACATTTGGTGAAAGTTGGTCTGCATACAGATTTGTATTTTTTAAATTTGAACGATTCTGTGTATGATAGAGCTACAGATAGTTATTTTGATTTGCGAGACTTTAAAGGGAATACATTTTTGTTTCAACCTTATGCCCAATATCAATTTAGACCTACAGAGAATATTACTTTGAATGCAGGATTGCACTTGCAAAGTTTAACACTAAATAATCGCCTTGCAACAGAACCACGTGTTGGGGCAGCTTGGAGCTTTACAAAAACAGATAAATTGAGTTTTGGTTATGGCTTACATAGTCAAATGCAACCAATAGAACTCTATTTTGTACAGTCTACAACAGACGGTGTGGTGAGTCAACCGAATGAGAATCTTGATTTTAGTAAAAGCCATCATTTTGTGTTGGGTTATGAGCATAGATTCCCTTTCGGAATTACTGCTAAATTTGAGTCATACTACCAGTATTTATTTGACATACCTGTACAAGATATAAGTTCATCTTATTCAATACTAAACTTTGGTGCAGACTATACGTCATTCATCCCAAGTAATCTTGAGTCAACAGGTACAGGAGAGAACTACGGAGTAGAGTTGACCGTTGAGAAGTTTTTAGATAAAGGATTTTACTTTTTAGTAACAACATCTCTTTATGAATCTTTTTATACGCCTAGTAATGGAGAAAAGTACAACACGGCTTTTAACGGAAACTTTACAGCTAACGGATTGGTTGGGTATGAAATTAGATTTGGTGGAGGGAAATCTGCGCTAACGTTTGATGCTAACTTTACTATGAACGGTGGGCGAAGGTATACACCAATTTTATTGGAGGAAAGTATATTGGCAGGTGAAGAGATTAAGGATCCAAATAATGTATACAGCAGTCAATATGATAAATATTTGCGTGCAGATTTTAGAATAGCTTTTAAAGTTATTGGTGAAAAGGTAACACAGGAATGGGCTATTGATATGCAAAATATTACTAACCGTCGTAACGTGTTTTATACGCAATATAGCCCAGCGTCAGAAATGGTTCGTACAACTTATCAAACTGGATTTTTACCAGTTGGTCAGTATCGAATCTACTTCTAACTCTAAGAATTTTCAATATTTTACAGGATTAAAAGCAACAAGGCAAACAATTAAATATCTTTGCGCTATGGCAAGAGTATATACAGCGCATTGGAAGGATTATGAATTAATTGATGCAGGCAATAATCAAAAACTAGAGCGTTGGGGTAATGTCATTACTATTCGGCCAGAAAGAAATGCCTATTTCAAACCTGTGTTGAGTCCTAAAGAATGGGAGAGCAGAGCGCATTTTAGATTTAATGAGATTTCAAGAACGAAAGGTGATTGGGAACAAATTAATGGCGATAAATCCAAAGATTGGCAAATTGAATGTAGAGAGTTGACTTTTAATTTGAAATTGACTCAGTTTAAGCATTTGGGCATTTTTCCAGAACAAAAAACAAATTGGGATTTCATAGCTGCTCATCTAAAGCCTGGCGATAAATTTTTGAACCTGTTTGGGTATACTGGCGGAGCTTCAATTGCTGCTAAGGCCGTTGGTGCAGATGTGTATCATTGTGATTCTGTAAAGCAAATTAATGCGTGGGCTAAAGAGAATATGGAGAGCTCTAATTTGTCTGATATAAGATGGGTGCATGATGATGCTTTAAAGTTTGCACAGCGCGAATTAAAGCGTGGTAATCGTTATGCTGGTATTATTATGGATCCTCCAGCATTTGGTTTAGGAGCCAAAAAGGAACGTTGGAAAATTGAGAATAAATTTCATGAGTTGTTAGAAGTGACCAATAGCTTGCTTGAAAAAGATGGTTTTCTAATTGCGAATACATATTCTCCGCGTTTAAATTCTAAAAGAATTAAAGAAATTACTTCGGCTATAGTTCATAATAAAAAAGTAGAAATAACTACGTTGGCAATTAAAACAACTACTGGTAAAATTTTAGAATACGGAGATTTAACAAGAATTTCCTAGTTGGAAACAATTACTTTTTCTGAGCTAGATAGGCCACCTGAACTTACCTCCATGATATAGATGCCATTGCTGTATTTGTCAATGTCTAACGAAAGTCTTATTTCTTGATTCAATTCAGCCTCTTCATGTAAGAAAACCTCGATAAGTTGACCTGTTGGGCTGTAGATTCTTACATCCGCGTAATCATCAAAAGGTAGTTTAATGACAACATTTCCTTCATTTTGGAAAGGGTTTACAATTACTGTAATAGCAATTTCCTCTTTTGCAATTTCTGCAACTATTTCAAGCGTTTCAGTAGTCTCACAGCCATTATTGTCAGTAATTTGAACAGTATAAAATCCAGGGCATAAATTTGTTTGTGTACTAGTTGTGTTCCCGTCTTCCCACTCATAAGTGTAAGGAGCAGTTCCTCCATCTGGAACAACGTTTATAGAAGCCTTGCAAATTTTGTTATTTAAAGTGAACGGAGTAATTTCCATTTCTTCTGGTTGCACAATAGTAACAGTTTCAGCAGAAGAACATCCGTTATTATCAATTACATTAACATTGTATGTGCCTGCTGCTAATCCATTTTTTGAGTTTCCAAAAGATCCGTCAGGCCATCTGTAGAGATAAGGAGAGGTTCCTCCAACTGCCGTAATAATTGCAGAGGCATCAGCAGTGTCAAAACATGAGGCAGGAACAGATTGATTGTGCAATTGAATTGGATCTGGTTCATTTAATACCATATCAGATCTTGTGTATTTACATCCTAAAGCATCTGTAACAGTTACGTCATACGTTCCAGCTGGAACATCAATTAATGCAGGACCAGGTACGCCATTAGACCAGGTAAATTCATATGGTGGTATTCCATTATAGGCCTCAACAAAAATTCCTCCATTTTCATAACCTGGACAGCTTGGTTCAAATTGAAATACTTCAAATATGTCCATTACTGATTCTGGTTCTACTACTTCAACGTGATCGCTGGCATATTTACATCCATTTTGATCTGTAACAATAACACTATAGAATCCCGCAGGAATATCTGTTAATTCATTTCCAGTTTCATCATCAACTATCCAATCAAATACATAGCCAGCTGTTCCGCCTGCAACTGCAGCAGTAACTGTTCCGTCATTCCCACCATTACAAGTTACTTTTGTTGCTGAAAGTTGAACACTCTCGATTTTAGGGACTACTTTTTTTGAAACTGGGTTAGAATACATCCAAGGTTGCTCAGATGATTCTCTACATCCTCTTCTGTAAATTGTCGTATTACTAATGTGTTCAGGTTCGTAATCTAATCCATTAGCTCCAGGAATTACGACCCATCCTTCTCCAAGTATTTTTTTCTCCCAACGTAAAACTAAAAAGCCTTCAATTTCTCCTGTAGGTTCAGTTACGTTCTTTATGGCTGTTGGGACACCCGGTCCGCATATTATTTCGTTAGCTGAAATGGTTCCGCCAGAAGTGATCCCCATGTCGTCTTCGTCATCACTACTGCTATCATCTTCTGCTCTAATTTGCGGAAGTGCGGGAGTTTCTGGATTGAAAGGTAATGTGTAAACACCTGCAAACATAGATATATTAAGGGAGATAAAGATCCCCACTAATATTGTTTTCAGAGTTAAATTGTTACTTTTCATGACAGTCGCAAACCCTAAAGTAACATAATTTTTTTAATTACGAAAATTTAACCCTAACCTATTCGTTATAAATGACTAACCCCATTTTTTTTAATGAAGAATTATAGTGGAAAAACACAGTGTTAATGGGATGCTTATTAAGCGAATTCCCAACCGTATTCGTTGCTTAATAATTGCTGAATCAATTCAATAACCGTGTCGTCGTTTGTTGCAGAAATTACTTCGCCAATAAAGGCCGAAACGAGTAGCTTTTTCGCATTTTCTCTAGAGATTCCGCGTGCTTGCAAGTAAAACAAGGCCATTTCATCTAATTGTCCTGTTGTTGAACCGTGCGAGCATTTTACGTCATCCGCATAGATTTCAAGTTCTGGTTTTGAATTAATCGAGGCATTATCAGATAGTAGAATGTTGCCATTGTTTTGATAAGCGTTGATTACTTGTGCGTCCTTTTGTACAATTACTCGGCCGTTAAAAACACCAGTTGATTGGTCGTCCATAACGTACTTATAATTTTCATTACTATAACAGTTTGGAACTTGGTGGTCTACAAATGTATGATTGTCTACATGTTGCTTTCCTGCAGAAACTATTGCTCCATTCATATAAGTTTCGCAATTTTCTCCTTCAACTGCAATGTTAATATTGTTACGAACCAATAATCCAGTAAGTGTGAATGTGTTTATTTTAAAGGTAGAATTTTTTGCTTGTCTCACTTGTTCAGTGGACACGCTTAAATTCGTTGCGCTTTCATTTTGAATTTTATGAAGCGTTAAATGTGCATTTTCAGCTACGCTTGCCTCTATAATTGTATTATTAAAACAATTGTTTGCCTTGTTACTAATGTTTGAAATGATAACGGAAGCAGAGGAAGATTTGCCCGCTTCAACTAAAATTCGATTATTAGCAATATTGCTTTCCCCTGTACTTACAAAAACTAATTGTAATGGTTTCTCAATGGCTTGATTCGCAGAAATGCTGATGGAAATAGCTTCTTTAAATAACCCCGAATTTATTGCTGTAAATACATTATTATTGTCCAAGTTTACCAAGTGGTTAACTTCCGTGGCATCTTTGTAATTGATTGCAAAATCAGAGTTTGTCTGACTTAATTCAGTACGAATAGTACCGTTTTCAATTACAATATAATTGTCACTTACCAAATGTGCGGCTACATCAATTTCATTGCTCGGTGCAGTAGTGTTAGAGAATTTGGTATTAGAAATTTTACCAACACGGGTATATTTCCAATATTCATCTCTTGAGGTAGGGAAATCCATCCCCTTTAGTTGTTCAATTATATTAGATTGAATCTCATTTGAGGGAACCGTGAGTTCACTCAAAAAAGTATCCATTTTTTTTGATAAGACTAAAGTCATTTCTTAAACTGTTTTTTCTTCTGTCAACCAATCGTATCCCTTTTCTTCTAGCTCTAAAGCCAAAGTTTTGTCTCCTGTTTTCACAATTTTTCCATCTGCTAAAACATGAACATAGTCTGGAACTATATAATCTAATAAACGTTGGTAATGCGTAATTAAGATTACAGCATTGTTTTCGTTTTTCAATTTATTAACACCTGCAGCAACAATTCTTAAAGCATCAATATCTAATCCTGAATCAGTTTCATCTAAAATGGCAACTTTAGGATCTAGCATAGCCATTTGAAAAATTTCATTTCTTTTCTTTTCTCCTCCTGAAAATCCTTCATTTACTGATCGAGAAGCTAGTTTTGAATCTAATTCTACAAGTTTAGATTTTTCACGAACCAATGCCATGAAATCTTTAGCAGAAATAGGGTCTTCTTTTCTATATTCTTTGATTTCGTTTAATGCTGTGCGCAAGAAATTAATGTTCGATACACCAGGTATTTCAACTGGATATTGAAAAGCAAGGAATAACCCTTCTTTTGCACGCTCATCCGGATCTAGATCAAGTAAATCTTGTCCGTCCATTTCAACCGTACCTTGAGTTACTTCGTAACCATCTTTACCTGAAACAACAGAAGCCAAGGTTGACTTACCCGCTCCATTAGGTCCCATAATTGCATGAATTTCTCCTGCATTTACAGTTAGATTTAAACCTTTTAAAATTGCTTTTCCTTCATCTTCAATTTCTGCATGAAGGTTCTTGATATCTAGTAATGCTTTGCTCATTTCTTATTAAGATGTTAGATAATGGATAAAGAACATGGACTGTTTGTCTGGCTCCTTGCCATATCTTATGTCATTTTTATTTTTTGTCTTATTGTATTCGTTGTAAAACAAATACATCTTTTAATTTTCTTTTTATCCTACGCTATTCTCTAATGAGATGGCTAATAATTTTTGCGCCTCAACAGCAAATTCCATTGGCAATTTATTTAATACCTCTTTCACATAGCCATTTACAATCAATCCAATTGCGCTTTCTTCTGAAAGTCCACGTTGTTGACAATAAAAGATTTGATCTTCTCCAATTTTAGATGTGGTAGCCTCATGCTCTAATTTGGCAGAGTTATTTGAACATTCTATATATGGGAAAGTATGTGCGCCGCATCTGTCCGACATAAGCAAACTATCACATTGTGTGAAGTTTCTGGCGTTGTGTGCGTTTTTATTAATTTGGATTAAGCCTCTGTATGAGTTTTGTGATTGTCCAGCAGAAATCCCCTTAGATATTACAGTACTTTTAGTATTCTTACCAAGGTGAATCATTTTAGTACCAGTGTCCGCTTGTTGGTAGTTGTTAGTAACCGCAACTGAATAAAATTCACCAATTGAATTGTCCCCTTTTAAAATACACGAAGGATATTTCCATGTTACCGCCGAGCCTGTTTCAACCTGTGTCCAAGAAATTTTAGAATTGGTATGGCACATTCCTCTTTTCGTTACAAAATTGAAAATACCCCCAACACCATTTTTATCACCAGGAAACCAGTTTTGAACAGTAGAGTACTTAATTTCTGCATCATCCAAAGCGATTAATTCTACAACCGCAGCATGCAATTGGTTTTCGTCACGTTGAGGCGCCGTGCATCCTTCAAGGTAAGAAACATAACTACCTTCGTCTGCAACAACTAATGTACGCTCAAATTGTCCTGTGCCCGATTCATTAATTCTAAAATAAGTTGATAATTCCATAGGGCATCTTACACCTTTAGGAATGTAACAAAATGAACCGTCAGAAAATACAGCCGAATTTAATGCAGCATAAAAATTATCTTTTGTAGGCACAACAGTTCCTAGATGTTTTCTAACTAAATCGGGATGATTTTGCACGGCTTCACTAAAGGATGAAAATATAATCCCTAATTCGCCAAGCTTTTCCTTGAACGAGGTTGCAACAGAAACAGAGTCCATTACAAAATCGACAGCAACACCTGTAAGTTTCTTTTGTTCATCTAATGAAATACCCAACTTGTCCATTGTGGCTTTCATTTCAGGATCAACATCATCCCAGCTTTCATACTGCTTTTTAGGAGCAGCAAAGTATGAGATTTCTTGAAAGTTTGGCTTTTCATATTTTACATGCGCCCAATCAGGCTCAATCATGTCTTGCCAAATCTTAAATGCATTTAATCGGTATTCCAGTAGCCATTCTGGTTCGTTCTTTTTTGCTGAGATTAATCGAATAACATCTTCGTTTAATCCAACAGGAATTTTGTCCGATTCTATTTCAGTTGTAAAACCAAATTTGTATTCTTGGTTTTTTAAATCTTCTGCTAATTCTTCTTCCGTGTAGCCCGCCATGTTCTATTTCTTTCCGGTAAATTAAAGTGAAAAACTTTCGCCACAACCACATGTGCGTGAAGCGTTAGGGTTCGTAAATACAAACCCTTTGCCGTTTAGGCCACCGCTATAGTCTAATGTGGTTCCAGCTAAATAAAGCACACTTTTTTTATTCATAACTACTTTAATTCCATTGTCCTCAAACTCCTTGTCATCCTCATTAATGCTGTTGTCAAATTCCAATTGATACATTAATCCAGAGCATCCGCCACCTTCTACACCAACTCTAATGAAATGTCCGTCATTCTTCTCTTCACTCATCATTCTAAGTGCAGTTTCTTTCGCTATATCAGTAACTGTTATCATATCGTTATTTTTAGATTTTGTTTTGTCCCTAACTGGTAAAACAGTGTTGGCAAAAACAAATCATTGTGCAAAAATACCCTTTTTGAGGTAGTGGGACAAAAAAAATAGTCAAATTTTGACGAGACAATTTTCGTGAAATGTCTGTAAGTGTTGTTGTCATTGGTTTTTTGACATAAATATTATTTAGAATGATTCTAAACAGTTAGGTGGTTAAGATATGGATTCTAATAATTTGTTATTAATTAAAAACACTATTAATTTTGTCAAAGACTATAAGATTTGATAACGTTAAAACAAACCGAAAGCTTGCTTGTTATGTAGTTGTTTGTGAGTGGCTTGGTAATTAAACAAAACGTTATCTTAATTTAAATTAGAAACATGAAAACATCAATCGCAAGAAAAGTACTGATGGCATTGTCCGGATTTTTTCTTCTTTTCTTTTTACTTCAACACTTTATTATTAATTTTTCTTCAGTTATAAGTGAAGACGGATTTAATAGCGCTTCTCATTTTATGGGAACAAATCCAATCATTCAATATGGCCTTCAGCCGGTGTTGATTTTTGGTGTTATTTTCCACCTAGGGATGGGAATTTATTTGGAATTGCAAAATAACAAAGCTAGAAGTGTAAAGTATGCAATGAATAAACCAAGTGCAAATGCAAGTTGGATGTCGCGTAACATGATTTATACGGGGCTAATGGTGATGTTGTTTTTAGGATTGCATTTCTACGATTTTTGGATTCCAGAAATCAAAACGAAATTTATTGACGGAGATATGTCTGGTGCATTAAACGGTGTTGAAGGCACACGTTACTTTCACGAACTTCAACATAAGTTTGTAGATGTTTGGAGAGTAGCGCTTTACTGTCTGTCATTTGTGTTCTTATCATTACACTTACTACACGGTTTTCAATCAGCATTTCAGTCGGTTGGTTTCAGCCATAACAGATACACACCAATTATAAAAAAATTAGGTAATTTATATGCAGTAGTTGTTCCTTTGGGATTTGTTTTTATTGCATTGTATCATTACGTTTCACAGTTATAATATTGAATAGATGTCAGTTTTAGATTCAAAAATACCTGAAGGTCCAATTAAAGATAAGTGGACTAATCATAAGAACAAAATCAATGTTGTTAATCCTGCTAACAAAAGGTTAATTGATGTAATCGTAGTTGGTACTGGTTTGGCTGGTGGAGCTGCTGCGGCATCTTTAGCAGAAATGGGATATGCAGTAAAAGCATTTTGTTTTCAAGATTCTCCAAGACGTGCACACTCAATTGCAGCACAAGGTGGAATTAATGCAGCAAAAAATTATCAAAATGATGGTGACTCGGTTTACCGATTATTTTATGATACAGTAAAAGGTGGTGATTATCGTGGGCGTGAAGCTAACGTTTACCGTTTGGCAGAAGTTTCTGCAAATATTATTGACCAATGTGTGGCGCAAGGTGTTCCTTTTGCGCGCGAGTATGGAGGGTTGTTAGATAACCGTTCATTTGGTGGGGTTCTTGTTTCAAGAACGTTTTATGCGAAAGGGCAAACAGGGCAGCAGCTTTTGTTAGGTGCTTATTCAGCTATGAATCGCCAAATTGGTAAAGGAAAAATTAAAATGTACAACCGCCACGAAATGTTGGATGTTGTCGTTGTTGATGGTAAAGCAAGAGGGATTATTGCTCGTAACCTAATTACTGGTTCTATTGAGCGTCATTCTGCACATGCCGTTGTAGTTGCTTCTGGTGGATACGGAAATGTATTTTTCTTATCGACAAATGCAATGGGGTCAAATGCTACTGCAGCTTGGAAAATTCATAAAAAGGGAGCTTTCTTTGCTAATCCATGTTATACACAAATTCACCCAACTTGTATTCCTCGTTCAGGTGATTATCAATCGAAATTAACTTTGATGTCTGAGTCATTGCGAAACGACGGAAGAATCTGGGTTCCTAAAAACATGGAAGATGTTGAGGCGATTAGATCTGGAAAGAAAAAGCCGATTGATTTGTCTGAAGATGAAAGAGATTATTATTTAGAAAGAAGATACCCCGCATTTGGAAACTTGGTTCCGCGTGATGTTGCTTCAAGAGCGGCAAAGGAAAGATGTGATGCTGGTTATGGTGTGAATCAAACTGGTGAGGCCGTGTTTTTGGATTTTGCTTCGGCAATTCAACGATATGGTAAAGAGGCTGCAACTGTAAACCATGAGCCAAATGCTACTAAAGAAAGAATTATTGAACTAGGAGCAGAGGTTATCAAGAATAAATACGGAAACCTTTTCCAAATGTATGAGAAGATCGTAGATCAAAATCCATACAAAACACCAATGATGATTTATCCTGCAGTCCATTATACAATGGGTGGTATTTGGGTAGATTATAACTTGATGACTACAATACCTGGCTGTTATGCGGCCGGAGAGGCTAATTTCTCTGATCACGGAGCAAATAGACTTGGAGCTTCTGCCTTAATGCAAGGTTTAGCTGATGGTTATTTTGTATTACCATATACAATTGGAGATTATTTGGCGGATGAAATTCGTACAGGTCCAATTCCAACGGATTCTCCTGAATTTGATGCTGCAGAAAAAGATGTTCGAGGAATCATTGATACTTTAATGAATATTAAAGGGACTAAGTCTGTTGATCATTTCCATAAACAACTAGGAAAAGTGATGTGGGATAATGTTGGGATGGCGCGTAATGCCCAAGGATTAGAGGAAGCACAAACCAAGATCCGTCAGATTCGAGAAGAATTTTGGAAAGATCTTCGTATTCCTGGGGAGGCAAATGAGTTAAACACTGAGTTGGAAAAAGCGATTAGAGTTGCAGATTTCTTAGAGTTAGGGGAATTGTTTGCAAAAGATGCTTTACATAGAAATGAATCTTGTGGAGGACACTTTAGAGAGGAATCTGTTGAGTTAGATGGAGAGCAAAAAGGAGAAGCTAAACGTGATGATGATAATTTTAAATATGTAGCAGCTTGGGAGTGGACTGGAGATCCAGGTGAATCGAAATTGCACAAAGAAGATTTAGAGTTTAAAGATATTGAGTTAAAAACACGTTCATATAAATAAGAGAGTTATGTCAGAAAAAGGAATGAACTTAACATTGAAGATTTGGCGTCAGAAAAACGCTACGTCAAAAGGTAAAATTGAGACATATAAAGTAGCAGATATTTCTGAGCACATGTCTTTCTTAGAAATGATGGATGTTTTAAACGAGCAATTGATCAATGAAGGGCAAGAGCCTATTGCTTTTGATCACGATTGTCGTGAAGGTATTTGCGGAATGTGTTCATTACATATTAATGGAGAAGCACATGGACCAGATAGAGGTGTTACAACTTGTCAGTTACACATGAGAATGTTTAATGACGGTGATACTATTTATATTGAGCCATTTAGAGCGAAGGCTTTCCCTGTAATTAAAGATTTAATTATTGATAGAACAGCATTTGATCGTATTCAGCATGCTGGTGGATTTGTATCTGTAAACACATCTGGTAATACACAAGATGCGAACGCGTTGCCAATTCCAAAGGCAGATGCCGATAAGGCATTTGATGCTGCAACTTGTATTGGTTGTGGAGCTTGTGTTGCTTCTTGTAAAAATGCTTCTGCAATGCTATATGTTTCGGCTAAAGTGTCGCAATTCTCATTATTACCACAAGGTAAGGTTGAGGCTAAAGACCGTGTATTAAACATGGTAGAGCAAATGGATAAAGAAGGTTTCGGTAACTGTACTAATACTGGTGCTTGTGAGGTTGAATGTCCGAAGGGGATATCTTTAGAAAACATTGCTAGAATGAACAGTGAATATTTGAAAGCTTCAATTACAAAAGAGGCCTAGAGAAATAGAAATTCAAAATTTATAATAACCCGCAAGTGCTTTAATAATGTGCTTGCGGGTTTTTTATTTGCAAATTTTACGCTTAAATTGTGATCTGAATGATTAACCTAATTCTTTTAATTTGAATATAATTACAAGGTGTACTAGTGAATTTAGCTGCGTAATGAATGTTGCATTAAGTGCGAAATGAAAAAAGACTTTAAAATACAAGATGTTCGAAATAAGGTGGTGCTGCTTGCTGCGTTAGATTGGGGGATGGGGCATACAACGCGCTGTGTTGCACTAATACGTCAGTTATTGCTCAATAACAATGAGTTAATCTTTGCTGGGAATGAGAAGCAGATTAATTTTTTAAAACGTGAGTTTCCAGCACTTAAATATGAAACTATTGGAGGTTATGGCATAACATTAAATTCTAAAAGAAATACCTACGCACAAATGGCCGCACAAGCTAAAAAAGTTGCAAGTGCCATGAAGGGGGAGAAAAAATGGCTAAAAAATTACATCAAAGCAAATAAAGTGGATCTTGTTGTGTCTGATAATCGATATGGTTTTTATCATAAAAAAATAACCTCGATTATTTTAACGCATCAGCTAAATTTACAAATCCCTTCATTTAAGTGGGTAACGAATAAATTCTTACATAAAAAACTCTGTAAATTTGATGTGTGCTGGGTGCCGGATAATAAGGAGCGACCATTAACTGGAGAGTTGTCTAACGCGAAAATTAAAATTCCAGTTTGTTTTATTGGTTTGCTAAATCGATTTGAAAAAGTAGAGGCAGAGGAGGTGTATGATTATCTGATTATTCTTTCTGGGCCAGAACCTGAGCGCACAAATTTTTTGGATTATGCAAAGCAACAAGCTACAGATTTAGGAGGTTCAATTGCATTTGTGGGTGCGGAAGTTGATGGATATGAATCCTTTCTTAATCCTACAACAAAGCAATTAGGTGTGCTTATTGCGCAAAGTAAGTCAGTTTATTCTCGTGCAGGTTACACCACAATTATGGAAATGATAGGGCTAGACAAGAAAGCTGTGTTAATACCGACTAAAGGTCAATACGAGCAACTTTATTTGGCGGAATATATCCGAAATGATAAAATTTCATTTATTCAAGCAGAAATATAGTCTGCTAATATTCTAACGTAAAATCATTAATAATTTCGTGCTCAAGTGTCTTCATTATTGTGGTTGAATTCACTACTCCATTCTTTTTGGTTCTTAGTTTGAAATAAGTTTCTCCACCTTTCATGTAGGTGTTTCTGAACATTGTTTCATCCACGTATCCATCTGTGCATCCGGTGAAAATTTGAGGCGTAATATTTTCGAAATTGTCTTCATGGTTTGCGTAAAGCCAAAGCGTGTCTGTTTCGTTATAACAAGAGGTGTTATGCAAGTAGGGTTTGTATCTATAGTAATTTGGTGTTATTTCAGCCGTAATGGTGTTAATTTCAGTTCTATTAAGTTCTTGACTCCAAATAGGTTTTAATAGGGGGTAGTCAGGGTATATCTCGCTGTCGTTTGGATAGACTTTTATGTATAATTTTTCTGGAGTTTCAGATACATCAACTTCTGTATATAATTTTCCGTCTACTGTAGTGCCTAGTGATATTGTTTCTGTATGTTCTTGAGGTGTCGCACTAGTCCCTGTTTGAGCTTGGTAATAATATTCTACCCAAACAGTTGATTCAACAGGGAGGCCTGTTTTAGTGCTGATAACATTTAAGTCTAAAATAACCCATTTTTTACTTTTCTCTTTTGAGCACGAAGTAAATATGAAAATGGAAGCAAGTAATGTGTAAAATAAGTATTTCATAGATAAATAAAAATCTGGGTTAGTGCAGATATTAAGGTTAACGGATTGTTTTTAAAAAGCGTTGGTGAATTGAATAGAAATGTTCGGAATGATGGATGTAGAAATTTTTTGAAGTAGTGTGTTGTAGGGTTTAGATCCCGCAATCACAACCTAAGTCAAACTGAATTTCAACCCAAGGTAATTTTTCGCGCCATTCTTTTTGAAACTCGTCACTATAATTCATTCCTCTTAAATCAAATGATTTTAATTTTTTTAATTGAGTAATGGAATCCGGAATGACAGAAATGGTGTTGAACCAAATATCAAAAATCACTAATTCACTTAAGTTTCCAATACATTCTGGAATTTCAGAAATGTGATTCTTTCCTAAAAAAAGCTGTTTTAAATTTGTGTTTTTACAAATGACCTGAGGGAAAATTTCAAACTTATTTTTGGTTAAGTTCAGTACTTCTAAATTTGCAAATACAAAATTGCTGGGTAAATCGGTAAGTTTGTTTTTCGAGAGGTTGAGTTCTTGTAAATTTTTAAACTGAAGAATTTCTGTTGGTACAGCTTTTAATGAAGCACGGCTTAAGTCTAATCGGTAAACCGAGTCGGGGTGTACTTGCAGTGCAGCTTCTAAAGATTCAAATAGTCGATCAGTTTGTGAAAGACCAACGAGTTGAACAGCACTAATGCAAAATATGGTAACAAGCTTCTTTATCATGTTTTAACTGTTCCTTCAATGCGTCAAGTGATTCAAAACTTTGCTCAGACCGGATGCGGTTGTATACCGATACTTCAAGCTCTTGTCCATAAATCATTTCATCAAAGTCAAAAAGGTTAACCTCTATTCGGCGTTCGTCTGATTTGCCAACTGTAGGTCGTGTTCCAATATTCATCATTCCACCATAGCGCTTGTTTTGAACCTTTACTTTCACAGCGTAAACACCGTTTTTTGGTGTTACTTGGTTTTTGTCAAGCGGGAGAATGTTTGCTGTGGGAAATCCAATTTTAGTGCCAATTTGGTCACCATGCATTACTTTGCCCTCAAATTTAAAAGGTTCGCCTAAAAAGGTGTTGGCTTTTAAAATGTCGCCATCTTGTATAGCGCGTCTAATTTTTGTTGAACTAATGTTAATGTTTGACTTGCTAACGGCTGGTATTTCTTGAACTTTAAAGTCGTAAGTTGTACCTAGTTCATTTAGTAACTCTAAATTTCCTTCTCTATTGCGTCCAAAATGATGGTTGTAACCAATGGTCATTAATTTTACATTGATTTTGTTTACTAAAATATCTCTAACAAACTCCGTTGCCGATAGTCTTGAGAAATCTAAAGAAAAAGGAAAAAGAATTAAATGATCAATTCCAAAGCGCTCAAGTTTTTTTATGCGCTCATCAATAGATTGAATTAAAGTCATGCCGTGGTCGGTAGGGTTTAATACAATTCTTGGGTGTGGGTGCAATGTAAATAAAACAGTCTCGCCGTCAAGTTCTTGTGCGCTCTTTTTAAGGAAAGAAATTATTTCCTGATGCCCTAAATGCACGCCGTCAAAAGTTCCAAGCGTAAGAACTGCATTTTTTATCTGGGGGACTTCATCAATTGAATAGTAAACGTTCATTGAATTACTTTTGATCAATTAATAAGGTCAATTTGAATAAACTTGCGGCCATTTTTCGGACTAAAAACTTTTCGTTTGTTTCATACATTCTAACATGAATAAATGAAATTGTTTATAATTTTTTATCAAAGTTATGTAAAAAACTAGCATCAACCTGCTGCTATAGAATAAAAAGAACTAAATTTGCACGACGAAAATTAAATAATTATTCAAAAAAATAAGGTAATGTCTACTATCAAAGGTAAGATTTCAAGGGTAATAGGTCCTGTAATTGATGTGAGTTTTGATAACGGAGTTGAACTTCCGGAAATCATGGGTGCATTGGAAGTTGTTAAAGAAGATGGAACAAAAGTAGTTCTTGAAATTCAACAACACATTGGAAATGACTCAGTGAGAAGTATCGCAATGGATTCATCAGATGGATTTACAAGAGGAATGGAAGTGATTTCTACAGGGTCACCTATTTTGATGCCAAAAGGAGAAGCAGTTAAAGGACGTTTGTTCAATGTAACTGGAGATGCCATTGATGGTATTGGTGAACTTTCAAAAGAAAATGGTTTACCAATTCACAAGGATGCACCAAAATTCGAAGATTTATCAACTGCAACTGAGGTACTTTTTACAGGTATTAAAGTAATTGACTTAATTGAGCCTTATGCAAAAGGGGGTAAAATTGGTTTGTTCGGTGGAGCAGGTGTTGGTAAAACAGTATTAATTCAGGAGTTGATTAACAATATTGCGAAAGCATATTCTGGATTATCTGTATTTGCAGGTGTAGGTGAAAGAACAAGAGAAGGAAATGACCTTTTAAGAGAGATGTTAGAGTCAGGAATTATTAACTACGGTGATGATTTCTTACATGACATGGAAAATGGTGGATGGGATCTTTCTAAGATCGATACTGAAAAATTAAAAGAATCTAAAGCAACATTCGTTTTCGGACAAATGAATGAGCCTCCAGGAGCAAGAGCACGTGTTGCACTTTCTGGATTGACTTTAGCAGAATACTATAGAGATGGAGAAGGTGAAGGTAAAGGAGCTGATATCCTTTTCTTCGTTGATAACATCTTCCGATTTACGCAAGCTGGTTCTGAGGTGTCTGCACTATTAGGACGTATGCCTTCAGCGGTAGGTTACCAACCAACATTGGCAACTGAGATGGGGGCAATGCAGGAGCGTATTACATCAACTACTAACGGTTCAATTACATCAGTACAAGCGGTATATGTACCAGCGGATGATTTAACGGATCCGGCACCGGCAACTACGTTTGCTCACTTGGATGCAACTACGGTATTGTCTCGTAAAATTGCTGAGTTAGGAATTTATCCAGCGGTAGATCCATTGGATTCTACTTCAAGAATTTTAACTGCAGAAATTGTTGGAAACGAACATTACGATACTGCACAAAGAGTAAAAGAAACATTACAACGTTATAAAGAATTACAAGATATTATTGCAATTTTAGGTATGGATGAATTATCTGAAGAAGATAAACAAACTGTACACAGAGCAAGAAGAGTTCAACGTTTCTTATCTCAACCTTTCCACGTTGCAGAGCAATTTACTGGTTTAGAAGGAGTTTTAGTTC
The DNA here is from genome assembly GCA_937136425.1 of uncultured Crocinitomix sp. Taxonomy (GTDB): domain Bacteria; phylum Bacteroidota; class Bacteroidia; order Flavobacteriales_D; family Crocinitomicaceae; genus Crocinitomix. The sequence goes on from CAKZON010000045.1 coordinate 93,138, forward strand.
CTATTGAAGAAACTATTAAAGGATTCAACATGATTATGGATGGTGAAGTTGATGAATATCCTGAAGCTGCTTTCAACTTAGTTGGAAACATTGAAGAAGCAATAGAAAAAGGAAAGAAAATGTTAGCTGAAGTTAAGTAATATTAACTTTAAACTTTAAAAATTATGCAATTAGAAATAATTACACCAGAAGAAAATATTTATAGCGGAGAAGTTGAGATGATTAACTTACCTGGTTCAGATGGATTCTTTGGTTTATTAAACGGTCATGCACCCTTAGTATCTACACTAAAAGCTGGAGATATTAAAATTACTGAAAATGGTTCTGAAAAAACTTTTACAGTTAAAGGTGGTGTAGTGGAAGTAAACAATAATAAAGTTATTGTTTTAGCAGAATAACATTCTCAATTTTATAATATTAAAAGAGGCTACACAATGTGTAGCCTCTTTTTTGTTTGAAAAATATTTATAGAATTGAATTTTAATAAAACAACTTGTTTTGAAAAGTTCGTTTAACGTACTTGTTGGTCGCGTTTCAATGCGACTTATTCCGATAGCTATCGTAATTAAACGAAATTAACGTTTTTTAAGGAGAATGTCAAGTTGAATATTACTTTACAAATAGTAGAAATTTCCCTTAATTATTGCTAAAATTATGCACCTAAAAATCCAAATAG
>CAKZON010000046.1 GCA_937136425.1 uncultured Crocinitomix sp.
AATATATCGGTACACGTATGATAAAGCTGACGCATATATTAGCCGAGTTAATCCAGGAAACCTAACCAATGAGGTTGGTTATTTTCAAATGCTGCGCGAACTTGTTTATAACGGAATTGAAGGTTTGCCTCATCCTGATGCAATGATCGCTTACGGAGCTAAAAATTCTGTAGAAAAACTAAAAGGAACACCGCTTGTTCCTGAGGATGTATACACTTACTACGATTTTGATGCATTGAAAGATATGTTTCCAAAAAGTTTGTGCAAAGGAGTAAGAGTGTTAAAACAAAATAGAGGTTCCACAGGTGAAGGAATTTGGCGTGTAGAAGTACTTGAAAAGGAGAAATATGAAGGTGATAAAATTCCTTTAGAAGCCAAACTTAAACTGACAGAGGCAAAAGACAATCACATAGAAGAAAAAACGTTGCAAGAATTTCTTGAATTCTGTATTCAATATTTAGAGGGACCAAACGGAATGGTATTGGATATGCCATTTTTGGAAAGGATTGTTGAGGGTGAAATTAGAGTTCTAATGTTACGTAATAAGGTTGTAAACATTGTCCATAAAAAACCAGCAGAAATGAAAGATGCTTTCTCTGCAACCTTATTTTCAGGTGCAAAATACAGGTATGACGAACCAGACAAGTGGCCAGAACTGGTTAAAACAGTAGAACAATCAGTACCGTTAATCCAAATGAAACTTGGTAATTATGATTTACCGTTAATTTGGACAGCAGACTTCATTTTAGATACGAATAAAGAAACAGGGCAAGACATGTATGTCCTTGGTGAAATTAATGCCTCTTGCGTCGGCTTTACCACTTTCTTAGATTTAAGTGAGGACATTGCAGATGAAGTTTTAGCATTATTAGATGCAGAATCAGCTGTGAATCAACGTTGGGCAGCTTACACGAAATAAGAAAACTAAAATTAATGACCGTACTGTAAAGTGCGGTCATTTTTTTGTAATAACAAACGCACAGTTATTCATACAACAAGTTTGTCAACCTCCAATAAATTCATAATTTTAACCCAGTAAAAACCAATTCTGAAAATGGTCAATGAAACTATCTTCTGACAACGTATTTTTAATAGATGCTATCGGCGCCCTACTCTCTACCTTGTTATTAGGTGTAGTATTAGTACAATTCGAACCTTACATAGGAATGCCACAATCAGCGCTATTTCCTTTAGCTTTTGTTGCTGCATTATTCACTATTTATTCAGGTATTTGCCACTTCTTTGTTAATTCTAAATGGAAACCTTGTTTACGAATTATAGCAATAGCGAACACTCTATATTGCTTTGCCTCCATCATAGTTGTTACTTATCACTATGAGCAATTAACAACCTTAGGGATGATTTACTTTCTCGGAGAGTTTGCAGTTATTAGTATAATAGTAACTGCTGAATATAAACTTATAAAAAAGAGCTAAATATCAAAATTAGTCATCACATCAAACAGAGGTTAATTTAACAAGCAAGTTTTTAGGATACATAGTAAAAGAAAACTGCTCCTCAACCTCTTCTTTTTTTACCGCTAATTCAAAATTAAAGGCTTTGCACAATGTAGAAATTGCTATTGTCATTTCATGCATTGCCAAGTTCTTTCCAGGGCAATATCTAGGTCCTCCGCCAAATGCTTTAATTACCTCAGGAGAATGGTTTTCGTGCATTGGACAACCGCCGCGCATCCATCTCTCAGGAATAAATTCATTTGCATTACTAAAGTTCTCTTCACGAGTTTGAGCCACCTTATTTTGCAACATCATAACTGTATCCTTAGGAATCAGAAAATTTTGAATTGTCAGTTCCTCATTTGCTTGAAAATAAAGGTTGGGAGTTACAGGCTTTAACCGCATAGTTTCTTGCGCAATTGCATTGGCATATTTTAATTGCGTAAGATCTTGATCTTTTTCAGGAACGGCATTTGAACCATAAACTAAGTTCGCCTCTTCCCTTACTTTTTCTACCATTTCTGGATGTTGCGCTAAAAAATAAAGACTCCATGATATAGAATTAGAGGTGGTGTCTTCACCAGCCAATAACATTGAAAAAACATTGCTATAAATTTCTTTATCACTAAAGCTACTTTCCTTTTCTTGTTCCACCAACAACGCTTCTAAAAAATTAGATGGATTTTCAACCAACTCTGGTTGATCTTTTAATCGTTGTTTCGCTTCATCTATAAATCGGTAAATTAAGGTTTCAATTGCATTCAATGCTCTGTCCAGTTTTTTATCCTTCTTTTTTTTGATGAAACGCCAAGTTGGCAATGGCGCAGTAATTCTTTCATTTACCATTGGAAAAATATGCTCCAAATGTTCCTGAAAATCATCAGCCTTATTATTAATAGTATCCAACTTATAACCAAATGCAATTTCAGTAGTAATATCCACTGTAAACTTCATGAATTCTTTTTGGACGTCTATTGCCTTATTTTCCTTCGCTGTTTCTCCCCATTTATTCAACAGGTTTTGCATTTTATCCGCAATTATGGGGTAAAAAGAACGCACCTTTTTAAGATTCAAAGCTTCAGATGCCGGTCTTCTATGTCTTGCCCATGTCTCTCCTTCCGCATTAAAAACGCCCAATATTCCCATCTCTTCTAAAATTTCAGTAATCTTATAAAAGCGTTTAAATTGAGTGGGGCGTAAACGCATGATTTCATCATTTAATTCCGCATCAGCAGAAACCACAAACTTTTTACCCACGAAGTTAATTTGAAATAAATCTCCACACTCCTCTACCCAACGTTCTAAAACCTGATGCTTATTATTGGCATTAAATTGGGGTAAATGGCCCAATATAAAATGGCCTTTTGGGCTTGGTAAATCTGCAATTTTCTTGATTTGAGGAGCTACTGTCATAGTTTCTAGTTTGGGTGTATACAAAACTAAGCAATTTTATAGTGGCATATACGATTGTAAAATTCAATCTTCAATCCTGTTTTAACAAATTTTAGAGAATCATTTGCAATAATAAAGGCGGCTTATGAGTTGAAATAGTATAGAAACTTATAAATGAGAGAGATGAGACAGATCGTAATTTTAGTATTTGCAACTATAATGCTTGCACCAATAGCAGCCAATAGCCACCCCATTGAGATTAATATTAAAGGGATAAGGAATTTCAAAGGCATAGTTCGAATTGGAATTTTTAAAGACAATGAAAGCTTTGAAAAAGAAGCACCTTTTAAAACAGTAGAATTGGGCAAAAAAGGGCTATTAAATGGGAATTTAAGGTGCAAAGTTAACCTACCAGAAGGAGTTTATGGATTTGCTGTATTGGATGATGAAAATGAGAATGAAGAAATGGATAAGAATTTCTTTGGTATTCCTAAAGAGGGTTTTGGGTTTTCAAACTATGAACATTCTGGCATATTTGCGCCTATTTTTAACGACTTCAAGTTTCGTGTAAAGAAAGGAATAATCAACAAGATAAAAGTCAAAATGAAGTATATGTAGCAATATAAAAGGCAACAAATAAGGAGTCGTTATTTTGGTATGGATAATTAGAATAATATATATCTTTGCACTTCATTATGAATCAGTACAAAAAAGTTGCCTTTTACACGCTCGGATGTAAGCTGAATTTTTCAGAAACATCTACTATTTCCCGCAATTTTGAGAGCGAGGGATACGCCAAGGTTGATTTTACCGACACACCTGATATTTTTGTAATTAACACCTGTTCAGTTACAGAAAATGCAGATAAAAAATGTCGTCAGGTTGTTAAACGAGCTTTAAAAGTAAACCCGAGTGCATTTGTAACTATGATTGGTTGCTATGCACAATTAAAACCAACGGAAATTAGTGAAATACCTGGCGTTGATTTAGTGTTGGGTGCCAATGAAAAGTTTAACATTTTAGACCATGTTAATGAATTGGAGAAAAATGAAATTGCTAAAGTTGAAGCTGTAAAAATTAAAGAAACGAAAGACTTTGTTCCGTCATTTAGCATGGGAGATCGTACACGTTCATTTCTTAAAGTACAGGATGGTTGCGATTATTTTTGCACGTTTTGTACAATTCCATTAGCAAGAGGAAAAAGCCGTAACGCCACTTTAGCGCAAACGGTTACTGAAGCTGAAGAGATTGCAAAAACAGCAATTAAAGAAGTGGTTCTTACTGGTGTTAATATTGGTGATTTTGGCCAAGGCGAAACTGAAAACTTTTTTGACCTAGTTAAAGCTTTAGATGAAGTTGAAGGTATTGAACGATTCCGAATCTCATCTATTGAACCGAACCTATTGAGTAATGAAATCATTGAATTTGTAGCCAACTCTAAACGATTTGTGCCCCATTTTCATATACCGCTTCAATCTGGATCTGACGATTTACTAAAAGCAATGCGCCGCAAATATTTGAGTGGTTTATATGCTGAACGTGTTGCAAAAATTAAGGAATTAATGCCCAACGCATGCATTGGTGTAGATGTAATAGTTGGTTTCCCTGGAGAAACAGAGGAAGAATTCATGAAAACAGTTCATTTTTTAAAGGAACTAGACATTTCTTATTTACATGTTTTCACCTATTCTGAAAGAGCGAATACAACAGCAAAAAAAATGGCCAATGCCATTCCTGTAAACATTAGAAGAGAGCGTAGCAAACAATTGCAAATTCTTTCAGAGAAGAAACGCCGTGCATTTTACGAAACCCAAATGGGTAAAACAGGAAGTGTATTGTTTGAAGGGGAAGAAAACGGTGGAGTGATGAATGGCTTTACAGAAAATTATGTAAAAGTTAAAATACCATTCGACCCTACTCTCATTAATCAAACTGTTAAAGTAAAACTATTAGATATTGCACCTGATAATTTGGTCAATGTTGAACTCTTAGAACGAATTGTTGTTGAATAAAAAACTACCCATTTTATTAGAACAGGCAGTTTCTCAATTTTAATCAATCCAAGTGACTTCTTCCATTAATCGTAAATGAATAAATAAGGTTGAGACACACTTGAATAAGGATGCTCCCAAGTTGATTTTACTGTTGGAGAACTTGCGCAACAAGTAGATCCGACCATAGTTGAAGGATACCCTGCTACACAAGACGCCCAAGGTACTTGCACTTTTACATAATAACAGCTATAGTCATACGGACCAAAAGTGTCTGTTACCAATGCAAACTCAAAATCTCCGCCAACAGCAGCGTTTACAACTACCACAGAATTGGCAGGAATTGCAACATTATGGGTTGTTATACCGCAAGAACCATCCACTTCATATAAATAGGCATACATCATACAATCTGTTTCATTAACAATTTTGATGCTTGGTGGTTGCGCCATTGCGCCAACAGCTGTGAATAACACAGCAAATAATAGTACTAATTTTTTCATAAGGTTATGGTTTATGTTAATAATTAAAGACAAGTAACAAAATCAATTCTATAAATGAAACCGCCAAAACACCTAGCTTACAATTGTTTAATAAGTTTAAACACCCAAACATCATAAAACAAAAAACCGCCGTAACAAGCAGTTACGGCGGTTCATTATAAATAAATAATTTGCTTAAAAATCAGCCAACGTTTTATCGATAATTGAAACACAATCTAACAATTGTTCTTCAGTCATTACCAATGGTGGTGCAAAACGAATAATGTTTCCATGAGTTGGTTTTGCCAACATACCATTGTCGCGCAATTTCATGCAGATATCCCAAGCTGTTGAGCTATCCTCAGTATCATTAATTACCACGGCGTTTAACAAACCTTTACCTCTTACTAATTTTAATAAGTCATATTTCTCAACCAATTTTTGAACCTCAGCTCTAAACAATTGACCTAACTCCTCTGCTCTTTCAGAAAGTTTTTCATCCTTAACAACATCTAATGCTGCCATTGCAACTTTCGCCGCTACAGGGTTTCCTCCAAACGTTGAACCATGTTGGCCAGGTTTAATAACATTCATGATAGCGTCATTAGCTAATACAGCAGAAACAGGGTATGCTCCTCCTGAAATTGCTTTTCCTAAAATTAAAACATCAGGCTTTACATTTTCATGATCAACTGCTAATAAGCGTCCTGTTCTTGCAATACCTGTTTGAACCTCATCAGCAATAAATAATGCTCCATTTGATTCACATAACGCTTTAGCTTCTGCTAAATATCCGTCATTAGGAACATAAACACCAGCTTCACCTTGAATAGGTTCAACTAAAAATCCTGCCACATCATCCTCAGCTAAAGCAGCCTTTAATGCATCAATATCATTATACGGTATTTTAACAAACCCGCCTGTATAAGGACCAAAGTTTTTACGCGCATCCGGATCATTTGAAAAAGAAATAATCGTTGTCGTTCTACCGTGGAAATTGTTTTCACAAACAATAATTTTAGCCTTATTTTCTTCAATACCTTTTACTTCGTAAGCCCATTTTCTGCACAATTTAATTGCAGTTTCAACCGCTTCAGCCCCAGTATTCATTGGCAATACTTTATCAAAGCCAAAATAATCTGTTACGTACTTTTCATAAACACCTAAAACGTTGTTATGAAATGCTCGAGATGTTAAGGTTAATGTTTTAGATTGCTCCATCATTGCATCAACAATTCTTGGATGACAATGACCCTGATTTACAGCTGAATAAGCAGATAAGAAATCATAATATTGTTTTCCTTCTACATCCCAAACGTAAACTCCTTCGCCACGCTCTAAAACTACTGGTAGCGGATGATAATTATGCGCACCATGACGATCTTCCAACTGAATCAACTGATCAGATGATAATTTTTGAACTGTTTCCATTTTTTATTTGATTTAAATGATTAATAAAATAGGCTCGTCACGGAGAGTGCCCATCCTTTCCTCATTCCACAAGTACAAAAGGATTTGTATTTGCCTGGGGAGAGAAATCATCCAAAGCAAATTTAAAGAATTAATTTCAAATCTAAAATTAATTCAGCGGTAAAATATCGATTAATTAGATTTCAATTTCACCACCAAAACTCAAATACACGTCTCCGTTATTTGATTTTGATTTATCGTTGAATTTTGCCATAAATTTTGATTTGGCTTTACCAACTACTTGACTTCCTTCTTCCTCGTTCGTTTCTTTTTTCAATTCAAAACGACACTTGTATTTTAATGCAATTTCTTGCAACACCTTCTTCGCTTCATTCACCACTTCGCCAGACATTTGTCCTTCTGCAAAAACTCCAACTTTAAAATTCATAATATTCCGTTTTTATTTTATAATACAAATTTACGGAGTCATAAATATTGTAAAGAACACACTCACAAAAGCCCTCCACTACTCAAAACAACAAACAAACACCTAAACCACTAATAATCTGACTAATAAAACTACTTTTTTTACACTACCCAACAACAGAAATTAATTAACATCTACTTCTAACTCCGCTAAACAATCCAATATAAACTGAGTAACTTGCTTAGTTCCAAAACTATTGTTTCCAGAAATTTCTGGCGTAACAACTCCTTGGCTTAATGCGTGATTAACGGCTTTCTCAATTGAAATTGCTGCTTCTTTCAACCCTAAATAATCTAGCATAAGTGCTGTAGATAAAATTGCAGCAATTGGGTTGGCTATATTTTTACCAGCCCCTTGCGGAAAAGAACCATGGATAGGCTCAAATAATCCAACATTATTCCCCAATGAAGAGGAGGCTAACAAGCCAATTGAACCAGCAATTACACTTGCCTCATCAGAAAGAATGTCTCCAAACATATTCTCTGTAACAATAACATCAAATTGTTTTGGATTTAGAATGATTTGCATGGCAGCATTGTCCACAAACAAAAAATCAAGTGCAATTGTTGGGTATAACTCACTTAAAACCTGCGCCCTTTTGCGCCACAAACGAGAGGTTTCCAAAACATTCGCCTTGTCTACAACTGTTAGTCGTTTATTTCTTTGTTCGGCAGCTTTAAATGCCAAATGTAAAATTCTATCCACCTCTAAAACACTATAAGTACAATGGTCATATGCTGTACCATCATTCGTATAACCGTGTTCTCCAAAATAAATTCCTCCTGTCAATTCCCTATAAATTACCAAATCAACTCCTTGAATAATTTCCTTTTTAAGTGGAGACTTGTCAAGCAGTGCGTCATAAGCCGTAACTGGGCGCACATTAGCAAATAAACCCAACTCTTTTCGCAGCTTCAACAATCCTTGCTCTGGTCGCTGTTGCAAATTAGGCGCATTATCATATTTAGGGTCTCCTATTGCTCCCAACAAAATGGCATCTGCTTTTTTACAATGATTTATCACTTCATCTTCTAAAGGAACTCCTTTCTCATCAATTGAAATGGCTCCAATCAAGTGTTCTTGCAAATTGAATTTAACTTTGTATTGCTCCTCAATAGTTGGCAATAAAGTTAAGGCTGCCTCAATAACCTCTGGTCCAATTCCATCTCCTTTTAAAACGGCTATATTATAATTTTTCATTCTGTTCTTTAAATTTCGTTTGTTGCAATAACTTCCTTTTTCTGTGCTTTTTCAAACTGCTCAATATCTGGTCTTAATTGAATGAGATAATCCAAATCATCCAATCCGTTTTGCAAGCAAGATTTTTTGTAAGCATTAATTTTAAAGTACTCTTGCTCTCCTGATACAATTACTCTCACAGATTGATTTTCGAGATTTATTTCTAATTCTGTGGAAGGATCCTGCTTTGTCTCATTTAAAATGCTATTGCAAAGTTCTTGTGATAATTCAATCGGTAACAAACCATTGTTTAGCGCATTTTCTTTGAATATGTCTGCAAATGAAGGAGCAATTACAACTCGAAATCCATAATCAAACAATGCCCAAGCGGCATGCTCCCTGCTCGACCCGCATCCAAAATTTTCGCCAGCCAACAATATAGTTCCTTTATATTTTGGATTATTCAGTGGAAAATTATTTTCAGGATTATTATTCTCATCAAATCGCCAATCCCTAAATAAATTATCTCCAAATCCATTTCTATCAGTTGCCTTTAAAAAACGAGCAGGAATAATTTGATCAGTATCAATATTGCTTATTGGTAATGGAACAATAGAACTTTTAATAAAATTTACTTTTTCTCTTTTCATAACTTCACAATTTTTCCTTCTATTGCAACTGCTGCTGCCATTAATGGTCCTACCAATAAAGTTTTAGCACCAGCCCCTTGTCTTCCTTCAAAATTTCTATTTGAAGTTGAAACGCAATATTCACCTGAAGGAATTTTATCTTCATTCATTGCCAAACAAGCTGAACAACCAGGTTCTCTAACCTCTAAATTTGCAGCATTAAATACATCCATTAGTCCTTCTTCTTTTATTTGCTCTAATACTTTTTGCGAACCAGGAACCAAATATGCCTTGACGTTGCTGGCTTTTTTCTTACCCTTTACATAATTGGCTACTTTTCTAAAATCTTCTATTCTACCATTTGTACAACTTCCGACAAATACGTAATTAACAGGTGTTCCTAGCAAAGATTGCCCGCTTTCAAAGCCCATATACGCTAATGCTTTTTTATCTGAATTATTCAAAGCATTAGGTATCTCCTCTTCCACCTGAACTCCCATTCCTGGATTTGTACCATAGGTAATCATGGGTTGAATCTCTTCTCCACTAAACAAATATTCTTGATCAAAAATCGCTTGTGGTTCTGACTTTAGTTTTGCCCATTTATCTACAGCATCAATAAATTGCGTTCCTTTTGGAACACGTTCTTTATTCTTTAAATAATCAAAAGTTTGCTGATCTGGAGCAATCAAACCTCCACGGGCACCTAATTCAATACTCATATTACAAATGGTCATTCGGCCCTCCATTGACATTTCCTCAATAACTCTTCCTGCATACTCTATGAAATAACCAGTACCTCCGTTTGATCCTAATGCTTTTAATACATGTAAAATCACATCCTTTGCGTCAACATTATGGTTGAGCTCACCGTCAATAATAATGCGCATAGTTTTTGGTTTTGTCACAATCATACACTGCGAAGCTAAAACCTGCGCTACTTGACTTGTTCCAATGCCAAAAGCTATAGTTCCAAAAGCACCATGTGTAGAAGTGTGGCTATCTCCACAAACTATTGTCATTCCGGGTTGAGTTAACCCCAATTCGGGCCCAATAACATGAACAATACCTTGATTCTTATGTCCTAATCCAAAATACTCAATACCATGAGTCTCACAATTTTCAGTTAAAGTATCTACCTGATTTCTAGAAGCAGCATTGACAATTGGTAAATGTTGATTTTTTGTTGGTACATTATGGTCGGCTGTTGCAGTAGTTTGGCTAGGACGAAACACTTTAACACCTTTTGCTTTAATTGCAGTGAAGGCTTGCGGTGTGGTTACCTCATGAATTAAATGACGATCGATATAAAGAACTACCGAACTTTCGTCCAAGGTTTTCACCAGATGCTTATCCCAAATTTTATCAAATAACGTTTTCATAATTTAAGTTGTTGGTTTAAGTCCATTTGCTTTTAAAATTCCAAGTAAATCTTTTTCATTAACGGTTTTCAAACTATCTGCCACCTTAATAAAGTACTGGTAAACCTGATCTAACTCAAGCTTAGACAAATTGAAGCCAATTTGCTTTGATCGATATGCCAATGCAGCTCTTCCGCTCCTTGCAGTTAGCACAATATTTGATTCATTTACTCCCACATCTGCCGGATTAATAATTTCATAGGTTTCTCTATGTTTAATAATTCCATCCTGATGAATGCCGGAACTATGCGCAAAAGCATTTGAACCTACAATGGCTTTATTCGCTTGAACGGGCATTCCCATAATATCTGCCACCAACTGACTTGTATCGCAAAGCATTTGAGTTTTAATATTCGTATCGAATTGATACTGTTCGTGCTGTTTTAAAATCATAACAACCTCTTCTAAAGAAGTATTTCCAGCACGCTCACCTATTCCATTCATTGTGCACTCCACCTGTCTTGCTCCATTCATAATACCTGCTATAGAATTGGCCGTAGCCAAGCCTAAATCATTATGGCAATGAACAGACAGTATCACATTATCAATTCCTTTAACATGCTCTTTTAAATACTTAATTTTTTGACCGTATTCCTCCGGCAAACAATACCCTGTAGTGTCAGGAATATTCAATACAGTTGCTCCTGCATTAATAGCAACTTCGCAAACTTGAGCTAAAAATGAATTTTCAGTTCGACCGGCATCTTCAGCATAAAATTCAACATCTCCAGCATAATTGCGAGCAAAGGCCACTGCATTTTTGGCGCGCTCTAAAACATTTTGCTGATTGGAGTTAAATTTCCGTTTAATGTGGATATCAGAAGTTCCAATCCCTGTATGAATTCGTGGCTGAACAGCGTCTTTCAAAGCTTCTGCAGCAACAATTATATCTTGCTCCACTGCCCTACTGAGTGCACAAACTTTTGCATTTTTAATGAGTTCAGAAATTGCCTTCACTGAAGCAAAATCACCAGGGCTTGATATTGGAAACCCGGCTTCTATTATATCCACTCCCATAGCCTCTAATCTCTCTGCTATTTCAAGTTTTTTTCTTTTTTCAAGCTTACACCCTGGCACTTGTTCACCATCTCTAAGTGTGGTATCAAAAATTTCAACCTTTTCTGTGGTCATATCAAAATTTATTTACAACATTTGAGCACAAATCTAAATTTGAATGATAGATGAAATTGGCTTACATTTCGTTTTTGTACATTATTCAAACAAGTTAAAAAAACAGCTAAACCTCCTATAAAACAGAAGGTTGAAAAGGACTCAAGATACAATGTCTACGGATCAAAAAAATAATTTATTTGTATTGATTAAGTCATTGACGAAATCAGAAAAAAGACAGTTTAAACTGTTTTCTGGTCGGTTAGATGGAAATTCAAATGCCAATTTTGTTGCACTTTTTAACTTACTAGATAAAATGAAGGTGTATGATGAAACAGAGATTTTAAAGAAAACAGCCATAAAAAAAACGCAGCTCTCTAATTCAAAAGCAAATCTATATCGGCAAATATTAGTTAGCTTAAGGCTCACCCCTCAACAACAAACCACCCAAATTATAATTCGAGAACAGCTTGATTTTGCTACAATATTATACAATAAAGGACTTTACCAGCAAAGCTTAAAAGTATTGGACAAGGCAAAAAAAATGGCCTTAGACAACGAAGAAAATAATATTGCTTTTGAAATTGTTGAATTTGAAAAAATCATTGAAACACAATACATTACAAGAAGTCTAAGTTCCAGAGCTGATAATTTAGCCATTATCACAAAAGAACTTGGAATCAAAAATGTATTAGCAAGTAAATTATCTAACCTATCCTTACAACTTTATAGTTTTTTACTGAAGAACGGCTATGCAAAAAGCGAGGATGATTTTGATAGAACTAGAACCTATTTCTACTACCACATTCCCTCATTTGATTTAGCTCAACTAGGCTTTAGAGAAAAACTCTATTTATACATGGCGCAACTCTGGTATAGTTTTATTATTCAAGACTTCAAATCAAGTTATAAAAACGCCTATAAATGGGTTGATCTTTTTGATTCTAACCCAAAAATGGTTCAGACCAATCCCGTGTTTTTCTTAAAAGGAAATAATTATCTGTTAGACTCACTCTATTACTTGCGTTACGTTACAAAATTTGAACAAGTTTTAGCCACTTTTAATCAAACATTACAACGACAGGATTTTAGGTTTAATGACAATACTAAGCTTTTACGTTTTCTCTACCTCCGCTATAATGAAATTAATTTACATTTTTTAAAAGGCACCTTTAATGAAGGGATTGAAACCATAAAACAAGTTGAATTAGAGTTAGAAGAGTATCATGACAAAATTGATGCGCACCACATCATGGTCTTCTATTATAAATTTGCTTGCCTACATTTTGGTGCAGACGATCAACATAATTGCATTTATTATTTGGATAAAATCATAAAAAACAAAGAATTGGGTATGCGTCAAGATTTAATGTGCTACGCACGTATTTTACACCTAATTTCTCATTACGAAGCGGGGAAAGATGAGCAAATTGAAGCCCTAATACGCAGCACCTTTAAGTTTTTACTAAAAATGGATGATATGCACCGCGTTCAAGCTGAAATTATTGTTTTTATTAGAAGCCTTAACAACATTTATCCGCACGAATTAAAAGATGCCTTTAAACGTCTACATGGAAAGTTGAAACAATTGGAGGATCATCCCTTTGAAAAACGCTCTTTCTTATACCTTGACATCATTTCATGGTTAGAGTGTAAAATAGATGGAAAACCTATTCAAGAAATTGTAGCGGCTAAAGCCAAATTAATGAAATAAAATAGTCCTATCTTTGCGCCGTGACTTCTAATCCTGATGCATATTTAACTATTGACGCTGTAAGCGAAGGTTTTTATAAAGAAAAAGGCTCTAAGTTTTTAGCTTTTGCCATTCCTTGTACCAATAAAGCTGACGCGAAAGCACACATAGATCGTCTTAGAAAGGAGCACCACCAAGCTTGTCATGTGTGCTTTGCTTGGCGTTTTGGAGCCGAACAATATCAAGATCGTTTTTCAGATGATGGAGAACCAAACAACTCTGCTGGAAAGCCCATTTTTGGGCAAATATTGTCATTTGAAGTAACCAACACACTAATTGCAGTAGTTCGTTATTATGGCGGAACAAACCTGGGTGTTGGAGGATTAATTACTGCCTATAAAACAGCTGCAAAAGAAGCATTAGAGCAAGCAGAATTAAAAACACGATACATTATTGCCAACTTTATTATTACACACGAATATCAAGACACAGGAAATGTAATGAGTGTATTGAATAAAATTAAGGCGCAAATAACAAATCAAGGGTTTGAAAATAATCAACCGACTATTCACTTTAACGTAAATCGATCAGAAAAAGACAAAGCCATAACAAGCTTTGAACCTTTCCCTAATATTGATGTTAAACCTATTGAAACGACTTAAAAAGAAAATCTTATATGAAACTATTAAAAGAACTAGCAGCAATTAGAGGAGCAAGTGGGGATGAAGGTGAAATTGCCGAATTCATTTTAAATTATGTTAAAAGTGAAATGCACAATTGGAAAACCACCCCTACCATTTTAAGTGGTGACGGCTTTCAAGATGCGGTTGTTTTAGTTTTTGGAAAACCAACTACGGCTGTGTTTGCGCATACAGATTCTATTGGCTTTACGGTTGGCTATGATAATAATCTCATTAAAATTGGAGGTCCACGTACCATTGATGGAATGGAATTAGTTGGGGCAGACAGTATAGGAGAAATTGAAACAGAATTAATGTTGATTGAGCACGAAAATGGATCGACTCAATTACAGTGTGTAAATGAACGTACCATTGACCGCGGAACTAATCTTACGTTTAAACCTAACTTTAGAGAATCAGACGATTTTATTGAATCGCCTTATATGGACAATAGATTAGGTGTTTGGGTGGCATTAGAAATTGCAAAAACACTTGAAAATGGTGTATTAGTTTTCTCTACCTATGAAGAACATGGCGGAGGATCTGTTGGATTTTTAGGACGTTATTTATATGACAATTATAATGTAAGACAAGCCTTAATTTCTGATATTACTTGGGTTACAGATGGTGTAACACATGGCAAAGGCGTTGCTATTTCAATGCGCGACCAAGGAATTCCACGGCGCTCCTATTTAAACAAAATTATAGACATTGCTAAAAAGCACAATATTCCATTTCAACTAGAAGTTGAAAGCGCCGGAGGAAGTGATGGTACTGCTCTTCAAAAAAGTGACGTTCCATTTGACTGGTGCTTTATAGGTGCGCCTGAAGACAACGTGCACACACCAGATGAAAAAGTGCATAAGTTTGATATAGCCACAATGGTGCAACTATACCAAACTTTAATGGCTGAACTATAAACTTTAGTTAATGCTGCTCAGCAGTACAAGCTAAAATATGTTCAATAGCTTCAATTCTTGCTGTTGTTTTTTTATTGGCATCTATTACTTTCCAAGGCGCATTTTTTGTGTTCGTTTTACGGAACATAGCCTTTTTGTATTTAGTGTACACATTCCAAAGTTCTTGGGCTTTTAAATCTACAGGTGTAATTTTCCATTTCTTTAATGGGCTATCTGTGATTTCTTTAAAACGCTTTGCTTGCTCGTGTTTCGTAATTGAAAAATAGAGTTTGATTAACGTAATTCCTGAATCCGTTATCATTTTCTCAAACGGGTTAATGTGTCGCATAAAATTACTGTACTGATCAATTGTACAAAACCCCATTGCAGGTTCTACCACTGCTCTATTATACCAACTTCTATCAAAAAATACAATCTCTCCAGGTTTAGGTAATTTATTAACGTACCGTTGGAAATACCACTGCCCTTCCTCTTCCACTGTTGGCTTAGGCAAAGCCACAATTCTAAAATGACGCGGATTAATACGTGCTGTAATTCTTCGTATTGCTCCACCTTTACCCGCAGCATCCCTTCCTTCAAAAATCACCACAATCTTTTCATTATTTCTAATAACGCGTTCTTGCAACGCAATTAGTTGTTCTTGCAATCCAGCTAATTGCGCTTCATATTTTGTTTGTTTCAGCGCTTTATTAACGTCAATTTTTTCGGATTCTAAAAGTTTACGTAAACCCATTTTTGAGTTTAGCAATTCAATATCCTCGGCGGTTAGTTTTATATTCTCCATTAATAATCAATTTGTGCTAAGTGTCTATAATATCTGGCCACTACATTAGGATCTGGCATTAGAAAAGACCCGGCCTCTTTTTTTCCATCATAATCAAAACGAGACAATACATATCGCATACTCTCTAATCTTGCTGTTCGCTTATCATTAGTACTGACAATCAACCATGGGCAAAAGTCAGTGTGACTTCCTGAAAACATGAGTTCTTTGTATTTCGTGTATTTATCCCACATTTGTTGCCCCTTCTCATCAACTGGACTAAATTTCCAACGCTTTAATGGATTAGCTAATCTTGCCTTAAATCGTTTGGCTTGCTCATCTTTAGAAATTGAAAACCAAAATTTAATAACCGTTACCCCATCTTCATACAACATATGTTCAAATTCTGGAACTTGCAACATAAATTGGTTATACTCCTCCTTCGAACAAAAATCCATAACAGGTTCTACCACTGCTCTATTATACCAGCTTCTATCAAAAAACACTATTTCACCTGGATTGGGTAGTTCTTTAATATATCTTCTAAAATACCATTGCCCCTTTTCAACCTCTGTGGGTTTTGACAGTGCTACCACTCGCATTGAGCGTGGATTGAGATGCTCTACAAAACGCTTGATAGAACCTCCTTTTCCAGCAGCATCTCTTCCTTCGAAAATTACCGCTACGCGTTTTTTATTCTTTGCAATCCATTGCTGTAAATTAACCAATTCAGCCTGCAAATCTTTTAACTGTTCTTCGTATGACAAGTTCCAAACATGCTTATTCATTTTGAGTCCACGAGACTTTGCCTTTTGAATAAGCGCTTTTCTATCTGTAATTGTCGTTAAATCTTTTTCTGTTAACATATCTCCTTATTACACTTCAAATTTGCCCATTTTAAACACTTAATCGAGTGAGATTGAACATGGTTAAACATGATATTAATCAGCAATCAAATAAATCGTTTTAGAACCTTGGATCAGAAGGAAATGCTAACATTTGAGTTTTAAAAAACTTTAGAATAAACCTACTTAATATCAATATTTTTCGTAATTTGGATAAATACTCAGACCGCTCTCAATATGATAAAAAAAATACTCTTTGCAACGGCATTAACAATTGCCTTTTCTGCATTTAATCAAGAACAACAATTTATTGGGGGTGGCAACTCACAGGGTGTTTCCGTTAGTTCTAGTAGTGACGCCAAACTATATGAAGGTGTTTTTGTTGCTTCTGGAGAAAACACCATAAATGGAGCAGGCTTAGAAGCTGACCAAATGGAGGCTGTCAGATTTCTATCGCAGGCAACCTTTGGCGCTGACCCTGAATTAACATCCTATGTAGTAGATATTGGAATTGAAAAGTGGATAGATGAGCAAATGGCTATTCAACCCAACTATTTAACTCCATCTATCAATGAAATTTTCCAAACTACTTTCGAAACTTTTTTAGCTGAAGGAGGCGATTCTGCTGACTTTACAACTCGACCAAATTGGGTGCACCTTGATTATGCTTGGTGGGACAATACAATTAAAGGTAAAGATTTGTTGAGGCAAAGAATGGCCTATGCGCTTAGTGAAATCTTTGTGATTTCAGCTGAATCTACACTAGCTGGATACGGAGAAGCATTAGCAGTGTATTACGACATACTCACTGAAAATGCATTTGGTAATTATAGAGAGGTATTAGATAGCGTTACAAGAAACGTTGCAATGGGTACTTATCTAAGTCACTTAAGAAACGCCAAAACAGACACTGTTAATAACACCAATCCTGATGAGAATTATGCACGAGAAATAATGCAGCTTTTTAGTATAGGGCTATATGAACTTAATCAAGATGGAACTTTTAAACTTGATGGTGATGGAAACAGCATTCCTACCTATAACAATGAAGACATTAAGGAATTTGCAAAAGTATTTACCGGCTTTGGAATTGGAGGCAGAATTGACACTAATGAAGCAACCTTTACAAACAGTATTTACATTGCAGATGTGACTAAACCAATGAAAATGTGGGACGAACAGCACGAGCCTGGCGAAAAGCATTTGTTAAATGGTTATATAATTCCAGATGGACAAACAGGTGATGAAGATATTTCAGATGCTTTGGATCACTTATTTAATCATGAGAATGTTGGGCCATTCATTTCCATCCGTTTAATACAGCATTTTGTAAAATCAAACCCCACACCTGAATATGTCTCAGAAATAGCAGCTGTATTTGCTGACAATGGCGCAGGTGTTCGTGGTGATTTAGGTGCGGTTTTAAAAGCTATTTTATTGCACCCAGAAGCTCGATCATGCGAATGGATAAATGATGCTTCGCAAGGTAAATTGAGAGAACCCATTTTACGCTACACTACAGTTGCCAGACATTTTGGAGGTTTCTCTCCTTATGATGATAGATTTTGGAACATCTCTTCTAGTTTTAATGGTGGCGTAGACCAACACCCGCTTCACTCTGCAACTGTTTTTAACTTCTTTAGCCCAGGGTTTAGCCCTAATGGCGAAATTTCTGAAGCAGGATTAATTGCTCCTGAATTTGAAATTCATAATTCTCGAACAGGTATAAACTATGCAAATTGGGTTTATTATTGGGTAGAATATGAATACCTATTAGCCTGCAGATCAAGCGACGTGCCTGAAGACAATGACAACGTTGTTGGTACAAATATGACTAGATTATATGAGTACTCTAAAGATCCTGACGCATTGCTTGATCAACTCGATCTATTTTTATGTCATGGGCAATTGACGGACAGAACACGCAGTATTATCAAAGCAACTTTATTGGAATATCCTCCAACAGTTTCTGGACTTACAGAACGTATTCAATTAGCCAGCTATTTGATATTAATTAGTCCGGACTACAACATTTTAAAATAAGCAAAGCAATCTATGGATAATAATTTTGAAAATTCAAGAAGGAAGTTTTTAAGACAATTGAGTATTGCATCTGCAATGGGCTTTGCTTCGCCATTGTCGTCATTGGCTAAATTTAAAAGCATTAACTCAGTAATGAGCTCTCCTCCGCCCCCACCATTTGGCAATTACAAAGCCATTGTGTGCGTATTTTTACACGGAGGAAACGACTCTTACAACATGCTTGTACCCAACACAATGACGGAATACAATCATTACTTTAATACCCGTTCAAATTTAGCCCTCGAACAACCAGACCTTTTACCAGTTGGTTCTGGCGATTTTGGACTAAACCCTAGTTTACCAGATGTGCGAGACATGTACAATGACGGTGACCTAGCTTTTTTATCTAATATTGGAACATTAGTTGAACCTACAACTGTTGAAAGTTACTATAGCGGTTCTTCTCAAATTCCAATTGGATTATTTTCGCACCTTGACCAATACAAGCATTGGCAATCTGCTAGAGCACATGAGCGAGTAACTAAAGGATGGGGAGGCTATATGGCAGACCTTTTAGGATCTACCAATACCAATGATAAAATCTCAATGAATGTATCATTGTCTGGTACCAATGTTTTTCAAAATGGCATTAATACTACCCCATTTTCAATGAATAATAACGGTCCAACGCTCCCTATTAATTATTATTCCGAATGGGGGCACAATCAAGATCGCCGTGCAGCAATGGACAGTATTTTAAATTACAATTTTGGGGATCCGTTTCAAAATACGTATGCAAATGTTTTGCATGGATCAATTGAAGCTGGAGCAGAATTTAAAGAAGCTTTAGACGAAGTACCAGAATTTGTTACTGTTTTTTCAGAAGATAGACTTTCGCAAGAACTAAAAATAATTGCCAAAACTATTGCAGCAAGAGAAGAACTTGGGTTTGAACGTCAAATTTTCTTTGTTCGTTACGGCGGATGGGATCATCATGACGCCTTAATTACGGAACAAGCTGAAAAATTGAGTGTTGTAAACAATGCCTTAGTTGAATTTAAAAACGTACTTAACGAGTTAAGCGTTTTTGATGATGTTACAACCTTTGTAGGATCTGAATTTGCCCGAAAGCTTTTATCAAATGGTAACGGAAGTGACCACGGATGGGGAGGAAACTCAATCGTTATGGGAGGAAATGTAAATGGAAATCAAATTTACGGAACTTACCCAACACTTGAAATTGATGGACCAAACTATTTAAATGGAGGAATTATGGTTCCTACAACCGCTGTTGACTCCATGTTTGCAGAACTAGCATTATGGTATGGTGTTGAACCTGGCGATTTAGGTACAATCTTCCCTAACCTTGGAAATTTCCATGATTTAGGAGGACTTTCAGCTGATACGCCACCAATTGGATTTATGAACATGTAAGCTATGAAGAAATTAATATCCCTTTTTACACTTTTATTGTTGACTAACATATCCATTGGTCAATGCTACCCTGACCGACACAACACCTCTTGGTTTGATGGATGGATATCTTGTGAAACAAGTGAAAACCCAAACGAAATAAGAGGCGAAAGTCATTGGATTTCTTATGATTTTGGTCAATTATACGAATTGAACGAACTAAAAATCTGGAATATTAACGATCCCGACTTATTATCTAATGGTGCCCAAAACGTTATCATTGATTATTCTGTTGACGGAATTAATTGGATTGAATATGGGCAAGAAACTTTCCCAGAAGCAACAGGCATCAACAATTATGAAGGTGAGGTTATAACAGATTTTGAAGGATTAAAAGCGAAACACTTATTAATCACCGTTGTTGACAATTACGGTGGAGACTGTGTTGGTTTTGCAGAACTGCGTGTGGCTGTAGATTCAGCAAAAAGTGACAATGAAGATATTTGCATAATAGCAGATGTATACCCCAACCCCATTGTTGACGAATTTTCTGTTTTTCTTGAAAAAAAATGTCTTGGTGATGTTTACATAGCAATTGAAGACGCCACAGGGCGAACAGTTATGGCTGAAGAACTCATTAAATTATACGATACCAAAACAATTGACGCAAGCCAATATGGACCTGGAGTATATTTTGTTTGTTTGCGAAATGGTGAAATAAAAGAACGATACAAAATTGTAAAGCACTAAGGCTTGAAAAAATTTGATTCAATAACCGATTACATTGATAGTCTCACAGAATGGAAGTCCACAGTTATGCTTTTACGCGAACTTTGTTTAGAGGCAGGTTTTGAAGAAACATTAAAATGGGGAATCCCAACCTATACAATCAACAATAAAAATGTTGTAGGCATAGGTGCTTTCAAGAATTATGCTGGTCTTTGGTTTTTTAATGGAATATTTCTTAAAGATCCTTATAAAAAATTAATCAATGCCCAAGAAGGCACTACCAAAGGATTACTGCAATGGCGATTTCACAACATAGATGAAATTAACCAGCAACAAGTTTTAACATATTTAGCAGAAGCCATTGCAAACGAAAAAGCTGGATTAAAAATAAAAACGGAGCGCAAAAAAGAACTCATTATACCTCCAGAATTAACACAAGCTCTTTTAAAAGATGAAAACTTATCTTACGCGTTTGATAAATTTACACCATTTAAAAAAAGAGAATTTGCCGAACACATTTCCGAAGCAAAAAGAGAAGCCACAAAAACAAAACGTCTTGAAAAGTGTATCCCGCTAATACTTTCGGGAACTGGCCTAAATGACAAGTACCGAAACAAATCATAGCAAAACACTATAATTCAACTCTTTTTTTCGGCACACCCAACCATTGAGTTAGAATTCGCGATATAATAGTAATACGAATCCCCAAAATCGCATAATAATGAAATCTTTATTACTAATTAGCACCTTTCTTCTAACTCTTAATTTCGCACTTAGCCAAGCACCTGATTATTTCAACAATCAACCTTCATGGTTTATTGAACTCCAACATTCTGGCGAAGGAGGAATTGGCTCCTATATGGAAGCCTCAGTAATCTTAGCATTTGAAAACGAAGTTTACGACGGATACTTTTTAATGAAACGAAAATATGAAAAAGTAGAATATGATGATGGAACAATAACAGCTGGTACTGAATCATTAATAAATGTAAGACAAGAAGGTCGTGCGATATACTACTACAATGAAGAAACTGAACTAGATGAATTATTTATTTCATATGAATTAGAAATTGGAGATACCGTAAAGGGCAAATTTGGTGACGAAAATTTCCCATTAATCGTTTACGATATAGATTCTGTTCTGGTTGGAGATTCGTATCGAAGACTATTTTACACAGACGAAACACCTGAAGGCGGAGCAAATCGCAGATTAATTGAAGGAATTGGCTTCCAATATTCAGACGAAGTGCAAATTGGCAATTATTTTGGAGACATCAACTACGCCGGGGAAGGCATTGGATTTGACTTAACATTAAACTGCTACGGAGAATACACTGTACCTCTTTGGAACTATCCCGAAGGTGGCGATTGCAATCTAACATTGAATTTAGAAGAAGAAGAAACACAAACAAATATTAACCTATACCCCAACCCTGCGGTTGATCTAATAAACCTTTCTGCATCAACAAACATTAAAGTTGTTACAATACAAACTTTAGACGGTGCAATAATAAAGGAAGTTCCAATAAATAAGAATAACGGCCAAATTAACTTGACCGAATTCAGCAAGGGTATTTACATTGCTAACATTACCATGGAAAATGGAACTCTTCTATGGAAAAAAATAATCAAGCAATAGGTATAATTATAAAAGAGCCTGATAATGAATTATCAGGCTCTTTTATCTACTTAGTTTTTATACTATTTCGTAAATAATAACTCACGCAATTTAGGTAAAGGCCAAAGCTCATCATCTACCATAATCTCTAACTTATCTGCATGGTAACGAATATCATCAAACTTTGACTTAACATCATCACAATAAGCATATGCTTTCTCACGAGTATCTTCCATTGCATTTGCTTTTTTACGATCAGCAATCATCAAATTCACTGTATCATTCATTACATTAACATGCTTAGAAATAGATTTGATGAAGTTAATTTGTGTTCTAGCCGCTTCACGCCCTTCTTTCTCACCTAAAACATCCACCAATCCTTGTGCGTTACTGATCAAAATATTTTGATATTCAATTGCAGCTGGCATAATGTGATTTTTTGCAATATCACCTAATACTCTCGCTTCAATTTGAATTTTTAAAATATAATTTTCCAACTCTATTTCATGACGAGCTTCCAATTCAACTGGACTTAAAATCCCCAATTTATTAAATAACTCTTTTACTTCTTTTCTGCTATATACATCCAATGCTCTTGGTGTATCCTTTAAATTGGAAAGACCTCGTTTTGCAGCTTCTTCAACCCACTCTTGTCCGTAACCATTTCCTTCAAATCTAATTTTCTTTGAAGCAGTAATTAATTTTTGAAGCTCTCTTAAAATTGCCTCATCCTTTTTATCTCCTCCAGCAATTCGTGCATCAACATTCTTTTTAAACTCAACCAATTGGTTTGCCATAATAGTGTTTAACACTGTCATTGCTTGTGCGCAATTTGCTGTAGAACCTACTGCTCTAAACTCAAATTTATTTCCTGTAAACGCGAAAGGAGATGTTCTATTTCTATCCGTGTTATCTAATAAAATTTGAGGAATTTTTCCAATATTTAGCTTCAACTCAGTTTTTGCTTCTGGCGTCATTTTACCAGCTAAAATGCTTTCTTCTAAATCATCCAACATTTTGGTTAATTGCGAACCAATAAATACTGAAATAATTGCAGGAGGCGCTTCATTTGCACCAAGGCGGTGATCATTTCCTGCAGATGCAATTGACGCTCTTAACAAATCTGCATTATCATGAATAGCCATAATGGTATTCACGAAGAATGTTAAAAACTGCATGTTAGACTTTGGATTTTTACCCGGCTGTAAAAGATTTACACCAGTATCCGTAGCCATTGACCAGTTATTATGCTTACCTGACCCATTAATTCCGGCAAATGGTTTTTCATGCAATAAAACTCTAAAATTATGTTTTGCTGCAGTTTTCTCCATCACATCCATTAATAAAAGGTTGTGATCGTTGGCAATATTCACCTCTTCAAACATTGGTGCACACTCAAACTGATTTGGCGCCACCTCATTATGTCTTGTTGTTACAGGAATTCCCAATAAATGAGACTCATACTCAAAATCACGCATAAATGCTGTTACACGTTCAGGAATTGAACCAAAATAATGGTCATCTAATTGTTGTCCTTTAGCAGGTGAATGACCAAAAACAGCACGTCCTGTCATCATTAAATCAGGTCGTGCATTAAACAATGCTGTATCCACCAAAAAGTATTCTTGCTCCCAACCTAAAGTTGCACCAACACTATTTACGTTTTTATCAAAGTATTGACAAACATCTTTTGCAGCATTTTCAACCTCGTGCAAGGCTTTTAATAAAGGCATTTTATAATCTAACGCCTCACCTGTATATGCAATAAAAACAGTTGGAATACATAACGTTTTTCCAATAACGAAAGCTGGAGATGTAGGGTCCCAAGCCGTATACCCTCTAGCTTCAAATGTATTTCTAATTCCGCCATTAGGGAAAGAAGAAGCATCAGGTTCTTGTTGAACCAATAAATCACCCTCAAATCTCTCAATTGCTTTACCAGGACCAATGGGCTTAAAAAAACCATCATGCTTTTCAGCAGTTGAACCTGTTAAAGGTTGAAACCAGTGCGTATAATGCGTAGCTCCTTTTGAAATTGCCCAATCCTTCATGGCCGTTGCAATCTGGTCAGCATGTAATCGATCTACATGTGTTCCTAGTTGAATTGCAGACTTCACCACTTTATATGCGTCTTCTGTTAAACATTCGCGCATTTTATCTAAGTGAAATGTATTTTCACCAAAATATTCTGAAACTCGGCGATCACCATAATCAACGTGATTAGCTTCTCGGCTTAAAACTTCATCAAGGGCACTTTTTCTTGAATTGGACATATTAAAATCTTTTTTTGGCAAATGTAAGTCATTTTATAGGGGGTACATCAAAAAAAAGCATCTTTTTTATTAACAACCCCCTATTTTTATACACGACATCTTGAAAAAACTACAAATTCCAGCAAAAGCTTCCATAGTTTGCCAATTATTCAGTTTAAAAATCACGAAACAAGACATTTTGTCACTTAGAAATAAGAAGCCCTGTCATTTTGACCTATTTTTTATTCATTTTTACAGTTGGTACTCTATTTGACTTATGAATACCAAACAACAATTAAAAATTTAAGAAAATGACACTAATAAAGAAAAGACAAGAATTACCTGTATTTGGAGATATGATGGCAAATTTATTTGAAGATAAATTTTTCGAACCAACTCACAGGCACAATGCTAGAAACACTCCTTCTGTAAATATTTTTGAAGACAAAAAAGATTTTACGATTCAGCTTGCAGCACCAGGAATGAAAAAGGATGATTTTAAAATTGACCTAAAAAAGAACACTTTAAGTATTTCAGCCACTAAAGAAAGTAAGACTGAAAAAAAGGAAGAAAAATATTCTTTGCGCGAATTTAATTACAATTCATTCCAAAGAGCATTTACACTACCTAAAAATGCGGACAAAGAAGGAATTACAGCACAATATCATGATGGTATTTTAGAAGTAAAGATTGGCAAGAAAGAAAAGCCAGTAGAAAAAACAAAAACGATTTCGATAAACTAATTTTTTTTTCATAACTGCTTTTTCAAATTACGAAAAAGTGAATACAAAAAAACCTGCTAAGCAATTAGCAGGTTTTTTTGTAATATTTAAATAATCTTATTTACCCTTTACCCTTCTTCCGCTGGTTCGATTTCCTCAGTCTCTGCAGCAGCCTCTTCTAATTCCTCTCTCAATTGTTCATATTCTTCACCACTACCTTGCTCCTCAGTTAAACCACCAATTGCTTCAGTTAAAATTCTCAATGCATTTTTAGTATCATCCTGCATAATTAAAGAAATATTAATCTCGTTAATATTTCCACTTCCTTTTAAGCTTTTTAATTCTCTAACCACAACTTCAGCTTCATCCAACTCATCCATCCCTGCAACTTTAGCAAAGTCAAGGAACATTCCGAAAGGCTCAGAAGACAACACATCTCCTTTATCAGCAATTGTACTAACCATTCCGCTCTCAACTTTCATGGCCCAAAGGCTGTCATTTGTTGAAAATAAAATATCATCAGAAATAACTAAATAAGCATCCCCCATTTTTAAAATACCTTCATCTCCAAGTGAATCACTTAGCTCCATCAAATCTGTCAAAGCACTTAAGTCATCAATTCCAAATACAGCCCCAAAAATTGGAGTTGGCTCATTACTTTCATACGGTTCTCCGTATCCCCAATCAATAATTTCAGTTTTCATCTCAACACGGTCAACAACAAATAGAATATCACCAGTTAAACCAGCTT
Organism: uncultured Crocinitomix sp.; assembly: GCA_937136425.1. GTDB lineage: Bacteria > Bacteroidota > Bacteroidia > Flavobacteriales_D > Crocinitomicaceae > Crocinitomix. The sequence continues at coordinate 25,967 of CAKZON010000046.1, forward strand.
TAGCGAGATCAATACTTACCCCCATCTTACTCAACTCCTCTTCTAAATCATTATATTCAGATTCAGACATTTGTTCTTTCGTATAATCCAATCCTTTTTCTAGGTCAATATTATAAACCATTGTAAACATTGGATCTTCTGAATTTCCAAAATCAAGTAATCTAGAATCTACAGGTTCGTCACCTAAGAAACCAAACTGCTCTTTCAATCTTTCAGACAAGTTACCAACCCAGTTTAAATCTACACTACCATTATTGAAATTAACAAACAAGTCAGAATTAATATCTTCAATATTTTCTCTACTCTGTTCCAATTCATCATTCATTCCCATAGACACATCTTCTAGGTACCCATAAAATGGCTTCCCTTCAAATCGCATAGAAATATCAGCGTCGTTCTCTAAAAATGTTTTATACAATTCATTTACTTCACCTTCTTCCGCAGCTTCAATCAAAGCAATTGTTTTATCAACAGTTTTCATTCCTTCTTTAGACCCACCAGAGAACATTGCTGATATATCCATTGGAATACTTGTTGCAATTGCAAATTCTTCATCCCAAACAATTACATAGCTATCCTCTTCTTTCAATACATACTGATAACCGTCTTTTTCTTTGATTTCAGCATTTGCCTCAGTTTCTAACAACTCTTTAAATGCGACTTCATTTTTCAATTTAAAGATTCCGTAAAAGTTAGGTGTGAATCCACCTCCGCGGCCCATTACAACTTGCACGTCCACATCATAATCTACTCCTGTAACTTCTTCGTCAATAAAAAAGCCTAGTAACATTTCTTGCGTATAAGGTAATGCACCATCAGTTGCTCCAGATTTTTCTATAATATTACCGGGTGTTGTATTAATAATAAAGAACGGCGATTCTATTTTACCAATTATTGCCGCAACCTTCTCTTCACGAGTTCTTTCAGCCGTGCAACTTACAAAACCTGTAACAAACAAAGCTAATAGTAATACCGACCAATTTATTTTTCTCTTTTTCATATTCATAATTATAAATGCAAAGTTAATTAAATCTTCTTTGAATTGGTTAAATAGAGCCCTAACTTTGTGCCGTGCATACTATTGAGCCATTTTATAATTGGAGAGGATTTTATATTGCCTCCGAAGACATTCAATCTCCTTTTTACGAACGTATTTATAGCGAGTTTGAGTTTACAGACTCTATATACAATTATTGTATTCATCCACAATGGGACAATATCGGCTCTCCTAGCCTGTTTATTAAAATTCTTTACGCTGACTATGATAGTGGGGTTGCTGTAATAGAATTGTTTGGAGAATGGAATGACGTTATTAATAATGATATTATGCTTTTAAAAAGAGACGTAATTGAATTATTAATGGAAAATGGCATTTCTAAGTTCATCTTGATTGCTGAGAACCTTTTAAATTTTCATGGCAACGAGGAAGATTATTATGAAGAATGGTTTGACGAGGTTGAAGACGCTCAAGGATGGATTGCGTTAATAAACTTAAGGCCTCATGTACAAGAAGAACTCAATAATTATGATCTAGACTATTATTTCTTAATGGGCGGGCAGCTTGAAGAAGTCGATTGGAGAACAGCCACTCCTCAACAATTTCTTTCTAGAATTGAACAATACGTAAAAAACAGACTAAACTAACTATCAACTAGTTAAAACTTAACAGTAAGGCTGTAAAATGTTATTTTTTTAATCGACCATCCGCAACTTCCTTTCAACTTTTATCATAATTGAATTCAAACCATATTGATTAAATCCAATAATTGTAAAAATCCCTATTTCGCTTTTCAGAAGGAAAGAAAAGCCTTATAAATGTTAAAATAAAGCCCACAATTAAAGGGATGTAGGTTTTCCAACTAAAAACACAGTTATTTAAAACGATCTACCATCCATCCATAATTAGCACCGTTATTACTTTGCAATCTTGATAAATAATCACGCTAGGAATTCAATAATAAAATCATTTCCAAGCTTCAACATGGCTTCCACGACTAAAAATATCCGTATATTTATCAAACCAAATAAAAAACATAAATTATGACTAAAAACAAACTTATTTTAGGAGCACTAGCTCTAGGTTTATCAGCTGGGTCGTTTGCTCAAGTTGAAAAATTTGTAGTACTTGAAGAAAAAACAGGTACTTGGTGTGGATTCTGTCCATACGGTACAGTTGCTTTCGATAACCTTGAAAACGACGAGCCTAACTTTATCGGAATAGCAATTCACAATTCTGATCCAATGGCAAACTCTACTTACGATTCTGAAAGTGCTGGTTTACCAGGATTTACTGGATATCCGTACGCTGCTGCTGACCGTATTGAAGGTGATCACGCTGCATATGCTCCAGACAAATTTGCTATTAGAGAAACTGAAACTCCAGTTGCTTCTATTGACGTTGGAGGATACATTGATGGAGATCAATTAGAAATTAGAATTGTTGCAAACTTTACTGAACAACAATCAGGAGATTGGAGATTAGCTGCTGTTGTAACTGAAGATCACGTTACAGGAACAGGTTCTGGTTACGCACAATCTAACTACTTTGCTGGTGGAGGATATGGTCCTTTATCTGGAGCTGGAAAAGATTGGCATACTGAGCCAAATCCAGTACCTGCTGCTGAGATGGAGTACAACCACGTTGCAAGAGCACTTGGTGATGATGCTTACGAAGGTGTAGATGCAAGTTTACCTGCTACTATGAGTGCTGGTGTAAACTACTGGTATTCTTACTATGTTGATATTGATCCTTCTTGGGATTTAGAAAACATTCACGTTGTTGCAATGTTAGTTGAGCCTTCAGGAACAATTAACAACGCTGGTAAAGGTTCTGTTGAGTCTAGTGAAGTTGGAACTGTTGGTTTAGAGGAAGATGCTGCTAACGCATTTGCAATTACTGCATATCCTAACCCAGCTTCTGATTTTGTTAACTTAACTGTTGAATTAGAAGAAGCGTCTGCTGTAACAATTGAAGTAGTAAACATGTTAGGTGCTGTTGTTTCAACTATCGAAACTCAAAACTTAGCAATCGGAACTCACTACAATGAGTTAGACGTTGCTGACCTTACTGAAGGAGTTTACTTCATCAAAACAACTGTTAACGAAACAGTAGAAATGACTAAAATTGTTGTTCAATAGTAATTGAATAATAACTTATAAAGTATTAAAGCCCGTAACGTAAGTTGCGGGCTTTTTTATTGCTTATATTTTCTTGAAAGAATTACTACCTACCCTAGCCTTAAACAAAGAACTAACGTCTTTACTACACGACCATTAATACTCTGATTTTTCACGAAGCATTTTACACACCACTTTATCAATTGGAAAAGTAAATTGTTCTGGAGTTAAATCAGCCAAAGATACCCAACGAAAAACCTGTTCTCCGCTCTTCATTTCTCTTTTAACCGCATCAATTACTATAGCCTCCATTTGGCTTGTAGAAACTTCATAGTAAAAACTCAAAAGCTGATCAGCCGGATTAAACGCCGAGATTTGCAAAAAGTCATTCACATAAAAAAAATGACCTACTTCAATAGTTACCCCCAACTCCTCCATAAACTCACGTTGCAATCCATTTGCTAATCCTTCTCCCTTTTCTAACCCTCCTCCAGGAAACTTAGTCATTGGACTCCCTCCTCTATGTTCGTCCGTAACTAATACTGCATTATTATGTATTAACAAACCATAAACCCTGAGGTTAAAATTATTAACTGCATTCATTTCTATCATTTTTTTAAACTAAGATTAAACTCTTTCTGCCTAAGAAATTTTAAAGCGCGTTTAATCCATCATAAATGAACAATAATATTTTAACAATGTTGTATATTTGAAGACGAAAATTAAAATAAAGATACATCCATGGCAGTCAGCAAAAAAGAGCTCGAATTCAATAAAAACGAAGACACAATGCGCATGCGAATCTCTGATATGGAGAGAAAGCTTGAAAAAATTCACCTAGGTGGAGGAAAAAAGCGGATTGAAAAACATCATGCCAAGGGTAAAATGACTGCCAGAGAAAGAATTGAGGCATTAATTGACCCTAATACTGAAACATTAGAGATTGGAGCATTTGTAGGAGAAGACATGTATCAAGAATACGGTGGCTGCCCTTCTGGTGGTGTAGTAATCAAAATTGGTTACGTATCAGGGCGACAATGTATTATTGTTGCAAATGACGCAACTGTGAAAGCTGGTGCATGGTTCCCTATTACTGGTAAAAAGAATTTACGAGCACAAGAAATTGCAATGGAAAATCATTTACCAATTATTTATTTGGTAGATAGCGCAGGCGTTTTCTTGCCTTTACAAGATGAAATTTTTCCTGACAAAGAACATTTTGGTCGAATCTTCAGAAACAATGCAGTTATGTCTGCCCAAGGTATTACGCAAATTGCAGCCGTTATGGGGAGTTGTGTCGCTGGTGGAGCATATTTACCCATCATGTCAGATGAATCGTTAATTGTTAACAAAACGGGAACTATATTTTTAGCAGGATCCTATTTAGTAAAAGCTGCAATTGGAGAATCAATTGACAATGAAACTTTGGGTGGAGCAACTACTCACACTGCTGTTAGCGGTGTTTGTGATTACAAATCAGAAAATGATGCAGAATGCTTAGCTACAATTCGGGACTTAATGGACAAAATTGGTGCAAAAGAAAAAGCAGGATTTGACAGAGCAGAATCCGCACCACCTGAACTGAAAGAAAGAGAAATTTATGGTTTGTTTCCTGAAGACCGTGCAAAGCCTTACGACATGCGTCAAATTGTTAAGCGTATTGTTGATAATTCAGAATTTACAGAATATAAAAAAGACTACGGAAAAACAATTTTGTGCGGCTACGCAAGAATTGATGGTTGGAGTGTAGGAATTGTTGCTAACCAACGCCAAGTAGTTAAAAATGCTAAGGGAGAAATGCAATTTGGAGGTGTTATTTACACCGACACAGCTGACAAAGCAGCTCGATTTATTATGGTTTGCAACCAAAAAAACATTCCTCTTGTTTTCCTACAAGATGTAAGTGGCTTTATGGTTGGATCAAAATCTGAGCATGCGGGAATTATTAAAGATGGTGCAAAAATGGTAAGCGCCATGTCAAACTCTGTTGTTCCTAAATTCACTATTATTTTAGGTAATTCATACGGCGCTGGAAACTACGCCATGTGTGGAAAAGCATATGACCCACGTTTAATTGTTTCTTGGCCTACAGCTGAATTAGCAGTAATGAGTGGAGCTTCAGCAGCAAAAACTTTAGCGCAAATTGAAGTAGCATCTTTAAAACGCCGCGGAGAGGAAGTTGATGAAGTGAAACAAAAAGAAATCTACGATAAGATTAAAGCGCGATATGATGCGCAAATTTCACCTTATTATTCTGCTGCACGCCTTTGGGTAGACGCAATAATTGATCCGCTAGAAACGCGTAAGGTAATTTCTATGGGAATTGAAATGGCTAACCACAAAAAGTCTGACCAACGCTATAATGTAGGTGCTGTTCAAACTTGATAACTAGGCTGTTCTAGCATTATTTCGTAATTTTAACTAAAACGAAAAAGTGTTACGTATTACAACATTATTCTTACTTATTTTTACTGCTCATTTTTCTAGAGCTCAAAATTTTGTATTTACTAGTGGCGATTCGTTGACTAAAATATTCGAGACGGACACTTATTCTTGGGCGCATACACAAATTGAAAACCTTAGTGATGAACCTGTCGTTTTCAAATGGGAAATTATCACCTATGATCATCCTCTCGAATGGGAATTTTCAATTTGTGACCTTCCTTATTGCTACACCATGGGGGAAATGAGTGGAACCATGTATCCTGCAACTGCTGAATCTGAAGATGCTTTTATAACCTTAAATATTGATGCCTCAAATGTTGATACGGGTTATTACCAAATAAAAGTGTGGGATGAACTTATTCCTGAAAATCCAGATACATTAGATATCACAATGATTGCTACTCCGGCTTTTTCCGTTATTGACAAGACATCTGACAACATTGCCCCTTCATTTCAATACAATAGCCAAAAACAAATTGCAATACTTAACAACCCTTTAAAATCATCAATAAACATTGAAATTTATAACTTAACTGGTCAGCTTATTGAATCATTTCAAATTGAACCTGAAAGTAAAATAAGCATCTCTTTGACTAGTTACGAAAGTGGTAACTATATAATACAATATGGAAATCAAGAACTTTCACTCAATAAAGAACAAGTATATATTCCTTACTGAAAAGTGATTCAACTCCAACAATTGCGTAGGATTCAACCATTTCAATTCTTAGGCTTCCACCTGTATTAATTTATTAAAACATAGCGTATTACTAATAATTCGTAAATTGTATCAAAATAACAAATCGAAAACATGAAAACACTATTTACTTTTTTAGTTGCCACGGCACTATTACCTTATACAGTAACCGCTCAAAATTTCAGCTTTGTATCTGGAGATTTGGTTGAAAAAGACATTACAATTGAAGAATTTGAAAATGGCGAAAGTAAAATTTTAAATTCAAGTGATGAATCTGTTGTTTTTCAATGGGAAATGATTACGTTCGAACAGCCTGAAACTTGGGAATTTTCCATTTGTGATTATACCGTTTGTTATACAGATGGTGAAACAACTGGAACAATGACCGAAGTTGGTGCAGGAAGTGAATCTGCATTTATTCGTGTAAATGTTTTTGCTGATGTAGCAGGAGTTGGCACTTATGAATTTGTTGTTTGGGATCAAGCGCTACCAGATGAGACTGATACTGTAACAATAATCTTAACTGCAGAAGGAAGTGCAAGTATCAATGAAGCATTAACAGCTGATAAATTAACTGTTTTGGCTCCAGTGAATGATGAAATGTTCATTGCAAACAAATCAAGCGAATTGGCTAACTACACTATTTTAAATATTTCTGGACAAGTTATATCTAGCGGGTACATTGGACCACATGAAAATATTTCAATTTATACTGGAGATTATAATTCAGGATTATATTTCCTTAGTTTTCAAGATAGAAGACAAATTCTAAAAACTGAAAAAATTGTAATTCAATAGTTGCTCATAGCTACTCCTATTTTATTATGAAATTTAGCCTTTTACTTATTGGAGTTTTCTCCTTATGGTGCGCTCATGCAACAATTTTGACAGAAGAGCTGTGGATAAACAACGGCGTTTCTAATGTTGTAGACAGTCCTGAAATACCTTATACTGCATTCAATTCAAGTGATGAATTTGAAACACTGAATGCCATACTTACTGTTAACATTGGAGATACCGTTGTTTTTACTATTCATAACAACGACAGTTTGACGCACGGTTTTAACATAAAAAACATCACATTACCAGATGGCCCGTATGTAATTGCACCAGGAGGATTAATAACTGTTGAAGTGCCATTTGAGAATTATGGGGCATATATTTATTATGACGACTATAATTATCCGCATTATAAATCTTTAGGAGCTGCAGGTACTATCATGGTTAGCAATACAGAACACCCTGTGTTTTATTGGAATATAAAAGAGCACGATAAGGAATGGAACGTTTCTATTACTGAAGGTGACTTCATGCCAATTGAGGACTACTCCCCTCTTTATTTTACAATTAATGGACTAAGCAACCCTGAAACACAGGACGATCCAATATCAAAAATTACTGGAAATGTTAGCGACACTTTAATAGTTTGTATTGCAAACACTGGGCAAATGACACATTCACTTCATTTTCACGGCTACCATGCTACAATTACTTATTCATCTGAAAATCCTAGTCATGTAGATAGAGAAAAGGATACTTTTCCAATTCAAGAAATGCAAACCTTATTAGTTTATGTTGTTCCAGATAAAACTGGAAAATACCCCGTTCATGATCATAACCTGGTGGCTACTTCAGGCAATGGAATATACGCTAATGGAATGTTCCACATCATTGATATAGTAGAATAATGAGAGTACTTTTCATCTTTTTAGTAATATTTAGCGCAGGCAATATAAGTTTCTCTCAAATTGATGAGAATTGGACTTTAATTGCTCGAAATTCAGGCACATATGTTGCCATAGACGGTTATGAAGTGCGTTTAATGGGGTTTACTGCTGGAATAGGAGCACCAGTTATTGCTCCTGGCCCTACTTTGCGCGCAACAACTGGTGATAGTGTTAAACTTAGATTATTCAATCTTTCGCAAGGCGCTCCACATACGGTTCATTTGCACGGGCTGGATGTTGATCAAGCTAATGATGGAGTTCCACACCTCTCTTTTGAGGTTGAACATGATTCTTCGGGCTATTATTACTTTAAAGCTCCACATCCAGGAACTTATTTATACCATTGTCATGTAATATCGCCTGTACATGTGCAAGGCGGAATGTACGGTATAATTATTATTGACGCAGAAGACCCAACCATAACTTGGGACGGAGGATATGCTTTTGATAAAGAGTATCATTGGATGACTTCTGAAATTGACACGATTTGGCACAACGATACCATTATTAATCATGAACATGAAATGGATGGAATGCCGCACAATATTCCTAAATACTATGAACCACAATATTTTTTAGTGAATGGCGCCATGGATTTTCAGCATGAAGAAAAAGAAGGAATAAACGTACATGAAGGAATTGAAACTAAAATATTGCTTCGCCTAATAAGCATAGGAAACTTTGCAAATAAATATACTTTTCCTCCAGAGCTAAATGCAACTATTATTTCTTCTGATGGACGCCCATTACCTACTGCGGAAGAAAGTGATACACTTTGGATTTTCCCAGGAGAACGTTATCAAGTGCTTTGCAATCCTTTAACCGAGTTTATTGATTCTGTTCAAGTTGATTACCACGAGCTAACAATGGGAGCTGCAAAAGGAACGCAGTACATTAATGTCGTTATTGAAGGGGTTTTTGATCTTCCTAAAGTTGAACAAACTTCAATCACCTTCTACCCTAACCCTTCTCAAAGTTATTTGCAATTCTCTGAAAATGAATTTACATATACTGTATTTTCAATTTCTGGCGCATTAATACAGCAAGGAAATAGCGCAAATGGACTCGTTAACACGCAACATTTATCAAGCGGAAATTATTTAATTAAGATTGAACATTCTGTGGGAGCAAATACATTCTTTTTTAATAAAGAATAGTAATGAGCCGTTCTTAAATATTCTATCCTCTCTTATTATATCATAAAAAAGGCTGTCCAAATATTACTTTAGGCAGCCTTACCGAATTGTTAGTTATAACAAGACATTTTTTATTTTAAACATTGGCGCCATTTGTTATATAATAGAATATGTTGCCGCATTTCCATCTCTATATTTAATTTAGCAACCGCCGTTTATACCTTCAAAGATGGAAGGTTTAATTCAGTTACGGCTCAGAATTGTTTCGAACGGGTTTCTTCTTGTTGTAAACACAACGAGAATAGGTGTTAAGGAAATTTATAACAAACTCTAAAACCAATTAAAGGACATTCTTGACATCTGCACAATTATTTCTGTAATTATCAATAATGCAGAAATGGATTATCGATATGGACTAACTTAACAACGATTTCATTAAATTAGCTGTAAATACACAGGTCCCTGATTTACCACAGAAACTGCACCAATGAGTAAAATTAAAATTCTAATTGCTGAAGATGAAGCAATTATAGCTGATAACATTTTTGACACGCTAGAAGACTTTGGCTACGAAGTAATTGAACCTGTTATTAGTTATACTGAAGGTGTTGAAGTTATTGCTCAAGATGTTCCAGATATTGCTATTTTAGACATTCAACTTTCCGGAAAAAAAACCGGTATTGACTTGGGAGCACATATTCAAGAAAAGTACGACTTTCCGTTTATTTTTTTAACCTCAAATTCTGACAAGGCAACCTTTGCTGAAGCGAAACAAGTTCAACCCTCTGCTTTTTTAGCCAAACCCTTTAATAGTGATGAACTATACGCATCTATAGAATTGGCTCTTTCTAATTTTTCAAAACAAAAGCAAAAATTCATTAATCAAGAAAACTTGATTGTAAAGGATGCTTTATTTGTAAAGCATAAACAACGCTTTATTCGCTTAAATTTTGATGAAATAACTTACTTAAAAAGCGACAATGTTTACATTGATATCTTTCTTGCAAACGGAAAATCGCACGTTGTTAGAGGATCTTTAAATGATTATATAAGCAAATTGAGTGATCATTTTATTCGTTGTCACCGAAGTTATATAATCAACCTGCAACATTTAACCTCCGTTAATCATATATCTGTTCAATTATCTGAAATTGATATTCCAATTGGAAAAATGCATAGAGACAATTTGCTAAACAGACTTAATAAAGGATAACTAATCGATTAAAAGACGGTGTTCAGTATCTTTAAATCTCACTGAAAATGTACTTTGAGGTGAACGTTCAAAAGAAACAGTTCCATGTAACTGCTTTGATAAGCGCTTCACCAATCTCAATCCAAGACTTTTAGTTTTCTGGATATTTAAATCCTCAGGAATGTTTGTTCCGTTATCAGTCACCTCTAAGCAATAATAATCTCCTACCTTTTCTTTACGCAACGCAATTCTTAAAAACCTTAAATCAGCCTTAAAACCATATTTAAATGCATTTGTTACTAATTCATTCACAATAAGCCCTAACGGAATAGCGGTATCAATATCAAAAGAAAAATTACCACCATCAATCTCCAATTTCAACGTTTCATTCTTGTCATAAGTTCTTGCAATGTCCCCAATTAACTTGCCTAAATAGTCGCTAAAATCTATTAAGAAGTCATCATTTTGATAAAGCCTTTGATGAATCATAGCCATTGATCTCACTCTACTCTGCCCTTCTTTTGCAAGTTCCAAAGCTTTTGAATCCTCAATTCCTTTAGATTGTAGCTCTAATAAACTAGATACTATTTGGAAATTATTTTTAACACGGTGATGTACCTCTTTAAGCAGGAGTTGATTTTGTGCTAAAGCCTCTTCAATCTTAACATTTTTTTGATTGAGCAATTCCTTTTGTTTTTTGTTACGGCGATAAGCCATAAAAACGAAAAAGACGACTACAATAACCAATAGCAAACCAAAAATTAAAAAGTTTTTACTCCGTTGTTCCTCTGCTATATTTTTTTGATAGACAAGATCTAAAGCTTGCATAGATTTGAGATTCGCCAAACTATCTGCCAATATCTTCTGATCAAAACCGTAACTCATTTCCAACTCTTTAAAGTCTTCAATTTTCTCTTGGTTAAATGTACTATCACTATACGCTTTGTATAATTCTTGATAATGCAAAGCTTCTTTATAATTACCTAACGCCTCATTCGCCTCAGCCATTGATTTTGAGAGTGGCACCAACTTATGAAAAGTATTGATTTGCTCCCAAGTGTCAAATGCTTTTTGAAAGCTCTGTAATGATTTTGAATATTCTTTGTTTTCAACGTAAAAGGTACCTTGAGTTTCTGCAACGATTGCAGCAAAATCCACTTCCTCAATAACAGGGATTTCAACATTAATTTGATTTAGGTAATAAGCCGCACTATCTAAATTTCCGCCTTTCAAATAAATATTAGTTAAATTGACATAAGCAGAAGCAACAGCATATTTAAAGCTGGCTTCTCTGCCATATTGTATTGCTTCAAAACACTTTAACCGTGCCGTAGCTGTATCACCTGAGAGAATGTAGGTATTCGTAAGGTTATTCGTCCACTGTGCCATTTGCCAATAATCCTCTATATAAGCTAATTCACTAATGTAAGTTTCCATTAATTCAATTGCTTTGCCATAATCCTTCTTGTGCGAATATAAAAGCCCCATTTTTCCTTTTACATTATATTTATAACGAAGAGAAGTGTCTTTAATGCTTTCTTGAATTTCAAGGGCCCTTTGATAATATTCCAGCGCTTTAACATCATTTCCCTCGTTCGATTTTAATGCCCCTAATTCTGAAATGGAATAAATCATTCTTTTCTTTTCTCCAGACTTGATTGACCATTTCAAAGCTTCTTTTAATGCCTTTTCTGCTTCATCCATCTCTCCCAATAATTTATAAGAGCTCCCAATGACCCGCTTGGCATTGGCCATTCTATTATAGTCTGGAATTTTCTCATAAGATTCAAAGGCAAGACTACTGTAATAAATCATTGAATCACTTCGGTTAGGAATTCGGCTCCAATACCCTGCATAATTATGCAAGTTGTCTCCAATTAAAGTATCATTTTCAGCCCTTCGTGCCGCCTCTTTTTGCAATCCCAAAATTATGGGTAAGCTATCCACATTTGAATTGAAATTTGCCCAAAACCGCACGTTTAAGCTTTCGTATTCCGCTCTATAGTCTTGACCAATTGCAGAACCTAGACAAGAAAATAATAAGATGACTAATAAGGATTGTTTCATTCGTATAGTTTCAAGGCACAATTTAAAAATTTCCAATTGCTTCGAGCCCTCATTTACAACATTGCATTATATATTCATTAATAATTCGACCAATAATTAAATATTTCATACGAAAATTTGTCGATTTTATTAAAAATTAATGACTTATGTGAAATTTCAGTCAATCCAAAGTCAAGATTTTTATTATTTTTATAGCTACACGAAACCGCCTATGAATAAAATTTTACTCGCTTACACCCTGTTTTGCTCCACATTTATCTTTTCACAGTCTAATAATAACGGACAGTTAGATACCATATCTGAATTCACCACAATTACCACCGTATATGCTACTATGCCTGATGGTGTTAAGTTGGCAACAGATATTTATTTGCCAATCATTTCTGATTCGATAACAACAGAAATTGACTTTGATGACACCACATATGTGATACAAATCATCCCTAAAGGCACACAGCTTTTTGTGTATGATTCAACTGGCAATAATGCAAATGCTAATCCATTTAAACTTCCAATGGTATTTACCAGAACACCTTATGGAAAAGGAAGTTATGATGAGTTTGGCGTATATTTAAACGTATTAGGCTATGCTTATGCATTGCAAGATATGCGTGGCAGATATGAATCTGAAGGAGTTTACTTACCTATGTATAGTGACGCTTGGGACAAAAGTGTTTATCATCCATCTGAAACACATCCGTTAGACATTACAGATATTAACGATCCCAAAAACGGTGTTTATCATCAAGACGGACGGTATTCTATCGACTTTTTAAAAGATAGCTTGTTTAAAATGTATGATTTGGACGGTGATGGAACTGCTGAAACAAATGACCCGGTCTATAACGGATCAATCGTGATGTTTGGCGCATCTGCGTTAGGAAACACACAATATCAAGCGGCTGCGGCATTTAAAAATGATGTTTCGCAAGATGGATTAAAAGGAATGGTGCCAATTGTGGCAACAAACGAGCATTTTAACTGTGTTTTACAACATAACGGTGTATTTCGTCAGGCTTTAGTTCAAGGATGGCTTACAGGACAATTATTAGATAATGTTGACACTATACCGAGTGACACAGATATCCAAAACAACATTCACTCTATTTATGATTATGGTAATATGAGCGGAGATAGTGTGATCAACACCGCCGTGGATTATATTACCACTGTGAAAGATTACAATGGCTACACAGGTATGTATCCTAATTTTGCTTATAGAACGGACGCGAATGCCAATTGGGCGCCAATAAATGCAGCAGGAGAATCTGATCCTGATGGAGGAATAAACCGATATAATAATATGGAACTTCCTATGTACCACTTAACTGGTTGGTGGGACATTTTTATTGATGGGCAATTAGAGACCTATCAACACATTATGGATAATACTGGAGCTTCTACCCAGTCTAATCAAAAAATGATTATTGGCCCTTGGACGCACGCCACAATTTCGCAGCAAGAAGTTGGGGATGTTGTTTATCCTGAATCTGTTAAGGACATTAAATTAGTAAACACGGAGGTTGAAGAAGCTAATTTAACTGAATTGGTAGAAGGTGATCTAGTAGATTGGTTTCGCTATTTATTGAATTATAATGCGGATAATTATTTAGGTGAACCAAAGGTGTTTATTCCTGAAAGTGATGTTTGGCAAAGCATAGGAACCTCTTCTATTCGAATTCCAGCAAAGGATTCATATATTTCTTATGCTAATTTCATTAATTATTTGGGCGGTTTTGGACCAATTACAGGCATTTCTATTGAATTGAATAATGATGGAGCCATAACACCGTTAGTTATTGATTTGCCAGCAGACAGTTCAAACCAAAAACCAGGCACAAGCCCAGTTTCGGAACCTGTATCAGAACCTGTTAATTTTGAAACGGTACCGAATATTCGTTATTATGTACCAGGACCGGTTGATGATGGTATACCGGAAAACACAAGCACTGGTAATTACTGGAGTGCAGCTGATGAATTCCCTTTAAAAACAGGATGGCGTTGTTACCCAATGTTTATGCATTCAAACGGAACATTAGATACGATTGCTCCTACTATTACTGAAGAGCAAGTTGGTTATGACCATGATCCGGATGATCCGATTTACACAATTGGAGGAGGAAATTTAGCAATACCTACACCACAACAAGACCGTGTTAGTGCTGGACCTTTAAACTATGCAGACACTAGCTTTGCCAATGTGACTATGGATCGTGAAGGAGTGATCAGTTTCTTGTCAGGTGCTGTTAATGATTCTCTTTGCATAATTGGAATTCCTAAGGCCAAGCTTTACGCATCATCCTCTCCACTTTCAGGGCCAGAAGGACCTACTGATACTGACTTTTTTGTTAGAGTATTAGACGTCTATCCTGATGGCAGAGAATTGTTTGTTGTAGAAGGAGCTGTTAATGCTAGAGCAAGAGATTATTCTAAACAATTAGCAACTGGCGAGGAGGATATTGATATTCCTTATTCAAACATTGAAGCCGGAGAAGTTTACGAATATGAATTCAATCTATTACCCATTGCTTATACGTTTGGACATGGACATCAAGTAAAAGTTTTAATTAGCAGCAGTAACTGGCCTCGTTATCAATCATCTGCAAATATTCCAATCGAGCATGGAGACTTTTTTAGACGTACTCCTGGTGACGATCAAACTTATACATTTGAAGGGACCGTTTATTCTCCGCGAGTAGCTCATCAAGAAGTTTACTTTAGCCCTGAACAACCCTCACAAATTATCTTCCCGCTTTACGACGGAGTGAGTGATCCAAATAAAAACACAGACCCTGAGTTAGGAGATAGAGATTGGTTAATCTACCCTAACCCAATTCAAGGTGAATTCAATATTTTAACAAAACTAGATGCGCCTTATTCTATTGAAATATATGATGTATCTGGTGACATGATTTATTCACAACAAGAAAACGCTGGAAAAACAACCATTGATGCAACTGCATTCTCTGCAGGTGTTTATGTCGTAAAACTTTCAAATGAGTTTGGAGATGTGTATACTGAAAAGGTGGTAAAACTATAAGTTAATCAACTAATCATGTGCTTCATGAAAGTGAAGACATATACTATTTAACTTATTGGAAAAGTAAGATCTACTAAAAGAAGAAATTCTTCTAATGCACTAAAGCGGCTTATTTACTACGTATAAAAGTTCGTTCTTTTGTAAACGATAACGTTCTACTAGTTCCTCACCTAATTCATCCTTAAAGTCGATTGTATCCACTTTAAAGCCAGCCTCTGCTAAACGGTTTGGATAGTTGGTTCCATACAAACGTACGTGGTCATATTGCCAAAAGTGCTTTTCACGTTCTTCATGTGTGGTTATTGAAGCATCTTCATAGGTTGTATCTCTATTTGTATCAATAGGCACCTGTAAAATTCCCCAACCTCCTGGTTTCATAATTCGGTACAACTCTTTCATGCACTGTAAATCATCCTCTACGTGCTCCATTACGTGATTGCAAAAAATCACCTCATATTGATCATCTTCCAAAGGGATTTTATGTAAGTCAAAATGCAAGTCTGCAATTGGTGAAACCAAATCACCCGTTGTATAATCCAAGTTTTTCTGATTTTGAAACCCTTTATGGAAACACTGCTCAGGCGCAATATGCATTACCTTTAAATTTGGTTTTGTAAAAAAATCAGTCTTACGCTTTAAGTATAACCACATTAAACGGTGACGCTCCAATGTTAAATCATAGGGACAAAGCACATTATCACGTTGTGCAACTTTAGATCCATAAGAAAGAAACTTACGAAAAGACTTTTCGCATACAGGACACTCAACCTTATCACCTTTATAAATAAGCGGTGCAAAAAATTTGAATACATAACTTAACCTTATTAATAAAGGTCTTGGTAACGTGTTCAATAACCAATTGTAAATTTTTTTCATCTTTCAATCTAAAACGACAGGACACAAATATAATACATATCTCTTTGTTAATTCGGTTGAATTTACAAATGTTCTTACTCATAAGAACATCATCAATACTCAATAATAAAGGAAATAGTTGCTTTGAGCAGGTATTAAAGTGCTGGTATCTAATAATTTTAAAAAATTAATACATTTGTAGTGCCTTGCTAAAAACTCTACACATACTTGCATTTTTATGTATTTGCTATTCAGTTAATGCACAAAGTGAAGCAATTGAAAATCTAAAAAATAAGATTGAAAGCCAGTCTGAAGACACCGTTTTTCAAATTATTGATCAGCACCTTTATTATTTAGATTCGGTTGATGCCAGTGCACTGCAAAAAATAGAAGTTCTCAATTTAAGGGTTAACATTTCAGATTCATTAAATAATAGGCTAGAAAGTCTACTTGGCTACCAACAACTAAGTGAATACGGAAGATTCATGAATTCCAATGAATATTTTAGCATTCTAAAAAAGAGTGGTAATGCACAAGCTGGTCTTGGTAATATTGATCAAGCAATGCAAATTTACTTTACCGCCGTAACATTAGCAGACAGCATTGATAACGACACCCTATTAGCTGATATTTATCGCACAATTGGAATCAAGTATAAAAATGCTCAAAACCCTAATTTGGCCTTAAAATATTTAGACGAATCGCTTATTATTTATTCGCTTTTAGCTGATTCTGTTGGAATACTGAATTGCTATATGACAATGGGAAATGCTTATAAGCAACAAGACATTTATGATAGCGCCTTGTTTTACTATGATAAAAGTTTAAGTATTTCTGAAAACACCAATTATGCTAGAGGTGCAGCTGGAAACTACAATAATATGGGGAGTGCTTATTTGGGTCAAAAAAATTATGACAAGGCACTTGAGCATTTCTTTTTAGCATTAGAAATTAATAAGGCTGAAGGAAATGACAAATGGATTTCTTACAATTACAATAATATTGGAAACGCCTATTATCAGTTAAAAAAACATGACCAAGCCCTACTCTATTTAAATAAAAGCATTGAGATTAAAACACGCCTTGGAGATGATGAAAACAAGATTCAAACTTTAGAATGGATTGCTGAAATCAACGCTGAAAAAGGAAATTATCAGTTGGCTTATATGTATTTACAGGATCATTTAAGAATAAAAAACAGCTTTCAAGACGCACAGCGTCTTCAAATGGCAGACGCCTTAGAGGCGAGATTTCAAAATGAAAAAAAGGAAGTTGAAATTAATGCTTTAAAAGCCGAACAATCATTACAAGATGTGGTAATTGCTTCACAAACAAAAGATTTAGAACATCAAGAAGAAATGCGCGCGCAAGAAAAAAACCTGATTTACGCTTTAGGTTTTATCATGCTTAGTTTGTTAGTCACAATTATTGTTTTTTGGAGAAACAATCGACAAAAAAAGAAATATAACGAACAACTTGAAACTAAAAACTCAGCAATCAACCAAGCCAATAGTGAAATTGAAGAAGCCCGAGTTAATTTAGAGCGTAAAAACAAGGAGGTTACGGACAGTATTAATTATGCAAAACGAATTCAAGCGGCCATTTTACCATCAGAAAAGACCATTGCTTCTCATTTAAACGAGGCGTTTGTACTTTATTTACCAAAAGATATTGTTGCTGGCGATTTTTATTGGACAGAGCGTGTTGACAATACGCTGTTATTTGCCGTTGCAGATTGCACAGGGCATGGTGTACCTGGTGCAATGGTTAGTGTCATTTGCCATAATGCTTTAAATTCATGTATTAAACAATTAGGATTAACAGACCCGGGTGAAATTCTAGACGAAACAACCAAGCTAGTTTTAAAGCAATTTGAAAAATCAGAGCAAGAGGTTAGAGATGGAATGGATATTGCTTTATGCTCCTTTAACACAGCTACACGCGAATTAAAATTTGCAGGGGCAAACACTCCACTTTGGGTGGTAAGGGATGAAGAAGTTTTAAAATACAAAGCTACACGACAACCAGTAGGTAGCCATACCAATCGTGTTGATTTTGACACACAAGTTATACCGATTCAAAAAGGAGATGTACTTTATTTGTCAAGTGACGGTTATTCAGATCAATTTGGAGGTGAAAAGGGCAAAAAATTCTTGAATAAACGCTTTAAAGAGTTATTGATTAAGATTGCTCAAAGACCCATTAAAGAACAAAGCAAACTGTTGCGCAACAACTTTGAAAATTGGAAAATGGAATATGAACAAGTTGATGATGTTTGCGTAATGGGTGCTCGAGTAGACTAGCTAACTGGCATTTAATACTAAGCCTAACTTCGGAATCGTTTCAATATTCACTGTTGGATCATGCATTAAATATTTTCTAATTTTAGAAATAAAAACATCTAAACTTCTTCCAACAAAATAATCATCCTCTCCCCAAACTTGCTCCATAATTTCTTTGCGGCTAACAATTCTATTTTTTGATTTGCAAAGCACCAATAAAATATCTGTCTCAGTTCTTGTTAATCGCCTCTGCTCTACTTTACATGCTAATGCTCTATCTTTATGCACAAACGAATATTCTCCTATAGAATAAACAGCTTGATTTAAAGGTGCTGTAGCAGTTGTTGCAACTTTGTTAACGCGACACAATATTGCTTTAATTCGGCAAACCAACTCCACCTCATTAAAGGGTTTCGTTACATAATCATCTACCCCAATATTAAATCCTCTAATTTTATCTTCATCTGCAGCACGAGCAGTCAGCATCAAAATGGGCATATCCTCATTTACATTTTTAATAGCTTTAGCCAGCTCAAACCCATCTAGTTTAGGTAGCATTACATCCAATACACAAAAGTCAAATTTCTCTGCCTTAAAAGCCGACAAACCAAGTTCTCCGTCTCTACATAACTTAACGCCAAACCCGTTAGACTCCAAAAAGTCCACCAATAAAAAGCCTAAATTCGTATCATCTTCAACCAATAAAATTTGCGTTTTCTCTGTCATTTATGAATTATTTGAAATTGGAATTATAATATTAAATGTGGTTCCTAAACCGAATTTGCTTTCAACATTAATGTGTCCTTTCATTTTGTTTACAACCATTTTTACATAAGCCAAACCTAGGCCAAACCCTTTTACATTGTGCGTATCTCCTTCTGGAACTCGATAAAATTTATCAAATATATTTTGAATATGTGCCTCTTCCATCCCTATTCCATTATCAGTAATTCTTAATCGAATTTCACCTGCGACATTTTCAGTAGCAATCATAATTTCAACAGATTTATTGGAATACTTAATGGCATTATCAATTAAATTAGAAACCGTGTTAGAAAACAGACTTTCTTTTCCTAAAACATAACTTTCATCTGCATTTAGAGCCAACTCTATTGTAAAAGCACCTTCTGCTTTTGTTTTGCGTTTGCGTTGCACAACTGCTTCAATAATTTCATGCACATTGATAATATCGACAAATTCATTTTCAGAATTTTCAATTTTCGCCATTTGTAAAAGGTCGTCACAATTTTTAGTAAGACGCATATTTTCCTCTGAAATTATAGTGGTATAATGCAATAACTTATCATTTGTATTTGCATCCAACCCTCTTGCAATCATACTATTTGCTAAAGAAATATTTGTTAAAGGAGTTTTAAACTCATGCGTCATGTTATTTATAAAGTCTCTTGTGCGTTGTGAGAAAGCCCTCTCCCGCTTATAGTATCGATAAGTCAAGGCAAAGACAAATGACAGAAATACAATGAAAAGAATTGAACTTATAAAAACAGGGCCTATTTGATTTCTTAAATATTTTGATTTATCAGGAAACTCAAGATATAATACGATTCCAGACTGATCGAAGACTTTGTCCATGTTTTGCTCATACCCTGCCAATGGAGCGGTTCGTTTAGGTTGCGCATAACAAATGTCAAAATTATAATTCAAGTCGATATCAAACCTTTGCAATTCGGCGGCAATCATATTGTCTGTTCGTTCCCAAGCGTTTTCATCCTGTAAACTCTCAACACATGAACTTTGTTGCTCTTCTACTAAACAACAATCAACACTACTTTGCAACTCTGCATCTTCCTGAATGTTTTCTTCAATTGAACTCAACGCCATTTGCGTTTGTTTATTGAATTGTTCCTCTTGCTGAGCGGCAGAATTAAACACCCAAAATATTTGATTTACAATGAGTCCTACCAGCAGCACTGCTGCTATCCCCATTAACCAGAAAGGTGTTTTCTTTTTCATAAAATGAATTTACGCAGAAAAATAGGAAACTCCATTAATTTTAACTTCACGATAACATGTATTAACAGGTTGATAACCTAATTACTTCAAAATCTTCAAGAAATTGCAACCAGTATTCACTAAAAACAAATTTATATGAAGATTAAGAGTTTAAAATTTTTAGTTGGCGGATTAGGATTAGCCGTAGTTACAGCAATTGTAATTTTTGCAGCATCACCCAGTCATGCCCAAGCGGACGAAACAATTGACAACGCAACCGAAATGGTTTCAAATGAAGTTGAAGTTAATAATGAACTAGCATCCGACACAAAAGATTGTAGCCCAGAATGCATGAAAAACAAAGAGTGCAAACCTGTTTGCGAACCTGGATGCACTATGCCGTGCGAGTAAATAATAGTAGTTATTGTAATTGCCCTGACTTATTTAGTTGGGGCTTTTATTTTTGATATTGACTCAACACATTTACAGCAATCTGTAAATGTATTTGGCAGAATCAGTTTTATGGAATTCATTGAGTTCTATCAACTCAGATTTCACAAGCCGCAAAGTATTTATCTTTCTTAATTTTAATATTCCAGTTTCAAATTTTTGCTTTGGACAACTTACAAAAACAGAAACAATATCATAAAAATAATCTCCAGAGATAATATTTTTGACTTTGAAATCAATGACAATTGAATGAGGTTCGTCACTACAAGCCTCATAAGTTCTTCTCTTCCAATCTGGAGCCACCTTACATTCGACAACCAAATCTGGTTCTTTATTTTCTTGAAAATCATGGGATTCAATCCCCATCAAAAAAAATAAATAGGTAAGAAAAAACAATATCATTAAATTATTAATTGCATAATACTAATGTCGCTTCAATTGCCATTTTTATGTTATTTCGTACCGACAAAATATCAGTCTCAAACATATAACATGGTGCTGAAACAATACAGTTTTCACGATCGATAGAGATTTCTTTTATTCCTTTTGCTG